>CAITNS010000040.1 GCA_903893815.1 uncultured Bacteroidota bacterium
ATTATAGTATTCTTATATATTCATACGAATCAACTACTACATATTAAATACTTAGTTTGATGTACTACATATAAAGCATATCAAATTAGGCTAATGATTTGTAGCTGACACCGATGCTCGAGGTAGTGCATTCGCAGTATATCAACATTGAACAAATTTGAAGTACGTTATACCGATGCGTGAGGTCGTAACCAATTTATTAAAACCACCTATCAACGTAAAACAAATTTGGAGTAGCTGACCCGATGCGTGAGGTTTTAAAAGCCACCTTTCAACTCACTAAGGTTCGTTGATATATTATTTTTGAATTATTTTAAATAAAATACCTCAAATCGCTTGACTTATTTTTTTTATGCATTATACTTATAAAAGAAAAGCCACCAAATCAACTTTTGAGCGATAAGGTGGCTAATCTAATAAGCCAAGTAATTGGCATCGATAAAACAATCATATATAAGTATGCACGAATTCAAAGATTTTACACGTTTATTTAAAAATGTAAAAAAATGTAAAGAACTAAATTGGCAAGAGAAAGCCATATTAACTGAAATAATCTCATATCAACTAAATGGTGATTCATTCAAAGTAAAAGACATCACACTAGCTATTGAGTTGGGTATGGATAAAGGAACAATAAGCAAGTTTGTTAACCGACTTCATAAGAAAGGCTTATTAAATAAAACAACGGTATCATTTGCATCGCTTAGCGGTGGTAAACCAAAACGACTTAGAACTATTACGGTTATTGATATTGAGCTATGGACTGAGAAAGGTAAAACACCACCAACCATAAAAGCTATTGAAGCAAAACCAAAAAAAGCAACAAGTGTTGAGATAGTTGAAACGCCAGTTATCAAAACCGAAATAACTAGCACCGAAACAAACACTATTCAACTAGATGTAAAGCCAGTAGTTAAAACTAAAAAGGTTGTTAAAGAGAAAAGCCTCGAAGAACAGTTGCACGAAGCCGATTCAAAAAAGGTAGATACAAACACATCAACAATAAAAAATACTAGTACAGGTGATGCAATAACCATTCACGCTTTTAATGATATTGATAACTCAACAGATACTGGAAACATTATCGCTAACAAAATCAGAAACAATGAAAAGTATGAATTTGTAAATGTGTTGGTGCAATTTGGTGATAACGACTTCGTAAAAGATGAAGCCATGTTAATACCAAACTCGAACAAATACTTTCTAAAATCAAGATTAAAAGCAATCGATGAAAGTGTTATCGATTAATCTCGTTTTATAAATCTACGGAGTGCCCCCCACCGTAATGCCATGGTGGAGGGCTACCCTCCGTGAACGAACAAATTTGAGATACTGCATTTATGTAACCTACAACTCGTTAATCGCCTTAAATATGGAATATAGCCTATATGATATGATGCCCATGATAGTGCTCAGAAAATATTTTTTATATTTTTTTTGATACAAATACCAACTGATATACTGCATTTATTGTACTTCAACAGTACCGTATCAGAAGCTATCGCACACCTTAGAGCTATTAAGCCTAAATTATTTTTGAGCACAAAAACAGCGATTTTAGTATCTGTATATCATACACCTCGTTCACACTCGCTATAAAATTTAGGAAATATTTTTAAATCACTATCAACAAGGTATTTATTAGTATATGAAAACGATAAAAATTATACTTACATTTTCTCAAGCTCGCTACTTGTTAAATAATTTACCTAGTGGTGCGGCAATTAAAATGTCTGTTAAGGATTGTAATAAAATACTTGATGAAACATATTCAACCAGTCTAATGAAAAAAAGCTAAAACAATTTCCAAAAACAATTCCTGTGAATAAAGTGATATAACATTTTATCTTAACTGAAAATTAACTGGTAAATTAAAGGATACATTCACAGCTCTACCATTTTGTTTTCCAGCCTTCCAATTTGGCATCGATGAAACAACTCTTTTTGCTTCAGTATCACATTCCTTGCAGCCAGGAACTCCTTTTACTATTTGGATATCTTTAATTGTACCATCAACTGCCACGATAAATTTCAAATAGCATTTGCCACTTAATCCAGCTTCTTTAGCCATTTGAGGATATTGAATATTTTTCTGAATATAATTCATCATTTCCGTTGCTCCCCCTGGAAATTGCGGCATTTCCTCTACAGTTGAATAGATTTGTTCATTTGAAGATTCAGAACTAGTATTGGTAGTTGCAGACTGATTAAAATCAGATTTCGATATCCAGCCCACTGTTTCCTTTCCATCTTTGTTTTTGTAACTTACTTTAACATATTCATTCCCTTCTTCATATAATTCAGCAACATCACCTTTGATAAGAAACTTCTTGGTTTTTGAGCTAACATCGGCTTCATCATAAAAGTAAGCTCTTGATGACTCAACAGTTAAATAAACAGCATTGGTGTTATCTTCATTAAAAGTTGGGTCAGCAGAATTGCTTTCGATGCTCTCTTCATTAATTGGAGTTGCATAGGAATTATCAGTGTTAACAGTTGTAGCGTTTGAGTAACTATTATCATTATGTTTTAGTTGCCCTACTGTTTCAAAATTTGCTCTATCCCAAGTCGGTAAACCAGCTCCACTTCTAATTACAGGAGTATCCCAGTGTTTGTCTGAAACTAACCAAATAGGAGATAATGCCCTAAACTCTAATGTAATAAGTTTATTATTGAATTCATTAATAATTAAATATCTTGAATGATATCCATCATTGTCACGGTCTGGAGAAGAAAGTTCAAAATTAAATTCATCATAACCTTCTTTCATATTAAATGGGTCATCTAAATTGGATATGCAACTCCACATTTTTAGCTTATTCCCGTTAATTTCAAACCTATAACGCCTAGTCTCATTTACATTTGAACTATATTCATTATGTTCCCATTTCCCTTGAAGGTATTCTGTAAGGGCTTTTGTATCGTTTATATCAATAGTAATTTTTTCATCTGAACTAGAACCGCATGAGAAATTAAGAACAATAATTATACTGTAAAATAAAATAGCTAATTTTTTCATAATGAATTGATGGAATTGAAATCTATTAGAAACAATAATTTTAATATCTATACAAATATAATTGTTTTTAGCGTTTAAACACTATGGTATTTAACCACCCTAAGTTCTGATAAAAATTATATTGTTAACTGGAGTAAGGAATTGGAGTAAGGAATTGTTTGAAAATGTGTATATTTGAACGAAATTTAAAAACGAAAGGCCTGTGTTTATAGGCTTTTTCAATAAGTAGTTCGGGCTCATAACCCAAAGGTCGGGTGTTCGAATCACTCTCCCGCTACATTGGAAACCCATCAGTTACACTGATGGGTTTTTGTATTTTACATCGAGTCGAAAACTTTGCTTTCAGGCGGAGATTTAAAATACAAAAACTCGATTCGCGCTAGCGAATAGGTTTTCATTCGTAAAGCCCCTTTTTTGTAATCTGCGGAGCTAATCACAAAATTCATATCTCAGCAAAAAAAACTATATTTGTCTAAGTAAAAATTATAATAATTTGTCACAAAATCCACATAAATCAGGCTTTGTAAGCATCATTGGTTGCCCTAACGTTGGTAAATCAACTTTAATGAATGTATTAGTTGGCGAAAAGCTAAGTATTATTACATCAAAAGCACAAACTACACGTCACCGTATTATGGGTATTGTTAGTGGCGACGATTATCAAATTGTATTCTCTGATACTCCAGGTATTTTAAAACCAAACTACAAACTTCAAGAAAAAATGATGGAGTTTGTTGTATCTGCTTTTAGCGATGCTGATGTATTTTTATTAATCGTTGATATCTATGAAGATATTGTTTTAGACGAAAAATATTTAGAGAAATTAAAAAACACAAGTACTCCTGTTTTATTATTACTAAATAAAATAGACATGGCTACTCAAGAAGTTTTAGACACTAAAATGGCTGAGTGGAAAGAGAAATTACCAAATGCTGAGATTCTTCCAATTTCGGCATTAAAAAAATTCAATTTAGAAAACGTAATGTATCGCATCACTCAACTTTTACCAGTTGGTGAGGCGTTTTATGATAAAGATACTTTAACGGATAAACCCGAAAAGTTTTTCGTTTCTGAAATTATCAGAGAAAAGATATTATTACAATACAAAAAAGAAATTCCTTATAGTGTAGAAGTAGTTGTTAATTCATTTAAAGACGAAGAATCTATTTTAAAAATACAAGCGGATATTATTGTGGAACGTGATAGTCAAAAAGGTATTATTATTGGCCATAAAGGCGAAGCTTTAAAAAAGGTTGGTACCCGTGCTCGCATAGATGCTGAAACATTCTTTGGAAAGAAAATATTTTTAGAATTGTTTGTGAAAGTTGCTAAAGACTGGAGAAGTAATGATTCTAATTTGAAGAATTTCGGGTATCAGAATTAGGTTATATTTCCTCTTACAAATTTGGGCATGACCCCGCAAAGAGGCAGCGAGGTCGGGCTATCACTGCAAGCTTTTACTACATTACATTTCGCAAAAGGCTTTTCGTTCTATCCCTCATGCAAATAATTTTCTACACTATATTTAAGTTACCTTCTGCGTGAAGGATTGCAGAGAAAATCCTTTTTGTGTTCCTTTACAAAAAGATTGGAGCGGAAAGCCTGACGGCGCTTGTACTTTTGCGCCGGCACGCCCCAATAATAAAAACTAAGCCTCGTAACTAAATTCCCAAGCTGATTTATAAAAACTATTTTTCTCGCAATACTCAATAAAAGATTTATAAAATGGGTGATTACCAATAGTGGCTGTATCCATAATAACCACTAATTTCTTTTTAGCACGTGTTAATGCGACATTCATTCTTCGAATATCTGATAAAAATCCAATTTCTGAATTGAGATTACTACGTACTAATGAAATATAAATAACATCGCGTTCTTCTCCCTGAAATCCATCAATCGTCTTTACATCTAATTCATTTACTTGATAAGCAGAATAATCAAAATCAACTAGCTTTTCTTTTAATAGTTCAATCTGTTCTTTATAAGGCGAAATAATTCCGACATCTATTTTCTGTGTTTCTCCAGCAAAATTATATTGTTGCAACAGTAAATCTAAATGTTTAAACAATAAATCAGCTTCGCCTTTGTTAGATAAGCTTAAGGTTTCTGGATTTTGTGATTCATCAAAACTACAGCCTGCTGTATCAATTAATTCTACTGGCACATGAAGAATGTCGATATCTTCATTTAAAGAAAGCAGAGTATCCTTTACCGTTGCATCAGCTTCTAATTCATTATTATAAAAATAAGCATTACTAAAAGCCATAATATGCTGGTGCATACGATACTGCCTTGTTAGCAAACTCGAAATGGTATCGTGCTTAATGCAACTATCCAGCATGGTTTTATCTAAGCCCTCTTGCTTAGCTTTCACACTCTTTACAACTGGTGGTAACTGAAAATGATCCCCACTAAAAATAACGCGTTTACATTTTAATAATGGAATCCACGAAATAGCTTCTAAGGCTTGAGATGCTTCGTCAAAAAACAACGTCTCAAATTTTTTCTTAGCTAAAGCTTTGTTGGTGGATGTAACCGGCGTGCAACAAATAACCTGTGCATTTTCAAATAACGAATCTACAATATAGTCCTCTAACAATCGAGATTCTTTAATACAATTTCTAGCTTCCGAATAAAATAAAGCACGTTGTTTCGCATCCTCTTTGCCAAAAGTACGCTTAAACTTAGAAGCCATTTTAAAATACTCTTCGGCAGTTTTACGTAAACTCTTAATATCTTTATAATTGATATGAGTTTGAATTTGCCCGTCAATAGTAGTCTTCAATAAATCTTCCGATACTCTTGCTGGGTGACCAACACGTAATACGTTTACCCCCTGCTCTATCAATTTTTCAGTTAATAAATCTACAGCGGTATTAGTTGGTGCACAAACTAGTACTTGCTTTTCGGTTTGTAACACCAACCGAATAGCTTGCACAATGGTAGTTGTTTTACCTGTGCCAGGAGGACCATGAACTACTGCTATATCGTTAGCTGATAAAATATGTCGTACTGCTTTATTTTGTGAAATATTTAATTGAGGAACAACAATGCTATCGTCTATTTTTTCAAAAGTGGGCAATTCATTCCCTTCAATAATTTCTCTTAGCTCTGCTACTCTATTATTTCTGGCACCAATTACTTGATCTAATGCTTTTTGCATTTCGATGTAACTATTATCATCAAATTGGATATTAATTCCCAAACGGCCATCATAACACCAATCTGGTAATTCATCTGTATGAAGTATAATCTTCATTTTGTTTTTACCCGATTGTTTAATTGTGCCTGTAATCTCTAATTGTTCATCAGGATTTTTATTTGAAAATAAACTCACATTTTTACCAGCACTAAAGCGGTGCGGTGTATCTAATTGATTAGTTCGTTCTACCTCTATATGCACATAATCAGCATAACCTAGTTCATCGGATAATATCTGGATAGGAAACCAAGTAACACCGTTTTTTTTACGTTGCTCGATGCTCGCTCTTAAAAACTGTTCTTTATATTGATAGTAATCTTCTTCACGCTCTATGAGAAGGAGTTCTTTTAAGTGTTTTATTCTTTCAATGCTATTACTCATTATTTGTTTCCCGCAGATCTCATAGATTCTCGCGGATTTTATTTCTATTAAACTATAATATTAATCATCTATATATCTGCATTTTTCTGCGAAATCTGCGGGCTATTTTTTTTTAAGCTCAAACGCATATATCTGTCTACCTAACTCTGCTAAAAAAGGTAAAGCAATGGTATTGTATTCATACTTGCCATCATTTAAAATTTCATCTTCGTTGGTATAAATAACAGCACTTAACATAAACTCAACGTTTTCTTTTTTGTTTTGGATATAAGCACAATCTACCATAAAGCCATAAGACTGGCCAACGATATTAGTGATTTTAATATTATCACTTGTAATGGGTTTCTTACTATCACCAAACATAAAATACTTTTTATAGCTATCGTAATAAGTTTTACAATTGTAAGTAGGATGAGTACTTTGGCGAGGATATAGAGTTAACTGCTCTATTAAAAATTGCCTGTCATCATCTATCATATCATAACGTTGCTCATTTGGCAAATAATCGTTAAAAATTAATCGCTGCAACATAGAGTGAATATTTTCTAAAGGAATATAATTCATGTTCGTAAAATCCTTAGGTTCTTTTACTTTTTTATTATTGGTATTGAGATAAGCTTTACCAACTTTTACTTGTCCCAATGGATGTTTATAAATGCTTTGAGCTTCTTGCATTGGAACAGAAACAATCGATTTTAAATTATTATCGCAGAAAAAAACAGGATTAGTTGTTGTATTGTCAGTCCCCTTGCAGCTACCATCAAAGCGATGAACAATTCTCATATTTTTATATCCTAAATCAGCTAATCGATTATGAATATAATCTACTCCTAAAAACTCATAAATGCGGCCATAAGCTACATTATCACTTACTAAAGCCATACGTTTGATGTATTGCCCAATACTTGGATAACCGCTAATGGAGGTCGTGTCTTTTCGCACAGTACGTTGGCAGGTATTAGCACTATCTGTAAACATAATAGTATTACTATAAAGACGTATTTTTTTTGCTTTTTCCAAAGCTAAAATAGAACAAGGTAATTTTACTAAACTAGCACAATAAAAATAATTAGAGGAATCTAGTTGATACGTATAATTTTTAAAAGACGGTTTTCCGTTTGCATCTCGTTTAATCTGCGTGTAAATAATTTGTAATCTGTATTTCTTATGTTTATCAAAAACAATTTTCAGAATTGGCTTTTTGAGACGAATAGAATCAAAAGAAAAATCAACTTGACTGAACACACTGCTAAAAACAAATAGAAATAACAATCCGAAAAACAGTTTACCTATTGAAATATCTAACTTTTTCATAATGATTTTTCTTGCTATAAATATAGTTATTATTAAGAATAAAGGGGTTGGTCAATGAATAGAAAAACCTAGTACTGAGCATAAAATTTAATAACTTATCAAAATACTGAAATGTAAAATCAATACTATTGTCCTATAAAATGGAAAGTGAAAATCAAATCATAATTGAATTAACAGATACTAGTTTTAATGAATTATTACCAGGTTACTTAAAATTCGCCGCACGATTATATTTCACGCCTATTGAAGTTGCAAAAAAAGCTGCGGAATGGCTGACAGAAAATAATGAAAAACGTATTTTAGATATTGGTTCAGGTGTTGGCAAATTTTGTATAGCCGCAGCAAGTCATGTAGATTCTCATTTTTATGGTGTAGAATATCGTAAAAGTTTAGTTCAATTAGGCAAACACATCGCCAAACATTACCAATTAAATAATGTGACTCTATTAAATGCAAACATCTTAGATATTGATTTTTCTAATTATGATGGGTTTTACATATTTAATCCATTTTATGAAAATCTTGAAAAAACAAAACGTTTAAATGATGAAGTAAAGTTGAAAGCTGAATTATATCAAGTATTCTTAAAATATACAGATGATCAGTTAGACAAAGCCAAAGTAGGAACTAAATTAGTTACCTATCATGGCAACAACTTTGAAGTACCCAATTCTTACGTAAAAATAAATGATGCCTTTAACGGCGATTTAAAACTTTGGGTAAAGCAAGAGCCTCAAACTTACTAACGTGTGATAAATTAAAAAAAGTAAATGCTAGGATTCAGAATAACAAAAACAAATGCTACTGTAATATTTAATGTTGCTTAGTTGCAATCATAAAATTACTGTTCTTGTCTTTAAAGTTATATCCAATCCCAAATCCAATAGGTTTAGCTCCTTGTTTTTTATACAAAGAATCTAAATCTTTTTGATAGAAATCTGCAAACATAGGAATCGGCTTTAAATACTGACCAAAGAACGAATAATTCCATTTACTGTTATCATCTAAAAAATAATGAAATGCTATACCGCTATCATCTTGTATCACATGTTCGCTTTGATTTAAAATAACTTTACGCACCAACGAAAAATAATCTTTGTGCATTAGGTAAGATGCTCCTTTCAAATAGGTGTTAACCGTTCCCATTGCTTTTAAATATGCCATAAATCCTTTGTTAGATTTCAAACCACCATCAGCTGCATTTAAAGAAAAATAATACAAAGTTTTAGGTTTATTATTTACGTCGTTAAACTGAATTTCAACGCCTCGAGTATTTGTTTTTAATTTCTTTAATGCGTCAAATGAATTTACAAATACAATAGTTCCAGAACTATCTACCGTTATAGGTTTTACAGAACAAAACTGATTACCAGTAAGTTTTAAAAACAAAAATAATAAGTGCAACGTTCCATCTACTTCTTCATTCTTTAAATCATTTTTCATGCTTTGAGTTCTAAAGAAACTAAATTTCAAAATCGCATTCAACGACACATTTACTTTTTGAAAATAAGATTCTAATGAATCTGTTTCCTCTTTCTTAAACTTTGGCAAGCTTCCTACTGGCTCCAAACCAATCATCACGTACTTATCTGCTTCCGGAAAAAAAGTTTGAGCATGTAAAATATCTGGCCCAGAAAAAGGGTAAAACAAAGTTGTTTGGGGTTTTACCACTTTTTCAATTTCATTTACTTTAAACGTTCTTAAGTTCGTTAAGCGTGTTGAATCGTATGTTTTCCAACGTTTTTCAAAGTTTTTACTAAACACTTTAAAATCATTTGAAGA
This sequence comes from uncultured Bacteroidota bacterium, assembly GCA_903893815.1. Classification (GTDB taxonomy): domain Bacteria; phylum Bacteroidota; class Bacteroidia; order B-17B0; family Aurantibacillaceae; genus UBA4416. Next base: position 9,702 of record CAITNS010000040.1, read on the forward strand.
TTGAACGAATTTATAAACTGAACTTGTATCAGTTATTCCCGACATAATATTGGCAATCGCATTTAAGGTGTCATTTAAAGGCAAAGTCACTTCATTTGCTTCCTTAATAGAATCCTTTAATTCTTTAACTTCCACTATAAATGGTGTCGCAGTATCTTTTTTCAACTCGCCTGTTTGATTTTCAGCAGATGGTGTGCAACCAAATGTCAATAATAAAACTGCCACTACTAAACTTAATTGTTTCAACATAATTTGTTTATTTGTTTGTTTTCTGATACTCGTTTTCCTATAAAATATACTAACCCTCCAATAGCCACATTTAATAACCCTAATAAAGACTCTGTAGGCTTCATTTCTAAAACTTTATAAATTGTATAGCCATTCAAAGCTAAAAATATTAAAGGTGTTACTGGATAACCCCAAGTTTTATAACCTGATGTTTCTATTTTACGATACCTTAAAATAAAAATGCTACTCACAGTCATAAATGTAAAAATGCTTAAACTAAATCCTACGAAGGTTAACACCGATTCAAACTGAGCTGTTAAAATTAATAAAACAGTGATTAATGATTGGGTAATAACCGCCATATATGGCACATGATATTTGTTGGTTTTTGCTAAAACAGATAACATGGGTAAATCTTCGCCCATCGATTTAATAATGCGCGGGCCAGCCATAATCATAGCACTTATAGATGACAATAATAAAAAAGCAATGATAATACTCATCATCTTACCAATAGTTTCTCCAAAAATATGTGCCGCACTTACATGACCAATCTCTAAAACGCCTGTTAATTCTGACATAGGTGCACTATACAAAAACACAAAATTTAATAATACATAAATTATGGTCACAATTAAAGTACCTAATAATAATGCTTTAGGTAAATTCTTTTTTGGGTTTTCCATATCTCCTGCTAAATAAGAAGCGGCATTCCAACCACTGTAAGCATAAGACACATACATTAATGACAACCAGAATCCTGCACTAAAAATCTCTTTCATCGTATCTGGTTGAGGCGCAAGAGTAGTTTCATGCCCAGGAGTGTGGATGAATCCTGCAACTATAAAACATAAAATAACCAAAACTTTTAAAATCGTTAATACTTTTTGTACGCTACTTCCAAATTTTAAATTAGTTGAATGAACAACAGTAATTATTGCAACAACCGTTAAAGCACAAACTGTAATATTAATTTCTGGAATAATTTTATGAACATAAGTTCCTAAGGCCATAGATGCCAAAGCAACAGGCGCAGCAAAACCAACCGTTGAAGAAACCCAGCCCGACATGAAGCCAACGCTTGGATGCATTAACTTAGATAAATAAACGTACTCGCCCCCACTTCTTGGAATAGCAACTCCTAATTCGCCATACACCAATGCTCCACAAAAAGAAATGATACCGCCCAATAGCCACAAAACTAAGATACTAAATACCGAATGGATATCAAATAATTGAAAACCAAGACTTGTAAAAACGCCAGTACCAATCATATTAGCAATGACTAATGAAATGGCAGTGTAAAATCCAATTTTATACGTTGAATTCATTAATCGAATGATTGGGTTGATTTGGAAGACAACTCTAACATAATTTGGTACTCTTCCGGAGACAAATCGTTATAGTAAAAATTGATTGGATTTACTTTTTCTCCATTCTTAATCACTTCATAATGCACATGCGGTCCAGTACTTAAGCCTGTACTTCCCACATAACCAATTAAATCGCCACGTTTTACTTTAACGCTAGGTTTAGTAGCCATTTTACTCATATGCCCGTAAAGTGTTTGATACCCAAATCCATGATTAATCACCACATGATTTCCATATCCTTGGGCAGATGCATCAGCCACCTCCACTACTCCATCACCGGTAGCATAAATTGGTGTTCCTTGCTCTGCTGTAAAATCCATTCCTGGGTGAAACTCTTGTGTTTTATAAATAGGATGCGTTCTCCAGCCATAACCGCTTGGAGCATGTTTTAAATTTTTATTATTCAACGGCATAATAGCAGGAATAGAAGCAATTAATTTCTCTTTGCCTTTCGCCATTTTCACCACTTCATCAAAAGATTTGGATTGAATATATAATTGTTTGGTGATTCTATCTAAACGTTCTGTTGCCTCTTTCATCAAATCTGAATTATCATATCCTTCCAAGTCTTTGTAACGATCGCTGCCGCCAAAACCTGCTTTACGGATAGACGTTGGGATAGGTTCTGCCTCAAAAATAACACGGTAAATATTATCATCTCGGTCTTGTAAATCATTTAATACCGTTTGCACTTGATTCATTTTTTGATTCAACAAATTATACTGCAATTGCATCACTTCTGCCTCTCTACGCAATTGTTTTTCTTTTGGAGAATCAATAAAACGGTAAGCAATTAACATGGTTATGGTAGCAAATACGGTTCCAATTGCCAAATACGACAGTACTTGCAATAAACGCTGTTTAAAAGTAACCTTTACTTTTTCGTAGGTCAGCGATTTGGTATTGAACTTATATTTAACTTTTGACATGTTCCTGAAAAGGCTAGCAAATATAGCAAAATGATTGGTTTTATCTTGATGTTTTTTCGCCAAAAAGTAATAAGAAAAATGGCAATCTGGGCGTGCCGGCGCAAAAGGCAGCGCCGTCGGGCTGGCCCACTTCAATCTTTTACTTCACTCTGTTGCGTAAAAGGATTTTCGCTCGCATCCCTCACGCAAAAGGTATAAAAAAGTGAATAAAATGTGGTTTACAATGGACGTGTTTTTAGTATATTCGCTACTTCTTTTTAAAATACTATGGAATCAAATAAAGTACGTCAAACATTTTTAGATTTTTTTAAATCAAAAGGCCATGAAATCGTTCCTTCTGCCCCAATGGTAGTTAAAGGCGATCCAACGTTAATGTTCATTAACTCTGGCATGGCACCTTTTAAAGATATATTTTTAGGTAATGCTGCCATTAAATTTCCACGTGTAGCCGATACGCAAAAATGTTTGCGTGTAAGTGGTAAACACAACGATTTAGAAGAAGTTGGGGTTGACACCTATCATCATACCATGTTTGAAATGCTTGGTAACTGGAGTTTTGGCGACTATTTTAAAAAAGATGCTATTGCATGGGCTTGGGAATTATTGACAGAGGTTTATAAAATAGACAAATCACGTTTATACGTTACCGTATTTGAAGGAAGTGTTGAGGAAAACGTGCCATTTGACCAAGAAGCTTACGATACATGGAAATTATATGTGGAGGAAAGCAGAATTTTAAAAGGAAATAAAAAAGATAATTTCTGGGAAATGGGTGATACTGGTCCTTGCGGACCATGTACCGAAATTCATTATGATGGAAGAAGTGATGCTGAAAGAGCAAAAGTTGATGGTGCTACTTTAGTAAATAACGATGATCCACAAGTTATTGAAGTGTGGAACAATGTATTTATGGAGTTTATGCGTAAAGCCGATAAAAGCTTAGAAAAACTACCTGCACAACATGTGGATACGGGTATGGGCTTTGAGCGTTTAGTGCGTGTTTTACAAGGAAAACAATCTAACTACGATACGGATGTATTTACTCCTTTATTAAATAAAATTGAAGAGTTAAGCGGCTTACGTTACAAACCAGAAGATGAAGACAAACACAAAAAGCAATTGATTATCAATATTGCCATGCGTGTTATTGCTGATCATATTCGTACTATTTCGTTTTCTATTGCGGATGGTCAATTGCCAAGTAACACTGGTGCAGGTTATGTAATTCGCCGTATTTTACGTCGTGCCATTCGCTATGGATACCAATCTTTAAATATCAAAGAACCTTTTATGTATCGCATTGTGCCAACATTAGCACATCAATTAGGACAACAATTTCCAGAGTTAAACACGCAAAAAATATTAATTGAAAAAGTAATTAAAGAAGAAGAAATTTCTTTCTACAAAACTTTAGAAATTGGCTTAAAGCGTATTGACCAAGTGTGTATTGATTTAACAGCATCTCATACAGGTAAAGTAATTGATGGTAAAGTTGTATTTGAGTTATATGATACTTTTGGGTTTCCTTTAGATTTAACGTCTTTAATTGCTCGTGGTTATGATTTAAGTATTGATGAAGAAGAATTTAATAGATTATTAACTGAACAAAAAAATCGTTCACGTGCGGCAACTTCTGTTGACACGGATGATTGGATATTGATTGAGAAAAACAAAAAATCAACTGATAATTCAATTGCCGAAACAGATTTTGTTGGTTATTCTGAATTAGAAAGTGAGTGCAATATTATTCGTTACCGAAAAGTTAAATCGAAAAACAAGGAGCAGTTTCAAATTGTTTTAGATAAAACTCCTTTTTATGCGGAAAGTGGTGGACAAGTTGGTGATGCTGGAACCATTGAAAACATTAATGAAAAGATAAACATCACTGATACAAAAAAAGAAAACGGTGTCATTATTCATTTCTGTGACAAGTTACCAGAAAACATGGAAGCCAGTTTTGTGGCTAAAGTAAACAGAAATAAACGAACATTCACAGAGAACAACCATAGTGCAACTCACCTATTACATGCAGCATTACGTCAGGTTTTAGGAACTCATGTGGAACAAAAAGGAAGTTTAGTAAACGAAGAGTATTTACGTTTTGACTTTTCTCACTTCTCAAAAATTACCGATGAAGAATTACACGAGATTGAAAAAATAGTAAATACAAAAGTTCGCGAAAATATTTTCAGTAACATTCAACAAATGACCATTGATGATGCTAAGAAAACTGGCGCCATGGCATTGTTTGGCGAAAAATATGGCGATGTGGTTCGAGTAGTAGAGTTTGATAAAAATTACTCTATTGAATTATGTGGAGGAACTCATGTAAAAGCAACTGGACAAATTGGTTATTTCAAAATCACTTCCGAAAGTGCTGTAGCAGCAGGTATTCGTCGTATTGAAGCAGTTACTTCTGTTAAAGCAGAAGAGTTTTTCAATGAGCAAACGGCTACTTTAAATGAAGTGAAAGCTTTATTAAAAAACAATAAAGATGTGATAAAAAGCTTGAGCAATTTAGTAGAAGAAAATAACGACTTACAAAAGCAATTACAATCTTTATTAAAAGAAAAAGCACAAAGCATTAAACAAACTTTATTATCAAAAGTTATTGCGAAAAACGGCATTAATGTCATTATAGAACAAATTTCATTTGATAGTGCTGAAGAAATAAAAAACATCTTGTTTGAAATACGTAATCAAGTTGAAAACTGTGTATGCGTTATTGGTGCCGAAGTAAAAGGAAAGCCAAGTATCTCCGTAATTATTGATGATAATTTAGTGAAAGAAAAAAACTTAAATGCTGGTAATATTATTCGCGATTTAGCAAAAGAAATTAATGGTGGTGGAGGTGGTCAGCCTTTTTATGCTCAAGCTGGCGGAAGCAAATTAGAAGGTTTAAGTTCCGCTATCGAAAAAGCAAAAAGTTTGTTTTAAGTAAAATTTGCAACAAAATTTGACTACAGAATTTCATAAAACTGAATTTCTGTAATCAAATTTTTATTTTTTTGACTAAAATTTCACCTACCAGAAACACATTTCACTCAGCCAAAAAGCTATTTCACCCTTTAATTTGATAATTTCACTCAGTCAAACTAAAAATAATGGGTTTGATTTTCAGGCATTTAAGTTTTTAGGGTAATTTATTTCACTTTTCACTGTAACTATTTTACTGGTTTTGTATTATAAACCTGTAATGCTTTTAGACGCAGTTCATATGGAATTTTCACCCCGATATCACCATACCGCCGATATGTTGCTTGATGAGCAAATGATCATTGAGGCTGCGAAACAAAACCCTGAACATTTTGGGCCTTTGTACGACAAATATTACAAACAAATTTTTGGCTACGTTTACCAACGTATGGATGATAAAGACACCGCCTTTGATTTAACAGCACAGGTGTTTTTAAAAGCATTAACTAATATTCAAAAATATGAGTTTAAGGGTGTGCCTTTTGCTAGTTGGTTGTATCGAATAGCTCATAGCGAAGTAATGCAACTCTTCAGAAACAATAGTAAGCTTAGAACGGTTAATGCAGATATTAGCGACCTAAGAAATATTTGCGAAGAAGTTGAAGAAGAATACATGGAGCAATACAAAGGTGTTTTAATGACGGTAATAAAAGATCTACCGGAAGATGAATTACAATTAATTGAATTGCGCTTTTTTGAAAAAAGAGCGTTTAAAGAAATTGCGGAAATTTTAAACTTAACAGAAACAAACGCTAAAGTAAAATTATATAGAATATTAGAGCGAGTAAAAAAAACATTGACTAAAAAATCCAAATAATGGCAACAAAATTTAATCTTAACAGACAGCCCGTACCCGATGAAGAAATTAATTCGCACAAAGATTTTGGCGAATTGGTAAACAAATTTAAAAAGCAAAGCATCGAAAAAGCCCGAAGTGATGTTAGTTTTTTGAAGAATAAAAAAGCTACCTATTCGGCCGTTATAGCAGGAGTAGCTGTTATTTGCACCGTTACCTATTTTTCAGTTTTTAAACAAAATTCATCAAAACAAAACTCGCATGATAAAATAATTACTTTACAATCTAAACCAATAAGTTCTCCCTCCAAAAAGCCACAAACCGCTTTTATTGCACCGCCTATGAAAAAACTAGACGTTCCTTATACTTCTTACAAAGTAAAAGCTGAACAAGGTGCCACCATAAAACATAAAACTAATTCAAAAATTATTATCCCAAAAAAAGCCTTCTTAAATAAACAAGGTGAGGATATTATTGGAGATGTTGAAATTCAATACAGAGAGTTTCATAATCAGGCAGATATTATTGCCAGTGGAATTCCAATGAGTTATGATAGCGCCGGAGTTAAATCAACTTTAGAAAGTGCTGGTATGATTGATATCAGAGGTTATCAAAATGGAACACCTGTATTTATAAATCCAAAAAAACAAATCACTATTGAGTTTCAATCGGAGCATACAGCAGATAAATATAATATGTATGTGTTAGATACGATTGCCAAAAACTGGGTTTATATTAGTAGAGATAATTCGTTAAAGGGACTAAAAAGACATGAGGGAGAAAAGGGACTGAAGGGACAGAAATCATTGACGCATGAAGTTTCAAATAAAGAAAAAGAATTGCAAAAACAACTAGATGCTATTCCTCCGAAAATTGAAAATGAAAAAATAGTTTACTCAAAAAAAATAAATCAACTACCTAAAACTATTGCGCCCACAAAACCTATAAAAGTTACCGCTGGAAGACCTCAATTTAAATTAGAGGTTAATTATATTGAATTTCCTGAATTAGCGGCCTATAAAAATGCCGTATTTGAAGTGGGTACTGAAAATAAAAATTATATATCCAATATTGCTGAAATAACATGGGGCAGTGCAGAAATTTCGGAAGGCACTCAAAAAGGCAAAAACTATCTATTGACTTTAAAATTAGGAAAGCAAGTTGAAAAATTGATTGTCTATCCTGCACTAACTGGCGCTGATTACGACAAGGCTTTAAAATCGTACGAAAGTAAATTCAATGATTATAAAACAATCATTGCGAAGCGTGAAACTGATGAAAAAAAATTGAAAGAAGAATTTGAGTCGAAGCAAATTGCATTTGTTGCTGAACAAAAAATCATTACTGAACAAATGATAAAAGAGCGAATACGTTTTCAAAAAGAACAGGAACAACAAATAAATACTAATTTCAATTCATTAAGTAATGCAGCAAAAGTTGTTCGCACGTTTGAAGTTAAAAGTTTTGGTATTTGCAATTCTGACTGCCCTGAAAGAATGCCAACAGGAGCTGAAATGCATCCAATTTTCACAACCAATTCTAATAAAACTTTTATAAGAGCAGAGCAAACCTATTTGATTTGTCAAGACAAGAACTTGGTCTATAATTTTGGAAGAGAACCAATTACTTATAACCCGAAAAACAGTTATATTGTTTGCATCATGTCTGACAATAAATTATATGTATGTGAAAAGGAAACTTTTGCAAAGTGCGTTGCAAATAAAGAAAATAAAATTCCTATGAAAGAAATCAGTGCAGACATAAACGACGCATTTGATTTAAAAATGGCATTAGGTATTTAATAAAATTTACACCTCTACCATATTATGTTAAAATCAATATTACTAATCATCAGCTTTGCTGCGCTTTGTTTATCTTTTGTAAAAAAGAAACCATTTATCCCACCTGGAACAGTTCAAATAAACGATAGTTTATTTGCAGATGAAACTGAGATTTCAAATTTTAGTTGGATAGAATATGAAATGTGGACAAAAGGAATTTATGGAGCAAACTCTAAAGAGCATTTAGCAACATTGCCAGATACTTTAGTTTGGAGAGAAAAAAATTCATATAATGAGCCTTATGTGCAGTATTACTACCGACATCCAGCATATAAAGAATTCCCTGTTGTTGGCGTAAGCTATGAGCAAGCGGTCGCCTATTGCAAATGGAGAACAGAACGAGTAAAAGCATTTATGACATTAGGGAAAAAATTCCAATACCGTGATTTCGAATATCGTTTACCGAAAAAAACTGAATGGGAAAAACTAGCAGAATTTTCAACACATGTACTTAACAATAATGGAAAGAATGAAAAGGGTAAATATCAAATAAATTGCGCTCATTCTGATACGATAGGAACTCCATATCCTGATGTTACCATTCCAGTAAAAGCATATCCAAAAAGCCTTTATGGCTTATATAATATGTTAGGAAATGTTTCTGAAATGGTAGCAGAAAAAGGAGTTAGAAAAGGAGGCAGTTGGAGAAATAATTTGGAAGAATGCCGAGTTGGTAAAGATATGGAATACTCGAAACCAGCAGCCTGGTTAGGATTTAGATGTGTTTGTGTGGTTAAAAGTTAAGCTTCAACTGCGCTCAGCCTGACAACAAACTAACCAACAAATCAATCTCTTCATAAGTATTAAAAGAATGTAAACAAATACGAATACGTTCCTGTCCTTCTTTAACCGTAGGGCTTTTGATAGATTTCACAAAAAGATTTGATTGAGATAATCGCTCTTCTAAATCTTGTACATGTTTGTTTCCTGCAATCACTTTACAATGCAATGAACTAGTGCTTTTAATAAATAAACTGTCAGAATTTGTTTTTCTGATAAAATATTGAATATTATTTCTCAACTTTTCAATTTCATTTGTCTTTGCTAATAAATGATATGCGGCTTTAATAGCTAATAGACTATGCTCTGGCATCGCTGTTGTATAAATAAAGGAGCGTGAAAAATTAATTAAATACTGCTTTAACTCTTCACTTCCTAAAACGGCTGCACCATGACAGCCCATAGCTTTTCCGTACGTATAAATTCTGGCAAAGCAATCATCTTGGATATTTAATTCTTGACATAAACCTTTCCCTTGTTCTCCAAATACACCAATGCCATGCGCTTCGTCAACTATTAAATGCAAATTATATTGTTTGCAAATATTAGCTAATTCAATTAATGGCGCACAATCGCCATCCATAGAATACACACTTTCTACAACCACAAAAATTTCCTGAAAAGATTCTTTATGTCGATTTACTAAATCTGATAAAGAAGCAATATCATTATGCGAAAATTTATAATGAGTGGCATGGCTTAATCGAATACCATCAATTAAGGAAGCGTGAATCAATTCATCACTTAAAATCAAATCCCCTTTTTGAGGAACGCTTGATAGCAATCCTAAATTAGCATCATAACCCGAATTGAAAATCAAAGCCGTTTCTGCTTCATGAAAGTTTGAAATATCTTTTTCTATTTCATTAAATAAAATGGAGTTTCCACTAATTAAACGAGAGCCTGTAGAACCAATTTTAGCTGATGGTTCGAGAGATTGCATTTCTTGATGTAAATATCCTTGAGTAGAGAAACCCAAATAATCGTTACTCGAAAAATCAACACTAGGATAGTTGTTTTTAAGTGAACGAAAGAGAAACTTTTCTTTTGCCTGAATTAATTTATGAGATAATTTATGAGGAAAAGAAGCCATCTGTTTATAAAAAATTATTCATGAGATGCTATTCCATTACTATTAATTTCTACGAAATTTGCAGTTTTAAAAAGTTCATGTAGCTGTACATGATTTTTTCTAAATATATCCAATAGTTGCTTATTCTTAATATTACCAGTACTAACTAATAATAGTTTACTAGGTTTAGTTTGCAATGAATGTGAATAAAAAAAATCAGAATCTTTTGTTATAACGATTAATTTATGTTCATCTGCATAATTTATAATCTCAGAATCGGAGCTTTCATCACCATTTAATAAACTATCAACATGAACAGAATTATAGCCTAATTCATTTAGAATAGTATTTAACAATAGAGGTAATTGAGCGTCAATTAATAATTTCACGCTGCTGGTAAATAAGTTTTAATACGAGTTAATTTTGAAGCATAAGCTAAACACGCATAAATGTCTTCTAGTTCTAACGAATTATATTCTTCTAAAATAGATTCGAAAGACTGTCCTGCACTTAATAAATCTAAAATCAAATCAACGGTGTATCTTTTATTACGAACAGTAGGTTTACCATGACATACATCAGGATTTAACGTAATTCTATCTAATAAATTTTCCATTATTTTTTATTTTAAACTAATTCTTCTTTTTTCAACTTGTCAACAAATGCTTTCTTTGTGTTTAACCCTAAAATCTTGAACATTTCCATATCCTGATTATATAATGGATTTGGTGTGGTTAATAGTTTTTCGCCTGCAAAAATAGAATTTGCTCCAGCCATAAAACATAACGCTTGTCCTTCCATACTCATACTTAAACGACCTGCTGATAAACGCACTGCAGTTCTCGGTAACACAATACGTGCAGTTGCAATCATACGAACCATATCCCAAATTGGCACTGGCGGTTGATCTTCCATTGGCGTTCCTTCTACTGCTACTAATGCATTAATTGGAACAGATTCTGGTTGAGGACGTAATAAACTTAATGTATATAACATCCCTACTCTATCTTCTATTTTTTCGCCCATACCAATAATTCCGCCTGAACAAACCGTTAAGCCTGCCTTACGAACATTATTAATTGTATTTAAACGGTCATCAAATTTACGAGTAGAAATAATGTTTTCGTAATTCTCCTCACTTGTATCAATATTATGATTGTATGCGTACAATCCAGCTTCTGCTAAACGTTTTGCTTGATCTTCAGTAACCATACCAAGCGTAGCGCAAACTTCTAACCCTTTGCTATTAATGGTTTTCACCATATCTAGCACAGTATCAAAATCTTTATTATCACGCACTTCGCGCCAAGCGGCACCTAAACACATACGACTTGCGCCGCCTGCTTTTGCATTGTTTGCTGCTTCATCAACTTCAGGAACACTCATTAATTTATGAACCTTTACTTCTGTATGGTAACGAGCTGCTTGAGGGCAGTAAGAACAATCTTCGGGACATCCACCAGTTTTGATAGATAATAGTGAACTCACTTGAACTTCGCCAACGGTATGATGATGTTTATGAACTTCTGCTGCTTTATATATTAATTCCATTAAAGGTGTGTTATACACCTCTAAAATTTCTTCTTTTGTCCAATCTTTAATAGCCATGGTATCTTTTCTAATTCTAACAAATTTAAGCTAAAAGCCACAAACCACAAAACGATATTATTGAAAAAACTGTTAGTAAATTATCCTATTTATTAAGTATCTTTTTAAGATAAAGCCGTTATTTGCATAGTGAACAAAATCATTACCATAGTATTATTCTTATTTTTTATAGGCCAATTACCTGTAAAAGCGCAATTTACGGAAAGCAAAGAGCGTAAAAAGATGTGGAGAAAGTCGGGAAAAAGACATAAAGCTAGAGAAGCATATAATCCTTATTTAGATAAAAAGAAAAAAGATAAGCCAAGTTCAATCGCAGCTAGAGAAGAAAAAAAAGGCTCCAAAAAAATGAAGCGTGATTATAAAAGACAAAATAAACGCAACATGAAAAAACTGGGGATTAAACCCGTTAAAGTAAAAAAGGCTTAATTTCTTAAGCCTTTTTTTACAATATTTTAATACTATCGGTTATTGTTTTTGACTTGCAAAGTATATAATTATACCTACAACTGCTACAATACTAATTACTAATAAAGCAATTTTAATGGCAGAGTAAGGACGATCTCCTTGCACTTCACCAGTTCTTGCATTAACCAAAAAACGATACACTTTATCTTTATACTTATAAGAACTTAACCAAACTGGCAATAAAATATGTTTAAATGTAATATCGTTATAAATTGAATTTACGGAGGTCACTTGCTGTTCATCTCCTCCAATATCTGCTCTTACAGCTGAATAAATTTTATCTTGCATTCTATCCTTCGCTTTCTCAAAACCTTCTTTCAAATTTACCTGATAGCTTTCTGTTACAAATCCACTCAAGTAGTTATCGTTGTAGGCTATTAATTCATTTAAATCCCATGGTTCTAATTCATTGGCTAATTTTTCGGGTAATGATTTAGATGAAACGATTAATATATCATCAAAATTTACGCAAACAGTTCCGCTTGCTGGAAACCAATTTGTTTTACGAACCTGACGAGTTTGCGATTTACCTTGGCTATCAGTATAAGTTTCTGTTACATAATAATAGGTTCCTCTCATGCCAGTATAGCTCGAAACAGTATTAGTATCATATGTCCAATAAGGCATATAGATTCCATTTAACTTTTCGGCCGAATGTTGAGCATATTCTTTAATTTTACTCGGTGCAAACCACAAGCCACCAGCCCACTCTACAAATAATTGAGTGGATTTTTTTCTATCAATTTTAAATGGTAATAAATGGGAAGGTTTGATTATAGAAGAAGTAGAGGCGTTTTGAACCACCAAAGGCGTGTCGCAATATGGACAATTGGACGAGGTTACATTTGGCTTTAAAGTTGTTGAAGCAGCACAGTTAGTGCATTTCACAGTGCTAATTTCTTGTTTATCTTCTAAATGAGCTTTCTCATTTAAAAAACTTTCAAAATCAAGTTCTTCAACAGGCGCAGATTTTTCGGAAGTAATATCATTTTTAGCACCGCAATATTCGCAATTCAAAAAAGGAGTTCCTGGCAGGTATTTCAGATTTCCACCACAATCTTTACACTTAATGGTATTACCTGTCTCTGTAGTTTTTTCGCTAAAATCGTTTGCCATATTTTTCTCTTTTATCAAACTAAATTAATATATTATTTTTAATTATTTTTAGTTAAACAAAAAAATCAATGGATTGTTAATTAAGTATGCACCTACGAGTTTTAACAATTCTATTATTAATCAAAAACACAATCTTTTCGCAAAAAGACAAAAAAATAGGTGTTCCTTACTCTTACTGTAATTGGACCAATACTAGTTTAAACAAAACTTACTATCCAACAATAAATGATACTTGCTTATTTGTAGTTTCAACAAGAAATTATGACGAAAGTAAGCACGAATTTGTAGACTATGATTACGACACTACCGGTACTTTAAAATATTTTGCTTTATATTATCAAGGCAATAACTGGACAGCGGTTCCATATGCTTCTTTGGAAGAACTATTAAATCTTAAATCATCTTTTAAAAATTTGGTTGTGTTTACTGAAGGATTAGGAAAAACATTTACTTCAGGAGTTGACCGTGCCACCAAATTAATGAGAACCTATGAAGTGGATGAAATATTTTTTGATTGGCCAACCGACAGACCCTATATGAAACCTGGCAAAAACATTAAAGTAACATTTAATGTGGTGCCAAAAGTGGCTGTACCTTATGTTAGATTTTTAGAAGAATTTCAAATTTACAAAATCAGTCATCCAGAAAAATTTAAAGTAGTGACGTTATTTTTTCATAGTATGGGAAATTTATTATTGATGTATAATTTACAAAACGATCGATTCAAAAATATCGATCCAAATCTTATTAATACCGTGATTTTAAATGCTGCTTGTGTCAATCAAACTCGTCATAAAGAATGGCTAGATAAACTAACATTTGCCAATCGTATTTATTTAACAATTAATGATAGAGATAGAAATTTGAGAGGTGCCAGTATTATTTTTGGCGACCATCAATTAGGAGAAAAACCTAAAAAAGAATTTTGCGAAAAAGCAAAGTACATTAATTTTTCAAACATTTTGAGTAAGGAACACAACTACTTTTTGATGACAGAAGTACTAAAAGAAAAACCATACTTACAGCAATTTTACGCCAATATTTTTGAAGATAAAGTTCCTGAATTAAATTATCCAAAAACGCTCATTAAAAAGAAATAACAATTAGTTATATGATTCAATTGTTTTTCTGATAATCGCTGCGCAATCTAAAATTTGCTCTTTTGTAATTACTAAAGGCGGTGCAAAACGAATGATATCACCATGAGTTGGTTTAGCTAACAAACCATTTTCTGCTAATTTCAAACACACATCCCAAGCAGAAATACCATCTTTTTCTTTAATGATAATGGCATTTAATAAGCCTTTTCCACGAACTGTCGTAATTAATTCTGAATCAATTTCGTTTAGTTTTTCACGAAACAATTCTCCTAACGTCTCTGAATTATCTGCTAGTTTTTCGTCTTTTAAAACTTTTAATGCCTCAATAGCAACAACGCAAGCCAAAGGATTTCCTCCGTATGTTGATCCATGCTCACCTGGTTTAATATTTAGCATAATATCATCATCACATAAAATAGCAGCAACAGGTAAAACACCACCGCTCAAAGCTTTTCCTAAAATCAATATATCTGGACGAACTCCTTCATGATCACAAGCTAACATTTTACCAGTTCGTGCTAAACCAGTTTGAACTTCATCGGCTATCAACAAAACGTTATACTTTTCACATAATGCTTTAGCACCCTTTAAATATCCATAATCAGGAACTAAAACTCCAGCTTCACCTTGAATGGGTTCAACCATAAACGCTGCAACATTTTTATCTTTAAAGGCTTCTTCTAATTTTTGTAAGTTATTGTATGGCACTGTTTCAAAACCGGGCATAAAGGGACCAAATTTACTAAAGCTACTTGGATCCGTGCTGCTAGATATTGCTGCCATCGTTCTTCCCCAAAAATTACCTTCTGCAAAAATTATTTTTGCTTTATTATCTTCAATACCTTTTTTAACATAGCCCCATCTTCTTGCTAATTTTATAGCAGTTTCACCGCCTTCTACACCTGTATTCATAGGCAATACCTTGTCATATCCAAAATAATTGGTTATAAAACACTCATATTCGCCCAGTATGTTGTTATGAAAAGCTCTAGAGGTTAATGTTAGTTTTTTAGCCTGGTCTATTAGTGCTGCTATTATTCGCGGATGACAATGTCCTTGATTTACCGCACTATAAGCTGATAAGAAATCATAATATTGTTTACCATCAACGTCCCATACATGAACACCAAGTCCTTTTTCTAAAACAACTGGTAACGGATGATAATTATGCGCTCCGTGTTTGTCTTCTAAATCTATTAATTGTTGGGCCTTGGCTGATAAATTCATTTCTGCAATCATGATAGTAAGTTTGTGTGCGGTAAAGATAGGGAAACGGGCTTAAACTGCCTAATCCAAATAATCGTTAAATGTAAAAAACTGTTAACATATTTTAACAAGCCTGAAATAGCTGTAACCCTTACCAATGCTAACTTTGTGACGCTTGTAATTAAAAAAACACTTATGGTAGTAGATATTAGAGAATTGAATGAACGCATTCAAAAAGAAAGTGCATTTGTAGATATTTTAACGTCTGAAATGGACAAAGTAATCATTGGTCAAAAACACATGGTTGAACGTTTGTTAATTGGCTTACTTAGTAATGGACACATTTTATTAGAAGGCGTTCCAGGATTAGCAAAAACATTAGCTATTAATACCTTGGCAACTTGTATTGATGCTAAATTTAGCCGTATTCAATTTACACCAGATTTGTTACCAGCCGATTTGATTGGTACCATGATCTACAATCAAAAGCAAGAACAATTCTCTATCCGTAAAGGTCCAATTTTCGCAAACTTTGTGTTGGCTGATGAGATTAATCGTGCTCCGGCAAAGGTTCAATCGGCTTTACTAGAAGCGATGCAAGAAAAACAAGTAACTATTGGCGACGAAACATTTAAGCTACCAAATCCGTTTTTAGTTTTAGCGACTCAAAACCCAGTTGAGCAAGAAGGAACATATCCTTTACCAGAAGCACAAATGGATCGTTTTATGTTGAAAGTAGTGATTACTTACCCAACTCGCGAAGATGAGCGCAAAGTAATTGCCGCAAACATTTCTCGCCAAGGAATGCCAAAAGCAAATATTGTTTTAAAACCAGAAGATATTTTAAATGCCAGAAACGTTGTGAAAGATGTTTACATGGACGAGAAAATTGAGCGTTACATTGTAGACATTGTTTTTGCAACTCGTTTCCCTAAAGAATATAAATTAGACAAATTTGCTCCATTAATTTCTTATGGTGGTTCGCCACGTGCAAGCATTAACTTAGCATTAGCGGCTAAAGCTTATGCTTTCATTAAACGCAGAGGTTATGTAATTCCGGAAGATGTGCGTGCTGTTTGTTTAGATGTAATGCGTCACCGTATTGGTTTAACTTACGAAGCAGAAGCGGAAAATATTACAACCGAACACATCATTAATGAGTTGTTAAACGCTGTTGAAGTACCTTAATAGTTTTTAGTTGTTAGAGTTTAGTTTTTTGAAAATAAAAACTAACTATTTATGCAAGAAATGTATTACTAAAAACTAATAACCGAAAACTAATAACTTCCAAAAGTGGAAACAGCAGAATTACTAAAAAAAGTACGTAAAATCGAAATCAAAACAAAGGGTTTGAGTAATCAGATATTTTCTGGTGAATACCACTCTGCGTTTAAAGGTCGTGGTATGGCATTTAGTGAAGTACGTGAGTACACTCCGGGAGATGATGTGAGAACGATTGATTGGAACGTAACTGCTCGTTTAAGAACGCCTTATGTAAAAGTGTTTGAAGAGGAGCGCGAATTAAACGTGATGATTTTAGTGGACGTTAGCGCCAGCGGACAATTTGGAACTCAAAAACAATTCAAGCAAGATTTAATTACTGAATTGTGTGCCGTAATTGCTTTCTCTGCTTCACAGAATAATGATAAAATTGGCGTGATATTTTTTAGTAATAAAATCGAAAAATTTATTCCACCAAAAAAAGGAAAGTCACATATCTTAAGAATTATCCGAGAGCTCATCAATATTGAACCAACCAACAAAGGCACTAACATTGAATTAGCTTTAAAATATTTAACCAATATCATTAAAAAGAAAAGTATCACGTTTTTAATTTCTGATTTCAAAGACAACAACTCCTATTCGGATGCTATGAAAATTGCTAACCGTAAACATGATGTAGTTGCATTACGAATTAATGATGTACATGAAAACAAATTACCTGATGTTGGCTTAATAAAATTAAAAGACAACGAAACAGGAAAAGTGATGTGGGTGGATACAAGTGACAAATCATTTCAAAAAAAAATGGAAGTCAATCATTTAAAATTTGAAGCTCAAATAAAAGATGTATTTACTAAAAGCGGAGTTGATTTCACAACAATTAATACACACGAAGGCTATATCAAGCCTTTAATGACTTTGTTTAAAAAGAGATAAAAGAGACTAAAAAGATTGAAGAGACATAAGAGACGTAATTAATTTGTTAGTTCGAGCTGTCAACCTGAGCGGAGTCGAAGGGTTAGTCGAGAACCGAAAGTGATAACAAAATATATGAAATTAAAAAAGTACATATTTATTCTTTTTACTGTTTTAACAGGACTGGCAGTTAATGCGCAAACACCAATTGAAGTTCACGCGGTACTAGATTCTAATTCCATCCGAATTGGTGCGCAAACAAAATTAGATTTGTATTTAAGCTATGACGCCTCCACTCAAAAAAATATGAATGTGCTTTGGCCATTAATTGAAGACACTATTAAAAAAGGATTAGAAGTAGTTAATGTTACAAAAATTGACACGACTATCCCTAACAAAAATAAACCGAATATTATTCAGCAACATATTCAACTAACGGTTACCTCTTTTGATACGGGTGTTTACTACATTGCTCCATTTAAATTTATTTTAAATAAGGATACTGCCAATCCTTTATTAACAGAACCCCTTTATTTAAAAGTGAATACGGTTGCTACAGACACCTCTCTCGCAAAAATAAAAGACATTAAACCACCATACGATGAACCATTTGATTGGAAATGGTATTTACCAGAAATTTATATCGGACTAGCAATTTTAGCAGCTATCATTCTACTAATTATTCTCATCAAAAAATTAAACAAAAAGAAACCTCAAGAAATTATTGTCGAGAAACCAAAAATTCCGGCTCATATTACAGCCTTAGAAACTTTAGAAAAAATTAAAGAAGATGCTATTTGGAAAGATAATAAAACCAAAGAGTATTATTCGTCTATTGCCGATACTGTTCGTTTATACATCGAAGAACGATTTAATATCAATGCCTTAGAATTAACCTCTGATGAGATTATAAAAATATTCAAATCACAAGTAGTTGACTCTGAAAGCAAATCAAAATTAAATCAAATATTAACCTTGTCGGATTTTGTAAAGTTTGCAAAACAAATTCCTATTGAGGCGGAACATACTTTAACCTTAAATAATGCCTTTGATTTTGTGAAAGGTACCATGCGTGAAGAAGTGAAAGAAGAAAAAGTTGTTAGTTCATAGTTTTTGGTTGTTTGTAATATAGTGTTGAGAAAAAAAATATTGATTAAAGAATGAGCGAAGAAAAAAATAAAGGTTTTACAAAATTGGAAGATATCATTACATGGCAAAAGTCAAAAACTTTAGCTATAGATATTTACAAAATCACTTATGAACCATTATTTAGTAAAGATTTCGGATTAAAAGATCAAATTAGAAGAGCGGCTGTTTCAGTTCCGTCAAATATTGCTGAAGGATTTGGAAGAGGTGGAACAAACGAATTTAAAAATTTTTTATCAATAGCTAAAGGTTCTTTATATGAAGTAAAAACTCAATTAATAATTGCTAATGAATTAAATTTAGTTGACAATTCATCTAAACAGAAATTAATTTCGCAAATTGAAGAAATTGCAGGATTAATTTCAGGATTAATAAAATATTTGAAAGTTACAGAAATAAAAGGCTCTAAATATAGCGTCGAATCAAATAACAAAAATCAAACAACAAAAAACTAACAACTTGCTTTCCTACTTTAAAGACATACAGTTTGCTGAAAAACATTGGTTTTGGTTATTCGTCATCATTCCATTGATGATTATTTGGTATATCTATAAATTAAAAACGTATGAAGGCGAAATAAATTATTCATCTTTTAATTTATTTACAGGAATTAAATCTTCATTAAAAGCAAAATTACGTCACCTATTATTTATATTACGATTAATTTGCTACTCATTATTAATTCTTGCTATTGCTCGTCCACAATCTCGCAGCAGTTGGAAGGACACTAAGACAGAAGGAATTGATATTGTAGTAAGTTTAGACGTTTCCTTATCGATGCTTGCAAAAGATTTTAAACCAAACCGATTGGCAGTAGCTAAAGAAGTGTTAGCTGATTTTATTGATGCACGACCTAATGATAAAATAGGCTTAGTCGTTTTTGGGGGAGAGGCTTTCACACAATGTCCATTAACCACCGATCATAAAATTATTAAAAACATGTTTGGTGATATTAAGGCTGGTATGCTTGATCAAGGAACTGCCATTGGTTTAGGTTTAGCAGGCGGCGTAGCTCGTGTAAAAGATAGTAAAGCAAAAAGTAAAGTAGTGATTTTGATTTCGGATGGTGTAAATAATGTGGGCGAAATTGCACCATTAACGGCTGCCGAAATTGCTAAAACATTTGGCGTAAGAGTTTATTGTATAGGAGTCGGCAGCAAAGGAAAAGCATTACAACCTGTGGCTTTATATCCTAACGGAGAAATGGAGTATGATTATGTGGATGTTGATATTGATGATGCTACCATGACTGAAATTACAAAAATGACTGGCGGAAAATATTTTAGAGCAACCGATAGAGAGAGTTTAGAAAAAACATACAAAGAAATTGATCTATTAGAAAAAACAATTATTAGTGAGCAAAGCTTTACCAATAAAGCCGAACACTTTTTACCATTAGCCATTGGCGCCTTAATTTGTTTGTTACTAGAGTTTTTATTGAAACGATTTGTATTTAAAGCTATACCATAATGTTTAAGTTCGAAAACCCAATATTCTTTTATGCTTTTGCAGCCATACCAGTTTGCATCGCTATTTATATTTGGTATATCTATCGTGCTAAAAAGAACATGAAAAAATTGGGAGATTTGAATTTGATTTATCAATTAGTTCCCGAAGTTTCAAAAGCAAAAAAAACGACTAAGTTTATTTTATTCTTAATCGGATTATCATTTTTAATTTTAGGGATTTGCAATTTACAAACAGGCTCAAAAATGAAAGATGTGAAACGCGAAGGAGCCGATATTATGGTTTGTTTAGATGTATCGAATAGTATGTTGGCGCAAGACTTATCACCCAATCGTTTAGAGAGAGCAAAAATTGCACTCGAAAACATGATTAATAAACTGCAAGGCGATAGACTAGGTATCATAGTATTTGCAGGCGAAGCTTATGTTCAATTGCCAATTACAACTGATTACGGAACGGCCAAGTTGTTTTTAGAAAGCATTAATACCAAAATTGTTCCTGTGCAAGGAACAAACATAGCTGATGCTATTAACAAAGCCGTTGAAAGTTTCGGAAAAGATGAGGGTAAAAATAAAGCCATCGTTGTAATTACCGACGGAGAAAATAATGAAGAAGCTCAAGCAAGTGCTGTTGATGCCGCTGAAGAAGCGGCTAAGAAAAACATTGTCATTCATACTATAGGTGTTGGTTCAGAATCAGGCGTTCCTATTCCTAATATCATCGATGGTGTAGTGAGTGGTTATAAAAAAGATAATGCTGGTAATACCGTTGTTACAAAATTAGATTCAAAAATATTACAAGACATTTCTTCTGCTAGTAATGGTGTTTATGTGCAAGCAAGTAGTTCGGATATTGGCTTAGATAATATTTTAGATAAAATTGCGGAGTTAGATAAAAAACAATTAGAAAGTAAAATGTATTCTGATTACGAAGACCAATTTCAATGGTTTTTAGGTGCTGCTTTATTATTTTTAGTTTTTGAATCTTTCTTATCTGAACGCATTAGCAAATTGTGGAAAAAATTGAATTTATTTAATCATGCAGAAGCATAATAATTATTTACATAGCGTTTTGATTAACTTTCTACATTTTTTGTGGCAGTTGTTAATTGAACCACATAGAAACATAGGTAAAAAGTTCGGGATAGAAAAAACGTCTTTTTTGCACATAGATGCTATGTCTAAAATCGTAGATTCTATTATCTCCTACAATTTTAGACAAAAAAACTATGTGCCTATGTGGTTAAATAATTCTAATAAAACCAAGTCAATTACTCTAATTTGCTGTTCAATTATTTCTATTTCTACATTTGCTCAGGATGAAAAAAAAGCATTGCGTAATGGAAACGAATCTTATAGCGTTGGTAAACATACAGAAGCAGCAAACTCTTATAAAAGATCATTAAAAGAAAAACAAGATTATTATAAAGCTAATTTTAACTTAGGAGATGCGTATTATAAAATAGCTGATTTAGTGAGAACTGGCAAAATGCAGCCACCAAACAAACGAATGACGGCAGATTCGGCAGCTAATTTAATATACGAACAAGCAGCAGAACAATTTGATGTGGTTGCTAAATCTGTTTTAAATCCAGATACTATTCAAAAAGCATGGCATAATTACGGAAACGCGAAATTGATGCAAAAAAGTTACGAAGATGCTGTTTTAGGATATAAGAAAGCTTTAAAATTAAATCCCAAAGATGAAGATACACGTTACAACTTAGCTTATGCTCAACGTGAATTAAAAAAACAACAAGATCAACAAAAGAAAAACGACAAAGACAAAAAAGACGAAAATAAAGATAAGAAGGACGATAAGAAAGATCAAGGCGAAAAGGATAAAGAAGATATTAAAAATCCAAACAATAAAGATCAACAAGCGCCTCAACCTCAAATGAGTAAAGAACAAGCTGAAAAAATGCTGAATGCTTTAAAAAATGACGAAAAGAAAATGCAGTCATTAAGAAAGAAAAAAGGAGATCCAGGGCAGAAAGTTAAAGTGGAAAAAGACTGGTAGTTTAGATTAAAGAAATAAGATAAAAGATACAGGACATTTGTCAGTTCGAGCGAAGTCGAGAACAAAACAGAAAAACAATGATAAAACGATTACACATATTCTTCTTATTCGTTTCATCTTGGGCGATGGCTCAAACGCCTAGCTTTATTGCGCAGGTTAGCAAAAACAAAGTAGCAGTTGGCGAAGTGTTTCAAGTAGCATTTACATTAAATGGTAGTGGTAGTAATTTAGTGTATCCAGCCTTTAATGATTTTGATATTTATTCAGGACCTAATCAAAGTCAGAGTATGAGCATGGTAAATGGTACCATTTCTCAATCTACAACCTTATCCTTATTTATTGCTGCAAAAAAAGAAGGTCGTTTTACCATTGGAGCAGCTAGTGTAATGTCAGGAAACCAAAAGTTAGAGACAAAACCTATTGTGATTGAAGTGACGAAAGGAGCTCCGCAACAGCAACAACAAGGAAATCAAAACGCACAGGCACAACAACCTCAGCAAGCTCAGGGAAAAGAAAAAAATCAATACGCAAGCGAAATCAGTAATGATGACTTATTTGTAAGAACCTTTTTAAGCAAAACAAAATGCTACTTAGGCGAACAATTAACCTTAACACAAAAAGTATATTCTAGAGTTGATTTAAGAGGTTTTCAAAATGTAAAATTCCCTCCATACAATGGTTTTTGGTCGCAACAAGAAGTTAATAATCAACAAATAAATTTAAAGCAAGAAAATGTAAATGGCGTGATTTACTATGTAGCCGAATATAGCAAAGTATATTTGTTTCCGCAACGCGCAGGCACTATAAGTATTGAAGCTATTGAATTAGATTGTATCGTAAGAAGACAAACCAAACGCCAACCGCGTAATATATTTGAACAGTTTTTTGGAGCAGGTGGTTATGAAGATGTTGCTGTAAAAGTAAAGAGTAAACCAGTTAAAGTAGATGTAGAAGATTTACCAACTGAAAATAAACCGCAAAATTTTTCTGGCGCTGTTGGTGATTTTGGCTATAAAGCTGAAATAGATAAAAATAAAGTAAAAGCAAATGAAGCCATTAATTTAAAAATAACTATTAGTGGAAAAGGTAACATAAAATTGATTGAACCATTAAAACTAAATTTACCTGAAAGCTTTGAAGTATATGATCCAAAAGAAAGCGAAAACATTAAAACAAATGGCGGTGTAAGTGGGAACATAAGTTATAGTTACTTAATTATTCCAAGAGACAAAGGAGAATTTACATTAAATGATTTAGGCTTTAATTATTTTGATGCGGATAAAAAACAATACGTTTCTATCCCTTCGCCTGATATACATTTAACAGTTTTAGAAGGCGACCCTGGCAGCGCACAAATTATAGCTCCAAAAAAACATGGGGTTGACGAAAGTGAAAATGACATTCGTTATATCAAAACAGGAGATTTAGGTCTGAAAAAACATGATGAAGAATTTTTCTCTTCAACTATGCATTATCTATTATTAATATTCCCTACTCTATTATTTTTTGTAGGCTTATTTTTAGTGAGACAACATATTAAAGCCAATAGCAATATTATAGCCGTTAAAGAACGTAAAGCAGCTAAATTAGCTAAGAAACAATTAGTGATTGCCGAAAAATATATGTCGGCAAATAACAAAGAAGCGTTTTTTACTGAGGTATTAAATGCTTTAAATAAATATATAGGAGATAAATTTGCTTTATCGATTGTGGATTTATCTAAAGAAAAAATATCAGAAATGCTATTATCCAGAAATGTATCGGATGCAACGACTAAAAATATAATTGATACTTTAAATACCTGCGAATATGCTAAATATGCACCAAGTGCCGTAACTGGAGATTTGAAAAAAGTATATAATGATACGATTGAATTGATTTCTCAAATTGAAAACCAAATTAAGAAATAAATGTGACAATTAGATAATTAGAAAATGAGACAATTCAATACAATAAATATCAATAAAAGTTTTTGTCAGTTCGAGCCTGTCACACTGAGCGAAGTCGAAGGGCGAGAACTGTTTAGGTATAAACTATTGATTATTATTTTATTAATAATAACCTCAACTCATATCTTTGCCAAAAATGATTTACAGTTGCCAACCATGACTGCAGCGACGGCTGAAAAAGCATATAGTGCGAAAAATTACAAAGATGCAATTCTCGCATACGAAACTATTTTAAAAGAAGGATTAACCTCTTATAAATTATATTACAATTTAGGGAATGCTTATTTTAAAAATAACGAATTAGGAAAAGCGATTTACAATTATGAATTAGCCAATAAATTACAGCCAAACAATAAGGATGTAAAAACGAATTTAAAAATTGCCAACGAAAAAACTGTCGACAAAATTGAAAGTAAAGAAAATTTCTTTATAGTTGCAATTAAATCAGGATTAGTAAATGCCTTATCCACCAATGGCTGGGCATGGTTCAGCATTTTTAGTTTGATTGGAGCCTTAGCTTTCGCCTTTTTATTTTTCACTGCTAGTCAAATAGCATTAAAGCGCATTGGTTTTTTCTTGAGCGGAATATCCTTTATAGTTTTTATTTTATCGATGGTTATGGGATTTGCGGCTATTGAAGATAAGCAAGTAACAAATTTTGCCATCATCCTTAACCGAGAGTCAAAAATACACGAAGAGCCTACTAACAGTTCAAATTCAAAATTTAAATTGCATGAAGGCACCAAAGTAAGCGTATTAGAAAGTAATCCCGATTGGACGAATATTAAATTAGAAAACGGTAATGAAGGATGGGTTAAGACTACTGACGTAGGGTTATTTTAACAACATTAATATGTTTCTTATAATAAAACGCTTTCAATTAAATACAGTAACACACACCAAAAAGGCAATGCGGAAATCGAAATAGAAGTGCTATAAAACTAAGTGTGGTTGGCAACATATAACCCAACCTAAATCCCATTTGGGCATTCGGCTTCGGCTTTTGCAAACACGGTAGACAATTAGTTAATTTTCGCTTTGCAAAAGTCCAATAAACATTTAGCTTTGTTAAGCTTATTTAATAAAAAAATGCCTCAAAAAGAACTGTCCTTCAACCAAAAATTTTCATCCTATCAAATACTGGTTATTGTATTATTGGCATTAACTCAATTTACCGTTGTCTTAGATTTTATGGTTATGTCGCCATTAGGTGATATTTTAATGAAATCGATGAACATGACTACCACTCAATTTGGTTTGGTGGTTTCTGCCTACGCTTTTAGTGCTGGTATTGCAGGTATTTTAACCGCTGGTTTTGCCGATAGATTTGATCGAAAAAAATTATTACTCTTCTTTTACATAGGATTTATTTTAGGAACTTTATTTTGCGGCCTTGCCAATACCTATCCGCTATTAATTGCAGCACGCATAATTACCGGTATTTTTGGAGGCGTTATTGGCTCCATATCCATGGCTATTGTAGCCGATTTATTTTTACCACAACAACGTGGCCGCGTGATGGGATTTTTACAAATGGGCTTTGGATCGAGCCAAGTGTTAGGAATCCCTATCAGTTTATATTTAGCAAATTCTTTTGGATGGCAATCCCCTTTTTTAATGATTGTTGGCTTAGCAACTTTAATATGGTTAATCATCATTATTAAAATGAAACCCATTACACAGCATTTAGAAGTAAAAAACGACCGTAATGCCATACATCACTTATTACATACTATTGCACAAAAAGATTACCGTATTGGATTTATGTCAACTGCCTTATTATCCTTAGGTGGATTTATGATGATGCCTTGGGGCAGTGCCTTTGCCATTAATAATTTACATGTTACGCCGGATCAATTACCCATTTTATTTATGATTGCAGGCATAGCCAC
This sequence comes from uncultured Bacteroidota bacterium, assembly GCA_903893815.1. GTDB lineage: Bacteria > Bacteroidota > Bacteroidia > B-17B0 > Aurantibacillaceae > UBA4416. The sequence goes on from CAITNS010000040.1 coordinate 35,804, forward strand.
TTTAATTATCATGCCAATTATTGGTAAACTTAGCGACAAGATGGATAAATTTAATTTATTTGCCATTGCCTCTGTTTGGATGATATGTGTAGTATTAGTTTACACACGATTAACACCTGTTCCATTTTGGTTTGTCATCATTATGAATGTATTAATGATGATTGGCATTATGAGTCGCATGGTGCCATCTATGGCATTAGCGTCATCATTACCAAAAATGCAAGACAGAGGGGCTTTTATGAGCATCAACTCTTCTCTACAACAAATTGCAGGCGGTGTAGCTGCCGCCATTGGCGGAATGGTAGTGGTACAAAAAGATAAAACGAGTCCTTTAGAACACTACGATACCCTAGGTATTTTAATTACCATCATATTGCTTTTTGCCATATACATGGTGTATAGAGTAAGTAAAATTGTGAAGAGAAGAGAGATTGAAACGGCTAAACTATAACTTATCGTAGGAATGAATATCATTTAAATTAATGGATATACTTCCATCTTTATGTGGCATTTGTTTCATAGGCACAAACTTTGCATTCCAAGCAATTTCGCTGGCTTTATAAGACATTCGAGAATATACCGTATGAAAGTAAGTATCAGTAATAGATTTTATTAAAATAATAAACTCTCCATCTCTTTGGTTAAATTCATCCTGAGTAACTTCATATAATTGACTTTTATCATCAATAGGATGGACGAGGGTCCAAGTTAAAGGTAAAAAATTAATCTTGCTTCTTTCCAAATCCAAAAAATGAAAATCACGCTTCTTTGTTTCTAAATTATTAATTGCCAAAACAAGTTGGCACTCCGTTTCGATTAATTCATTTTGTTTTTTATTTGCAATTCTGAACATAAATCCCGTAATATCGTTATAAGGTGATATCAATGCTTTGTTGCTATATTGTATATCAGCTTTTGGCTTCGCAAAACGACCATATAAAATACCCGTCACTAAAGCAAATCCCATTAACCCAAACATCGATTCGATAGAAGAAACCGTACTTATTAAACTGCTATTTGGATAAATGTGTCCGTAACCAACGGTAGTTAAAGTTTGAGCACTAAAGAAAAACAATTGCAAAAAATTCTCGATACCAGAACCTGCTTCGATTCCCCCAAACTTATCTACACCAATAGAAAAATATATAATCGCAAATAATGTATTTACAGCCCCATAACTAAAAAACACAAGCGCAAAAAATTGTCCCCATTTAATACCAAGTAACCAATGGAACATATCAAAACCAATATGCTTATCAGTTACTTTCCGTTTTATATTTACGGTACCATCTTGATTTAAAAAACGTACAGACTCATTATAGTTTTTACTTCCAAAACCTAACTCTGCACTTTCCTTTTTTTTGTTTAGCGTTTCTTTAATCATACCTTTGCATAATGAACACTAAAGGTAATTATTATTGGGCATTATTAATTATTCCTGTCATTTTTATTGGCTGGTATTTTTTTAATAAAAGTGAACAAAAACCATTGCGTACCCTACCCTATTTCGGTCAAAAAAATAGTATGAAAGATGGCGACACTTCATATCATACAGTGAAGCCTTTTTGCTTTACCAATCAATACAACGAAAAAGTAACGGAAGAAACAGTGAAAGGGAAAATTTATGTAACGGATTTTTTCTTTACTACTTGCCAGTCTATTTGCCCAATTATGAGTAATGAATTAGAAAGAGTTTACAAGCAATTTTCAAATCGTGATGATGTGTTGATTTTATCCCATACTGTTGCTCCCGAAGAAGATTCGGTAAATGTGATGATGGACTACGCAAAATTACATGGTGTAACCAATAAACAATGGCTGTTTTTAACGGGCGATAAAAAACACTTGTATGATATGGCTCGCACTAGTTATTTATTAAACATGGAAGAAGGCAATGGCGACGAAGATGATTTTATACATACTCAAAATTTCGCTTTAGTTGATAAACAAAACCATTTGCGAGGATTTTACGATGGTACAGATAGTATAGAAGTTTCGCGATTAATAACGGATATGAACTTATTATTAGAAGAATATGCTTATAAAGAAAAACATCCATAAAGCACTTTTATTTTTTTGCGTGATGGCATTTACATCTGTAAGTGCTCAAAAACCTACTGTTTACAAAATTAACGAATTATTAAATCGCATCAATAATGATAGCGATACAACGTATGTGGTAAATTTTTGGGCAACATGGTGCAAGCCTTGCGTAGCCGAATTACCTGAATTTGAAAAACTACATTTGGATGCTAAAGATAATAACAGAAAAACAAAAGTGCTTTTAGTAAGTATGGATTTTGTTGAAGAATTAGATAAAAAACTAAAAGACTTTTTAGCGAAAAATAAATATACCTGCGAAGTTGTTTTGTTAGATGAAATTAATGGCAACGATTTCATCAATAAAATATCCGAAAAATGGAGCGGTGCCATTCCAGCAACATTGATTGTTAAACCAAAGCCACAAGGTAACGAATTTATAGAAGGCAAAGTAACAGTAGAATGTTTGTTAGCAGCTATTTTAGCAAAATAATATTTGCAATAGTTAAATTTAGTACAAACATCAATCTATTTTTAAATTGGAAGTTTTTAAACTAAAATTATAAATAGGCATAGCTGACATAGTTGTAACAACTGCTATCAATACCAATATAGAAAATGTATTGGAATCTATAATATTATATTGCAAACCAATATTTGCAACAATAAGTTCCATTAAACCTCTAGCATTTATTAATCCTGCAATAGCTGATGAATCTCTCCACGAATAGCCAAACAACCGCATACTAAATAAAACAGCACCATATTTACTAATAAATGCGCAAAATAAAATAACAATACATGGTACTAATAATTGTGATGAACACAAAACTAAAAAGTTAGTTTTTAATCCCGAAAACGCAAAAAATAAAGGCAATAAAAGCACTACCATCACATCTTGTAATTTTGTGTTGATTTCTGTTTGTAATATTTTAGTTTTAGGTAAGCTCAAGCCTAATATAAAGCCTCCAAACACACTATACAAACCAATTTTATCTGTAATAACTGTAGAAACAAGTAATAAAATCAAAATAATTGCAAATTGATTTTGAGACATGCTGGCATTTTTCTCAATGGATACATTCATTTTTAACACCAACGGTTTAACAAGATAATTTATTAAAAAAACAAATACAATGGCTCCCAATAAAGTGATAAATCCATTTAAACTGCTGCCTGTTGATCCAATAGCGATAATAAAAGCGAGTAATATCCATGTAACCACATCTTGAATACTTGCTGAAAGCAAAGCCATAGAACCAAGTAAAGAGTTTATTAACTTTTTTTCCTCTAAAATCCGAGCTAACATTGGAAAAGCCATTATAGAAAAAGCGGTACCAAAAAACAACATAAACAATATTAAGGAAATACTGGGTAAAGAAAGGTGGTCATAAAACACATAAGCGCATAAACAACCCTTTGCAAAAGGCACTATTGTAGCAATTATGGAAAGTATATAAGCTTGCTTTTTTGCTTTTTTTTCGATAATGGAAAGATCAAGATTCATACCCACCAAAAACATATAAAAAGACAACCCTATATTACCTAAAGCGTATATAAATGGCTGAGTTGTAGTAAACAAATAAGCATACCATTCAGGAAAAATAGTTCCAACTAATGTTGGACCTAACAATACACCGGCAATCATTTCACCAACAACTCTGGGCTGTTTAATATATGCCATTGCATTACCCATTAAACGTGCTACTATAATCACCACAATCATCGCAACAGCAACATGAATAAATGTTTCCAAATTTCCCATAATTTAAAAGTATGAACTTATAGTTAAAACACAATATTTTACAGAATGTTTTTTAAATAATGCTAATAGAATAGTATATTTACCCAACTATGGCACTAACAGTAAAAACATCACAACTACCAAACTCAGGTAAAGGTTTATTTACCACAACCTCAATTAAAAAAGGAACCAAAATAATCGAATATTTAGGTGAAATTATTGATTGGAAAGAATACGAAAAACGTGTTGAAAGAGATGAAGACGGCTACCTTTTTTTCATAAACAAAAAACACTGTATCGACGCTTGGAATAAGCCGCAACATAAAGCACGTTACGCAAATGATGCAGCTGGTTTAGGTAAAGTAAAAGGACTAAACAATAACTGCAATTATGTGATTGAAAACAATAAATGTTTTATTGTTGCTAAAAAAGATATAGCAGCAGGGGAAGAAATTTTTGTGAGTTATACGAAAGAATATTGGGATTGCGTTCGTTACAATATTAGTATTGGAAGAGGAAGAAAGTAATTCTAAAATATAATGAATTCCGAAAAACTTAATAAAATAAATATTAATTTTATTGTCGGTCTAGGGAGAAGTGGAACAACACTTTTAGTTGTTTTACTAAATCAATACGACAATTGTATTGCTACTCCTGAAATTCATCATTTTATACATTTTTATAAAAAATACAAAAACATTGATTATGTTAGCCAAGAACTTATTGATGACTACAAAGATTATATTAATCGTTATTTTCAATACAAAAAAAATCCACTCATTGGTCCTTCTAACTCAACCTTAATAGATTCTTTAGAGATTGGACAGAAAATAAATTATAGTCAATTAACTAAACTTATATATTTAGGCTTATTTGGACAAAAAGGGATAAACAATAACATAAATGTTATTGTTGACAAAAATCCTTATTACACGCTTGAAATAAACAAAATCTTAAAAATATTTCCGGATGCTAAACTTTTGGCATTAATAAGAGATCCTAGAGGTTATGTATTGTCTAATATTCAGAGTAAAAGACTTTCTGTGTCGAAAAAAGACAATGCTTATCATGCTTTTGTATGGAGACTTTTCATGAAAAAGATTGTGCAAGCAAAAAAACTATATGATTCAAATATTAAAATCATTAGGTATGAGGATATTGCTTTAGAAAAAGAAAAGACTTTAAAAGAAATAACCAATTATTTCAACCTTGAGTATTCAGAATCTATTTTTAATTTCAATGACAGTATAAAAGAGAAAATTAACAGCATCAAACAAGATGAGCGAAATTATGAACGCATGCATAAAAAATTAAAAGATCTAAGTTCTCCTATAAATTCGGAACGAGTTCATGCATGGAAAAATGATTTAACTAAAAATGAAATAGAACAAATAGAATTCATTGCGGGTTCACTTGGAAATAATTATAATTATTTTAACCAAACACATATTTCTTATTTAAAAAAAATTAGTATCTTAATTTCATCAATTATTAGTTTTATAAAAGTGAAAGTATTTGAAACACTAAAGTCTCCAGAGCTTCACATTTATCATAATTACAAAATAAAGAATGCTAAAAAATAATAAATGGAAAAACAATTACATTTTATTGTTGGCATAGGTCGGTCGGGCACAACCATTCTGTCTAAACTTTTAAATAAGTTTACAGATGTACACTGTATGCCAGAGGCCAATTTCCTTGTTTTTTTTCTATATAAATTTAGACATAAAACACATTTTACATCTTCCGAAATTAAACTTATTTTTGATGAGATTGAGTTATACTGCTTAACACATCCATTAGTAGGCTGGGACTTTGAAATTCAAAAAGTAAAACAATCCGTTATTAATATAGCAGAAGCATCTCAAAAGTTAACCTATATTGAAATTTGTAAAATTATTTATAAAAATTTTAAAGTACTTGGTTCGAAAAAAGAAAATGCACATGTATTAATGGATAAAAATCCATCATACTCCATTTTTATTGACAAAATAAGTGCCTTCATACCTAACGCAAAATTTATATGGATAGTTCGTGATCATCGTGCAAATATATTATCACGTAAAGAAAGTATATACTTAAAATCGCCCAATATAGCATACAACGCAACTCGATGGAAACTATACAATAGAGATATCTTAAGATTTAAAAAAAAATATCCTGAAAAAGTACTTCTTGTAAAATATGAAGATCTTGTTTTAAATTATGACAAGGAAAGCCTGAAAATAAATCAGTTTTTAAACATTTCTCAAAATATTGAGAATACTGAATATCAAAAAAAACAGTCCATAAAAATAGATAATTATCATATTCAAGAAAAGTACAAAGAACGCTTCTTAAAAAAATATTCCGATCTAAATAAGGAACTCAATGGCGATAGATTGCATGTTTGGAAAGAAAAATTAAGTCAGGAAGAAATTGAACTTTGTGATGTAATTTGCAGTAAAATTGCCAAAAGTGTAGGTTACAAAATAAATATGCCTTTGAGCCTAGTAAAATCAATTACATTAATTATAAAGTATACTTTTCCAATTATAAGAGGTTACGTAGATATTTATAAAGACAAAATCATCTACTATTCACCTATCAAAATTAAGCTTGAGAGGTTGCAAAAAAGGTATACGGAAATGGGTTTTATAAAGAGAGCTAATTAGACAAGTAATTTTTGATCAAAACTTACTTCATAGGTCATTTTACCATACATTTCTTCAAAAAGTTCTCCGCATGAAGCGTTAACTCCGTAATCTTTTGAATGACTAATTAGATTCTGAAATTTAGATAACATTTTAGGATCGCGCATGGTATCTAAAAAAATAGAATATTTTTCATAGTTAGCAAAAAAATCGCCTGCTAATAAATAATGGAAAATTGTATATATAGATTCTGACTCTTTAAATTGAAGAAGGGTTTCAGGATTTCCCATGTGGGAAAAATTAATATTTTCTTGACTGTAAAACAATTTTATAAACTTTTCTAAAAGCTTTACAGCACCATTTATATTAACGTAAGCTTCATCAAGCAATCTGTTGCTATTGTTTATAAACTTCTCGTGAATAGCATCCGTTACTAATTGAGCACTATGCATACCAACAAAAATTCCACTTGAAAATATAGGATCAAGAAATGCACCAGCATCACCAATCATAGCATAATTATTTCCGTATTTTTTTTCACAGAAATAGGAATAATCACCTTGGATTTGAACTTTATGTTGGCTCACGGCATTAGTTAATAGTTTACTTACAGCGTCAGAACTTTTAATTTCATTCATATACAATTCATGAACCCAATCCTTTTTATCAGAATGTTTTTGCTTCTCTTGCTTCAAAAAACTATTATTTACTACCACACCAATGCTTAAACAATCTTTACTAATAGGAATTACCCATATCCAACCTTTTTTATCGTTCCCATGTAAGTAAACAATTTTTATTGCACCTTCTTTTAAAACGTGATCATAATTTGCGCCAGCCCAATGGGTAAACATGGCAACTCTATCCAAATCTTTAACAGATGCCTTAACTCCTAGTTTACTGCCCAAAAAAGTACTTAATCCACTGGCATCAATTACAAATTTTGAAGTAAATTCTTTTATTTCTCCTCTTTTATCAATTGCTCTTACTTCAACTATACCATCTTCTCTATCAAGATTAACGTGCTTTACCGCATGCTCTTCCATGACTTGTGCACCTTTTTTTACACTATTTTTAAGTAACAAATTATCAAATTCAGAACGTTTTACATGAAATGATAAATAACTTTTATCATTAATCACATTTTTGAAGCACCATAAAGATTGACTTCTCCCGTCATTTGCAATAAAATTTACTCCAGGTTTTCTTGGAGATATTTTTTCTAACTCCTCTAAAACTCCTAGTTTTGAAAGACTATCGTATGAAGCAGGTATTAGCGACTCTCCAACATGTTCTCTTGGGAATTTTTCTTTTTCCAATAAAAGAACGTTGTAACCTTTGTCTGCCAAATAACTTGCAGCTGTAGAGCCTGAGGGCCCTCCGCCAATAATAATTACATCATACTTATTCATAGTTAATTTATTTACTTGTTAAACCAATAAGCCTTCAAAATGTTTGAATATAGCCAAACTCTTTTGCGCAAAGTTTATACGCCCAACCATTTTGATATTATGTTTTTTTGAACATCATTTGTACCCGAATAGATTTGTGCTGCTACTGCATCTCTCTTGTAGCGTTCAATTGAGGATTGAGTTAGGTATCCGTTAGCTCCAAAAATTAACAAAGCCATATCGCATACTTTATTTAAAGCCTCACTTACAAATAATTTTGCAGTGGATGCTGATAACGAAGTTGTTTCTGACTTATGATCAATTTCATTAGCGGCTTTATGAACCAAAAGCCTCGAGGTTTCTATAAGCGTATACATATCTGCGATTTTATGACTATTTGTTTGATATTTTCCTATAGTATCTTCTCCAATCTTCCTTGAGTTAAGATAATGAATCGATTTTTCTAAAATACGCACCATAGTGCCAACATGAATAGCAGAAAGCAAGGCTCGCTCCCAATTCATTGATTCAATAAATAACACACCTCCCGCTCCCACTTTTCCTAAATGATTGCTTTCTAAAACTTCAACATTATTTAATTCAATATTTCCCATCATACAAGTTCTTAAACCCATTTTATCAATTGGATTAGAAATCAAAAGACCTGGAGTGGCTTTATCTATAATAAAAGCAGAAATCCCTCCATAAAACCCTTTTTCCGAATCTGTTGCTGCATATAACAGGACTATATTAGAATTTGGAGCATTTGAAATATATGATTTCTCACCGTTTAATATATAGCTGGAACTTGACTTAACAGCTTTAGTATGCATAGAAAAAACATCGGATCCTGCTTTTTTTTCAGTTATAGCATTCGCAGCTATCATCTTTCCAGCAGAAAGTAATGGTAAATATCTATTTTTTTGCTCCTCCGTTCCATGTAACCAAATAGGAATAGTACATGATAACAATTGTGCTGATAAAGAAAAAATCAATCCTCCATCTTCACATCCATAACCTAATGATTCTAGAATAATTGATGTATCAAGAGCATTACACCCTAAGCCTCCATAAAATTCTGGTATGGATATACCGTGTAACTTCTTTTCGCCGCATTTATGCCATTCATCTTGGCCAAATGTTTGGCTCTTATCTCTATCAAAAACTGAATTATTTAATTCCGTTTTCGCAAAGTTAGCATAGGTTGAGTAAATAGTGTTTTGTTTATGCGAATATTGCTTATTCATTTAACGAAGATAATGTTTTATAATCTATTTTATTTGTTGATGTTAAAGGCATTTTTTTATGGAATTTGAATTGATCCGGAACCATATACGTCGGTAAATGCATCTGACAATACTTATAAAATTCTATTTCGGAAATTTTACAAGTTTTATGAAGCACTATGTGAGCAGTAATTGTATTATCGGTTTGACTATTTAAACTACTTGTGGATACCGCTGCTTGAATAATCGCTTTATGTTTAACAAGAGTAGATTCAATTTCCGCTAATTCTACCCTATACCCCCTGCGTTTTACCATTCTATCTTTTCTACCTACATAAGTGTAATTACCTGAAGAATCAAGAGTAACTATGTCTCCAGTTTTATACCATATAACTCCATACTCATCTTTAATAAATGCTGATTTTGTTTTTCTCTCATCATTCCAATATCCATTCATTAAAGAATCCCCTGAGACTAATAATTCACCTTTTTTTTGTGAAGTTGTATTGATTTTTAGCTTAGAAAAACTACAGGATTTTCCAATAGGAAATGGATCTATTTGTTTATGAGGAATTTTATTTGGCAATTTAAAATAACTACAAACATTAGTTTCTGTTGGCCCGTATAAATTATAAAATTTTGCAGATGGCAAAGCCTTTTTAATAATTAATAAATCTTGTATTAAAAATACTTCCCCAGCAAAAAACACATTTTTCAAAAAAGGGAATGTGTACTTATACATCTTTCCAAAATTACTTAAGTATGCAAGTGTTGTTGGCGTTGAATAAAAATAACTGATTTTGTTTTGTGAAAGTTCAGAAGCAATTAGTAATGGATTTGAGGATGTTTTTTCATCGAATAAAATCAAAGAAGCTCCCACACTTAGTGATACAAAGATATCAAAAACAGATAAGTCAAAATGAAAAGGTGCATGAGACGAAAAAGTATCTTGAGATTTTGGCTTAAATGTTTTGATACTCCAATTAATGAATGCCCAAGCACTTTGATGCGAGTGCATAACGCCTTTAGGAATTCCTGTAGATCCAGATGTATATAAAATATATGCCAAATCTTGCTGATGAATTTTAGAGGGAGATGTAAATAAAATAAATGTATAATGACTATTGAATTTATAAATACTGTAACGCTTCTTTTTTGAGAACGTATCAATGTAGTTTTGTAAACTGCTATTTTCAATAAAAACTCCCTTCAAATTACAATCATCAAAAACTTCTAAGTTACGAGATATAGGAGCGCTTATATCTAATGGAACATAGGCCGATTTGCATTTCATTATTCCAAATAAACAAACGATGTAATCTATACTTTTTGGAGCAACAATTCCTACACGCATTCCCGCAACTACACCATGCTCTGTAAGAAAATTGTAAATATGAGAAGTAGCAATATGTAATTCATTGTAATTAATAGAATTACCTTTCAAATCTTTAATAGCGATATTAGAAGCGTATTTAGAAGCTCCTTTGGGTAAAATACTATTTAGCTTATAAAGCAATTAGCTTAATTTTTTAATTAAAAAATCAGATATAATATTAATCGAATCAAAATTATCCCTATCAACTTCGTGTGCCTCATATTCAACTTGAAAAGTTTTTTCTAAAAACACAACTAATTGCATAGTTGAAATAGAATCAACCAAGCCACCAGTAATAAGAGGTGAGTTATCTGTTAAAGTATCTACATTTTTATTTTTTAGCAATTGGATTAAAACAAACTCCCTAATAGTTTGTTTTATACTTGGTAAATCATTTTTCATGTGTCTTAATTAAATATTAAAGGTAAAATATATTTTTTAATGTGTTAAATTTTCTTTTATTTTAATCATTTCTTTGAATAACTTATCAGCTATTAACCTATGTCCTTTATCATTAGGATGAGTATCCCATTCAGAAACAACAATCTCTCGTTTATTTACTGAATCATAAACACCTGTTAAATCCAATTGTAAAAAATGGCATTCATCACCTATAGCTTTAATAAAATCGAACTCTTTTTTATCAATTATATCAGCTGTGGCAGGCAGATATACCCAAATTGCCTTACAATTATTTTCGTAGCATAATTTAGAGATTTCAGAATACGCCCATTTAATCAAAACATCTCCATAAGGCTCTAATCTTCTTTGCATTTCAGCTTTACTCATGGTTTGTTTAATACCTGCTTTGTTTTTTATAAAAATAAGCAAAGGATATTTTAAATTTTTGCCTTGACCTATTAAGTTAGCAAATGTATTTATCAACCTCCATTTTTCCCCAGAATGAGCAATATACATAACGGCATTAGGTGTATACTGAAACACTTTAGTATGACATAATTCCACATGTTGAATAGAATAAAATCCTCCTGCGGCAAAATTAAAAATCTCATAGTTATTAATTAAACTATCAGTTGCCAAAGCATTTAATTTTAGTTCTAATAATGATTCAAATACATCTTTATTATCTACACCTGAGCCCATTTCGTAGGAACCTCCTAACAAAGCTATTCTAAATGTTTTTTTTGGTTTTACAAATTCATAATCTTTATCTCTTAACCCAAATGAATTTGTTTTAAATTCATAACCATTAACCATTATACTATAGCTTGGTTTATATATTTTTGTCAATAGATCATCTGTTCGAATATAAATATCATCCATCGAATTAAACTTTCTTGGTCTTTTCAAATTTCTTTCCCATAAACCATTGGCAGAATTATCTTCTCCATCAATTAATTTTTTATAATAACTTTCTTCAGCTTTTTCTTTATCATTATCATTTAATTTTTCTTCGGATAGAGAGTTAATAAATAGATTTACCTTAGCAGGAAGTATAGTTTCGGAAGATTGAAAAGAGCTACATAAAACAATTAATAACGAAGGAATAGTTAAAAAGAGCGTATGTTGTGGCTGAATAGAAAATATTTTTTTAATAGCTTCTTTTTCCAATAAAATTTGGATTAGGAATCCTAAAATAATAATTCCCACAATAAAAATGATAATCACAAAAAGAGTACTGTATGAAAAATCATTAACTCTTGCCATCAAAAACAACCACTCATTAAAAGAACTACTACCCCATAATGACCACATAGTAGACATGAAAATAATCATTCCTACTATTTGTATCATATTCAAAAAATACAATGAATAAACAGAACGTTGTTTGATGATTTTATGCGATTTTTTTTCCTGAAAGACTGCATTAATTGTTATACATGTTCCTAAAATTAGCCAAAAGGTTAAATCAAGAATGTTAAAAATATAATATCCTCTGATCCAAAACCACTGATAGCCATGAAGTGCCCATGAAATAATAAAAACACAAAGCATGGTAATTGCCAACAAATTTTTGATGATTTTCTTTTTCAGTTTAAACATTATAGGATAAAAGAAAATCTTTAGCATAAACTCTCGCCAGTAAATATTGATTCTACGCCATAAATCCGTAAAATTTTTAGCTAAAAAATAGTTATTAAAAGCCTGAGGAAGATTTAATCCGAACAAACACAATAAACCTAATATGAAATGAAACAATCCTGAAAGTCTTAAAATTAAGGCATAACTAGAAAGGGTATATTGCAAAAGGGTTGAGATATCAATAACCTTAGCTGGACTAATAAGGACATAATAATATACTAATCTGTATCCTAAAATATGAATAATCCCTCTGAGCATCCATCTAATACCTTTTTGCCAAATTTCGTTGTCAGCAATATTATAATACGTTTTACTATATGTTTTATAATCTATGATAGGAAAAAACAAAAAACAAATGTTTGGAAATAGGAAAAAGTAAACTAAACTTTGCCAGATAGAAGTAGGAATCATTCCATGCTTGAGTTCATATAAATATATGATAACTCTAAACATAAACATGGATGCAATAAATGGAGTGATGAGTGAGGCCCTTAAAAGATAAAATAACTCGATGCGTAAAATAAAAAGGCCCACAAATCCTATGAAAATTAAAAGTGCCTTTAACCAAAATTTAATCCTTAAATGACAAATTCCAATAATGGGTAAAGCACTAACAATAAAAAGGCTTCCTGTAAAAAAACCAAAAGCAAAATAAATAATAGCGATACAAGTTGCAAATAAAACAAACTGCCTGTAACGAAGTGGGATAATACTATTGACAACAAATGCTATAACTATTATATATGCTATTTCACTTATTCCAGAAGATTTTTCAATATTGAAATTCTTAACGATATATAAAATAGCAACTAATTGAATAAACGTTACAATAAATGACAATATTCTTTTACCAGAAAAAATTGGTTCCTGAACAGCCTCTTTTTCTTTATAAATAGGAAATAGCTTATCTATTAAACTTGTGTTCATTTATCAGGTCTCAACATCAGTGATTAAGTCTGTTGAATTTAGGTAATTTTTAATTAATAGAGAAAAAAAAGCGCTGTTTTAAGATAAATTGATATTTTTACTAATCATACATTTGTTTATAAAACCACTTGGACACTAATAGCAAAAATAAATTACCAGAGATTGCATTTATTGTAGGTATGGGCCGATCTGGCACCACCCTATTAACCAATATGCTTAACTCACATCCAAAAGTAATTGCTACTCCTGAAAATGAATTTGTGCTATTCTCCTATAGTTCATTTTTTAAGAAAAAATTTGATAATGAAACAACTATTAGAGCATTTTTAAATCTATTTTCATACAACTTCAGTAAAATCGTAAGTATCTGGAAGCCGTCCGCAGATTTGGAAAAAGATATTCATCACCTACAAGATAAAACCTACGCCAATGTATGTAAATTAGCCTATTTAAATTTTCCTTTAGCGCATAAAAACAAAGCTGATGTAAGTTATGTTATAGATAAAAATCCTATCTATTCATTACATATTGATCAGATGAATGCCATTTATCCCAACTCTAAGTTTATTGTTTTAGTTAGGGATTTTAGAGATAATGCTGTTTCTCGAAAAAAATATGGTAATACAAAAGATTCAATTTTTATGTTAGCAGCTTCTTGGAATTACTTTTACAAACAAATATTTAGTTCCTTAAAAAAACATGACATTAATCACATAAATATAAGATACGAGGATTTAGCCAGTAACCCCGAAAATACCTTAAAAACTATTTCTGAATATTTAAACATTGAGTACTCCCAGAGCATGTTACATTTTCAGGAACATATTGATAAAACCAAAGACTATGCAAAACAAAATTTAAGTAGTGAGGTATTTGAAAAAATTACTGAAATGCATTCTAATTTATATAAGGATGTAAACACGAATAGAGTAAAGTCTTATGAAAAAGAATTAGATAAAAAAGAAATCTCTATCTTAAACTTTTTTTGCAAGGAATATGGCAGGAAATTTAACTATATAGACGATAATTCAGCCCTTTTAACAGATTCGAAATTTTTGTGGAAACTAAATTTCTTTTTCAATAACACTAAACTTCACTTGTATTATATGTTAACGGCTATTTATTTTAATCTACCTGTTAGTTTAAGACTGAAATTTTTAAAGAAACAGGTGCAATCCAGCTTCAATCAACTTTCATAAAAACAGTTGTTGCTTTCATCAACCATTTTCTGCTCCATTTGGGTAAATGTTTAATGAAATAAAATTTCTGAAACTTTAATTGCCACCATAAAGTAGCATTTATTTGTTTACAGATTTGTTGTTTATCTTTTAAGAAGTCCTCTCTTAAAATGTCAATAATCAATATCCATCTTTCTTCATTTGTATTATTCCAAACCTCATGATTATGAGCATCGCAAAATGCAAATAGCTTGCCTGTTTCCCATGTAATCAATTTATTACCTACACGCATGCCAATTTCATCTATAGTGCCTGAAGACTTTAATGTTAGGTGACATCGATACATCACATTTGTATCTCCAAAATGTGGTTTTATTTTAGTATGGGGCTTTAATATTGAAAAGCCGCAAGAGGTTACTCCTTCAATTTGATTAATAAAGTTAGCTGTATACTTTGCCTTCTCACAATTATCCGTATTTTTTCTTCCCCACATTATTAAAGGAAATATAGTCCATGATGTAGGAGTAGAAGCCAATGTTTTATTATAATAAGGGACAATATTTTTATTTTGACTTAATATAATAACTTTTAGTTCAGAAAGAATTTCTTTATAGTTATCCTCTAATAAAATTTTCCAAGGTTTTTGTGAAATATCAAAAAAAGGTTTTTCAACACCATTGTAAATGGCATTTTCGGAAAAGGAAAACCATGGTTTAATTTGTTCCATCAAAAGATTCTTAACTTATTAGACAAATACATTCCTAGTTGCACAATTAGTCTTAATGCTTTAGCTAAAATCTTTACTAAAAGCGGCTTTGTTTCAAAAATGATCTTATATTTTCTAGCTCTTTTTTGCAAGAATAATGATGTAAATACTGTAGAACAAATGAATGATTTTTTTTGAATGAATTCATCCCTGATTACGTCAATTGAAAGTATGTATCTATCTTTAGGAGTATTATTCCAAGCCTCGTGATTATTCGCATCTAAAAAAATCAACCATTTATTATTTTCCCAAGCTCTTTTTTCATCATTCACTCTAAACCCACAATTTGGCAACCCAGCTGGTATAACAAGCCCTAAATGACATCGATAAATGGCATTTGTATCGCCATAATGTGCTTTTATTGCTGATTCGGATTCTAATAAATTAAATGATGCTGAAACAATATTTGGATATTTATTAATAATGGCTGTTGTAAATGGGAAATAATTTTGGTTTTTAAATACTTCAATGCTCCACCATTTTAATGATATCGTTTTCCAGCTGTTTTTACCTCCAACCATAGGAGTATTGAAATAAGGAACAAACTCTTTATCTTCAATATATTTTTGAAGTTCAGTTCTTATTAAATCAACGCTAGTTTCTAAATCATTTGCCCAATCAAATGACTTAGAGTCAATAAATGCAGGATCAGCATCTTTATAACTAAAACTAAAATCATATACACTAAACCAAAGGTGAGGCATATTTATTAATTAAATTTTCACTAATTTAGTATAATTAATTTAATCCACATGTCAAATATTCCATTTACTGATAAAAATCCTAAATTATTTTATGACCCGTTGGAATTTCAGTTTCTTGAAACTTTAGCAAAAAAATTTCCTGAAATCAAAAATGAATTATTGAACTTAATAGAAATTAATGCTGATAACCAATGGTTGCGTACATTTCCTAATTATGTAAAATCCGAAAAACATAAAGCATGGAAAGTTTTTTCATTTATTTTTTTCAATATGAAATTTCCGTCTCATGCCCAATTGTGTCCAAAAACAGCAGAGCTTATTTACTCTATTCCTCAAATTTTATCATGTGACTATTCGTATATAGAACCTCATACAAAAATTATGGCTCATAAAGGCTATACAAAAATGGTATTACGATGTCATTTGCCTTTAATAGTGCCTAGTGAGGAACTATGTGGAATTCGAGTGGGAAATGAAATAAGACATTGGAAAGAAGGTGAACTAATGGTATTTGACGATTCATTTGAGCACGAAGCTTGGAATAATTCCGACAAAAAAAGAGTTGTATTAATGTTTGATATCCCAAATCCTTTATGGAATTATAGTGCTCATGAAATCTCTAAATATAAAATTGAACACATGGACGATCCATTTTTATTATCCATGACAAGTTACGAGAAATGGCAAACAGCCTTTAAAAATGGAGTTTTTCCGCTAGATAGTTTTTCTAATGATTTGCCTTTGACAACAAAAGATTAAGTTGATCTATGTTTTTATCGCTTACTTTACCCTCATATTTTAAAACAGAATTATCTTTATTAAGTTGAGCAGCCGCATTATTTAAAACAGAAGCGTGTTTTTGATATTCTTCAAAGGTTAACTCATATAACTGATTTTCAATCAGCTCTTGATTAGGCAACAATTTGTACCCAATTTGCTTATTATAGTTAATGGCTTTATGATTACTTTTTAAAATTCTAGCAGTAGATATTACAGGGAGTTTGAGTGTGAAAAACACAAAATTCAATAAACATAAAGTACTAAATACAGCCACATAGGAATCAATAAAACTTTTATCCCAAATAAATATTCCTCCCTCTCCAAATCCATACTTTGGGTTATAATCTTTTGAATTTATTAACCCAACTTTTTTATTCTGATATTCAATGATGAAATAGTAGTTGTTTTTATTATTGATACTATCAAACCAATTAATTTGGGCAGATGGAGTTATATAATTTCTATACTCCATGTAATTGGCAATATCACTTTGATTTCTCCAATAGCGAACTAATTCGATATTACTTTTTTGCAAGCGAACTAGCCTTACGCCGTATTGCTCAATAATTAACATATGACTTCACTCTCGCTATAACTAGGTGCGTTGTTAGTTGTTTTTAATAATTTAGAAATATATTGAGCCAAAATTCCGATGCAAAAAATAATTAAACCTGTAGAAAACAAAATGCTAACTATTAGAGATGCATAACCATCATAAGAAATTTTGTAAAATATTTTTTTTATTAAAAAGTAAGTGCCAATTCCAAAATTTATAGTTGCTAAAGCCATTCCTATATTAGTTACTATCTTCAAGGGATATGTAGATGAAAACATAATTAAATTAGTAGTAAGCGAAAATAAACTAGCAATATTATATCGCCTTTTATCAATGAACTCTTTATTAGATTCTGTATTTACAAAATCAATATTACTTGTGTACCATAAACACAACTCGTCTATAAATACAAAATGTTTATGGTTATCGGATAATTTTTTTGCGAGAGAATATTTTAGCAATCTAAAACTACTGCCTTTACCTTTTTTACTTCCTTCAACTTTTGAGATTAGTTTATAAAAATTAGTTAAAATTCTCCTTAAAAAGGATTGGTTTAATTTTCTGTAAACGCCATATACTAAATCGGCATTTGACTTTTGTTGGGATAAAATTAATTTCTCTACTTCATTCGGATGTGCTTCCATATCGTCATCCAATGTTACAACAAATTTACCTTTGGCATGTTTGAATCCGCACATTGTTGCAGCATGCTGACCAAAATTTTTACTAAAATTTATAATTGTAATACAAGCATTTGTTTTTTTAATCTCTTTTAAAATATCCCAACTTCTATCAATACTTGAATCATTTACATAAATAATTTCATAGGAATATTGCTTTGATTCAAAGAAATGACAGATGCTTTTATTTAAAACATCCAAAGAACCCTCTGCGTTATATACAGGAACTACTATACTATAATCTACAATGCTCATTTTACTTTACCGTTCAATAATAAGCCACCATCCATTTTTAACTCACTACCCGTAATCCACTTTGTGTCTTTACTTAAAAAAAAGCAAGCCGCATCTGCAACATCTTTTGGTTCTCCAAAACCTAATGGATGCAATTTCTCATATTCATTAAATCTATCTTCACCGGTTGCCTCTTTTGTCTCTTCCAACATTTTTGTATAAACCATTGCAGGCATAAGCACGTTTGATCTCATTTTTTTGGGAGCAATCTCAATTGCCAGTGCCCTACTAAAGGCTTCAAGAGCTGCTTTAGAACTCACATAAGTAGAGCCTCCAAAATAAGGGTGTTGTGAAGAAATTGAAGATATGAAAACAAAAGAAGCTCCTTCATTAGCTTTATTTGTTTGTAGTAATTCTGCTGTCAATAAAACAGGGGCGTTATAATTAATATCAAAAATTTCTTTGATATGCTCTATTTTCAAAAATTTAACAGGACGAGGATAAGTGATTCCTGCACAATGAACCACACCATCAACTTTATTTATTTTAGAAACTATTTTTTTTATTTCTTCTGGATTTCTCAAATCACAAACTAAAATATCTATAATTCCTGAACACAGAGACGCCGTTTCTTTTAAAGCAATCTCATTTCGTCCAACTAGGATGCAATGTGCTCCAATACTTGATGCCTCGATAGCACAAGCTCTTCCAATACCAGATGAGGCTCCTGTAATTAAAATAGTTTGATTATTTAAACTAAATTTATTCAATTTCTATGATTTCTGTACAAGTTATTTTATTTGTAGAAAGTATGGTATTACCCCATGAATAGCCAACGCCAAAGCCACTTAACAATAAATGTAAGGATTTATTCTCTAAATCTTCTTTAATTTTATAAATCATTGTTAATGGTATGGAAGCGGAACTAGTATTGCCGAATTTTTGAATGGAATATGGCACTTTTTCAGGCTCAACTCTACATTTTTTCCTCACACATTCATTAATTAGTTTATTAGCTTGATGAAATACAAAATAATCAATTCTTGCTTTATCAATTTTGCTTTCTTTAAAAATATCTTCAATACTGGCGGCAACTTCTTTTAGCGCAAAATTAAATACTTCAATCCCATCTAACACTAAATTTTTTCCAGAACGATAAATTCCTTCTTCTATTTTATGTTCTATAAAAGATTTCTCAGTAAATTGATTTCTTGCTCCACCATCTTCAACGATAATTGATTTATAGCCACTGCCATCTGTAAAGATATTAAAATACATGGGAGCTGCTGTCTCATCAAACTCTAAAGCTGTTGCAGCTCCTGCATCTCCAAATAATGGATACGTGCTTTTATCTCTAAAATTAGTAGATAAGGTTGATGTATCTCCTGTTAAAAGAATACCTCGTTTCAAATTCCCAGAAGACATTAAGTTTGCAATAACGTATAACCCATAGTTATATCCACTACAACCTAAATTAATATCAAAAGCTACAATTCCTTTTTTAAAATTTAACTTATGTTGTAATATGGCAGAAGTTGCTGGAAGATAATAATCTGGTGACTGTGAAACAAATATCAAAACATCTATACTTTGACTATCCCAATTTAATTTCTTTAAAAGTTCATTGGTAGCTTTTTCACAAAAATCAGATGTTACAAGATTTGGATTTGATACCCTTCGCTCTTCAGTTCCTGTATTCTTGATAAACATCTTTCGTTCATCTTCCGTTAACCAATCATAATCCATAGTTTTAACTATTTGTTTTGGAACACAAACAGATAAGCCTTTTAATGATATGTGGTTGATAACGCTATACACTTTTTGATTTAACTAAGTTATATAATTCTCTAATTGTAGATGTTTCTTTTAATTCTTTTGAATTTAAAATAATATTAAAGTTGAAATCAATAAATGCAATAATAATTAACGCATACATTGAACTCCAATTTTTCAAATCACGATAAACGGTGTCGGGATTAAGTGTTCCAACTTCCACTTCTTCTAATTCTTTTTCAAGATTAAGGGTAAATTCTTCTAATGTCATCTTTATACTAATTAATTTATGTTTTAATAATTGTTCCAGCCCAACTATAACCTACTCCAAAACCTGCTAACAAAACAATCATTCCATGTTTTAATTTTCCTTGGGCTTGAGCATCACTTAACGCTAATGGAATACTTGTAGACGATGTGTTGCCATGCTGTTCAATATTAATAAAAAATTTACTTTCTGGTATGTTTATTTTTTTACGTAAAACATCTAACAAAAATCGGCTTGGTTGATGAAAAATAAACAAATCAATTTGGTCTAAAGTTAAATCATTTTTTTTAAGCGTATCGGTAATTAATTGAGGTACTATTTTCAAACCAAAATTAAACACTTTCATTCCATCCATTTCCAGTTTTCCATGCGGTAAAATTCCACAAGCATCTATATTTCCGTCTATCGGAGGGCGGTATCCACTTTTAGAAACAAAAACATCCAAACTGCCACCTCCATCAGTACCAAAAACAAATTCTCCAATGCTCCTACTATTTTTTTGTGTAATTAAAGTTGCTGATGCTGCGTCGCTAAAAATACTCTTTAATTCCAAATTATTTTCGGTAATCGTTTTTGTTAAAGTATCAGATGTAATAAACAATATGTTTTTTGCAATACCTGAACTAATAAAACTTTTAGCCATCGCTAAACCATATACATATCCACTACAGCCATAAGGCAAATCAATACATGCCGTTGATTTACTCAAACCTATTTTATCCTGCATTATACAACTGGTTGAGGGAGCAGAATAATCAAAACAAGTTGAGCAAAATATTAAAAAATCAATATCATCTTTACTAATGTCGCTTTCTTTCAATAATCTTTGTGCAGCTTGAATCCCCATGTCTGAGGCTAATTCATCCTCACCTGAAATATGACGTTGATTAACTCCTACTGTTTTAAAAATTTGTTCGGGTTGCACATTAAAAACCCTTGCCAAATCTTCATTTGTTAGATTTTTTTTTGGCAAATAAGTAACAATATTATTTAACAGTGAAGAATTATGCATTTCGTAAATTTAAGAAATTCAATAATAGAAAACTTATTTTTAAAAAATATTATATAATAGGTACTTTACTCAATAAAACCCCAACTTAAATAACTAGTGGGGCGGTTTTTTTGCATTATAAATAAAAATGTATAAATTTGTTATAATTAAAAACTTAAACTCTTTATTATGAAAAAAATACTAGCAATTACAATCTTCTATTTCATGTGTTCATCTTTTAATTTATTTTCCCAATCAAATCTTGTTTGGACGATTAATGATAAAATGGAAAATGGTTTTTTTAAAACAACTACCATTTTTAACTCATCATTTTCAGGATTTAATTCTAATTCGGATGCAGTTAAATTTATCCAAACTTTAAAAGGAAATCCAGAAATAGCTTCTTGCGATGTAATTTCATCAAACAATACCTCTTGTATTGTGAAATTTGTAATGAAAAGAACTCACGATAAAGCCTACTATATTAATTTCTCTTCAAAACACGGAATATCCTCTCTTATTGTTAATGGTACTCGAAAATCATTAGAAGAATTAAAACAAGGCACTAAAAAATAATTTTATTTGATTACATATTAAAAGCGCCAATAGGCGCTTTTTTTTATAAATTTACTTTTTTAACATAAACATTGAATCCTATATTATGCATTTTTTAACTTCAGAAAACAAAAAAATATTCATCTTATTTTTTTGTCTTTGTTTTCTGTTTTACGGAAATACTCTAAGAAATAAATATGCATTAGATGATGACTACGTTACGGTAACAAATTTTCCAATAAAAGGAAAAGAATATGTTCCAAATCACGCATTAGTTTCAAAAGGCTTTAGTGGCATTATTAAAATTTGGAAAAGCCGATATGCTCACGATAGCGAGGGTTCATTTGATTATAGACCATTTACCACAACGACGTTTGCTATCGAATATGCCATATTTGGTCAAAATCCATTTGTAAGTCATCTTATTAATTTACTGTTATATTTTGCCTGCACATGGCTAGTTTTTTGCGTTTTTTTAAAATTATTGAATCCTCATGAATATGGATTTTCTGTATCCTTCTTATGTGCACTCATTTTTTTAATCCATCCCATTCATACTGAATTAGTAAATAATTTGAAGTGCAGGGATGAATTATTAGCATTTTCACTTTCATTAATAGCAATATGGTTTAGCCTTAAATCGTATGAAAAACCAACATTAAAAAATATTCTTTTAATACTGTTTTTCCTATCACTAGCAATTTTCTCTAAGCGAACAGCAGTATTAACTTTTGCGATTATACCATTATGTATTTTATTTTTCAGAAAAGTAAAGGTAAAGCATGTTACTATTTTAAGTTCGTTACTTATTTTTACTGGAATTATATCGTCATTTATCAAGGCAAATATTGTTTCAGAGAAAACAATACGCCATTTTTATCATTTCGAAAATCCTTTATATACAGAAAGTATTTCCTTTATACACAGACTTATTATTGGCATAAAAACTTTTGGATTTTACGTAGAGTTTTCTCTTTTCCCATATCCATTTAGGTTTTACTATGGCACCAATACCTTTGATTTGAGTTCAGGTATTAATCTTTATTTTTTAATCGCCATTACATTTTTAGCAGTAATAGGATTTTACATTTACAAAACAAAAAATAAATTGTTGCTATTTGCCACTTTACTTTTTTGCGGATGCATTGCACCTTTTACAAATATCAGCACACCTGCTCCAGGTATTTTAGGCGAGCGATTTGCTTATTTTTCAACCATGGGATTTTGTTTAATGATTGCAATTATTATAGTTAATTACGCAAAAAACATCAACTTTAAATCAGTATCACAATTTTTCTCTAAACCATTAATTTATCTATTGCCACTAATGCTAATTTGTATGGCATATACCTGGAACAGAAATGCAAATTGGAATTCGAAATTAACGCTATTTGAAAATGACATGAAGCATTTAGAGAAATCATCTAAAGCAAATAGTTTGTTAGCCAATGAATACTTTGAAATGTTACGATCTACTAACAAAAAATATTCGGATCAAGTTCTTATTCAAAAATGTATAAAACATTATAATGGAGCCATTACAAACGACTCAAGTTTTTTCTCCGCCTATAACAATGCTGGCGTTATATATTATTCCTATTTAAATGATTTTAAAACTGCTAAAAAATATTTCAGATTAGCAATTAGACATAGACCTTTATATGCGCAAGCTTATGAAAATTTAGGAAACTGCTATAAACAAGAAAAGAATATTTCAAAAACACTTGAATGTTATAAAAAATCAATTAAAATTAATCCGAAACAATACACAGCGTATATGTCAATTATTAATTTATTTTTTGAGGAAAAAGAATACGACAAAACTATAAAGGTAATTAATATCGCCTACTCCTCCTTCCCAGATAATTATGAATTAACAGCGCAAGAGGCTAACTGTTATTTAATGAAGGGTGACACCATTGATGCTATTGAAAAATATGAGGAAGCTTATGGATTAAATCCTAATCAAAATTTAGCTCAGTTTTTGGCCCAGAAATTTAAAGAAACTGGCAATAATTCTAAGTTTGAGCAATACAAAAACAAGTAATAGTTCACACATTAAATTAATATTAAATTAATATTAATTACTGTACTTTAAACTATTTTCGAAAAACATCTTAATCATCTAAAGGTATAATTCACTCATTGTTATAATACCTTCAATCACTCGTCGTGCATTTTTTTTTAAATGCTAGTACTTTGGAGGGGTGTATTTTTTAATATCCAGAATTAATAAAATTTATTTTAAAAAAAGTATCTAAAAATATGAAACAAATTAACTGTAATTGTAATTCTTTCTTATTATCATTATTACTATTTTTCTTTTGTAGCTCCCTTTTTTCTCAACAAAACAGATTACCTTCAAAACAAGAGTTGGAAACTAAAATGGCATTGTTAGAATTGTACAGAAGTTCTTCAAATTCTTCAAGTAAAACAGGTGTTCCAAGCCATATTATGGTTACTGGGCCTGAGCAAGATTGTGATAATGCTATTCCAGTATGCTCGCAATCCTATACACAAACGTCATCTTATACTGGCCACGGCAATATTCAGGAGGTAAATGGTACTTGTTTAAGTACTCAAGAAACCAACTCTGTATGGTACGTATTTACGGTCCAAAACTCCGGAACTTTTACATTTTTATTGAATACAACTAATGACTATGATTATGCCTTGTATGACATCACTACTATCGGCTGTTCAGGGGTTCCATCCGCTATTCCAATTCGTTGTAATTTCTCAGCAACATACGGTAGCACTGGTCTTACACTACCTAGTGCTGCAGGAAATCTTTCTTACAATGCTTCGCAAGTACCAACTATGCCTGGAATTAACGTAACTGCAGGACAAACCTTTGTTTTAATTGTAGATAATTATTCTTCAAATAGTAATGGCTACACCCTTACCTTTGGTGGTACTGCTCAAATATTTGACAATATACCTCCTACTATCACCACATCAAACTTTCCATGTAATGGTAGTTTAGTAAATGTAAATTTTTCGGAACCTGTTTCATGTAGTTCTATTTCTGCAAATGGTTCTGATTTCACTATCACAGGACCTTTAGGAAATGTGCCTGTAATAAGTGCTTCTGGTAATTTATGCTCAACAGGTGCATCAAACACAAATTTCGCATCCGTTAATTTTAATAATTCGGGATTGACAACTGGAATATACACTGTAAATGTTGTAGTAGGGACGGATGGTAATACTTTATTAGATAAGTGTGGTAATGTCATGTCAGCTGCCAATTCATTTACTTTTGCTTATTTAGCTCCAATAACTGTATCAGCTAGCAGTCCTTCAATATGCGCAGGTTCTTCTTCGACACTAACTATTTTAGGGGCTTCTGGTGCGTCGGGAATTAGTTATGTATGGTCTCCAATAACAGCTTCAACAAGTTCTGTAGTTGTAGATCCTAGTGTAAATACTACCTATGTAGTAACGGCTTCTTATGGCGGTTGTTCTAACTCCGCTTCAACACCAATAACCATAACATTGCCCCCAGTTGTATCAGTAAATCCGGCAAATGTATCGTTGTGTAGTGGCACTACCAATATATTAGCATCTGCAACAAGCGGTGGTTCGCCTTGTTTAAACTGTACATATAACTGGTCGGGTTCTTCAACGCAAACAAATTTAGCTGTTCCTAGCTCAACGATTGTTGGTGCTGGTGCCGGCTCTTATAGTGTAACCGTAGTTTCTAATGATGGCTGCGTAGGTAACACGGCTGTTTCTATTGTATCGATACTTTCTCCAGCAGCTAGCCCTGCATGTAATATTATTTATGCGAGTCCAGCTGGAGGTGGAACTGGTTTAATTCCTTCTTCACCAACAGATATTCAAACAGCTTTAACTTTAGGCGCTTGTAATAGCGTTGTGATTAAAATGCAAATTGGAGATTATATTATTAATAATCCATTAATCACGGGAGGTTTTACCACTATTGAGGGTGGTTACAACGTAGTATATACTTTAAAAACCTCGGCAACTGCAACAACAGGTGGATTTCCTCTACAAGGAACACGAATCATTCGTTCTGCCACTAATTTAGAGGGTTCTGCTGGAAACTTTCGCTATACAGCATTAAGTGTTGGTGCCGCTTCCTCAAATTTTAAAATTCAAGATATTAGAATTGAAATGCCAGATAATGCTAGTGGAACTGCAATCAGTAATTATGGTATTTACCTAAATACTGGTTGCTCAAATTACGATATAACTCGTTGTTATATTTATTCAGGTAACGCTGGTTCTGGAGCTAATGGAACTGCTATAACTACACCAACAGGTACTGCCGGCGGAAATGGTGCAAACGGATCTGCTGGTGATATTGATGACCAAGAAGATGCTGGTTCTGGTGGTGGTGGCGGTGGCGGTGGCGGTTCAACTGCTGGTTTAAACGGCTCAAACGGTTCAGGAAATTTTAATTCAGCAAACAACTGCTCTACAGTGGGTGGAGCTTTTGGAACTGCTGGTTCAACTGGTGGTAATGGAGGAACAGGAGCTTCTGATCCTGATGCATGTGGCTGTTGTAATAATGGCGGCGGCGGTAATGCCGGTGCAATTTCAATAAATTCACAAAGCGGCGGCGGCGGCGGCGGCGGCGGTAGCGGAGGTTCAGAAAGTAGAGTTGGTGGAGCTGGCGGTGCTGGCGGAGGCGTATTTAGTCATTTAGGAGCAAATAATACAGGTGGAACTGGTGGCTCTGGGGGAGATCCAGGAGGAAGTGGTTCGGTAGGAAGCGCTGGAACAAATGGAGCAATTGGCTCAACTGGCACTGTTGGATCTGCTGGTTCGGATGCAACTGGTTTTTGGGCAGTTGGAGGACAAGGCAGCACTGGAGCTAATGGATTTGGTGGACAAGGCGGCAGAGCTGGCGGCGGCGGCGGCGGTCAAGGTTGTACTTTCTGTATAGACGGGGCTGGATCTGGCGGCGGCGGCGGCGGCGGAGGTGGTCAAGGTGGATATGGTGGAAACGGAGGTTTTAGCGGCGGATCTACCTTTGGTATATTTATATTTAGTAATGGAGTAAATGGTAATATAGTAGATTGTCAAATAATCAACGGTTCGTTTGGAGCTGGAGGAACTGGCGGAAGCGGTTCAGTTGGTGGAAGTGGTGGAAATGGCGGTTTAGGAAGCCCTTATAATTTAGGAGAAGTTGGGGCAGGTGGAAATGGAGGGAGAGGTGGAAATGGAGGACAAGGCGGAACTGGAGGAGCTGGAAGTGCTGGTATTGCAAATCCAGTAAGAGTTGTGGGAGGTTCCGGATTAACTTCTAATATTTCAACTTTTACTTTATCTACTCAACCAGTTATTGTTGTTGAAAATAAAGCTTGTTCAAATGTAAATATTGCACATACAACTAGTTTAGGTTCACCGGTATGGTCTTCTTTTGGCATAAGTGCTGCGCCCGCATCTGGTTCTGGGTCGCCAGTAAATACTAGTTATTCAACATTAGGTCGTAAAACTGTAGTAATGAATACAAGTAATTACACGGATTTTAATAATATTATTGTTAGCGCACCTTCCACAGGTTCTATTGTAGCCTCTGCTACATCTATTTGTCCTGGTTTTGTAAATTTTGCTAGTACTGCTGTCGGTACTGCTGGATTAAATTATACTTGGTCAGTACTTCCAGCAGGAGCAACAATTTCTTCTGCCTCAACAAGTACGACGTCTGTTTTATTTCCAAACGCAGTATCTACATCTATTACCTACACAATCACATTATCTATTACAACAAATTGTTGTGGAGCATTAGCACCAGTTACCACTACGGTTGTTGTAAACCCTATACCAGTTGCACCTTCTGCTATCGTTAATTCAATTTGTATTGGCGGCATTGCAACATATTCAGCTACTGCACCTGCAGGAAGCTCTTTTAATTGGTATAATGCAGCTAGCTCTGGAACCTTATTAGCGTCTGGTAACACTTATTCTGTAGCTAATGTTTTAACTCCAATTACTGTTTACTTGCAAGCGACAAATTCTTCAGGATGTTCAAGCACTCTTACTCCTGTAGTTGTAACGCCAACGGCCGTTCCTCCTCCAACAGGTATACCTGGCTCTGCATGTGATATTGGAATGGTTCAAGTAGGAATTAACCCAGTGACTGGAATTACAAACTATAATTGGTATTCGGATGCTGGCGGAACAACATTAGTTCAATCTGGTAACAGTTTAAATTATAGTCAAAACATTGCAACTGCTGGTGGCACTTACATTGTTTATGTGCAATCTAATATTGCTGGATGTGCGCCAAGCGGTTTAGTGCCAATAACGGCTAGTGTTTCGACAACACCTATTACGCTTGCTCAAACTATTTTACCAAATGATACGGTTTGTATTAATACACCCGTTTCAATTTCGTTAAATCCAAGTGGAGGAAATGGATCATATACCTATACATGGTCTCCAATCACTTCAAACCTAAGCAGCATTTCTCAAACGGTAAGCTTATCAACATCTTATAATGTTTTTGTGAGTAGTAACGGTTGCTCAAAATTATTTTATCTTCCAATTATTGTAAACCCATTACCAAAAGATACTATTGGAACTCCTTTAGCAATTTCTTGTACCAATAGTTTAGTAACATTAGATGGTTCATTCTCTGCATCAGGCGCTGGAATTAGCTATAGTTGGACAACTTCTGGAGGAATAATAGTTTCTTCGGCAATAAACAATACGGTTTCTGTAAGCACAGCTGGAACATACTCCTTATTAGTAACTGATGGCGTTACAGGTTGTTCGTCAACACAATCAGTTTCTGTTACTGGTAGTTCAAGTTTACCTACATTAACTATAAGCGCTTCGTCTAACACCTTAACATGTGCAACACCAACTATACAATTAACAGCTTCAAGTTCTACAGGTGGCGTAACTTATTCATGGACAACCATTGGTGGTGCATTAACAAGTGCAACTATCGCTAACCCAATTGCTACTTCCAGTGGAACTTATATTGTTGTGGTAACAAATACAGCTACAAGTTGCCAATCAACACAAACCATTAATATTGTTCCTGATACTTCGATTCCAACGGTTTCCGTGTCTGCTAATAGTTTAACTATTACATGTACAAATACAACGGTTACAACTGCTTTAACATCCACAAATACTATTTCGAGTTATAGTTGGAGCCCAATCCCATCAGTTGGTGGTGCCAATCCTGTATTTAACACATCAGGGTTATATAACGCTACTATCACTGCAAGTAATGGATGTTCTATAACTACAGCGGTTAATGTAACCACAGATAATTTAGCGCCAAATGTATCTTTAACCTCTGCTGTTAATAGTGGAACCATAACTTGCTTTAGCCCATCAGTAAACATATCTCCAACAATAACACCCAATAGTAGTAATTTAACTTATACTTGGTCTCCTAGTAATGTATCTTCAAGCACTTTATCTGCCGCAACTTTTACAGTAGCAGGCATCTATACGTTAGCTATTACGAACACGTTAACAGGTTGTGTGACTTCATTAACGAACACAGCAAATACATTTACAGTGATTGCTAATAATGCTCCTCCTACTTTTACGTTAGGTACATTGCCATCATTAACTACAACATGTTCATCGCCTACTGTTGCACTATCAGCATCAAGTAATGCTGGAGTTAACGGAGTTTACACTTGGCTTACTCCTGTGCCATCAACACTAACAGGCAACCCAATCAATGCCTCAGCTGCTGGAATCTATACAGTTTATATTACTGATACCAATAGTGGATGTAGCAGTGCTTCTGCTGGACAAAATACAGTTGAGATAGTAGCCGATGCTGGTATACCTACGGTATTATTAACAGCTAATTCATTATCAATTACTTGTTCAAACACACAACCTACTCTAACGCTTACTACTTCAGCACCAACAAACTCTGTAACCTATGCTTGGACTCCAACTGTTGGTATTATACCAGGAACAGAAACAACGGCATCGCCTTCGTTTAGTGCCATAGGAAATTACAGCGTTGTTGTTACAAACACTGGTACAGGTTGTGCTTCAAGTATTTCGTTAAACACAGTAACTGTTTCATTGAATAACACCATTCCTACTACAACATTATCATTAGCGGCAAATGATGGGACATTAACGTGTTTAACAACTTCTATTTCATTAACACCAGTGATTAGCCCTTTAAGTCCCGATTTAACATACACTTGGTCTCCTAGCGCTGGAATCTTTGGATCGGCAAATCAAGCTAATGTAACCTTTACTGCCTCAGGAATATATACTTTAGCTATAACAAATACCTTAACGGGTTGTGCTTCTGTGCTTACTAATACTGCTAATATATTTTCAGTGCAACAAACCATTAATACTCCTACTATTACTCTAACAAGTACTGGTGGAAATACAGGTACATTAACGTGTTTAACAATATCAATAGTTGTAACACCAACGGTGATTCCTGCTAACTCTACCTATACATGGACATCTAGTACGGGTACATTTACAAATACCATTGATGCTATATTTACTGCACCTGATAGTTATACTTTAACTGTAACAGATGCTGTTACTGGTTGTACAACTTCTGCTACTAATCCTGCTAATGTATTTACGGTGTATCAAACGATTGTTACACCTACCATCACTTTAACAAATGCGGGTGTTAATACAGATACATTAACGTGTTTAACGACATCAATTGTAGTTACACCAACTGTTATACCTGCTGGGTCTACTTATACATGGACATCGGGATTAAGTGGTGTGATAGCAAATTCATCTTCTATTTCAATAACATCTCCTGATAGTTACACTTTAACTGTGACTGAAGCTGTTTCGGGTTGTACAACTTCTGCTACGAACCCTGCTAATGTATTTACGGTATATCAAAATACGGTAGTTCCAACTGCGACATTATCTTCAGTAGGCGCTAACTCTGGAATTATTACTTGTACAAATACATCTGTATCAATAACGCCAGTTGTACTTTCAACTGCTAATTTAACCTATACTTGGTCGCCTAGTGGTGTTATTTCTTCTTCTATTAATGATGCAACTTTTACTTCACAAGGTGTTTATACCTTAGCTATTACAAATACATTAACAGGTTGTGTAAATTCATTAACTAATACAGCTAATATCTATACTGTAACTGATATTAGAACTCCGATAACGGCATCTATTAGTCCAACATCTACCAATGTAATAATTGGCTGTGGCGCTAGTAATTCTTCTGTTACTTTACAAGGAGGGTCTAATGCAATTACTCCATCATATACATGGATGCCGGGTGGCATTAATACTCAAACAGTTGCGGCAATTGCTTCAGGTGACTATACATTAAGTGTTGTAGATGCAACTAATGGATGTACATCTTTTACTACAATTACTGTAATTGGAAGCACAACAACACCTCAAGGCGTTGATGCTGGAGCATCTGCTAACATTGCTTGTGGCAGTGCAACGGTAAATTTAAATGGTGTAACTACTACGCCAAACACTAGTTTTTCTTGGAGTGGGCCTTCTGCTACTAGTATTATATCTGGAAGTAATACTGCAAATCCTATCGTAACAGAAGTTGGTGATTATACGTTAACAGTAACTGATAACTTAACTGGTTGTTCAAGCTCTGCCATTGTAAATGTTACACAGGCCATAGCAACAGCCACTATCACAGCAAATCCAACTTCTGGTATATCCCCACTTGTTGTTGCTTTCACTGGTTCTAGTGCAGGAAACCCCAGCTATAACTGGAATTTCGGTGATGGAAGCACATCAACTAACCAAAATCCAAATAATGTGTTTAATGCTGGAACGTATACCGTGGTATTAACAACGACATCTGGAACTTGTGTTGCAACAGCAACAGTTGAAATTTTAGTAGAAGATGGCTTTACGCTAGAAATACCAAACGTATTTACACCAAATGATGATAAATCAAATGATATATTTAAGATAAAATCAACAGGCGTTAAGGAAATATCATTGCAAATATTTAACCGTTGGGGACAAAAACTATATGAATTTTCTGGACCAAAAGCTTCATGGGATGGAATAACTCCTAATGGTGTAAAGGTTCCAGAAGGGACATATTTTTATTTCGTAAAAGCTACAGGTTTTGATGGTCAAGAAATAGAAAAACATGGTACAGTAAATTTATTTAGATAAACCATTTTCAAACTCATAAAAAAAGCCGCCCGCTATTTAGCATAGGGCTTTTTTATTTTAGGACGTGCCTCGTCCTGAAATGAGTTGACACAAAAGTTGACTTATATGAAAAACAAAGGAATTAAAGAGTTTATTAAAAAGACTCAAAAAGATTACAGTCTAGCATTTAAGCTGCAGGTTGTTGATGAGATTGAAAAAGGTCATTTGACTTATAAACAATCACAAAAGAAATATGGTATTCAGGGCAGAAGCACTGTTTTGGTTTGGTTACGAAAACATGGTAACTTAGATTGGAAAAGTAAGTTACCTATGAAGAATAAAAAGCCACCAAAAAGCCAAATTTCAGAATTGGAAAAAAAGATTAAGCGTTTAGAAGCAGAGAAAGAAATTCTCAATCGTGCTATTGATATAGCGGATGAGACCTTAGGTACAGAAATCAGAAAAAAGTATTTGCTCCTGTCATTAAAAGCTTCCAAAAGTCAGGAGCATCAATAAAAAGATCTACAAAACTAATAGCTGTTACTTTAGGTTATAGCCGTCAATATTATTATAAACAACAAAAAGATATTGCTAAGCAGGAAGCCAAAAAGCGAGAAGTGAAAAGACTTGTAGATGTTCAAAGGAAGTTATTACCAAGACTTGGCACCAGAAAATTATATTATTTAATTAAAAGTGAATTGGCTGCCAGTCAAATAAAGTTTGGCAGAGATAAATTATTTGAATTATTAAAAGAGTATAAGCTTTTAATCTATCCACAACGTCGCTATATCCAAACAACAATGAGTAAACATTGGATGAGAAAATGGCCAAATATTATTAAAGATAAGAGCATTGTAGAGTCTGATCAAGTATGGGTAAGCGATATCACTTACATTAAAACAGAACAAGGTCATTGCTATCTAAATATGATTACAGACGCTTACAGTCGAAAAATTGTAGGATATGCGTTAGATAATACAATGCAAACAGAAAGTATGATTAAAGCTTTAGAAATGGCTACTAAGCAAAAAGTTAATAACGAAATTCAAACAATACACCATTCAGATAGGGGGCTTCAATATTGCAGTAAAGAATATGTTGAATTGACGGCTAAAAACAATATTATACTAAGTATGACAGAGAACTCAGACCCGTATGAAAATGCTTTAGCTGAGCGAATGAACAGAACTATAAAAGAAGAATTTGGTATGAACAAAAAACTAAAAAACAAAGACCAAGTAGCACAACTATTAAAAGAAAGTATAAATTTGTACAATCGATACAGACCTCATTTAGCTCTAATGATGAGAACACCTGAGGAAATGTATCAAAAAAAATCCCGACTACCAGAGGCAATCGAGATTAATTAAAAAATCCGTCAACTTATTTTAGGACGTTACAACGTTACAGGCGCAGAAATAAGATGTGATAAAATGATGTAGAATTTAAACAAAATTGAATTATCTATAAAGTTATAAATATAGCCCTTATTATTTATACATTTGTTTATACCAAAAGCTATAATTTGTCTATGGATTTGAATAACAAAATACAAAGAGATAAAATTTTACTATTAATTCTTGTCTTAACTTTTTTGTTATATGGAAACACTATAAAAAACAAGTATGCACTTGACGACAATTATGTAACAATAACAAATCCAGATAGACCAAACAACCCAAAAATAGAAAAGGGTATTCGTGGCATACCAAAAATATTTTCAAGTCATTATATAGATTCAAAACAGCAAAGCTTCGAATACAGACCTATCGTTCTAGCAACTTTTGCGATCGAATATCAATTTTTTGGCTGTAATCCTCATATAAATCACTTTATAAACCTACTTCTATATGCTTTAACAAATTGCATTTTATTTATGTTGTTAATACGTGTATTAAAAGGTTATAATTATTTATTTCCCATATTAATAGTATTGTTATTTATAATTCATCCAATTCATACAGAAGTAGTAGCTAATATAAAGTCAAGAGATGAGTTGCTTAGCTTTCTTTTTGGCATGTGTTCGTTATTATTTGCACAAAAGTATATCGAATCAAAAAATATAAAATTCATAATTATTTCTATGTTTTTTATTTTTATTGGCTTATTATGCAAAAAAACAGCAATATTATTTATTCCAATAATTCCTTTAACCTACTATTTTTTCAATCCTATAAAAACAAAACAACTGATTTTATTTTCTTTATCCACAACTATAACCTTCGCCTCCTTTTCTATTCTTAAAAAAATATTGTTAACTGCCGAATCTGGAGCAAGAGTTTTTGCGTTTTTTGAAAACCCCTTGTTTTATGAAACTAATATTTTAAATAAAATTTCTTTAGCCTTGTATTCAATAGGTTACTATATAAAATTATTAGTCATTCCCCATCCATTATGCTGCTATTATGGGTATAATACAATTCCGCTTGCTAAGTTTACATCTCCATTTGTCATCATTTCATTCCTTTTCCATATCTCTATTTTTATTTATGCTCTAATAAAAATAAAAGAAAAAAATATTTTAGCTTTTGGAATTCTATTTTATTTAATTGGTATTTTCCCTTTTACTAATTTGCTATCGGTGCCAACAGGCATTATAGCTGAAAGATATATTTACTTTGCTACATTTGGCTACTGTTTATGTATTGCATTCTTTTTATTAAAATTTTTTAAGATTGATTTAAAAGAACAGTCTAAAAAAATCCCCCCTACATTTTATTTAGTTTTATTTATAATTTTTATTTTTCATTCATCTATAACTATTTCTAGAAACGCAAAATGGAAAGATGAAATGACATTATTTAAAAATGATTGTAAAAACTTTGAGAACTCTTGTAATCTTCAATATATAACTGGTAATAAACTATATTTAGAAATGATAAATACACCATCTGGAGCTAAAAAGGACGCATTAATAACTGAAATGACTAGTCATTTCAAACGCGCTCTAAAATTAATGGAAGATGGCGTAAAAGAATATCCTAAAGATTATACCACTTTAAACAATATTGGAACTATCTATGTAAATATTTTTAACGATGCTAAATCTGCTCAGCCTTATTTTAAAAAATCTCTTTTATTAAAGCCAACAGACGAAGTAACGCAATATAATTATGCTTTTTGTTTTGAGAAAAAAAACTTAGAAGACTCCGCTATAATATTTTATGAGAAGATGATTACCAATCAAACAAATTATCTACCAGTTTATTCACAGTTAAGAGCATTATATTTAAAAAAAATGGATTTTGACAAAACAATTGAATGCGACAAAAAAGCTGTTAATATTAGCCAACAAGATGCTAGACTATATATAAACTTAGGAAACAGCTATATATCAAATAAAGATACTTTAAATGGAATTATTCAATTTGAAAAGGCTTTAGAATTGGAACCAAACAATTTTCAATTAAAAAAACAAATAATTGAATTTTTAGACTCAGCAGGATTTGCAGAAAGGTCGAAAAACATAAAAAACGCTTCACTCACTAAAGAGGCTCCTTAGCCGAGTAAAACAAAATTTTAATTCATTAAAATCAATATATTACAAATATTTGTTAAAAATGGTATAAATTTTGTAGTATTGTTATAAATAATTCACGTAAATTTATTAAAAAAAAATCCCATGAAATCATATTTATTTTCACTAACTATTACATTGCTATTTTTTTCGGTTTTTTTAAATGCTCAAAATATAGTGTATAAAGAAGCTACTGTATCAAGACCAGCAGAGTTTTGGAAACCTATAACTTTATTAAATGGGACAAATACTCAAAATGGAGTAAGCTTTTATATGACTAAAGCGGAATGTAATTCAACTAATATTAAATTACTAAAACTAATCAACGAAAACCCTTATGCTGTAATATTTAGTTATCAATTAACTGCTTCTGATCCAATTGTAAACGTTATGGTGCCAGCCTCTGTTTCTATTGAAGGTTCATGTAACCCTTCTGATGAAAATGCGTCAAAATTAATTCTCCTTTCAAAAGAAAACAAAATCAAAACAGAAGAAAAAACAAAAGAAAATAAAGAGTTTTTATTATCGCATATTTCTGTCTCTAGATTTCAATAGTAGTATTAATAAAACAAAAATCTTTAAAATTTAAAACAACCAACATGAGGAAAAATTTATTTTTAATTTTAACTGTATTTTCATTAATTATTAATTTCGGTATTGATAATAAACTTCAAGCACAAACAGCGACAACAACTATTAACTATACTGGATTTTTAGGTTGCGGTGGCTGTGTTGTATGTGGGGGAGATTATTATTGTTTTAATACTTTAAGCAGCTATTGTGGTAACACAGCAGCATGTAATACTTCAACTTTTGTTAATCCTGTACCAGCCGGAAATATTGTTACAGGTGTAAATATTGGATATTTTAGTGCAGGATGTAATGGCGGATCCCTTTCTGCCAATATTAATGGGCAAGCTGTTCCTGCCGTAAACGAAGGTAGTTCAGGTTGTTTATGCTCTTCTGCTCCTTGTGTCCAAAGCGCATCATCGTCGAGTGTATTTCCTTGTGGTTTACCTGCATATAATAATGCTGCAGGAGGCATTAACTCACTTCAATTATGCACAGGAGCTGATGTTTGTATCAATCGGCTAGTTATTACACTAACCTATGCCCCCGCAAATCAAGCATCACCTGCCAATCAGCCAACAAGCGTCTTAGGAGCAACGAATGTTTGTCCTGTCGCTGCCCAAACATTTTCTTGTCCCGCCGTTGCTAATGCGTCCTCATATAATTGGACTTTCCCAGCTGGCTGGACGATCAATTCAGGAGCAGGAACAAACGTGATTACTGCCACGCCAGGTTCTGCAGGTAACGTCTGTGTGATGGCTCAAAATTTATGCGGAAATAGTGCATACACATGTTTGTCAGTAGGATTATTAACAGCATCAACCCCGCCTACCAGCGCTAACGCTAGTCCAAATCCTGTTTGTGCAAGTGCATCAACAACTACACTTAGTTTATCAGGCGGTTCTTTAGGATCAGCAGCATCCTGGAATTGGTATTCTGGAAGTTGCGGCGGCACATTAGTAGGTAGTGGGAGCTCCATTACCGTTGCTCCATCTTCAACAACCACATATTATGTAAGTGCGTCTGGAACATGTAATACAACAGCATGCGCTTCATTAGTATTTACTGTAAATCCAGCTCCAACAGCTAATGCAGGAGCTACTCAAGCATTAAATTGTACTATAACAAATACAGTATTATCTGGCTCTGGAGGTGGAACATACTCTTGGTCAGGGCCTGGGGTTGTATCAGGAGGAACAACTGCAAATCCAACGGTAAATCTACCAGGCACTTACAGTTTAATTGTAACAAGTGCGGGCTGTCCGTCTGCCGTATCAACTGTATTAGTTACACAAGACATAACGCCTCCTACTGCTACTGCATCAAATACCGCAACTTTAACTTGTGCTACTACTACGGCAGCTTTAACGGCTACTGGTGGTGGAACTTATAACTGGTCGGGAATAGGAATCGTTTCTGGTGGAACAACAGCTAATCCAATTGTTAATGGAACTGGACCTTATGTTGTGACAGTTACTGCTGCTAACGGTTGCACTGCTACCGCTAATACTTCTGTTGCTCAAAATCTTACACCTCCAACTCCTTCAGCATCTAATACGGCAACATTAACTTGTGCTACAACTACTGCTGCTTTAACAGCTTCTGGAGGTGGAACTTATAGCTGGTCAGGAACCGGCATCGTTTCTGGTGGAACTACTGCTAATCCTATTGTTAACGGAACGGGGCCTTATCTTGTAACAGTAACTGCTGCTAACGGTTGTACAGCTACCGCAAATACTTCTGTTGCTCAAAATATTACGCCTCCTACTCCTTCAGCATCTAACACGGCAACATTAACTTGTGCTACAACTACAGCTGCTTTAACAGCTACTGGTGGTGGAACTTATAATTGGTCGGGAACAGGAATCGTTTCTGGTGGAACTACGGATAACCCTATTGTTAATGGAACTGGGCCTTATGTTGTAACAGTTACGGCAGCTAATGGTTGCACTGCTGCAGCTAATACTTCAGTTGCTCAAAATATTGCGCCTCCCGCTCCTACTGCTTCTAATTCAGGATCTTTAACTTGTACAACTACTTCTGTTACTTTGACTGGAACAAACGGTGGAACATACAACTGGAGTGGCCCAGGCATTTTAAGCGGGGCTAGTACTGCAAATCCTGTTGTTAATCTAATCGGTTCTTATGTAGTAACAGTAACAGCTGCAAACGGTTGTACAGCTACCGCAAATACCACTGTTTCTCAAAATACAACCGTGCCAACTGCAAATGCAGGTACAACTCAAACATTAGTTTGTGGTGTTTCATCAGTTACATTAACTGGTTCTGGAAGCGCTGGTTCTAATGCCACTTGGCTAGGAGGCGTTTGTGGTTCCGCATCAAGTTTCACAACAACAGCATGTGCTCCAGGCACATATACATTAATAGCTACTGATGCTGTATCTACTTGTACAAATTCATCAACTGTATCTGTGAGTTCTTCTACTAATGTACCTCAAGCAACTGTAAATGCAATTACAAACTCTATAACATGTACAAATAGTGTTGTAGCAATTGGAGTAACATATAGCGGTACAGATCCTGTAACTTATATATGGTCTGGTCCTGGAATAACAGGAAGTACTACAAGTTCTGTAACAACAGCTAACTTGTCGGGAACATACAATGTTACTATTACAAATACATCTTCTAACTGCCAATCAGTTTATTCAGCTGTTGTTCCAACAAATACAACACCTGTAAGTGCAAATATTGCTCCATCAACATTATTAACTTGTATTACAAATACAGTTAATTTATCCGTAACAACTGTTCCAACAGGCACTAACTATGCATATAGCTGGTCAGGTCCTGGAACAATAACAAATGGTACTACGGATAGCCCAACAGTTAATGCCGATGGTAGTTATGTAGTAACAATAACAGATAATATAAATGGTTGTGTAGGAAACTTTACAACGACAGTAGGATCAAATACAATTGCACCTACATTAAGTTTAACTGCTAATTCATTAACAACAACTTGTAGCACTCCAACCGTTACATTAAACGCGTCAAGTAATGCTGATCCTAATTCAACATACAGTTGGAGT
This sequence comes from uncultured Bacteroidota bacterium, assembly GCA_903893815.1. GTDB lineage: Bacteria > Bacteroidota > Bacteroidia > B-17B0 > Aurantibacillaceae > UBA4416. Next base: position 74,912 of record CAITNS010000040.1, read on the forward strand.
GTTTCGGCAGGTGGCACATTAAATAATATAAATACAAGTAACCCTATTGCAGGTAGTGGTGGAGTTTATGATGTAGCTGTAACTAATACGGTCAATGGTTGTGTATCTGCTCCTCAATCTGTAACAGTTAGTGCTGATGCTAATATTCCAACGTTTACATTAACATCTACTAGCGTATCGTTAACTTGTCTTTCATCTTCTGAAACAGTAACGTTAACTTCTACTTCTCCTGATTTAACTTACTCGTGGTCTCCAGCACCAATTGCAGGAGGAAACTCTGCTACACCTACATTTAATACCCTTGGCACATATGTATGTGTTATTACAAATACTGTAAATAACTGTAGTACAGGAGCGGCACAAGTAACTGTTACTAGTAACACTAACGCTCCTACAATGGTTATTCCAGCGGGAGTATTAAATTGTACTTTTACAACTACTACTTTAGGTGGTGTTTCTACTCCAACAATAGGTTTGTCATATTCTTGGAGTGGTCCTGGCATCATTGGTTCTACTACAAGCTCATCAGTTAACGTGAACGTAGCAGGAAACTATGATGTTACTCTTTTAGATGCAGCAAATGGTTGTACAAACACTATTAGCACTAGTGTAACTACAAATACAACGCCTCCAACGTTAAATGTTACAGCTACGAGTACTTTATTAAGCTGTGCAATTTCTTCAAGTACACTATCTGCTAGTACAAATGTAAGTTCAACACCTACATGGTCTACTCCTTCTGGTCCAGCCAGTAACCCTGTTATTGCTGGAATTGCAGGCAACTATATAGCAACAGTGACAGATGCAACTAATGGTTGTACCACGTCTTATACATTACTTGTTAGTGGAAGTACAGTTGCACCAACTGCTGATGCTGGAATTAGTACTGCTATTCCTTGTGGAACACCAACTGTTGCGTTAAATGGAACAACAACTTCTACAAATGTTGTAACCTATAATTGGTCGGGACCAAATTCCGGAAGTATTGTTTCAGGAAATTCATCTTCAAATCCAATTGTAATGGATCCAGGAGTATATACATTAACAGTAACAAATACTATAAGCGGATGTTCTGCAACTGCTACTATTAATGTTACTCAAGCAAATGTGAATGCAGCATTTACTGCAAATCTAAATAATGGTTTAACTCCTTTAGATGTTAATTTTACAGATGCAAGTACCGGAGTAATAAACAACTATAATTGGGATTTTGGAGATGGCAGTAGTACTTCTCCAGCAACAAACCCTAACCATACATTTACAACAGGAACATATACAGTTACATTAACTGTATCATCTGGACCATGTGTATCAATTGCAACTACTATTATTGTTGTAGAAGATGGATTAACTATAGAAATTCCAAACGTATTTACTCCTAACGGAGATGGATCAAATGATATTTTACACATTAAATCATCAGGAGTTCAAGAAATATCTTTACAAATATTTAACCGCTGGGGACAAAAATTATATGAATTTGCTGGACCAAAAGCATCTTGGGATGGATTAGCTCCCAGTGGTTCAGAAGTGCCAGAAGGAACTTATTTTTACTTTGTTAAAGCCAATGGTTTTGATGGACAGGAAATAGAGAAACATGGTACGGTAAATTTATTTAGATAAAATTTTCACGTGTAACTAAAAAATCCCGTCAAATTTGACAGGATTTTTTAGTTTAATGCTTATTGGTATTAGACTACAGGTAATTTTCAATAAACTTTTGCCCTGAAAAAAGATTCAAAAAAATCTCAAATTGAACAAGAAATTTTGCCAGTTTGAACCCGTAATATGTAAATTTAGTCTATTCATACAAAAAAATCAAAGAAACTTTAATATTTTTCAACAATTTTTTTGTTGATGAAGAAAATAATTCTATCTTTGCCGTCCCCAAAATGGGGAGAAAGCGTAAATTATAGTAAAATCAAGTAATACCAAGGATTTAAGATGCCTACGATATCGCAATTAGTAAGAAAAGGTCGCTTTAAAGCACCTAACAAAAGTAAATCGGCCGCTTTGGACTCATGTCCACAACGCCGTGGTGTATGTACACGTGTGTATACTACAACCCCTAAAAAACCTAACTCAGCTATGCGTAAAGTAGCGAAGGTGCGTTTAACAAATAAGCAAGAGGTTATTGCTTATATCCCTGGTGAGGGTCATAACTTGCAAGAGCACAGTATCGTTTTGGTACGTGGTGGTCGTGTTAAGGATTTACCGGGTGTTCGTTATCACATCGTTCGTGGATCTTTAGATACTGCGGGTGTAGAAGGTAGAAAACAACAACGTTCTAAATACGGAACTAAACGTCCTAAGGCAGGTGCTGTTGCAGCTCCAGCAAAAGGGAAGAAAAAATAATATTAAGAAAATTTAAGTAGATTTCAAGAAATGAGAAAATCAACCGCTAAAAAAAGAATTCTGTTACCAGATCCAATTTATAACGATATTTTGGTAACACGTTTTTTAAACAGTTTAATGTATGACGGTAAGAAAAATACCGCTTCAAAAATATTCCATGAGTGTTTGGAAATCGTTGCAAAACGTACTAACGAAGATGGATTAGAAGTATTCAAAAAAGGTTTAGGTAATGTTACGCCACAAGTTGAGGTTCGTTCTCGTCGTGTTGGTGGAGCAACTTTCCAAATTCCTTCTGAGGTTCGTCCAGAAAGAAAATTAGCTTTAGCTATAAAGTGGTTAATTACTTACGCTCGTAAACGTAACGAAAAGTCAATGGCTCAAAAACTAGCTGGTGAAATAGTTTCTGCTTCTAAAGAAGAAGGTGCTGCTTTCAAAAAGAAGGAAGACGTTCATAAAATGGCTGAAGCCAACAAAGCATTCTCACACTTTAGATTCTAATTAGAAATGGCTGACTTAAGATATACAAGAAATATTGGGATTGCTGCTCATATTGATGCAGGTAAAACTACAACAACTGAGCGTATCCTTTACTATACAGGTGTTAACCATAAAATAGGTGAAGTTCACGAAGGTGCAGCTACTATGGATTGGATGGCGCAAGAACAAGAACGTGGTATTACTATTACTTCTGCTGCAACAACTTGTTTTTGGAAATACCGTGATAATAATTACAAAATTAACATCATTGATACACCAGGACACGTTGACTTTACAGTTGAGGTGAACCGTTCATTACGTGTATTAGATGGCTTAGTGTTTTTGTTTTCAGCAGTTGATGGTGTTGAGCCTCAATCTGAAACTAATTGGCGTTTAGCTGATAACTACAATGTTACTCGTTTAGGTTTCGTTAATAAAATGGACCGTCAAGGAGCTGACTTCTTAAAAGTAGTTAAACAAACAAGAGAAATTTTAGGTGGTAATGCAGTTCCTCTTCAAATCCCAATCGGTGCTGAAGAAAACTTTATTGGTGTTGTTGATTTAATTAACTTCCGTGGTATTGTTTGGAATGAGCATGATAAAGGAATGACTTTTAAAGAAGTTCCAATTCCTGCAGATTTATTAGAAGAAGCAACTGAGTGGAGAGAAAAAATGTTGGAAGCTGTTTCTGAATTTGATGATAAAATTATGGAGAAGTTTTTTGACGCTCCAGAAACTATAACTGAAAGAGAAGTATTAGACGCATTGCGTAAAGCTTGTGTTGCAAATAAAATTGTTCCAATGGTATGTGGTTCATCTTTCAAAAACAAAGGTGTTCAAACAATGTTGGATTTGGTTATGGAATTAATGCCATCTCCATTAGATAAGCCTGAAACAATGGGAACACATCCTGATACGGGAGCAGAAATTTCTCGTAAACCAGATGTTAAAGAACCATTTACAGCATTAGCATTTAAAATTGCAACTGATCCATTCGTAGGTCGTTTGTGTTTCTTCCGTGCTTATTCTGGTCGTTTAGATGCAGGTTCTTATGTATTGAACACGCGTTCAGGAAATAAAGAACGTATCTCTCGTATTTTCCAAATGCATGCTAACAAACAAAACCCTGTTGAATTTTTAGAAGCAGGTGATATTGGAGCAGCAGTAGGATTCAAAGATATTAAAACTGGTGATACTTTATGTGATGAAAAACATCCAATTGTATTAGAAGCCATGAATTTCCCTGAGCCTGTAATCGGTATTGCTATTGAGCCAAAAACTCAAGGTGATTTAGATCGTTTAGGGGTGGGATTACATAAATTAGCTGAAGAAGATCCAACTTTCCGTGTTCATACGGATGAGGATTCTGGCCAAACTATTATCTCAGGTATGGGAGAGTTACACTTAGAAATTATTGTTGACCGTTTAAAACGTGAGTTTAAGGTTGAAGTAAATCAAGGTGAACCTCAAGTATCTTATAAAGAATCTATTTCTGCAACTTACGATCACCGTGAAGTTTACAAAAAACAAACTGGTGGACGTGGTAAATTTGCTGATATTAAAATTGTATTAGGTCCTGTAGATTCTGATTTCGATAGAACAAAAGGAGATTTACAATTTGTTAATGAAATTTCTGGTGGTTCAATTCCTCGTGAATTTATCCCTTCTATTGAAAAAGGATTCAAAGCGTCTATGTTAAACGGTGTATTAGCTGGTTACCCATTAGATAACTTAAAAGTTCGTTTAATTGATGGATCTTTCCATGCTGTCGATTCAGATTCATTATCTTTTGAGATTTGTGCTCGTTCTGCATACCGTGAAGCATTGCCTAAATGTAAGCCAGTATTATTGGAGCCTATCATGAAAATTGAAGTATTAACTCCGGAGCAGAACATGGGTGATGTTGTAGGTGACTTAAACCGTCGTCGTGGCATGATTGAAGGAATGGATACAAAAAATAACTCTCAAGTTATTAAAGCTAAAGTTCCTTTATCTGAAATGTTTGGTTACGTAACTCAATTACGTACTTTAACTTCAGGCCGTGCAACATCAACAATGGAATTCTCTCACTATGCTGATGCACCTGCAAACGTTGCGGCTGATGTAATAGCGAAAGTAAAAGGTAATAAAGAAAAAGTATAATAGTATTATAAATATCACATGAGCCAAAGAATTAGAATCAAATTAAAATCTTACGATTACAACTTAGTTGATAAATCCGCTGAGAAAATCGTTAAAACTGTGAAAATGACAGGAGCTGTAGTTAATGGTCCAATTCCATTACCTACTAACAAAAGAATCTTCACTGTTTTACGTTCACCACACGTTAACAAAAAAGCGCGTGAGCAATTCCAAGTTTGTGCATACAAACGTTTATTGGATATCTACAGTTCTTCTTCGAAAACAGTAGATGCTTTAATGAAATTAGAATTGCCTTCAGGAGTTGAAGTTGAAATTAAAGTTTAACCCTCTGTTTTTTAAAGGAAACTCGGGAATCAAAAAAATAAAATAAGTAAATAACAAAAAATAAAAAGTAAAATGTCTGGAATTATTGGTAAAAAAATAGGAATGACTAGCTTCTTCGATGCCAATGGCAAGTATGTGCCATGCACAGTAATAGAAGCAGGTCCTTGCGTGGTTACGCAAGTAAAAACCAATGAAAAAGACGGTTACACAGCTTTACAGTTAGCTTACGATGAGAAGAAAGAAAAACACACATCGTCTGCTATGAAAGGTCATTTTGAATTAGCAAAAACTACCCCAAAACGTAAAATTGTTGAGTTCCGTTCTTTTGAGGAAACAAAAAATTTAGGTGATATCGTAACATTAGATATGTTTGCAGAAGGCGACTTCGTAGATATCGTTGGTACATCAAAAGGAAAAGGTTTTCAAGGTGTAGTAAAACGTCACGGTTTTGGTGGTGTTGGTGGTTCAACTCACGGTCAGCATGATCGTTCTAGAGCGCCAGGATCATTAGGAGCTTCTTCAGATCCTTCTCGTGTATTTAAAGGTATGCGTATGGCTGGAAGAATGGGTGGAGATAGAAAGAAAATCCAAAATTTGGTAGTAGTTAAAATAATGGCAGAAAAGAACGTTCTTTTAATCAAAGGATCTGTTCCGGGTGCTAAAGGGTCTTACGTTATAATCGAGAAGTAATCATGCAAGTAGAAGTATTAAACATAAGCGGAAAAAAGACTGCTAAAAAAGTAGATTTAGTAGATGGGATTTTTGGTGTAGAGCCAAGTGATCACAGTATATATTTAGATGTTAAGCATTATTTAGCTGCTCAACGTCAAGGAACACACAAATCAAAAGAGCGTGCTGAGATTTCAAGAACGACTAAAAAATTAAAAAAACAAAAAGGATCAGGTGGAGCTCGTGCGGGTTCTATGAAGTCTCCATTGTTTATTGGTGGTGGTCGTGCATTTGGTCCTCGTCCTCGTGATTACTCTTTCAAATTGAACAAGAAAACTAAAGTGGTAGCTCGTTTATCAGCTTTAACTTATAAAGCTAAAGAAAATGCAATTACTGTATTAGAAGACTTTACATTTGAAGCTCCAAAAACAAGTAATTATGTTGATTTGATTAAAAATTTAAACTTAGCTGATAAAAAAACATTATTAGTGTTGGGTGAGTCAAATAATAATGTATATTTGTCGTCCCGAAATTTAAAGGGTGCGAAAGTTATAAACGCCTCAGATTTAAACACTTATGATATCGTTAATGCAGAAAAATTAATTTTATTAGAAAGTTCGGTAAAAGTATTAGAATCATTATTAAACAAATAAAATGGAAATATTAATTAAACCAATCATCACCGAAAAGATGACTTCTTTGGCAGAGAAGTTGAATCGCTATGGTTTTGTGGTTGATAGAAGCGCCAACAAAGTACAAATTAGACAAGCTGTTGAAAAAATGTACGGTGTAAAAGTTGAATCTGTTAACACTCAACAATACGTAGGGAAAGTTAAAACTCGTAACACCACTCGTGGTATTGCAGTTGGCCGCGTAAACCGTTCAAAAAGAGCTTTTGTCACATTAAAGAATGGCGAAGCAATTGATTTTTACGCTAATATTTAATTTGATAAAAAGTAATAGAAATGGCATTAAAAAAATTCAGACCGTTGACTCCAAGTCAACGTTTCAAAATAGCAACTGATAATTCAGATATCACAACAAGTACTCCAGAAAAAAGCTTATTAACTTCGGTTAAAAACAGCGGTGGACGTGATAATACTGGTAAAATGACAATCCGTAACATCGGTGGTGGTCATAAAAAACAATACCGTATCATAGATTTCAAACGTAACAAAGATGGTATCGAAGGAACAGTAGCTTCAATCGAATACGATCCAAACCGTACTTCTCGTATTGCTTTAATTCATTATAAAGATGGAGAAAAGCGTTACATCCTTGCTCCAGCAGGTTTAGAAGTTGGTAAAAAAGTTATGTCAGGAGCAACAGCATTACCTGAAGTTGGTAACTGTATGTTCTTATCAGATATTCCATTAGGAACTGTTATTCATAATATCGAATTACGTCCAGGGCAAGGTGGAGCAATGGCACGTAGTGCTGGAACTTACGCTCAGTTAACTGCTCGTGATGGTAAATATGCGATCTTACGTATGCCTTCAAGTGAGGTTCGTATGATTTTAATTACTTGTAAAGCAACTATCGGAGCAACTTCTAATCCTGATCACTCTTTAGAGATTTCTGGAAAAGCAGGTCGTTCTCGTTGGTTAGGTCGTCGTTCTCGTACTCGTCCAGTAGCAATGAATCCAGTGGATCATCCAATGGGTGGAGGTGAAGGACGTGCATCAGGTGGTCAACCTCGTTCTCGTAATGGTATTCCATCTAAAGGTTACAAAACTCGTTATAAAGCGAAATCTTCTAACCAACATATCATTAAAAAAAGAAGTAAATAATAATTAATGTTTAATGGCTCGTCGTGAGATGGGTTTCAAAACTAAAAAAATAAACAATGGCAAGATCATTAAAAAAAGGTCCTTTTATTGACCACAACTTAGAGAAAAAAGTTACTCAAATGAATGAGAGTAACAAAAAGATAGTACTAAAAACATGGGCTCGTCGTTCTGTTATTTATCCTGAAATGGTTGGACATACATTTGCAGTTCATAACGGACAAAAATTTATTCCAGTTTACTGTACTGAAAATATGGTAGGTCATAAATTAGGTGAATTTTCTGCAACACGTCAATTCAAAGGTCATTCAGGTAATAACAAGAAATAATCAGCTGATAAAGAAATTTAGTCATGGGTAAAAGAAAAAGATTAGTAGCAGAGGCACGCAAAGAAGCAAATAAGAGTACTTATTTCGCTAAATTAAATAGCTGCCCAACTTCACCTCGTAAAATGCGCCAAGTAGCGGATTTAGTAAGAGGTATGGAAGCATATAAAGCATTAAATGTATTAAAATTTAATACACGTGAAGCATCAGGACGTTTAGAAAAATTATTAAAATCTGCGATAGCTAATTACGAAGCTAAAACAGGAGCTCGCCCCGAAGAAAATACATTATTTGTAACTTCACTAATGGTGGATAGTGCTTTAATGGCAAAACGTTTACGTACTGCCCCTCAAGGTCGCGGATACAGAATCAGAAAACGTTCTAACCACGTAACATTAGAAGTAGGTACTGCAGTTGTTAGTACTAAAAAAGCTGAAAGAAAAGCAGCTGCAATAACTAAATCAGAAGATAAAAAAAATTAATATAAGGAAATGGGACAAAAAGCAAATCCAATAGGTTTACGTTTAGGTATTGTTAAAGGTTGGGATTCTAACTGGTACGGTGGAAGAGACTATGCTGATAAATTAGTAGAAGATTATCAAATTCGTAATTATTTAAAAGTTCGTTTACCAAAAGGAAGTATTTCTAAAATAGTAATCGAAAGAACATTAAAATTAATTACAGTTACAATCAATACTGCACGTCCGGGTATTATTATCGGAAAAGGTGGTAAAGAAGTAGATAAATTAAAAGAAGAGTTAAAAAAAGTAACTAAAAAAGAAATTCAAATCAATATATTTGAAATTAAACGTCCAGAATTAGACGCACGTTTAGTATCTGATTCTATTGCTCGTCAAATTGAAGGACGTATTTCTTTCCGTAGAGCAGCAAAAATGTCTATCGCATCAACGATGCGTATGGGTGCTGAAGGAATCAAAATATTAGTTTCTGGTCGTTTAGGTGGTGCTGAGATGGCACGTTCTGAAGGATACAAAGAAGGACGTACTCCATTACAAACATTACGTGCGGATATTGATTATGCAGTTGCGGAAGCTCACACAACTTATGGCCGTATTGGTATCAAAGTTTGGATCTGTAAAGGTGAAATCTACGGAAAACGTGATTTGTCTCCTAACTTTGGTTTAGATAAAGAGAAAAAAGGTCCAAACACAACTCCTGCTCCTAAATTTGCAGGTCGTGGTCCAAAAAGAGACGATAAAAAAAGAAACGACAAATAATAAAAGATAGAAAAACTTATTAGTTAAAGATATAATCAAGTCATGATACAGCCAAAAAGAACGAAATATAGAAAAATGCACAAAATGAAAATGAAAGGCAACGCAAAACGCGGTGATCAATTAGCCTTTGGTTCATTTGGAATAAAAGCATTAGATGAAAGTTGGATAACTTCACGTCAAATAGAAGCAGCACGTATTGCTATTACACGTTTTATGAAACGTGAAGGACAAGTGTGGATTCGTATTTTCCCTGACAAACCTATTACTAAAAAACCAGCAGAGGTTCGTATGGGTAAAGGTAAAGGTGCTCCTGAATATTGGGTTGCTCCAGTTAAAAAGGGACGTATGTTATTTGAAGCTGAAGGTGTTCCTTTGGAAACAGCAAAAGAAGCTTTACGTTTAGCGGCTCAAAAATTACCAATCGTTACAAAATTCGTTATTCGTAGAGATTACGTAGAAGAAGTAACTGTTTAATCATAATACGATTTAAGAAAATGAAAAATACAGATATAGTTGCATTGTCAACAGCAGAATTGCAAGGTAAATTAAAAGAAGAGAAAGACGGTTTAAACAAATTGAAATTAAACCATTCAATTTCTCCTTTAGAGAACCCAATTAAAATCCGCGATAGCCGCAAAGCAGTTGCTCGCATGAGCACTGAATTAACAAAAAGAAACAATACTTCTAAATAATAATAGTAATGGAAGAAAGAAATTTAAGAAAAGAAAAAGTTGGTATCGTAAAAAGCAACAAGATGGAAAAATCTATTGTTGTAGCTGTGATGCGTAAAGTAAAACATCCAAAATACGGTAAGTTCGTTAACAAAACTTCAACTTTCGTAGCACATGATGAAAAAAACGAATGCAGTATCGGCGATACAGTTAAAATTAGCGAAACTCGCCCTTTGAGCAAAACAAAGAACTGGCGTTTAGTTGAGGTTTTAGAGAAAGTGAAATAATACTTATATAAAGTTAAGAAGAAATGGTACAAAACGAGTCAAGATTAGCAGTAGCAGATAACAGCGGAGCAAAAACTGTTCTAGTTATCCGTGTGTTAGGCGGTACAAAAAAACGCTACGCATCTGTAGGAGATAAAATAGTTGTTACAATAAAAAGTGCTTTACCTTCAGGTAACGTAAAAAAAGGAACAGTGCATAAAGCTGTTGTAGTTAGAGTTAAAAAAGAAATTCGTCGTGCAGATGGTTCTTATATTCGCTTTGATGACAATGCTTGTGTAATATTAAATCAAGGTGATGAAATTCGTGGAACCCGTATTTTTGGGCCAGTAGCTCGTGAGTTACGCGATAAATCATTCATGAAAATCATTTCATTAGCACCAGAAGTGCTTTAATAAATAATAGCGAAAAGAAATGTCAAAATTAAAATTAAAAAAAGGCGATACTGTAAAAGTAATATCTGGCGAATCCAGAGGCCAAGAAGGTAAAATTGTAACGATCAACACCAAAAACGAACGTGTAGTAGTTGAAGGGGTGAATATGATCAGCAAACACACAAAACCAAGTGCGAAAAACGCAAATGGTGGTATTGTTAAACAAGAAGGTACAATTCATATCTCAAACTTAATGTTTGTGGAAGGTGGTAAAACAGTTAGAATTGGTCGCGTTGTGAATGCAACTACTAACAAAATTGAGCGTATTTCTAAAAAAACTAAAGCAGTAATTAAATAATGGCAGCAACTTATTCTCCTAGATTAAAGGACAAATATAAAGCAGAGATTGTAGATAATTTAAAAAAACAATTTCAGTACACTTCAGCAATGCAAGTGCCTAAATTAGAAAAAATCTGTATTAACCAAGGTATTGGTGATGCTGTTTCTGATAAGAAAATGATTGAAACTGCTGTAAAAGAAATGACTACCATTACAGGTCAAAAAGCAGTTCCAACGTATTCAACTAAAGATATCTCTAACTTTAAATTACGTAAAGGTGTAGCTATTGGTGTTCGTGTAACATTACGTGGCGACAAAATGTATGAGTTTTTAGACCGTTTAGTAGCGTCTTCATTACCTCGTATTCGTGACTTTAAAGGAGTTAATGATAAAGGATTTGATGGTCGTGGTAACTATACATTAGGTATTACTGAGCAAATCATTTTCCCTGAAATCGATATTGATAAAGTGAGTAAAATCTCTGGTATGGACATTACTTTTGTAACTTCTGCACCAACAGATAAAGAAGCTCATGCATTATTAACAGAATTTGGTATTCCTTTCAAAAAGAAATAGTATATTTACAGCCCTGAAAAAAAGATAAAATGGCAAAAACAAACATGATAGCACGTGATGCTAAAAGAAAAAAACTAGTTGATACGTACGCAGCTAAACGCGCAGAGTTAAAAAAAGCAGGTGATTCAATGGGTTTACAAAAGCTACCAAAAAACTCTTGTAAAGTGAGAATGCGTAACCGTTGCAAATTAACTGGCCGTCCTCGTGGATACATGAGAGATTTCGGTATCAGCCGTGTGACTTTCCGTGAGATGGTATTATTCGGTTTAATTCCGGGTGTTACCAAATCAAGCTTCTAAAATAAGAGTATTAATGTATAATTATCCTGAAAGTCAGGATAACATATAAAAACAAATAAAATGACAGATACAGTATCAGATTACCTTACGCGAGTAAGAAACGCCATCAGCGCAAACCACAGAATCGTTGAGATTCCAGCTTCAAACCTTAAAAAAGAAATCACTAAGATTCTTTTTGAAAAAGGGTATATCTTAAACTACAAGTTTGAAGAGAACGAGAAAAAACAAGGAACTATTAAAATAGCCTTGAAATATAGTTCAACTAACAAATTATCAGCAATCCGTACATTAGACAGAGTTTCTAAGCCAGGTTTACGTAAGTATGCTGGTGTTGATACAATGCCTAAAGTATTAAACGGTTTAGGTATTGCTATTATCTCTACATCAAAAGGTGTAATGACTGACAAAGAAGCTAAAAAGCTTAATGTTGGTGGAGAAGTTTTATGTTACATTTCATAATTTAGAGGAGGAAAAAACATGTCACGTATAGGAAAATTACCAATTACAGTACCTGCAGGTGTAGAAGTAAACATCGCTGGAGCAAAAATTTCAGTTAAAGGGAAATTAGGTTCATTATCAGAGACTATTGATCCTGATATGATCGTAAAATTAGAAGACGGTGTTATTAACGTATCTCGTCCAACAGATCAAAAACGTCACAGAGCATTACACGGTTTATACCGTTCTTTGATCGCCAATATGGTTACAGGTGTTTCTGAAGGATATAAAACAGAACAAGAGTTAGTAGGTGTAGGTTACCGTGCTACTAACAAAGGTCAATTATTAGAATTAGCTTTAGGTTATTCTCACAACGTTGTGTTTGAATTACCTGACGAAATTAAAATTACGACAACTTCTGAAAAAGGACAAAATCCTAAAGTAATATTAGAAAGTTCTGATAAACAATTAATCGGAATGGTTGCAGCTAAAATACGTAGTTTACGTAAACCTGAGCCCTACAAAGGTAAAGGTATCAAATTTTCTGGCGAAATTTTACGCCGTAAAGCTGGTAAATCTGCAAGCAAAAAATAACATAATTCAATTAGTATTAATCATCTTCAAAAAACTGGAAAGATGGCACTGAATAAAAAACAAAGAAGAGAACGCATTAAACTTAAAATCCGTAAAACTGTAAACGGAACTGCAACTACACCTAGATTAAGTGTATTCAGAAGTAACTCAGGTATATTCGCACAATTAGTGGATGATTTAGCAGGTAAAACAATTTTAGCAGCTGGTTCTGATGATAAAACTATCAAAGGTTCAAAAGCAAACAAAGTTGATCAAGCTAAAGCAGTAGGTAAATTAATTGCTGAAAGAGCTACAACTGCTGGAATCAGCTCAGTAGTATTTGACAGAAATGGTTACTTATACCATGGTCGTATTAAATCGTTAGCTGAAGGAGCTCGCGAAGCAGGTTTAAAATTTTAATTAGTATAAAAAGAACATACATAACATGTCAAAAGAAGTTGTAAAAAAAGTAAAGTCAACAGACATCGAACTAAAAGATAAATTAGTTGCGATACAACGTGTAACCAAAGTTACAAAAGGTGGTCGTCACTTTAGTTTCGCTGCTATCGTTGTTGTTGGTGATGAGAAAGGTGTTGTAGGATACGGATTAGGAAAAGCAAATGAAGTTACAGATGCTATCACTAAAGGTATTGATGATGCTAAGAAAAATTTAGTGAAAGTTTCTGTATTGAAAGGTACAGTTCCTCACTCAGAAAATGGTAAGTTTGGTGGTTCAAGAGTTTTCTTAAAACCAGCTGCTCACGGTACTGGTGTAATTGCTGGTGGTGCGATGCGTGCAGTTTTAGAAAGCGTTGGTATTACTGATGTATTAGCTAAATCAAAAGGTTCTTCAAACCCACACAACGTGGTAAAAGCAACTATTGATGCTTTAGCTAAAATGCGTGATCCATTAGCGATTTCAAGACAAAGAGGAATTAATTTAGACAAAGTATTTAACGGATAATAACATAAGAAATGGCACAAGTTAAGGTAACATTATCTAAAAGTCCTATCAAAAGGAACGCTAGACAAAAAGCAACAGTTCAGGCTTTAGGTTTAAGGAAATTAAACCATAGCATTATTAAAGAAGCAACTCCTCAAGTTCAAGGGATGATTAATGCAGTTGCTCATTTATTGACAATCGAAAAAATTTAATTAATAAAAGGAAATTCAGATGAAATTAAATTCATTAACACCTGCAGAAGGTTCAGTAAAAAATAACTTTAGAAGAGGTCGCGGACAAGGTTCTGGTGGTGGCGGTACAGCTACACAAGGTCACAAAGGTGCTCAATCTCGTTCTGGTAACAAAAAGAAACGTGGTTTTGAAGGTGGTCAAATGCCTTTACAACGTCGTGTTCCTAAATTTGGTTTCAAAAACATCAACCGTATTAACCACACTGGTGTAAACTTAGATGCGATCCAAAAATTAGTTGATACAAAAAACATTACTGATATTACACGTGATGTATTATTAGAAAATGGTTTAGCTTCTAAAAATAGTTTAATCAAAATTATGGGTAGAGGTGAATTAAAAGCAAAAGTAAATATTACAGTTCACGCATTTACAGCAACAGCTAAAGCAGCTATTGAATCAAAAGGCGGTGTAGCAACAGAAATCTAATATTACAAAGGAATACTAAAAAAGATATATGAAACGTTTTATAGAGACCTTCCAAAATATATGGAAGATAGAAGAGCTAAAGCAAAGGATTTTAACAACCCTTGGCCTTATCCTGATCTATCGTTTAGGTTCTTATGTTGTATTACCAGGTATTGATACTGACGTATTGACGCAAGCTAATGCTAATGCTGATGACGGAGGTATTATTGCTTTAATTAATGCTTTCGCTGGTGGTGCATTCTCAAGAGCTTCTATCTTTGGACTAGGTATTATGCCTTACATCACAGCTTCCATTATTATTCAATTATTGGGTATGGCAGTTCCATATTTCCAAAAAATGCAAAAAGAAGGAGAAAGTGGTCGTAAGAAAATTAATCAATATACTCGTTTCTTAACAGTAGCAGTTACTGCTGTTCAAGCTCCAGGTTATTTAGCAGCACAAGTTTATTCGAAACCAGGTGTTGTAGCTATTGATCACGCATGGTTTGGTATTCAAGCAACTTTAATTTTAGTTGCAGGCACCATGTTTATCATGTGGTTAGGAGAAAGAATTACAGATAAAGGTATTGGAAATGGTATTTCTGTATTAATTATGATTGGTATCATCTCTCGCCTACCCTTTGCAATCACTTCTGAATTCGGTTCCCGTTTACAAAGTGCTGGTGGTGGTTTAATTATGTTCTTATTAGAAATTGTGTTCTTATTATTTATCATCGTGAGTTGTATTTTATTAGTACAAGGAACAAGAAGAATACCAGTACAATACGCTAAAAAAATAGTTGGAGATAAACAAATCGGTGGTGTTCGTCAGTATTTACCTTTAAAAGTTAATGCAGCAGGTGTAATGCCAATTATCTTTGCTCAAGCTATTATGTTTATCCCAGCCGCCGTTTCTGGTTTTTCTGGAGGTACTGGTGGTGTATTTGCTGATAGATATGGTTTTTGGTATAACTTTATCTTTGCTACATTGATTATTGCATTTACTTATTTCTACACGGCTATTATGATTAATCCTAATCAATTAGCAGATGACATGAAGAAAAATGGTGGTTTTGTACCAGGTGTTAAACCAGGTAAAACAACAGCAGAGTTTATTGATGCAGTAATGTCTCGTATTACTTTGCCAGGAGCAGTTTTCTTAGCATTTGTAGCGATTTTACCTTCTATTGCAATTAAATTAGGAATTAATAGTGCTTTTGCCGATTTCTTTGGTGGAACATCATTATTAATCTTAGTAGGTGTAGTATTAGATACTTTACAACAAATTGAGACATATTTATTAAATCGCCATTATGATGGTTTAATGAAAAACGGAAGAATAAAAGGTCGTAGTAATAACCAAATGACAATGCAACAAGCTTAATAGATGGCAAAACAAGCAAATATTGAGTTAGATGGAGTTATTTTGGAATCGTTAAGTAATGCGATGTTCAGAGTAGAATTGGAAAATGGACATGTAGTAATTGCCCATATTTCAGGAAAAATGAGAATGCACTACATTAAAATATTAACTGGCGATAAAGTAAAATTGGAAATGAGCCCTTACGATCTTTCAAAAGGACGCATAACATACAGATATAAGTAATTAAAGAAAAAAATAAATAACCTAAGGAAATGAAAGTTAGAGCATCCATAAAAAAGAGAAGCGTAGATTGCAAAATCGTACGTCGTAAAGGAAAGTTGTATATAATCAACAAAAAAAACCCAAAGTTTAAACAAAGACAAAAATAATTGCGTATTTTCGCGAACTTTTAAAACCAAAGTATATAAATAATGGCACGTATTGCAGGTATAGATTTACCAAAAAATAAAAGAGGAGAAATAGGATTAACCTACATTTTTGGTATTGGACGTAGCAGAGCTCAACGTATTTTAACTGAAGCTGGAATTGACTTTAACAAAAAAGTGAATGAGTGGAATGATGACGAGCAAAACGCTATTCGTAAAATTGTTAATGACAATTTTAAAGTAGAAGGTGGACTTCGTTCAGAAGTTGCTTTACACATCAAACGTTTAACAGACATCGGTTCTTACCGTGGTATCCGTCACCGTAATGGATTACCAGTTCGTGGACAACGTACTAAAACCAACGCTCGTATCCGTAAAGGAAAACGTAAAACCGTTGCAAACAAGAAAAAAGTTACTAAGTAATAAATAAATAAGCATTTAATTAAAATGGCTAAACAACAATCATCAGTAGCAGCAGCAAAAGCTAACGCGAAGAAAAGAGTAGTAAAGGTAGAGGCAGTTGGAGAAGCTCACTTAAACGCTACATTCAACAACATCATTATCTCTTTAACTAACTCTGCAGGTCAAGTTATTTCTTGGTCTAGTGCTGGTAAAATGGGATTCCGTGGTTCTAAGAAAAATACTCCTTACGCAGCACAGTTAGCTGCAGCAGATTGCTCTAAAGTAGCAGCTGACTTAGGTTTACGTAAAGTAAAAGTATATGTAAAAGGTCCAGGCGCAGGAAGAGAGTCTGCTATCAGAACAATTTCAACTTCAGGAATTGAAGTAACTGAAATCATTGATATCACTCCAATGCCACACAATGGTTGTCGTCCTCCTAAAAAACGTCGTTGCTAGTCAATTACGCTTAGGCTGACACACAAAATAAAAATTAATAATAGAAGAAATAAAACAGAGAAATGGCAAGATATACAGGTCCTAAATCTAAGATTGCAAGAAAATTCAGAGAGCCAATTTTTGGCCCAGATAAAGCATTAGAGAAAAAAAATTACCCTCCTGGGCAACACGGAAATACTAAGAAAAAAGGTAAGAAATCAGAATATGCTATTCAGTTAATGGAAAAGCAAAAAGCTAAATATACTTACGGTATCTTAGAAAAACAATTCGCGAGAACGTTTGATAGAGCTGCACGTGCACACGGTATTACTGGTGAGGTGTTATTACAATTAATCGAATCTCGTTTAGATAACGTAGTTTATCGTTTAGGAATTGCACCTTCTCGTAGAGCTGCTCGTCAATTAGTTTCTCACGCTCACATTACAGTAAACGGTAACGTAGTAAATATCGCTTCTTATACATTAAAAGCTGGTGATGTTGTAGGTGTTCGTGAAAAATCTCAAACTTTAGAAGCAATTACTCATTCTTTATCAGGATCTGTAAATAAATTTTCTTGGTTAGATTTTGACAAAAACTCTTTTACAGGTAAATTCATTTCTGTACCAGAGCGTTCTCAAATCCCAGAAAATATTAAGGAACAACTAATCGTCGAGTTGTACTCTAAATAATCCTAATTAGCATTTTTTTTTAACCTATATAAATTAATAAAATGGCAATATTAAATTTCGTAAAACCAGATAAGGTTGTTATGATTAACTCTACCGAAACTGAAGGACAATTTGAATTCCGTCCGTTAGAACCAGGTTTCGGTATCACTATAGGTAACTCTTTACGTCGTATTTTATTATCTTCATTAGAAGGGCACGCTATTACTAGCGTAAGAATTGAAGGCGTAGATCACGAATTTTCAACTATCAAAGGTGTTGTTGAAGACGTTACTGAAATTATCTTAAACTTAAAACAAGTTCGTTTCAAGAAACAATTAGATAATCATGATGTAGAAAAAATCGTTATTCACTTTGCTGGAAACGAAAAATTTACTGCTGGTGAAATTGGTAAGTTTGCTAATGGGTTCCAAATTTTAAACCCAGATTTAGTAATTTTTAATTGCGAAAGTAATGTAAAATTAAAAATCGAATTAACTATTGATAAAGGTCGTGGATATGTGCCTGCAGAAGAAAACAAAACTAACTCTGCACCTCAAGGAACTATCTTCATCGATTCTATCTATACTCCGATTAAAAATGTAAAATACACGATTGAAAACTACCGTGTTGAACAAAAAACGGATTACGAAAAATTAATTTTAGATATCGTTTCTGATGGATCTATCCACCCGAAAGAAGCTTTAAAAGAAGCAGCTAAAATTTTAATTCACCATTTCATGTTGTTTTCTGATGAGAAAATCACATTGGATTCTGAAGAGAAAAAATCTGAAGAAGAATTTGATGAAACATCATTACACATGCGTCAATTATTAAAAACTAAATTAGTTGACATGGATTTATCTGTACGTGCTTTAAATTGCTTAAAAGCTGCAGATGTTGAGACATTAGGAGAACTTGTATCATTCAATAAAAATGACCTTTTAAAATTCCGTAATTTTGGTAAGAAATCTTTAACTGAACTTGAAGACTTAGTATCAACAAAAGGGTTACAATTTGGAATGAACGTAGTAAAATATAAATTAGACAAAGATTAATAACTAAAATTAAACGTTAAAGATTTTGAATCTTAAACCTTCAATTTTGAACCAAGAAATAAAATGAGACACGGAGATAAAATAAATAATTTAGGTAGAACAGCTTCTCACCGTAAGGCGTTAATGAGCAATATGGCTTGTTCTTTAATCGAGCACAAACGTATTTTCACAACTTTAGCTAAAGCTAAAGCGTTAAGAACTTATGTTGAGCCAATCATTAACAGAAGTAAAGACGATTCTACTCACAGCCGTAGAACAGTATTTGCTTACTTAAAAAGTAAAGAAATCGTTTCTTTATTATTTAAAGAAGTATCTGTTAAAGTTGCTGAAAGAAACGGTGGTTACACTCGTATCATCAAAACTGGAAACAGACAAGGTGATGCAGCTGAAATGGCGTTAATTGAATTAGTTGATTTCAACGAAATTTATTCAAACGGTAAAACTACTAAAGTTGAAAAAGCTAAAACTACTCGTCGTAGCCGTGCTAAAAAAACAACTGATGCTGCTGGTACTACTGAAACTAAATCAGAAGGAGCAGAATAATTATACAATTTTAATTTTATAGAAATCCCCAATTACATTGTAGTTGGGGATTTTTGTTTAGTGATAAAGCAATTTGCTATTCCACAATCATCTTCTTCACTCCCAATAAATGATTGCTGGTAGTGCGCACAAAATAAGTTCCTGAACTTAAATTTAATTTCAATTCCAGTTTCTCAGAATTTGTTGTTTGAGCGTGTACAATTTTTCCCATCACGTCAATTACTTCAATGGTTTTTTCGTGTGTATCATTCTCGAACTCTAAAGTAAAATTACCAGCGTTAACCGTTGGAAATAATTGATAGTTATAAATTGTTTCCTCGCTATTTTTAATCCCTGTTACAATGCTATTAATCGTAGTTTCCCAAATACCACGCCCAAAGGTAGAAACATACACTTTATTTAGTGCTGGATTAAATTCGATATCGCTTACAATCACGTTAGGTAAACCAAAACTATTATTTACCCAAGTTGTTGAGCCAGCATTCAACGTATAAACGCCAATATCGGTGGCAATTATTAAATCATTGGTTCCCGGAATTTGTTTAATGCAATTAACTGGTAAGTTTGGCAAATTATAAGTGATGTTTTGCCAAGTGGTTCCGCCATTTGTTGTAGTAAATACTTTATCAGTTGCACTAAAACCAGCCATACTTACATAAGCAATATTGGCGTTGCTTGCATTAATCTCTATACCTGTATAGTAAAGGCTATCTGGCAAATTATTAGTCACGTTGGTAAAAGAGGTACCTCCATTAGTGGTTTTAATAATTACACCATTTACTCCGTTTTCATACCTCACTCTTCTTGCAGCGTAAATAACCTGACTGTTAGAATTAGAAACAGCTAAAGCAGAAATTTCGGAGCTTTGACCTGTTAATGTATTAGATGCAATTGATGCTAAAGGCGACCATGAATTTCCATAATTTGTTGATTTTACAACATTTTCATTTCCAATATAAACTGTGCCAGGGTTATTGTAATTGGCAACAATTGGCGTTACCCATTCCGCTTGCTCTCCATTTATATTTGAAGACGCAATATTACTACTCGCACCATTATTTGAACTAACCCACATGTTACCATATTGACTACTTCCTAAAACATTTGTTGCGCTTGTTGGAAACAAACAATTATCCATACCATCTCCACCAAAAATAGTTGACCAACTACCTGCATTATAATACATAGAGGCGTTATCTTGTGCACCTGCAATTAATTGCCCATTGGTATTTTTAGAACTTGATAATCTATAAAACGAAGAAATTTGCATGTTGTTCATTTTAGTCCATAGGGTTGGCCAAGCGCTCGTACTCCATGAATCGCCAATCATAGCTGATGTTTGATACACACCTCCATCACTACATACAAAATAATTACCAGTTAATGGACTTCTACTAATATCATGAATATCGCCATGCAAGGTTGCGCCATACTGTGTTGTCCAATGCGACATTGGCATAAAAGAATTTGCGCCATCGTAAGATGCCCACATATTAACGCCACCCACATAAACTGTATTAGCATCAGTCGCATCAACTAACAATCCTAAATCATAGTTACCTTGTCCACCAGGGCCACTTCCTGTTCCTCCATCTAAAACATTATCCGCTGGGGGAATAAAATTCCAATTCAAACCAGCATCTGTTGATTGGTATATCCCATATAAACCACCAACTAAATCAACGCATAGAGCATAAATATAATTGTTGTTTGATGGAGCAATGGAAATTTTCACACGTTGTATATTTCCTGTTAATGGCATATTGGTGTTTAGCATCGTCCAAGTATTACCAAAATCAGTTGATTTATAAACGCCTGCATTTCCAATATTTGAGTTCATAACCCAACCAGTAGCTGCATAAATAATATTTGGATTGATAGGATCTTGGTGCATATCCCAAAACAAAGAATCTAATTTTTTTGTCCAAGTAGCGCCAGCGTTAGAAGACTTGTACATCCCAGTAACACCGCAAGCTACAATATCATTGGTGTTTGAAGGATTAATTAAAATTTTACGAATCAACGAAGCATCTCCATTCGTTAAATTATAAGTTAAGCCAGTTGGAGTCCAAGTTAAACCTCCATCTAAGGTTTTATAAACTCCTATACCATAATGCGTGTGTCGCTTTCTTCCACTTAAAAATAAACTGATACCAATGTATTCAAAATCACAAACCGAAATATACATTTCGTTTGGATTTGTGGGATTGATAGAAATATCGCTAATACGAGTGATAGGTAAATTATCTGTTAAAGGCGTCCACGTTGCGCCATTATTAGTTGTTTTCCAAACACCTCCTTGCGCCACCCCAACGAAAAAAGTATTAGGATTTGTTGGATGGAAAGCAATACAATTAATACGTCCTATACCATTTTCCATATAACCAGTTTGGTTAACAGGCGTAGCATTAGGCCCAAAAGGCGACCATGCAGCAGAGACACTGTTTTGAGTTTGCTGCTGCTTATAATTTGCCATATCGATAGTGGCATTAATATATTCATCAAAACCAGCGGGTTCACCTTTGGTATTGGTGTGTAACTCCATTTCTTGTTCCCAACGTTTATAGTTTTTCCAATGCTTTTGCTTTGTTAAATCATTGCTATTTTTAAAATCATTGAACTGAGATTTTAACTCCTTAAAAGTTAAAGCTCGATTGGTTTTATTTTTATAAAATGTTTGTCCGAAAAATAATTGAACACAAAACAAAAAAGAAATGCTTAAAAAAAGATACTTCATGAAAATTTTAATTTAAAATCTGAAATTAAAGTTAATGAAAAAACAGGTAACTTCAACTATTACCAATAGTTTACAAAATTAGATTACAATTCCTCTAACCCCACTCCTACTCTTCTTTTATTCAAATTTTCGGGATCAATTACAGGAAACATGGTAAATTTATATCTATCATCATAATTCCCTTGCGTACCATATACTTGTTTTTCGCCTTTGGCTACTTTAAGTTTATCAATAAAAAACGCTAAGGATTTCCAACTAATATAACCTCTATCTGCTGCTAAGATAAATTGATTTACATATTTTTCTTTTATGGTCAATGGCGCAAAACTTAAAATATAAAAAGGAATACCTGATGATTCGCCTGCAATTTCTTTAGATGGGTATCCAAACCTATCTAAAATTTTAGAAATGTTCTCAAATGACAAACTATCCAAATGCCTCAATTGAGTTTCAAAAATATTTCTTTTAAAGAGATTTTTAAAAGTCGTATTAATACTATCTGCCAACGTATTATTATGCGAAGCGAATTCTTGATCAATAACATTTAAGGCTTCAATTAACGAATCATTAGTTTTAATATTCTTATTTACATATTCTGTTTTAATGAGTTTACCTTGCTCGTAATACATGTTTTTTACCAACAAGCCACTATCGTTATATGATTTCCATTTTCCATAAAAAAATAATGTACTCTGTCTGGTAAATTTTCGAGGCGTGCATTGCCTTTTAATTTTACTTTTCCATTGGGATAGTAAAAAGTCGTTTTCATTTTTTTGAAGCGATTAATTTCTCTTCTATCTAAAACACCCTCATTGTTATAGAAATAACATTTACCTGATGAAATACCATTTTTAAAACGTCCTTCAAACGATTTTATTTTTTTGGCATCATCTATAAATGTAATCCATTTTCCAGTTCGCTCGCCATGTTTATTTAAACGGTTTAACTTTTGAGAAAAAGAGTGATAAGGATTTATTGAAAAGAGAACAAGAACAAGAAAAATATAAAGGATTGTTTTCATCGAGCAAACAAATTAAACTTTGTTTTCGTCTTGTACTTCGATGGTAGTTTTAAAAACAAAATTAGCAGGGCCTTCTAACCAAATATTATAAAATGTGTTTTCTAAAACCTTTTCAAATTTCACATTTAAATTTCCTCCTAATGTTTTGATAGCGCAATTATTTTTATCAGAACTAACACCTTTTAAAGCAGCTACTAAAGCTGCTGCTGTAACGCCTGTGCCACAAGATAAAGTTTCGTCTTCTACTCCACGCTCGTAGGTACGAACAAATAACTCATTATCTTTTTTCTCAATAAAATTAACGTTAGTTCCTTCAAATACAAAACGGTCGTTATTCCTTATTTTTTTTCCTTCTGTAAATACATCAAAATTTTCAATACCATTTACAAATTTCACATAATGTGGTGAGCCGGTGTTCAAATAAAAATAGCCTTCTCCGGCTTCAACTTCTCTCACATCATTCATTTTTAAAGAAACCCAATCATTATCAATTTTAGCTTCATGTATGCCATCAATTGCCAAAAACTTAGCGTGAGTAGTTACAATACGAAAATATTTTGCAAAAGCTGTAATGCATCTTCCGCCATTGCCACACATGCTACTTTCGTTTCCATCGCTATTAAAATAAACCATTTTAAAATCAATACCTGGCTCTAATTCCAATAGCATTAAGCCATCTGCACCAATACCAAAGCGGCGGTCGCATAACCATTTAATTTGTTCGGTTGTTAACGAAATTGTTTTTTCACGATTATCTATCAGTACAAAATCATTACCTGTACCTTGATATTTGTAGCATTGCAACTGCATAATAATTAATTAATTTTAGCTAATAACTGAGAATCGTTAACTAGTTCCATAGGTTTAAACTCGGTACCCGAAGATATTTTATAAACCACATCATCATTTTTTAAATAGTAATTATCGTCTACTTTGTAAATCGTAATACTACTAAAATCTGACAAGCCATATAAAATAACTCTGTTACGAGTCATGCGGTAACCTTTAGAGTTTAGTGGAGTTTTCCAAAATTCCACAAAAAATAAATTAGGATAATCCGCATTTGTAACGCCTGCCAACTGCCCAGTTAATGTATCACGTTTCGAATCTGTATCTAAATTAATAACCTTAATATTTTTAACTGATAGTAATTCTTCCTGCGCCACATTTACATCCTCCTCATTTAATAAAGCATCTACTTCGCTGTAATTAATGTTTGGAGAATTTTTAGTATTTATATTTTTCTTTTTATCTGATTTACTTTCTTCTTTATTTTCAGATTTATCGGTAGATACAGATTGCTCAACAATTTTAATATTATCAATATTCGGTTTGTTGAACTTCTTTAAATAATCGTCGATTTTAAAAATAAAAAAAGCCACGCCAGCTAACAAGCCAATAGAAACTCCGAAAACAAAAGGTGGTATTTTATATTTAAATCTCATGATTTTTGCGAAATTAAATTTACATAATTTTCTGAAAGGGTTTTCAACTATTTAACTATAGTTTTAACCATTTCGTCTACATATTAAAATTGCAATGTAAGACAAATGACTAATTATTTTAACAAAATTTTACCTTAAAATCCCCAAAATCCTCGCTGCCGTTAAGTATTGTTAAAAACAGAATAGAACTATAACTTCTGATGTAATTTTGCGTTATGCATTTAAGAAATCAATTTTTAATTAACATAAATAAAAATAAAACCATATGAAAAAAGTAATCTCATCTCTGTTTGTAGGCGCATTAGGTGGCGCTTTTGCGTTAGTTGGCAATTATTACTTTAATCAAAATAATACTAGTCAAGCAACTAATTATAATCCATACGCTACACCTACTCAGTTAGCAAGCTATAATAGTTTTGCTACAGCTGCAAATACGCCTGATTTTGTTATGTCGGCCGAAAAAACAGTCAATTCAGTAGTTCATATAAAAACAATTGTTGAACATAAAAACAATTTAGCCTACGATCCTTTTCAAGACTGGTTTTTTGGTGGGAGACAACGTCAACCAAATATGATGCAAGGAAGTGGTAGCGGTGTTATAATTAGTCAGGATGGTTATATTGTAACAAACAACCACGTGATTAATGAAGCTACAAAAATAGAAGTAGTATTAAATGATAAACGCACTTATGTTGCAGAAGTTATTGGCACAGATCCAAATACTGATTTAGCATTATTACGTATCAAAGAAAATAGTTTACCTTTTGTAAATTATGGAAACTCTGACGATGTAAAAGTTGGGGAATGGGTATTAGCAGTTGGAAATCCATTTAACTTAAACTCAACCGTAACAGCAGGTATTGTAAGCGCAAAAGGCCGTAATATCAATATTTTAGAACACAATGCACAAGGCGGAAGTTTAGCACCAATTGAATCTTTCATTCAAACAGATGCCGCTGTAAACCCCGGTAACAGTGGAGGCGCCTTAGTTAGCACTACTGGTGATTTAGTAGGTATTAATACAGCTATTGCTTCTAATAATGGTTCTTATCAAGGCTATTCATTTGCAATACCAGTTAACTTAGTAAAAAAAGTAGTGTCAGATTTAATTGAATACGGAACAGTACAACGTGCCTTTATTGGATTAAGTATTCAAGATATTGACTCGAAATTTGCTGAAGAAAAACGTATTAAACAATTAAAAGGTGTTTATGTAAATGGCTTAACTGAAAACGGTGCTGGCGAAGAAGCAGGAATTAAAATTGGTGATATTGTAACGAAAGTAGAAAACGTTGCTGTAAAAAGTACTTCTGAGTTATTAGAACAAATAGGTAAATTCAGACCAAGCGATAAGGTTAATGTAACCGTTGTAAGAAATGAGAAAGAAGTGATTATGCCTGTTGTTTTAAAAAATAAAGAAAATAGTTTAGGCATTATTAAAAAGCCAGAAATTTTCAGAACAGCTGTTAACTCTTTAGGTGCTGAGTTTGAGGAATTAAATACCGAAGATTTATCGAAGCTAAATATTCCATCGGGTGTAAAAATCGCCAAATTACAAGCAGGTAAATTAGCAAACGCTGGCATTAAAGAAGGCTTCATTATCACATCAGTTGATAAGAAAAAAGTATCTAACATAAAAGATATTCAAAACATGTTGGAGAATAAAACTGGCGGCGTTTTAATTGAAGGCATGTATCCAAATGGCATGAGAGCTTATTATGGTTTTGGATTATAAAAAAAATTTAAATTATCACTTTTCAATGTTCAATTATAAATATTGAAAAGTGATAATTTAAAAATGAACATTTATTATTTAAATTTACATTAATCATTTGAGAAAGCGTTTATATATTTATTGATTAGGTATAAGTCTAAAAACTCAATTTTAAAATGTTAAAAACATAACAAAAACCTAATCATTTAATAATCAAAGCGATACAGACTTGGAAAAACGCCTTTTTTTTTCTATCTTTGTTGGCTTATAAAACCAAATTAATACCATGAGACAGCTAAAAATAACCAAATCGATTACTAATCGCGAGAGTGCATCTTTAGATAAATACCTTCAAGAAATTGGTAGAGAAGAATTAATTACCGCAGAAGAGGAAGTTGTTTTAGCCAAGAAGATTAGAGATGGGGACCAAGACGCTTTAGAAAAATTAACCCGTGCTAACTTACGTTTCGTTGTATCTGTAGCAAAACAATATCAAAATCAAGGTTTAAGTTTACCAGATTTAATTAATGAAGGAAACTTAGGTTTAATTAAAGCAGCTCGTCGTTTTGATGAGACTCGTGGATTTAAATTTATCTCTTATGCTGTATGGTGGATTCGTCAATCAATTTTACAAGCATTAGCAGAACAATCTCGTATCGTTCGTTTACCATTAAACCAAGTAGGTTCATTAAATAAAATCAATAAAGCTTATTCTAAATTAGAACAAGAATTTGAGCGTGAACCAACAGCAGATGAAATTGCAACCTTATTGGATTTACCAATTGATAAGGTTTCTGATACTATGAAAGTATCTGGTCGTCACGTAAGTATGGACGCGCCATTTGCTAACGGTGAAGAAAGTTCTTTATTAGATGTATTAGTAAACCATGATTCATTGAAAGCAGATGCTGGTTTAATTATGGAATCTTTATCGAAAGAAATTGATAGAGCTTTATCGACATTAACTGAAAGAGAAAGAGACGTAGTTAAATTATTTTTCGGAATAGGTTTAAACCACGGTTTAACTTTAGAAGAAATTGGTGATAAATTTGATTTAACTCGCGAACGTGTTCGTCAAATTAAAGAAAAAGCGATTCGCCGTTTACGTCATAGTTCAAGAAGTAAATTGTTACAACAATACTTAGGATAATCTTTATTTATTACTTTCCCCAATTAAAGCAAACATCAACTAGATGTTTGCTTTTTTTATGCAATGTCAGTTTTCCATAAAGGTTACGGTTAAATTTAGTCAGTTTTTTATGGAATGTGTGCTTGTGTATTTTTTTATTTGAAGAAGAACTTGTACTTGTTGAAGAAAAATTAAAAGATAGCTCTAAGCCTTTTCTATTATTACTTACAGCGCTATTAGTTTGAATGTTTGAATTTATGTTTCGCTGTGATTGATTAATATTTGAAATATTATCATTTATAAAATTAAGCTGCTGATGCTCTATAGGATTGTTATCATTATTGTCATTATTCAAATAATAATCAGTTTGGATACTTTGAATAGGTAAATTAATATTATTTTGAACAAATAAATTTCCAGTTTGTTGTACTTGTGACAACGTACTTAAAAATGCTATTAGAAAAATAATAAGATATGTAACTTTCATTGAATATATATTTATTCAAATATCAAAAGATAAACTTTAACCACCGATTTTGACTTGTTAACGAAACTTAAAAAGAAACTTCTTTAACTAATTTTAGGAGCTAATTCTTATAGAAATTCTGAAAAGGGCTAATGAAATTTGGAAAATCATTGTAGAATTAAAGATTTAACGAATAATTGAGCAAATATATTATGAGTGGTTAAAAAACAAGATATAATTAACATACATTTATAAAAACCTAAAATAACTAACATGAAATTTATTACTTATTCTTTATTAGGATTAATGTCCATTTCGCAGTTCACTACTTCTGCGCAAGGCCAATTATCTCAGCCATTAAAGGCTAGAAAGCAATTTATAATGCCATCTAATCTTACCATTAATGATTACACATCAAAGACCATTGTGTTTAAAGTTAAACCTCAATATAGAAGTTTGACAAGCAATACTAAAATTAATAATCTTCTATTGGATCAAGTATTAGCTTACGTTGGAGTAAATAAATTAAGTAAAAAATTCCCAAATCATGCGCCTCCTGAAAGAGCTAAAAACGAATTAGGTCAGGCTTACGCTGATTTATCTTTAGTATATGAATTAAAGTATACAAACAACATTGCACTAGAAGATGCTATTAACCAAATTTTAGCTACTAATCTTGTTGAATTTGCTGAGCCTCATTACAATTATCAAATGCATAATGTTACACCTAACGATCCTTCTATTGGAAGTCAAAATGGATTCTTAACTCGTATTAGAGCTTATGCTGCTTGGGATTTAGCAATAGGTGGTTCTCAAGGTACAGCTTCAGTTGTTATTGGGATTGTTGATTCAGGTACAGATACAGATCATCCAGATTTAGTAACACAATTTGCAATTAATACAGCTGATCCAATTAACGGAGTAGATGACGACGGAGATAGTTATATTGATAATAATAGAGGTTATGATTTAGCAGGTGCAGATTATAACAATGTAGTTGGAGATAATAACCCAAATATTATGGGTAATAATAACAATCATGGTTCTCATGTATCCGGCTGTGCTTCTGCTGCAACTAACAATACAGTAGGCGTAGCAGGTATTGGTTGGAACTGTAAATTATTACCTATTAAATGCTCGGCTGATAACGATACAAGAGGAGCTGGTGGAGTTGGATATGTTATTGCTGGATACGAAGGAATAACGTATGCTGCAGATCATGGCGCTAAAATCATTAATTGCTCTTGGGGTGGTCCCGGCGGAGGCTCATTTGGACAATTAATTGTTGATTATGCTACTACCAACAAAAACTGTTTAGTTGTTGCTTCAGCTGGTAATTCAGGTATCGACGAACAAAATTTCCCTGCATCATATAAT
Organism: uncultured Bacteroidota bacterium; assembly: GCA_903893815.1. Lineage (GTDB taxonomy): Bacteria > Bacteroidota > Bacteroidia > B-17B0 > Aurantibacillaceae > UBA4416. Next base: position 104,125 of record CAITNS010000040.1, read on the forward strand.
TATGTATTATCTGTTGCAGCTACAAAATCTACTAGTGATACAAGAGCAAGTTTTACAACCTATCATTATGATGTAGATATTAGTACACCAGGTGAAAATATTTATACCACATTATATAATAATTCATATGGTAACATGAGTGGAACTTCTATGTCTTCTCCTATTACTGCAGGTGGAGCTGGTTTAGTTCAATCAAAATACAATTACACAAATGCTTTACAAATTGGACAACGTTTAAAACAAACCTCTGACAATCATTATGCACCAGGAGCAAATATTTCAGGAGTTGGTAATACACAAGTTCAAGTTCAAAATAAGCTTGGAAAAGGTCGTATGAATTTGCAACGCGCTTTAAATGATCCAGCTTCACCATCAGTAGTTTTTGATAACGAAATAATTACAGACCGAAATGATAATGCTATTATTGTTGGTGATAGTTTATTTATTACTGGAGATTTCATTAATTACCTTGCTCCTACAAGTAATTTAAATGCTACCATAACTGCAGTTTACAATGCCACTTGTGTTACCACAATTGATAATAGTACTAACCTTGGAGTAATTAATACGTTAGCTTTAACTAACAATAATGCAGATCCTTTTAAGTTTAAAATAAATGCAGGAACAGGAAATAACAGTTTAATTACCTTTAAAGTAACTGTATATGATGGAACTTATGTAGACAACTACTTTTTTGATGTAACCGTTAATGTTGATTACATTAATATCGCCATTAATGATGTAGCTACCACAATAACTAGTAAAGGGAAAATTGGTTACAATGCTGATGGACAATTACAAGGCTTAGGTTTTAAGTATTTAGGCACAAATTTATTATATGAAGCATCTGTTATGTTTGGATCTTCAAGTACGAAAGTTTCTGACTCCTTTAGAGGAGCAACAGCTGGAACAGCTGATGCTGATTTTCAATCAGTAGTAAAAGCAAATAAAACAGTACCGGGTGTGTTTTCTGAATTTGATGTACACGGACGATTTAATGATGCAGTTGCTACCCCAGTGCAAAATTTATTAGTATCACATAGTGCTTATGCTTGGACAACACCTGGTAATAGAAAATATGTAATTGTAGAGTATGTAATGAAAAATAGCGGTACAACTCCTATTAATACTTTATATGCAGGTATTGCAGCCGATTGGGATATTGATGCAGCTACTGCTTCTCAAAATAAATCAAATTATGATGCCGCTACCAAAATGGGATATATTTATTCAACAGCAACTGGCGGTAAATTTGCAGGTATTAAATTATTAACAAATACAGCTGCTCCAATATGCTACAATATTGATAATATTGCTGGCGGCGGCGGCGGTGTTGATATCAATGATGCCACTGACTATTTTGGAACAGGAAACAAATACACAACATTATCTACAAATAGGTATATAGCAGGTGCTGCTGATGCTGATGGAGAAGATATTGTTGGAGTTATGAGTTCAGGTCCTTTTACAATTGCTGCAGGCGATAGCGCTAAAGTTGCCTTTGCATTAATTGCAGGAGATGATTTAACTGACATTAAAAATAGTGCCGATAGTGCTCAAGTTCATTATGATGGACCTCCATCAATTGTTACAGGAATTAAGAACAATGGAAATAATGAGCTAAACGCTGTTGTATTCCCAAATCCAACTAACAGTGATTTAAATTTTATGATTAATACTGCAAAATCTGAAAATGTAGATATTCTTTTAGTAAATACTTTAGGCCAAACGATGAAACATCTTATTAAAACCAACATGAACTCTGGATTTAACCAAATCACAACAGATGTGAGTCAGCTGCCAGCAGGTACTTACTTTTATCAAATTAAAACCGACAATGCTTCTTTAAAAGGAAAAGTGATTATAACAAAATAATAGTTACTCTAAGAATAAAAAAAAGCGTTCACAAGTTTGTGAACGTTTTTTTATTAGGCTTTTTTTCCCAATTCAATAACAGCTAAATCTTTAATTTCGTCTCTATCAATTACAAAACGTAATACTGTTTTAATTTGATGAAAACCATGAACTCCGCATGCACCAGGATTCATATGCAAAACATCAAATTGCTGCTGATACATCACTTTTAAAATGTGTGAATGACCACATATAAACAACTTAGGTTTTTCTGCAACTATGATATCTTTTACTTCTTTTAAATAATTAGTTGACGAGCCGCAAATATGAGTGATAAAAACCTTTACTTCTTCGCAACTGAAAATTAAATTTTTAGGAAACTCTTTTCTTGCATCAGCATCGTCAATATTACCGTAAACAGCCTTGAGAGGTTTTATTTTTTTGATAACATCTGTAACTGAATTTAAATTACCAATATCGCCTGCATGCCATACTTCATCAGTAGCCTCAATATGCTTTAACAAAGCATTGTCTAAATGACTGTGGGTATCCGATATTAATAAAATGTTTTTCAAGAAATAAAATTTAAGTAATAATACTAGTTTTATCCAAAATAAAAAAGCGCTGAATAAATAGATTCAACGCTTTGTTAAATTAAATTTCAATTTACTGCTTAACCAACTTCTTACAAAGCTCTTGATTATTGTATCTAATCTTAACCCAATACATGCCATTACTTAAGTTTAAAGAATTTGCATCAATGGTTTTTGAATAAGTTCCTGCACTTTCTTTTGATTGGTAAGTTATAATTTCTCTACCCGAAGCATCAATTAATGTCATATTAATTTCGCTATCGTTTTGTAAATCTAACGACACCACAAATGAGTTATTGAAAGGATTTGGATAAATGTTCACCAAATTACTTTCTGTTAATTCTTTTACTCCAGTTGGAATTGTAACCGTTTGTCCGTTAGTACTAATTACATTACTGTATAAACCAGCACCATTTTCTGACTTCACATTAAAGTAATAAGTAGTACCGGTAGTTAATACCAAATTTTTTGCAGTCACTGCTGTATCTGCCCAATTGCTTGTCCATGTTAATGTATTAACCGCACCAGGACTTGTACCAATAGAATACCAATATTCTGCAATAGCTGAATTTGGATCGTTAGATGATGACCAATTTGCTGATAAAGAATCGCTCGTTACAACGACATTAATATCTGATGTTTTCCCATCATTAATTGTGGTCACATTTGAAGGATTCGTCCAATCAATATTTAAATCATGATAATCAATGGATGATAAATTTCCTGCTACATCATTCACAATCGATTTTACTTTTGCTGCAAAGGTTGTAGGATTTGGATTTTGATAACGAATATCATTTGCATTACTAGCACCAACCGAAACTGAAACAGAAGCTGTTGGACGAGAACGATAAATTTTTATTTCATCTAAACTCCATTTACAATTTCCACTTCTAAACGATACGTGTGTTCCACTTGCTAGTGGCGAAGGATCTGTACAAGTTGCTATTAATGAATTATCTTTAAACACATCCATCTTTCCTGAAATACGATCATAAATGACTTTAAAATCGTACCACTGGCCCGCTACTAAATTAACAGCAGCTGTGTAAGTTGGAGTGCCAAATGTATTTACTCCTCCTGAATAAGATGTTTTATATAATTGTACCGATTGGTTATCTAATCTAAACCAAACAAAATAACTATTTCCTCTATTCACACTATCAGGCGCGTCTGCAAAAAAGTGTAACCCTGCTCTACGATTAGTTCCGGTCCCTTCAATTTTTCCCTTAAAATTATATAAATAACGATTAGATAAGGTTTGTGTTAAAGCGGCGTAAATATTTGTGTTTGCCGCTGCTGTGCTTAATTCATCTGTTTGCTGTAAGGCATTATTATTAATTCCCCAAGTCCCTACTTTTTGTGTCCATTCGGGATGAATAGCGACATCAAAATTATCAGATAAAAAACCGTGCGTATAATTTCCTCGCCACTCTGTTCCGTTATAATCTATTACTTGATAGTAACTTTTTTCTAAACCAGAGCCTCCAACATTATCAGCATCATTAAACGTTGCTGTAAAATTAGCAGTTTTCCATGCTCCCACCGAATTAATGGTTGTTGTTGGCAGGGTAACATCTGCTGTGGTTGTTGGTGTTCCTACTCCATTGGTTGTATAAGTTGCTACCCAACCTGATGCAGCAGTAGCGCAATCAGAACGAAACTCCACTAATAAATTAGCCCCTGTTGAATTGATATTTCCGGGCGATACAGTACTTGTGTATTTTCCAATTAATGGAGCGTTTACATTATTACCATCGTAAATAAATAAATAATCGTAAGCATTCTCTAAACTAAAAGATGTAAAGTTCATACTTACTGAAGTTGCACCGCTAGAAGGTTGAAACAACCATAATTTACGTTCGTCGTTTGCATAATTTGCTGCAGCTAAACCAGAATCATAAAAAGTACCGCTTGTTGCTGTTACAGTAGTTACAACTGGTGTATTATTAATGAGTTTATAAAACTTTTCCCAATTCCATAACGGACCAGGATCGCTGTGTGTTTGACTAGCAAACATTTGATGTCCTTTTATTTTTACACAATTTCCTTGCTCGCATTGTGCAGTAGTTCCACTACAACCCGGACCAAAATAACAACGTAAAGGATTAATAGAATTACTTGAACACATATCTCTAGTTAAATCGGCACTCGATTGATACATGGCATTGGTAAACCAAGAGGCATTATTAATATAACCTTCGTGCTCTGTACCTAATGTGTAAGGATTTGCAGAAGCGGCATGCCAAGCTTTATCACTTTCATAAACCATTTGTGTACACTGTCCATCAGAGCTACGAACTACATAATGAGAAGACGCTGATGCACTACAGTTTTTAAACCACGAGATACAACCAGCATAAGAGCCTTGAACAAAGTGTATAGCAACCGCTGTAATGGCAGTACCACTTCTTGAACTATAATTACAAGTCGTTGGATTCCAAATTCCGGCAGGATAATCTGGTGAAGAAAGAACACTATTAACACCTGATGTTTTGTAAGCAGCGCCGTTAGTGTTAGTAATGCCTGTTGTGCCAATAATTGTTTTTGAAGAACTTAAAACTTCACAGTTAACTCCAAACACAACTTGCATATTTATTAAGTAATCCGGGAAACCATAAAAATCTTGGAACTCTCCATTTGATAAAAACCAATACAATTGATATAAATGCGAATTCATCGCATAATCATTTTGTAAATCATTATTTAATGGCAATTCACTTAAAGCCACAAAAATGGGTTGATAGATCTTTAAATCATTCCCTAAAATGGATAATTGATTTTGCAAAACCGAAAATGCTTTAGCATAAGCCAAAATGTGTTTTTCGGGATTCGTTTTAATATCCTCAACCGAATAGCCTGATAATTGAGAAACATATACCAAATTATTTCTAAAGTAATTCTGACCGTTTTCAATTAATCCCATCACACCATGTGTTGCTGGGTAACCAATACAACTCGATTCTTCGTTGGCTAAATGCGCAAAACGACTTTGTGAAAACGCCACCGATTCTAAAACACCTTTTGGAATTGAAGGATTTAAACTATAAGCCTTTTTGAAAAAAGCGTCATAAGGATTAATAATTAAGTGCTCTCCTACTGAGTTTGAGAATGCTTGTAAAGAAAAGATGGAAGCGATAATAAGTAATAATTTCTTCATGTATAGATTTTAGTTCCCATAAATCTATACAAAATCAAATAGACTAAAAAGTTAATTTTTTTCTAAACAGTTTTAGTGCGGAAAAAATAAAAAAAATTGAACGCTGATAACGCTGACTTTTTTAAGATTTTAAAAGATTTATTCTAATCATTTTCAACATAACCATCTGTGTCATCTGCGTTCCATTAAGTTATCAATTATATTCAAGCATCTTCTTATAAACACCATCCACTTTATCTTTCAAGTCTTTGGTTTCACCTTGTTCTATGATTTCGCCTTTATCCATGACAATAATTCGATTAGCATGATGGATAGTAGAAAGGCGATGCGCGATAATAATGGACGTTCTATTTTTTGCTAATTCAACAGAAGCAATTTGAATTAATTTTTCAGTTTCTAAATCAATAGACGACGTTGCCTCATCTAATACAAAAATTGGTGGATTATACACATAAGCTCTTACAAAGGCTACTAATTGTCGCTGACCAGCAGATAACATCGCTCCACGTTCTTTCACATTGTAATGATAACCACCAGGTAAGCTTGCAATAAATTCGTGAATACCAATTCGCTTAGCCGCCTCTACTACCTGCTCTTCTGTTATAGCAGGATTATGAAGGGAAATGTTATTTAAAATACTATCACTAAATAAAAACACATCTTGTAACACTACACCAACTGATTCGCGTAATTCATTTAATTGATATTCGGAAACATCCACATCATCAATTAAAATTTGTCCCTTATTAATTTCATAAAAACGACTCAATAAATTGATAATGCTTGATTTGCCTGCTCCTGTAGCACCAATAATAGCAACCGTTTCGCCATGGTTAATTTTAAAAGAAATTCCTTTAATCACATAATTATCTTCCTTATAAGCAAACCACACATTTTTAAATTCAACTTTGCCTTTCATGTCTTTGGCAGACACCGTTCCTGTTTCCGAAATAATTTCGTTAGTATCAATTACTTTAAACACACGTTCTGAAGCCACAATTCCCATTTGTAATGTATTTAAACGATCTGCTAACATTCTGATAGGTCGAAACACCATATTAATTAACATGATAAAAAACGTAATGTCACCTAACTGAATATTATAAGTGTTTGATTTTACGCCCGCAAACCAAATAAACAAAGCAATAGACACTGCTGATAAAATTTCGACTACCGGAAAAAATACCGAGTAGTACCAAATAGAACGAATGTTAGCGACTTTATGTTTTTCATTAATTTCTTTAAATTTCTCGTACTCAATATTTTCACGGTTAAATAATTGAACGATACGCATCCCTGTTAAATGCTCATTCGTAAATGTATTCAAAGATGCTACTGCATTACGAACTTCTGTAAATGTTTTTTTAACGCCATTCTTAAATAAGTTAGTGGCAATTATTAATAAAGGCAAGGTACTAAGCGATACTAATGCCAAAATCCAATTAGTGTGTAACATCACTGATACAAAAATAATAATGGTTAAAATATCTCCACATATAACAATAAAGCCCTGCGAAAATACATCACTCAAACTTTCAATATCCGATATGGCTCTGGTAACCAGCATACCCACAGGCGTATTATCAAAATAGGTGTTTTTTAATTTTAAAATGTGCCGATAAACTTGCAAACGTAAATCCTTCACAATGTTTTGCCCTAATAAATTAGTCACATAAATATTAGTGAATTGCAATAAAGCTTCAATTACTAATACGCCTAACAATAATAAACCCATGTGATTTATAAAATCAATTTTATCGGGAGACGACAAAAAACCTTTTTCATTTGAATCAACAATGGCAATGGTGTTAAGCGTTTGTTTAATTAATAAAGGACGAACAATGCTTAAAGAAGAAAGAGTTAGTGTGATGATAATCGCAGCTGCAAACAAATTCTTGTAAGGTTTACTATAAGAAAGAATTCGTTTTAAAAGCGTAAAGCTAAAATTTTGGGCCCTGAGAGGAGTCGAAGGGTGTTTTGTTTTAGCCATTAAAAATAGAGCTTGGATATTGTATGTCGGTTAAATATAAGGCATGCCCAGCTACCGACATACCAGCATCCGAACGATTTTTGTTATTGACGATTGTTTTAAATTCTTCCAAAGTTATTTTTCCTTTACCGACTTCCAACAAAGTTCCTACAATAGCACGCACCATATTTTGCAAAAAACGATTAGCGGTTATTTTAAAAACAAACTGCGTGTCGTTTAGTTTAGTCCATTTAGCAAAAGTAACGTTACAATTATTGGTTTTAGTTTGTGTATTGACTTTACTGAAACTTGTAAAATCTGTTACCGTTAATAAATAAGCGGCTGCTTCGTTCATGGCATCTATATTCAAATCGCCATAATGTAACAATGAAGTAGTCGTTAAAAAAGGATCTTTATACGAATGTAAAAAGTATTCGTAGCTTCTAAATTCAGCGTCAAATCTAGCACTAGCCTCGTCTTTTACAGAATAGATTTTTTTAACCGCTATTTCATAAGGCAATACTTTATTCAATTTATAAACGCAGTTGGACTCCTCTAAATGTAAATTGGTTTTTGTAGAATCGAAATGTGCATAGTAATCTTTAGCGCTCACGCCTGTATCGGTTCTACCACAACCTACTACTTCAATAGTTTCTGATAAAATCATCGAGAGTTTATCCTGTAGCACTTGTTGTATGGTATTTGGGGTATTATCCTGAATTTGCCAACCGTTGAAATTGACACCATTATAGGCTAACTGAATAAAATAGCGAGGCATGGCGCAAAGATACTAATTGTTTTGGCAAACAAAATACTACTTCAAATCTAAAATATCTGGTTTATTAGTAATAATTCCATCTACACCACGTTTAGCTAATTTTCGGGCTTTTCGGGGTTTGTTAACAGTCCATACATAAACCGTTTTTCCTAGTTTATGTATTTTTTTAATCACGCGTTTGCTACAAAACTTGTAATACACATTTACGCCCTCCCAATTTTTAAAATCATCTTTATTAAAATGTTTATCAAAATTAAAACTCACCAAAGGCAAATTAAACACAATCAATTTTTGTAAATTAATACTACTATCTCTTTTAGCAAAATTAATTAACGGCTCTTTTTCAAACGAATGAATCGTGCTAATCCAGTTTTGTGCATTGTATTTGGCGATTAAATCTACAATGTGCTTTTCGATATTGGGATAATACGAGTTCCCTTTTTTGAGTTCGATTAACAATTTACACCTTCCGTTTATTGCAATAATAGCCTCCTCTAAGGTTGGAGGATTTTCTTTGAGTACCGTTTTTTGCTGTTTGATAGAAAGTTGTTTGAAGTCACTTGAAGATATATCTTTAATTAATCCTTCGCCATTTGTTGTTCTATCCACACTTAAATCATGCATAATCACGACTACGCTATCTTTAGTTTGATGCACGTCAGTTTCGATAATCAAAGCTTTCATATCAATCGCTTTTTCAAAAGCAGAAATGGTGTTTTCTGGCGCGTAAGCGCTAGCGCCGCGGTGAGCAATGATGATTGGGTTTTGAGAGAAAGAGGCAAAAGAGAGAAGGAGAAAAAATTTAACCGCAAAGAACGCTAAGTTTTTTCGCAGAGGTCGCAAGAGAAAATATATTATGTTTTTATTCAATCTTTAACTAATTCAAGGTTTTCCATATTGACCGTCATTTTTAAAATGCCGAAAGTGATACTCACTTTCTCATCTTTCATTGACTCAACGATTCCTATTTCTGTACTATTTAAAATTTTGACTTTACTACCAATTTTTAATAATGGCTTTAAGCGCGCCACTTTTTTCTCTGCAAAATTATCACGCTTGTTTTGTTTAGCGAGTTCCTTACGCTTGTTAGTTTCCGCAGTAATGCCATCAATAAAGCGCTTAATCACCATTTTACGATCTTCGTTTTTATTCCACTCCTCCATCAAACGTAAATACTTCTGACCGAAATCTGCTAAACGCGCTAATTCTATTTTCCGTTCTCGCTCACGCTCTATCTTGTCTCTAAAATTAGTAGACAATACTTCATATTTTTCTTTAGAAATTTTTCTTAAAAATTCTTCGTGCTCTGTTCGTTCAACTGCTTCTGCTAATTTTGTTTTTTGTTGCTGAACTTCTGCCAATAAAGCATTCAAATCTACTTTTTCTGTATCAATTCTTTGTTTAGCTCTTTCAATCAAATCTTTCGGAAACCCTACTCTTTCTGCTACTTCAAAGGTATAACTGCTTCCTGGTTCACCAACCGTTAAAATATATTTTGGATCTAAGGTTTCTAAATCAAACAACATACTGCCGTTTAAAACACCATCTAATTTATTGGCCAATAATTTTACATTCGGAAAATGCGTGGTGATAATTCCGAATGTTTTTGATTTCACTAATTCTTCTAATACCACTTCTGCCATCGCACCTCCTAATTCAGGATCGGTACCACTTCCAAATTCATCCATCAACACTAAGGTTTTTGAATTGACTTGTTTTAAAATGGCAATCATGTTTTTTAAACGGGCACTGTAAGTACTTAATTCATGTTCGATGCTTTGCGTATCTCCTATATCAATTAAAATATGTTTAAAGTAACTCATCACCGAGTTTTCTGCAACACTCACCAATAAACCAGATTGTAACATAGTTTGTAGTAAACCCACTGTTTTTAAGGTGATGGATTTCCCTCCTGCATTCGGACCCGAAATCACTACTAAATGATTTTTTGAATTCAAATGAATGTTTAAAGGAACAGTGTTCTTTTTGAGTTCTTTGTTCTGTAAAAATAAAATAGGGTGAAATGCTTTATTTAATTTCAATTCCGAATTAGCAGAAATAACAGGCAAAGTCGCATTAATCAATTGCGCATGTTTTGCTTTCGCTCTTAAAAAATCTAATTCAATTAATAAATCATTGTATTGTTTTAATTGAACAGCAAAAGGTCTTAACGTATCCGTTAGTTCTCTTAAAATGCGATTGATTTCTCTACGTTCATCAATTTCTAGCTCAGCAATATCATTGTTAATACTTATAGTTGAGCCCGGTTCAATAAAAATAGTTTTTCCCGTTTCGCTTTTATTGTGCACAAATCCACTGACTTCCGATTTGTATTCTACCAAAACAGCTAAGGTTCTTCGTCCGTTAAAAAAGCTTTCTTCGTTATCTCTGATAAAACCAAGTTTTCGTAATTCATTCACTTGTCTATCAAACTTAATATCGCTTTCTCGTTTTTTTTCAGATAACTCTTTTCTGATTTTCTGAAGCTCTTTGGAGGCCGAATTTTTAACCTTAGCGTCAAAATCAATGATGCGATCAATCTCTACAACAATAACTTTATTATCTTCTAATTCATCTGCTAACTGAGATAAATTTGGTAAATCTTGTTTTCTGTTCTTCAAAAAACGAATGGCCGTATTACTAATTTCGGTAGACTCTTTAACTAATAAAAACTGTTCTTCGGTGAGCATACTTCCTTCCAAACTCAATAAGGAAGCTTCTTTTCTGAAGTCTTCAAATTGAATATCAGGAAAAAAAGAATTACCACTTAAGGTGTTCTTTAATTCATCAACACGATTTAATTCTACAATTAAATTTTCGTGATTTTCAAAAACAGAAATGTGTGAGGCTTTTTGTTTAGCACCATTACTGTAACATAATTCAGTAAGGTATTTTTTTATTTTATAGAACTCTAATAATTCGAGGGCTTCAGATTCAATGATATTCATTTGCGACTTTAAGTAACTGTTTAAAATTTATCTGATTTTTTTGTTATGTGTTTTTTTAGTTTATACGTCGTTAGATTTTTTCGAGATAATCAGTCCCGTTATCCCTACAAAACCTGCCTCGTCTAAACTAAAAAAGCTATCATAACAAATTCATGATATAAAATTTAAACAGCTACTAAATTTACTGCTATTTATTTACTTAAAAAAACCCTTAATTGTTTTGTAAACTAAAATTTTACATTATTTTTGATAGGTTAAATAAATTAAAACAAAACCCTAAAGAAAGGTTTATTACAAAATGAAAAACGTAATTATTACAAAACTGGAAGAAATGCTTCAGCAACCTGAAGCTAGTGCTGTTGCTCACCAAATGCGCACTCTGCAAAAAGAGTATCAAAAATTGTGGACAGCCGAATTTGAAACAGCCAAACAACAATTTGTTGACGAAGGCGGCAAAGCAAAAGAATTTGAATATGCCAAATCGCCCGAAGATGTTAAAATTTCGGAGCTGATTGACAAAATAGAAAAAAAGAAAAAAGAAGAAGATAATAAGCTAGCTGTTGAGCAAGCTAAAAACTTAGTGATTCGTAACGAGATTATTGCTAAAATAAACGACTTAAGTCAGGTAAGCGATAATATTGGAGCTGCTATTAAAAAATTAGTAGAGTTACAAGGTCAGTGGAAAGTGACTGGCGCTGTATCTCCTCACAAATACAAAGAAAATCAAGCAGATTATAGTAAAGCCATTGAAGAATTTAATTACAAATTAAGTCTTTCAAAACAATTGCAAGAGCATGATTTGAAACGTAACTACGAAATGAAAACGGAGTTATTGGAGAAAATTAAAGGCATTAAAGACCAAACCAATATTAAGGAAGCAGAGCGCTTAATTAAAATTTACCGTAACGATTGGGAAGAGATTGGGCCTGTGCCTAACGATAAATGGGATGAATTAAAAGGTAGCTTTAGAGCCGCGTTAGAAGAAGCGTACTCGAAATTAAAAGCGCACTATAATTCTGTTGAAGAAGAAAAAGAAGCGAATTTGAATAGCAAAAAAGAATTGCTAGAAAAAATTAAAGCCATCATCACTAAATCGGAAACAGCAAGCGGACAGGTTTGGAATAATTTAACCAACGAGTTAGTAGCTTTACAAACCGAATGGAAAGGTATTGGCAGAGCTAACGCTAAAGAAAACGATAAAGTGTGGGCTGAATTTAGAGAATTATGCGATTCGTTTTTTGAAAAGAAAAAAGCCTTTTTTAGTGTAGTGCACGAAAAAATGGGCGTCATAAAAACTCAAAAACAAGAATTAATTGCTAAAGCAAATGCCTTGAAAGAAAGCACTGATTGGCAAAAAACAGGTTTAGCGTTGATTAAGTTACAAGACGCTTGGAAAAAAGTACCTCACGCTGGTGGCGACGAAACCAAATTATTTAATCAGTTCCGTGCGGCTTGCAATCACTTTTTTGATGCAAAGAAAGCACACTTTGGCGCAGTTGACGCTAGCTTTGATGCGAACTTAGTAGCTAAAGAAGAACTATTAAAAAAATTACAAGACTTTAATTTATCAGAAGATTTAACAGCTAACCACACCGCTTTAAAACAATTCTCTGCTGACTGGAATGCAGCAGGTATGGTACCAATGAAAGATAAAAAACGTGTGAACGATGCGTTTTATAATCGCTTAGATGAATTGTATGATAAAATGAATGTGAGCGCTTCTGAAAAATTCATGATGCAATTTAAAACAAAATTAGAGCGTTTATCTAATGGAGAAAGCCCTGAATTAGCATTAAGAAAAGAAGCCGATTATTTCAAAAAACAAATGGATGAAATCCAAGGACGTATTAAAACCTATGATAACAATTTAGGTTTCTTTAAATCAAGCAGCAAAGGCGTAAATCCTTTTATGAAAGAAATAGAAGATAAGATTAACGCAGAGAAACAAAAAATTGCTGAGTTAAACGAGAAACGCAAAATGGTAATGGCAGAGTTAAATAAACTCAAACCAGCCGAAATGGAAGCGAAGTAAAATAAAAAGCTATCACAAATGTGGTAGCTTTTTTTTCCTAGAAAAGTTATTCAAAATCTGGTTAATTAATAAATTGAAAAAGGAGATAAACGAAAAAGCTAACTGGACAATTTGCCCTGAATGTAATGGACGAGGTAAAAAAAGCCAAAGGCTTCGCAAAAAAGTGCGACTCCATTACCAAAATTCAATTGCTGAATTTGAAAAAACAAAGGGAGGAGGCCTTGCTCCTATTCCTCCTAAAAGTCCTTTAGTTTCTTGCTTAAATTGCCACGGAACTGGATTAGTCCATTCTAGTAATCCTCCAATAGCTGATACCGTAAATTACCCGCACGTTGCTATTATTGGCGCGGGTATTGGAGGCGTAGCTTTGGCGTTGGCTTGTATGCATCGCGGCATTCCTTTTACATTATATGAACGTGATAATAACTTCGATGCCCGCTCACAGGGTTATGGACTCACCTTACAGCAAGCTACTAAAGCTATTGAAGCATTGGGTATTTTATCTTTAGAAAAAGGTATCATTTCAACACGGCACGCCGTTCATACCACTGAAGGAAAAATAGTGGGTGAATGGGGCATGAGAAAGTGGCTACAATCAAACGCGAAAACTTTAACGAGACGAACTAATATGCATATTGCAAGGCAGTCTTTACGCTTAGCAATTCTTAAGCAACTCGATGAACGTTATGAAGTGCAATGGGGACATCAGTTAATTGACATGAAAGAAAATGAGGATAGTATTAATTTAAGTTTTCAAGTAAACGGAGAAATAAAAAACGTCAAAGCTGATTTAGTGGTTGGAGCAGATGGCATTCGTAGCGCTGTTCGAAACTTACTAATTGGTGAAGATAGTAGTCCTTTACGTTATTTAGATTGTATCGTGATATTAGGTATTTGTCCTTTAGCAGACCTCAAAGATGTTGATAGTGAATTGCTAGATTCAGCAACGGTATTTCAAACGGCGAATGGTATTGAACGAATTTATATCATGCCTTATGATGCAGATTCGGTGATGTGGCAATTGAGTTTTCCGATGTCTGAAAAAGAAGCCAAGGAATTGAGTGCTAAAGGGGCTAAATTTTTGAAGGAAGAAGCCTGTCGTAGAACCCAATGGCACAATCCAATTCCACAAATTTTAGGGGCCACCAAGGAAGATTTAATTTCTGGCTATCCCGTGTATGATAGAGAATTATTGACACCTGAAATATTAGAGAAATGTGGGAAAGCTACATTGATAGGAGATGCAGCTCATCCCATGAGTCCGTTTAAAGGACAAGGAGCAAATCAAGCGCTACTAGATGCACTGGCATTAGCTAGAGGAATATCAAAAAATTGCGCTCCCTTATCTAAATGGAAAGAAGTTGGAATTAGAAAAAGTGTATTAACGGAGTTCGAAGCAGAAATGCTGGAACGCAGCGCCACAAAAGTAAAAGATTCAGCAGAAGCTGCGCAATTTCTTCATTCCGATATTGTACTACAAGAGGGCAATCAACCGAGAGGAAGCTGTGTAAAGAAAAAAAAGACATAAAGATTTCCTAAAGTATAGTGGCGTTGTGAAAATAGGATACATTGTATACCTTTGTAATTAATTAATAAAAAGCCCTTCGGTTCTCGACTAGGCTCGAACTGACAAACTCTGATGAGATTTCGAACTGACAAACTGAAGATAAAAACAAAATAACATGAATGTAGAAATTTGGAGTGATGTGATGTGTCCGTTTTGCTATATAGGCAAACGCAAATTTGAAAATGCCTTAGCAAAATTTCCTCACAAAGATAAGATCAATATCATCTGGAAAAGTTTTCAGTTAGACCCAACAACTGTAACTGACCCAAGCTTAAATACTATAGATAACTTAGCAGAAAAGAAAGGCTGGAGCAAACAACAAGCGCAAGAAACTACTGCACAGGTTACTAACATTGCTAAACAAGTAGGTTTGGATTTTCATTTCGAAAAAGCTGTGGTGGCAAATTCATTTAATGCACATCGTTTATCACACTTAGCAAAAAAGTATGGTAAACAAAACGACCTAGAAGAAAAATTATTCTTAGCGTATTTTACCGAAGGTAAAAACACTGCCGACCACCCTACTCTATTACAAATTGGTAAAGACTTAGGCATACCTGAACAAGAAATTACAGCTGTTTTAAATAGCAATACATACGCAAACGACGTTGAACAAGATATTACGGAAGCACAACAAATTGGGGTGCGTGGCGTTCCCTTTTTTGTATTGGATAGAAAATATGCAGTTTCTGGCGCTCAAGAATCTGAAACTTTTTTAGGTGCTTTAACTAAAGCCTACGAAGAACATGCAAATGGTATCATAGAACCAATTGCTAATAATTCTTCTTGTGGTTGCGGGCCAGAGGGGTGTAACTAACTTTTTGTGCCTCGTTACTTTTTTACTTAGTTAATTTTAAAGGATGGGGTCCTACCATCAACGCTTATATCCAAACTGGAAAAGTAAACGTTTGTATTTAATTTAGTTGGACTATTAATATTGAGCGTGAAAATCAAGTAGTATCAAATACGCTGTTATGTGTGGAGATGATTTTGGGCTGTTCGCGCAGTGCTTCAAATCATCTGTTTGATACTATGCAGATTTTAGCAAAATTTTAATAAGCCTTGTTACGCCAAGGCGTGATTGCAACTTTTTGTATCAAGACAAAAAGTTTTAAGAATATCAGGAAAAGAAAAACCCTCATAAATGTGAGGGCTTTTCTTTTTAGTTTATTTAAATACTAATCTGCTAAAAGAGCTCTAGAAATAACAATACGTTGTACCTCGCTAGTACCTTCGTAAATTTGAGTAATTTTTGCATCACGCATTAAACGCTCCACATGGTATTCTTTAACGTAACCATAACCACCATGAATTTGAACGGCTTCAGTAGTTACCCACATAGCTGTTTCTGATGCAAAAACTTTTGCTTGCGCGCCTTCTTTTTCGCAAGGTAAACCTTGGTCTTTTAACCAAGCCGCACGGTAAATTAATAAACGAGCTGCTTCAATACGAGTAGCCATATCAGCTAATTTAAATTGAATAGCTTGATGCTGAGAAATTAATTTACCAAATGCTTTACGCTCTTTTGAATAAGCCAATGCTAATTCATAAGCACCACTCGCAATTCCCAATGCTTGTGAAGCGATACCGATACGGCCACCGCCTAAAGTTTTCATCGCGAATTTGAAACCAAATCCTTCTTCACCAATACGATTTGCTTTTGGAACCTTTACATCTGTAAACATTAAAGAGTGAGTATCACTTCCGCGAATACCCATTTTATTTTCTTTAGGACCTACCACAAATCCTGGCATTCCTTTTTCAATAATTAAACAGTTAATTCCTTTGTGCCCTAATTCCACATTAGTTTGAACCATTACTAAATAAATAGAAGCACTGCTTCCGTTAGTAATCCAATTTTTTGTACCATTTACTAAATAATGGTCGCCTTGATCGATAGCCGTAGTGCGTTGAGATGTAGCATCACTACCTGCTTCTGGTTCTGACAAGCAAAATGCACCTATCACTTCACCTTTAGCCAAAGGCACTAAATATTTTTGTTTTTGTTCTTCGTTACCAAAATGCTCTAATCCCCAACATACTAATGAGTTATTTACACTCATTACCACACTAACCGAAGCATCTATTTTAGAAATTTCTTCCATTGCTAGCACATATGAAATAGCATCCATACCGCCACCGCTGTATTTCGGGTCAACCATCATTCCTAAAAAACCCAATTCTCCAAGTTTTTTAACTTGTTCTGCTGGAAATTTTTGGTGTTCATCTCTCTCAATTACTCCTGGTTTGCAGTCGTTTTGAGCGAAATCTCTTGCTGCTGCTTGAATCATCAATTGCTCTTCTGTTAGTTGAAATTGCATGGTTGTATGTTTTAAATAGTTGAACGAATTATACTCACAAAAATAGAAGATATTTCCAATTATCAAGTCTAAATCGTCGATTTGTTAAAATTATTTTGTTGAGAGAATTTCAATAATTGTCCCAAAAAAGAAACAATTCTAAGTAATTTTAGTTTAAAATGGAGCAAAAAAAATTAAAAATACTAGGTTTAATGAGCGGCACATCTTTGGATGGGCTCGATTTAGCTTTATGTGAATTTAGTGAGCAAAATAAGACGGTATCGTTTAAATTACTAGCCTCCAAAACCATTGCCTACGAAGCAGTATGGAAAGAACGTCTGCAAAATGCCTTTGATTGTAGTGCCGAACAATACTTTAAACTCCACAGTTTGTATGGCGAATTTATAGCCGAAAAAGTGAACGATTTTTTAAAGGAAAATAACCAAACAGCCAATTACATTGCTTCTCACGGCCATACCATTTTTCACAGACCTCAACTTGGCTTTACGACTCAAATGGGCTGCGGAGCAACGATAGCAGCAAAAGCAGGCGTTAATACCGTTTGCGATTTTAGAAGTATAGATGTGGCGTTAAACGGACAAGGTGCGCCATTAGTTCCTATTGGTGATAGAGATTTATTCCCTGAATCAGAGTCTTGCTTAAACATTGGTGGTATTGCTAATATTTCCTTTACCAAAAATGGTAATACAACGGCTTTTGATATTTGCATTGCTAATATGGCTTTAAATTATTTAACCGAAAGCATTGGCAAGTCTTATGACGATGGCGGTGCTTTAGCCGCATCTGGAAAAAGCAATGGAGAATTATTACAATACTTATTAGATTTAAATACACATCAACAATCGCTTGGAAGAGAATGGTTTGAGCAGCATTTTTTACCAATTTTAAATTCCTCAACTATTTCGTTAAATGATAAACTAGCAACTTGCGTGGAATATATGATGTTTCATATCAGCTCCATTTTAAAGCATGAACATTTAAATTCGGTTTTAATAACAGGTGGAGGTGCTTACAATACATTTTTTATTGATAGATTAAAAGCAAACTATAATGGCGAGATTCATATTCCGCCAGATGATGTGATACAATTTAAAGAAGCCATTATATTTGCGTACTTAGGATATTTAAGAGTGAATGAAACTATTAATACTTTAAGTTCAGTAACAAAAGCTAGCAAAGACAGTATTGGGGGAGCTGTGTACATAGGTAAACAATAGTGTCCCGCGGATAAAGCAGATTAACGCAGAAAAAAAATTAAACCACATAGAGAAATAAAATCTGCGGTCATCAGTGAGATTTGCGGGAAATAAAAAACAAAACAAATGAATTATCTATTAGTATTTATTGGCGGCGGACTAGGAAGCTTAGTACGGTTTATAATAGCCATATTATTTGGTAAAACTACCTTATCACTTCCTTTGGCAACCTTATCATCTAATATATTGAGTTGCCTTATTTTTGGAACTATTATTTATATGTATCAAGAAAAAAATTTAATTCCCGATAACTATAAGCACTTAGTATTAATTGGCATATGTGGTGGACTAAGCACCTTCTCAACCTTTAGTTACGAAACCTTTGAATTAATAAAACAAGGTATGACTGTTTGGGCTATAATAAATATTGCTGTAAGTTGTATTCTTTGCACAGGTATATTTTTTATGTTTGCAAAGTGATAAAAAAAAGCCGCTCGTTGAGCGGCTTTTTTTTTCAAATTCAAAAGTCTATTTTTTCTCTGCTTTATATTCTTTTTCCATTTGCTTCACAATATCTTTCACTTGCTCTGTTCCAATACGTTTAGCTTTAATACGTTTATTCCTATCCAACATATAAATAACAGGGGTAGAATAAATATCATATTTTTCTTTAATATTATTGATATGAACACCATCATATACATTTATCCAATCTAATTTATTTTCAATTATATATTTTCTGTATTTTTCATATTCTTGTTGCGTGTAAACGCTAAAAACTTTAATGTCATAACCTTCTTTTTTTAAAGTATGGTATTCTTCAATTAACTTAGGGATTTCTGTTTTACAATGTCCGCAATCTACATCCCAAAATACTAACATAACATAATCAGCTTTTACTCCGTAAAGTGGTACAAATAATTGCGCTAAATTTTGAGCATTATCGTAATATAATTTTGTTGCGCCAGCACTTGTTTTTACTGTATCAAAACCCATCTTTGCAATTTGTTTATGACCAATTGTATCAATCATTAATAAATCAGGAGCTTGACTGCCTAACAATAAAGGTTTTAAAATATCGCCACGCTCTTTAATTTTGGCAATCGTTGCTTCATCATAAACCTCTTTTGCCATACCAGTTCTAATGTACTTATCAATCACATGCACAAACACTTTATCAAAACCCATTAGTTTAGATGACTCTGAAGTAAACAAGAAATGAGCAATTAATAATTTTTGCATCATGGTTCCCGCTTTAGTTTTGGCCATAAATCTATCAATTTCAGCGCTCATCGTATCTGGATGCTGAACAATCACATTATTAAAATATTTCTTTAAACGATCTGAGAAAAATGGGGTACGCATAATACCATCATCTTGAAGATTAACACCATCCCAATAGTGATTTTTATAGTAATTATAAATGTACATACTATCTGGTCTTCCGTTTGAAGCTTTAGGAATATCCTTTGCTTCTTTTTCCATTTTTAAATTAATAACATCTCCTACAAAAGTTCCTTTATGTGACTCCAAAAATGCATTTTCATAAGCAATCACTGTTTCGTTTAATACTTTTCCTTTTTCCATCATAAAGGCAGCTGAATCTTTTGCGTTCATACCTTTTGTTTTACTTTTTACATCAGCATACTCTTTGTTTTTAGCTGTAATAAATTTGATGTAAGCAAAAAAATCATCATTTTCCTTATGAGTTACACATTTTAAATTTTTAACCAAATCAGCCGTATCTGTACTCATCGTCATCTTTTGATTATTGTCGCTAATAAAAAAATCGAAATAACGAGCCTTATCCTGACTCACCAAATAGTAAATACCTTTCTCTAATGTTTTTGGACCTTTAAATACGATATTACCTTTTACTACTTTTTTACAAGTATCAGCTAAATAGGATTTATCAAATTGATAAAAAGCCAAATACATCACTGAATCTTTACAATTTTTAAAATTGATTCGGATATCGTGCCCAGACTGAGCATAAGTTGATGTGATAATGGATAATAAACTAAAACTTAATAGTAACTTTTTCATAGACATTAGTTAAATAGTATTCAAAAATAAGGATTTTATTGAGTTATCTGCTTTCAAATTTAAATCCAATAACTATTACAATATATTTAAAATTTGTTAAATGAGTGAAATAGGTAAAAGTAGTAAGTGACAGGTGAATATTGGATAGTAAACTGATCAAAATTTTAATCGATTGATTTTTTATTATAAATCATATACCCAAAATGGAAGAAAAACGAGAAACTATTATCATTTCTATCATAATAATTTACACCCACGCTTATGGGACCAATAGGGGTGTGATAAACTAAGGAACCCATTCCCAGAAAGTGCCTATATAAAAATGGTGTACTATAAGTTGCCTTATTATCTGAAGTTTTTAAAATAGATAATACCGGTTGAAATAAATAGCCTTCAAATCGTATATCTAAATTTTTATAGGGTGTAGCAATAGCTTTTAATCCGCCTGCTAAATACTGATGGGCTCGATAATCATCTATAAATAATGTTTGACTCTCTGGAATTGGATTAAAAGAAGGAGCAGATAAAATAGAGGCCTGATAATTTCTAAAAAAATCTTGAGATGAATAAACACCTTCTGCAAAAACACCAATTTTAAAATATTTAATGGGTTTAATGTATTCATCGATCGTAATTTTAAAATTAAACCAATCATGCCCCGGTCCATTTATCATTTGAACCGTATCAACTGTAGTAGAACCGGGATAATAACTCTCAACTCCACTCACTATCTTTGCTCTCACTAAAATATTGGTCCCTTCAGATGCATACTGCTTTCTGTTTAAAGTATTAATTTGATAAGATAATTGTCCGTAACCAAAATCAAATATACTCACGTCGCTTGTATCTAATCTCTTAAATTGATCTGATTGGTAATACTTATTTATCCACTCACTCCCACCTCCTGTTAAAACTATTTTACCTATATTACCAACTGGTGCTCCAATATTTAATTCTCCAAATATATCTTCCTGAACTAAATAAGCAGGTTTTTCAAAATCATAAAACAAAGCGCTACTTTTATAATAATCCCATCTTGAAATAGTAAAAGATGGCTCTATATAAAACGGCACTTTAGTTGGAAATTCAAGTCTAATTTTAGTTAAAGAACTTGAATTTAATTTACCTAAATAACCATTAGCATAGGCTGTAAACCCAATTTTTCCAATATGATTATATTGGACTGCTAAAAAAAAGTTACTAATAGGACGATTAGATAAATTGCCTCCAATGTCAAAAAACAAATGCTTATCCCTTTTAGTGTTTAAAGTTAGGGTATACTTTCCTGAAGTTGTATCTAGTTTAGTGGTAGGGTAAGCCGACTTAATTTTTTCATCCGCCATTAATCTAAAATACTGGCGCTTTAACTGTTTAAATGTAATAGGCTTTCCTTTGTTAGAAATACTTTTAGATACAAATTTTTGCATTTTAAGGCTTACTCCTTGTATAAAAATTTTATCATAAACCATTTTTGAAACTTGCACTTTTTCTCTGAATACTTTTCGTTTAGCATTCAGTTGTTCAGCGTCCTCAAAATTTGTAATACAAGTTTTTATTTTAGGCATTTGTCTCATAGTGGATACATAACCACTATCAATCAGCTGTTGAATAGCATCGAAATTAAAAATACTTACATCTGCCCAAGGTTGAATAATAATACCGTTTTCGCAAACAGGATTAAAATTGCTCTTATTCATCAACATGTTTCTAAGTTGTAAATACAAATTATCATCACTTGGCATTTGAGAATTTTCAGTAACAGAACTTCCAATCATAAAATCAGGATACAACTCTTCATACATCACATTAGTAGGAAAATTATTATACAAACCTCCATCAAACAATAAAGCACTATCAATTGAAATTGGCCTAATATAAAATGGATAACTCATAGAAGCTCTTATGGCAGAAGGCATATCGCCATCTCTAAAAACAACACTTTGCTTTTTTTCGATATCAGAGGCTACACATCTAAATGGCACTAATAAACTATCAAAATTATAATGAGAAGCTGCGTTAGCAGGAGCAAACGTTTCCATTAAATAAAAATCAATTGGCACCGAATTAATTAAATTAGTAGCTAGGTTACTTAATAAACTTCCATTTAAATTTAATTTTAAAGTTCTCCAAGAAGCATAATCATCTCTTTTGCGAACAAAATATCCAAATTTAGGAGACATTTCTCCTTTTGTTAAGTCGGAAAAAGCTTGTTCTTTTACCATTCTCTCAATTTCAAGAGGAGAATATCCAGAGGCATATAAACCACCAATAATACTGCCGATTGAAGTACCTGCAATACAATTAACGGGGATGTGGTTTTCTTCTAAAGCTTTTAAAACGCCAATATGTGCAATGCCACTAGCTCCGCCTCCACTCATAACAAAACCAACCTTTTGAGCAGATGAGTAATAAAAAGTAAACAACAACACAAAACACAAAAGTTTGTGGTAAACCGTAAATATTTTACTGATAATTGTCAACTCTCACAAATTTACCTTAAAATTTTAATGGAAACTACAAAGTTTAAATTTCACTTAAAATATTTTATATACTGAAATATTTTACTTACTTAGCAGATTATAGACCTTGTCTTTATTAGATTGTGATTAAATATATTACTAAAAAAATATTATACAGCATTTTGGTCTTATACGGTGTAATTACCGTTATATTTTTCTTGTTTAATGTATTGCCTGGAGATCCTGCTACTATTATGCTTGGGCAAAGAGCTAACAAAGATGCCATTGAAGCTATTCATAAAGATTTAGGTACTGATAGGCCAATTATGGAGCAATATGGCTTGTATTTAAACGATTTATCGCCTATTTCTATCCACAATAACACTAACAACCAAAGTATTTGGTTCTTAAGTCCAGAAAAATATAGCTGGAAACCCTTATTTACCATAGGAACTAACAAATCGATTGTCATAAAACTGCCTTATTTAAGGCGTTCATACATCACTAAAAGACGTGTTGCTGATATTATTATAGAAACATTACCAGAAACAGCCGTGTTGGCTTTTACCTCCATCGTTATTGCATCCATTTTTGGGATATTTTTGGGTATAATTAGCGCCATAAAACGTAATACCATTTATGATAAATTATCATTAGTATTAGCCGTATTAGGAATGGCAGCGCCTTCGTTTTTTGTGGGTTTAATCATTGCTTGGTTATTTGGTTATGTTTTAGCCGATTACACAGGACTTTCACCAACAGGTAGTTTGTATGATATCGACGTTTGGGATGGAGAAAAATTAAAGTTGAAAAACTTAATTCTACCTTCTATTACATTAGGAATTAGGCCGCTTGCTATTGTGGTTCAATTAATGAGAAGTTCATTATTAGACGTGATGAGTCAGGATTATATTAGAACAGCCAAAGCAAAAGGTTTAACGATGTATGCCATTATTATCAAACACGCTTTAAAAAATGCTTTAAATCCTGTTGTTACAGCAATCTCTGGGTGGTTTGCTGGATTAATGGCAGGAGCTGTATTTGTTGAATATATTTTTAGCTGGAAAGGTATTGGATACGAAGTATTTGAAGCTTTAACAAAAAATGATTTACCAGTAGTAATGGGTGCTACTTTAATATTTGCTGCTATATTTGTGATTACCAATATATTTGTAGACATCGCTTACGGTTTATTAGACCCACGTGTTAGAGTAAAATAATGAGTAGACAAAAAATAGTTGCCGGAAACTGGAAAATGAATAAATCGCTACCAGACGCGAAAATGCTTGTAGAAATGATTGCAAATCAGGTAAATGATTTTGATGAAGTAACCAAAATAATTATCCCACCATTTCCTTATTTAAATACCATTGGCGAGCAACTTGCGAAAAAAGAAAACTTTTTTTTAGGCGCACAAAATTGCCACACAAACGCTAACGGAGCGTTTACTGGTGAAGTAAGCGCCAATATGTTAAACTCAGTTGGATGCCATTATGTATTAGTGGGCCACAGCGAAAGAAGGCAATATTTTAAAGAAAAAGAAGCTGACTTTATTTTAAAAATTAAAGAAGCTCTTAAAAATAATATTTCTCCAATTTTTTGCATAGGAGAAACTATTCATGAACGTAAAACGGATAATCATTTTAAAGTGATTACTGAACAATTAACCACCGTATTAAAAGAATTTTCAGTTACTGAATTTTCAAAATTTATCATTGCTTATGAACCAGTTTGGGCTATAGGTACTGGAGAAACGGCAACCGCTGCTCAAGCTCAAGAAATGCACGCATTTATTCGCGGTATTATTACAAATATTTACGATTCAAATATAGCAAGTAATGTATCTATATTATACGGCGGTAGTTGTAATGCTCAAAACGCCCAAGAATTATTTGCTTGTAAAGATGTTGATGGTGGTTTAATTGGCGGCGCTTCTTTAAACGCTGATGATTTCTGTAAGATCATTTTTTCTTTTTAAATAAACATCATAAATACAACAATAGTTAGGTTTTTGGGCATTCTAGCCTTGTTAAAATTAACTACACAAGACCTTTTAACGCTTAATACCCTAAAGGAATTTGTCATTTATCTGATAAATTATAGCAGTTATTAGAAAAAACCTATCAATTACTCATTTATTAAAATTTGTCAAAATAGTATCGTTAAATTTGAATTACCTAAAACTATATTTTATGAAAAAAATTCTGCTCATTTTACTTACTTCACTCTTTGCAAATACATCACTATTATTTTCACAGACAAATGTTAGTGGAGGTATTTTCACCAATACAATATGGCAAAAAATCAACAGTCCATATATCGTTACGGATACCGTAGTTGTATTTCCAGGAGTGACTTTAACCATTGAACCTGGCGTTACAGTTAAATTTGATTCAGGAGAAATTTTAGAAATAAGAGGTACTTTAGTAGCATCTGGAAACATTACAGACACTATTTGCTTCACATCAAATTCACCATCACCTTCCATGTCGGATTGGAATGGAATTAAAGTTATTGGAACCACAAATCCACTTGGGGTAGGTAACCAAGTAACAATGGAATATTGTAAAGGACTTTACGCTAATAAATTTATAGATTTAGATCTTGCGTACCACGGCCCCTATATATTTAAGCATTGCTACTTTGCATATAATAATCAAGTAAACTACGATGGAGGTATGCCATCAACCACATTTGATAATTGTTATTTTACAGCTAATAATAATGCATTAACCTACTGTCAATTTGCTAGTAGAGTAAGTAATAGTTCTTTTATAAATAACTTCAATGGAGTAAACGGTATAAAACAGATTGACACCTGCTTTTTTTCTGGTCATTCAGGTATAGCTTTATCACCTTACGGCAAAACAACAGGCTCAAGGGTAATTAACAATAATATTGGAGTTAGTTGTTTGTTTAATGGTGCAAATAACTCATTTACGGGTAACGAGGTTACCAATAATTTAACAGGAGTTGAGATTCTATCATACTTTAATGGTTCAATTACATTTACAAATAATACAATTTGCAATAACACCAACTACAACATCAAATTACTAACATCATCAAATGCGGATCTTTCTTTAAATTGCTGGTGTTCGAACAATATTTCTCAAATAAAATCAACCATTTTAGATGCTCAAACAAACATATCATATGGCCTAGTAAATATCAGCCCCCTTGCTGTGTCTTGCAGTAATTTAACTGTTGGATTAAATGAATTAAACAAAAAAACAAACTCAACAGTTAATTTATTTCCAAATCCATTCATTCAAAATACAACTCTTGAATTTGAAAATTTAAATAACAATGATCATTTCCTAGATATCTACGATAGTAAAGGTTTGTTTGTTAACACAATAAAAAATAGCACAAAAAATCGTTTCGATATTAATAGAAATAATTTAAATAGTGGCTTGTATTTATATATTCTTAGAGATGGTGAGAATGTTGTTGCCAAAGGGAAATTTATTGTACAATAGTATCTATTAAGATTGTTTTTTCTTTTTTTATTTCAAGAAATAATTACGCATGATTGCGAATAAAAGAATCGTCGTATAAATGCAGATTCGTATATTCGTATCTTAATTCGTAATTACCAAAAATGGACTACATACAATATTCATTTACCATTACTCCTGCTGAACCAGGCTCAGATATTTTAATTGCTTTATTAGCTGACTTAGGTTTTGAAAGTTTTACTCAAAACGAAACAGGTGTTGATGCCTACATACAAGAAGAGTTTGAAAATGAAGATCTAGTAAAAGAATTATCATTTGAAGATTTTACATTTTCATATGTAAGAACTCTGATTCCCAAAACCAATTGGAATGAAGAATGGGAGAAAAATTTTAATCCAGTATACGTGGATGATTTAGTTTGTATCAGAGCGCATTTTCATCCTGCTGACGAAAACATCAAACATGATATTGTGATTACTCCTAAAATGAGTTTTGGCACCGGGCATCATGATACAACTTGGTTAGTAAGTAAAACCATGTTTAGTATTCCATTTGCAAACACATATGTTTTGGATATGGGTTGTGGTACTGGAATTTTAGCCATTTTAGCAAAACAACTAGGCGCTTCAAAATTATTAGGAATTGACATTGACGAATGGAGTATTGAAAACTCTATTGAAAATGCAGCTATCAATAACGCTTCGGATATTGAATTTAAAAAAGGAGATGCGTCTTTACTTCCTTCACAAGAAACCTTCGATGTGATTTTAGCCAACATTAATAAAAACGTATTAAAAAAAGATTTACCTTCATACTTCACTTGTTTAAGAAAAGGAGGCTACTTGTTATTAAGCGGCTTCTTTACAGCTGATGTAGAGGAATTAAAACAATTAACCACAACTATTGGCTTTAGCTTTGAAGAAAGCTATAACAAAAATGAATGGGCTGTTATTAAGTTAAGAAAATAAAATTATTGCAATGAATTATACTAAACTCTCTCAAGAGCATATCAATTCGCTACAACAAATTGTAGGTAAAGACGATGTTTATACCGATCATGAAAATTTAGAAAAATATGGTCAGGATGAAACGGAAGATTTTATTTTTAAACCCGAAGTAGTCGTTAAGCCTAAAACCGTTAGTCAAATTTCAGAAATTATGAAATTAGCTAACAGTTATAAAATACCAGTAACTGCGCGTGGTTCAGGCACTGGACTAAGTGGCGGCGCGCTACCTATACATGGTGGGATTATAATCAGCATGGAACGTTTTAATAACATATTGCAAATAGATGAGCGTAATTTACAAGCAACGGTTGAGCCAGGAGTTATTAATTATATTTTTCAGGAAGAAGTAAAAAAAGTTGGTTTGTTTTATCCACCCGATCCAGCAAGCTGGGGAAGTTGTTCTTTAGGTGGTAACGTCGCACACAGTAGCGGCGGACCAAAAGCAGTGAAATATGGTACAACCAGAGATTATGTATTAAATATTGAAATGGTTTTACCAAACGGTGATATTATTTGGACAGGTGCTAACACCTTAAAATACTCTACAGGATATAACTTAACTCAATTAATGGTTGGCAGCGAAGGCACTTTAGGAATCATTACTAAAATAGTTTTTAAATTAATTCCATTACCAAAACATGATTTACTCATGTTAGTTCCTTTTACCTCAGCTGAAAAAGCTTGTGAGGCAGTAGGCGCTACATTTAGAGCAGGTATTACACCAAGTGCCATGGAATTTATGGAACGTGATGCCATTGATTGGAGCATCAAATATGCAGGCGAAGTTAATTTTGAAATTAAACCCGAATGGCAAGCTTTATTGCTGATTGAAGTTGATGGTAATAATATGGATGTGTTATTTAACGACTGCGAAACCATTAGTAATATTATGACCGAGCATGGTTGTGATGAAATTTTAATGGCCGATAGTGCCGAACAAAAAGCATCACTTTGGAAAATAAGACGTAAAGTTGGCGAGGCCGTAAAAAGTAATTCGGTTTATAAAGAAGAAGATACCGTTGTACCAAGAGCAGAATTACCGACTTTATTGAAAGGTGTTAAAGAAATTGGTTCAAAATACGGATTTAAAAGTGTGTGTTACGGACATGCTGGTGATGGAAACTTACACGTTAACATAATTAAAGGGGATTTATCGGATGATGTTTGGGAAACCGAATTACCAAAAGGAATTGTTGAAATATTTGAATTGTGCAAAAAACTAGGTGGTACAATTAGTGGCGAACATGGGATTGGATTAGTTCAAAAAGACTATTTATCTATTGTGTTTCCCGAATATCAATTAGAATTAATGAGAAATATAAAAAAACTATTTGATCCAAATTTAATTTTAAACCCCGGTAAAATGGTATTTTAAGTTATATGATTAAAAGTTGAAATTGAGAATAAATTCAACAAAATAGCCCTGAAACAGACACACTAAATGGATTTGGTTGAATTTGAATAGGTATTTAGTTTCTATTTTATATTTTGAAACCACTTTAAATTTAAATATATTTGATAAACCAAAAAAAACAATTACCACATGAAAAAAATTATACTTTCTATGTTTACCTGTTTGAGTTTAGCCACTACTGCTCAAACATTAACGTATGCTAACAGTTCTCCAGCATGGGGAAATAGACCATACTTTACATCTCAATGCGATTCTTCAGGAATTACACCTGGTGCTTCAGGAGCGGGAGCTTCTTGGAACTTTACACCTACTAACTTACATTCTCCTAAAACTTATACTACATCTAATACATTACCTGGTGTGGCAGAATATTCTTCAGCTAACGTGTCTGTATTTTCATCAAGTACTAATATTTCGTATTATAATTCAGATGCTAATTCTTTAAAATATTACGGAGGGTCTCTTACAATTGGTGCTATTGGCGTGAAATTAGTGTATAGTAATCCTTCCATTTACGCACAATATCCAATGTCATTAAGTTCATCAACTACATCAACACCTACTGGCTCTATTACAATTGGAGGTGCGATTAGCGGAACATTTACAGGTAATGCAACTGTTACTGCTACTGGAACTGGAACCTTAACACTTCCATTAAAAACATTTACGGATGTTGTAAGATTAACTACAGTTCAAAATTTAAATGCAACTCTTACTATTGGTGTGGGATCATTAAACACTGTAACAGATGATTATTATTCAACGAGTGCTTCTAAAGCTCCTATTTTTTCAATTCAATCGTCAACCATTTCGTCCACTATAGGAGGCACCAGTGCACAAACCATTACAACTATCCAAACAAACTATGATGTTGTAGGAGTGAATTCTATTTCAAAACCAGAAATTGAATTATCTGTTTACCCAAATCCAACTAGCTCTTTCGTAAATTTCTCCACAGTTAGCAAAGAAGCAACTAAAGTCATTGCTTATGATATGACTGGTAAATTAGTGGCTACTGAAGTATTAGAAATGGGTAAAGCTAAAATGAACTTAATAAATTTATCAAGCGGCATGTATATTTATCATGTGGTTGACAAAAACAATCTGGTTTTAAAATCTGATAAATTTAACGTCAGTAAATAAGTATTTTTATGATAGAATTTAAACGTAAAGCCTTATCCGCCAGCTGGCGGATAGGCTTTTGTTTTTTTATAGTAGTTAGCATATCTATTTTTTATTCCTGTTCAAACGAAACAAAGGAAGTTAAAACTGTAAAGGTTAGTACTTCTCAAGATTTAGAAAAAGAAACGGTTAAGGAACTAAATTCTTATCTGCTCAAAGATTCAATAATCACCGTCGATTCCATTCCATTAACTTGTTACCGGTATTTTAATCCTCAATACAACAGTAAACTTTTATGGTTTGATAAAAGCAAACTCAACCCTAATGGCGATAGTTTATTGAAACTGATTGAAAAGGGTATGTATTACGGATTAATTCCTAATAATTACCATTTCATCAACATCCAACGTCAGCTCGATTCTATTGAAACCAACAAAACAACTATTAATGTTACAGCACTAGTTACTGCGGATCTGTTATTAAGCGATGCTTATTTCTTAATGGGGGCGCATTTAAATAAAGGTCGATTTTATGCCGATAGTTTATTACTTCAAACTAACTTTCAAAAATTAGATAAAGGTTGGGACAGTGTTTTAGTGAGTGCATACAAAAAAAACAATTTAAAAGCTGCATTAGATTCATTAGAACCAAAATTTTATAATTATCGAATGCTCAAAAAAGAATTAGCAACCATATTAAATGATCCTATTTTATATGAAGTTGATTCAATACCATTTGTATCTGAAAAAGATACTATTGTTAAACTACAACTTATTAAAAAGAGTTTAATTAAACAGGGCTTTTACGACAGCACTTTAACAGTGAACGATAGCATTAAATTAGCTAAAGCTTTAAATAAATTACAAAATAAATGGTTTATACAACCAGATGGAAAAATTGGAAAATATACTAAGCAAGCATTTTCATATAATCGCGAAAAAATCATTAAACAAATTTGCATGGCTATGGAACGCTGGCGTTGGGAAACAAAATTCCCTGAAAAATATGCGTTCATTAACATTCCTGCATTTTGGTTAACCGTTTTTGAAAAAGATACGGTAGTAATGCAATCGGCTGTAGTATGTGGAAAACCAGATCATCAAACCCCTATCTTAAAAAGTAAAATCGATCATATGTTGATTTATCCTTACTGGAATGTTCCTATAAGTATTGCTACCAAAGAAATTTTACCAGCAGTACAGCGCGATACATCTTACATTAGAAGAAAAAACTTTGAAGTATTAGGCGCAGGCGATAAAGTATTAGACTACAGAAAAATACCTTGGAGAAAATATACCAAAGATTATTTACCTGTTAGGTTTAGACAACGTATTGGCGAAGAAAATAGTTTAGGAGTGGTTAAATTTAATTTCCACAATCCTTTTGGTGTGTATTTGCACGACACTAACTCTAAACGTTATTTTAAAACGAGTTCTCGTTCCCAAAGCCATGGCTGTATTCGTTTAGAAAACTTTATTGAATTTGCCGATTTTTTAATTAGAGATGACAGTGTGCATTACACTCATGATAGTTTACAAGTATATTTTATAAAACAAGAACAAAAGAAAATTAAATTAAAAAAAGCATTGCCCATTTTTACTCGTTATTACACCGCTCATGCTGATAGCACAGGACTAAAACTCTATATTGATGTATATAGAAAAGATGAGGACATGATGAACTTGATTTATAAATAGAACTGATGAAAGATGAAAAATTTATGATATTCAATTAAAATAATCTTATGTCTTTAATCAATTACTGTGCTACTCCTTCTTTAAATCCTACCGCACTCATACAAAACCAACCAACAACCTTTACTTTATCAGAAGTTGTATTTTTAATGTTTGTTTTAATGTTTTCGGGACTTGTTGCAAATAAACCCGAATTTGTAGTTTGCGCTTGAACTTGAGTCAAAAAATTATAAGTTTCTAAATCAATAGAATGGATTTCAGTACGACACACATCAAATTTTTGAAATAATTCACCTCTAGGTGTAATTCCTTCTGCAATTGGCGGAATAAATGGAAATCCATCAGCACCAGCACCGTAACTACCGTCTATACAAATATTTATATCACCCCCTTTATTAAAAAATACGCCATTTCTGAATGATTTAATCCAGTAATAATCTGTCGTATCACCAGGTACATCAAAACCTAAAAATGCAAACTTATAACCAGCGGGGGCATTTCCTAATCCTCCTCCTTCATCAAACTTAGATACTAAACTATCCACACGAGCTGTGCGTTTCATGCGAGAGGTAGCTTTAAATACATTATTTTGATGAATTACAGTTAACTCATAACTACGTCCAATTCTACCAAGCGTGTCGGTGGTTGCCAAATTGTATAAATAATTTCCATCGCCATTACTATCGGTAAAAGAATAACTAACGCCAGAAGTTAAATCTTTTACTGTAACCGTTGCGCCAATAATAGGCTCATTTGGTTTTTGACTAAAATAACCATCCGTGTAGGTTAATCGTACCTTTTGTTGCAATTGCATATCGTTAATAAACGCATCAATAGTTACAATTGGATCGCCTTCATCTAATTTAACTTGTATCACATCTTCACAAGAGGTAAAGCTAATAACAGTTAGTAAAACAAAAAATAATTTAAGAGTCTTCATCATTCTATATTTAAAAAATTAAAATTTAAAATTGTAAGTAATCGCTGGAACGATTGATGCAATAACAGAATAACGAACTGCTTCTGTGTTTACTGGATAATCAGGATTGTTTCTAAAATAAATAGAGAACGCATTTCTTCTATTGTACAAATTATATACACTTAATACCAATGCATGCTTACGCCCTTTTTTGTTATTAGGAGATAAGTTCCAGGTAACACCAACATCAGCTCTGTGATAAGCAGTGTTGCGGTAATTATTACGTTTGTTATCAGTATTATAAGGAATCACGTATCCTTGAAGTTCTACTTTAGCTGTTGGGAAAGTGGCTGGTGTACCAGTTTGATACACAAAGTTGGCAGAAAAACTGAAACGTTTGTTTAAATCAAAAATTAAAACCGTGTTTACATTATGTGTTCTATCATACTTAGATAAAAACCATTCTTCGTTACTAATACCTCTAACCTGACGTTCTGTTTTTGATAAGGTATAGCTTACCCAGCCTGTAAATTTGCCTTTTGCTTTTTTCAAATATAATTCAAAACCATAAGCTCGTCCTTTACCTTGTATTAAATCAGATTCTAATCGTGCGTTTAATAATAAGTTAGCATTATCCACATAATCTAATTGGTTTTGCATGTCTTTATAATAAATCTCTGCCGATGTTTCAAACATATTATCTTTAAAGTTGCGGAAGTAACCTAAAGTAATTTGATCCGAAATTAAAGGCTTTACATTATTCGTTACGGGTGTATAAATATCTAATGGTGTAGATGCGGCTGTATTAGATACAATATGTAAATACTGCGACATACGGTTGTAACCTAATTTAACTGAGCTCTTATCATTAATAGTATAATTAACTGCTAAACGTGGTTCAGGCATATTATAGCTGGCAATATTTTTTCCATCTGCAATTTTTTCTTCCTTATCCAATGGTTTGCTTTCATTTGGAATCGTATCGCGGTAAGTGTATTTAGTGCCTTTACCAATATAGTTAAAGAAAGACCATCTTAAACCGTATTGCAAAGTAAAACGGTTAGATAACTTTTGCTCATTATCAATATATGCAGCATATTCTACGCCATATTGATTATCTAAACTAATATTTGATTTATCTCCATTTGCGGACGTGATAATTGCCTCACCCGGTTTAAACGTATATAAAATAGCCTGCGCACCAAATTTAATAGTGTTTTTGTTATTCAAATAATAGGAAAAATCTGGTTTGAAACTGTAATTGATAATGTTTGATTTCCATTCAAATTTTTGAGAGTTCCCTTCATTTTTAAATCCTAACTCATAATTATAGTTACTATAAAACGTAGTTAAGTTCATAAACAACTTACTATTAA
Organism: uncultured Bacteroidota bacterium; assembly: GCA_903893815.1. Classification (GTDB taxonomy): domain Bacteria; phylum Bacteroidota; class Bacteroidia; order B-17B0; family Aurantibacillaceae; genus UBA4416. Next base: position 138,041 of record CAITNS010000040.1, read on the forward strand.
AAATATGGTTCCAACGAATGGTTCCTGTAGTGTTTCCCCAATTAAATACAAAGCCTGCACCAAATACATCTCGTCCCAAGTAACCGCTTGCAAACACGGTATTCTTGTCGTTAATTCTCCAATTTAATTTGGCAGTTAAATCATAAAAATAAAATTTAGCGTTTTTTAAATCTGGCTGACGTTTTGCTAAAAAAGGTTTTGCTAACACATCAATATAACTTCTACGACCAGCTACAATAAACGAAGCTTTATCTTTAAAGATAGGTGCTTCGATAGATAAACGGCTAAAGATTGTTCCTATACCACCATTAACTTCCATTTTTTTGCTGTTACCTTCTTTCATTCTAATATCTAATACCGACGAAGCTCTGCCGCCATATTGAGCAGGAATACCACCTTTAATCAATTTCACATCCTTAACCGCATCTGGATTAAAAATAGAGAAGAAACCAAATAAATGAGATGAATTATATACGGGCGCTTCATCCATCAACACTAAATTTTGATCAATATTTCCGCCTCGCACATTAAACCCACTAGCTCCCTCACCAACAGTGGTAACGCCAGGTAATAATTGAATACTTTTTACAATATCAACTTCTCCTAATAAAGCTGGCATTTTTTGAATTTGTTTAATATCCAATTTTGCTACACTCATTTCCATGCTCTTGATATTCTTGTCTTCTTTTTCAGAAGAGATCACTACTTCTTGAAGTTCCTTGCCCTCTTCACCAATTTCGGCGCTTACAGTTTGATTAGACTTTAAATTGATTGGCATCATTACAGTCTTATATCCAACAAACGAAAACACAATCGTGTCTTGACCTTTAGGAAGCGTTAATGAATAAAAACCATACTCATTGGTGCTTGTACCTATTTGAGAATTTTTTTTGTAAACCGTAACGCCAATTAAAGCCTCGCCATTTTTGGCATCTTTAGCGTAGCCGCTCACCGTAAATTTATCTTGTGCTTTACTGCCAAAAACGGTGCAAATAAAAATTAAAACTAGTACTTTCTTCATAATCATAGAATATTCGGGTGCAAACTTAGGAAACTTATTTTTTTTTTCAAGTTTCCTAAACGTTATTTTTACCTTTTGTGTAACGTTTAATGTTAAAAAATGTTGTAAGATGGTTCAAATATAGTTTGAAATAAATAGTTTACACAAACTACATTAGGCGAATCGTTGATATCAGGCGTTAGATGGTGCATTAATTAGGGCATGAGGAATTTATAACACCTCAACTTCTTGCTCTTGTATATACAACAACAGCTTTTTTACAGAAGTGTAACCTAAACTTAACAAGGCAAACTCGTAATCACGCATTTGAGCATGGTATTTTTGAGCATTTTTCTTACCGGTTTTATAATCAATTACAATAGCGTGGTTATTGTCTACCACTACTCTATCGGGACGCAAAATTTCGCCAGTAGCCGTTAAAATTTCTAACTCATTTTTTACCTCAACATCTTTTTCAAAATAAGAGGCAATTGAATTGATAGAGACTAATTGTTTGATCTCTATCATCATTTTTTGAGATTCATCCAATGTAATATCGCCCGCTAAAACTGCTTGCTCAATAACCGTTTCCACATCTTCTTTGGTTTTTATTTTAGATAAAATATAATGCACTAAAATTCCGTACTCGCGAGCTTTAGTAACTTCCTCATTAGCATTATAAGTAGATGCTCCTTTTATTTGAATCACATCTGGATTTTGATTGAAGCTTAAATTCTTAATTTGCAATTGCTCTAAGCCTACTTTATGATGCTTACCTGCTACTTTTTTAGTTAATGAACCAAACTCTAAAATATGATTAGCTGCATCAAATTGGGTTTGTGTATTCGCAAAATCAGTTAACCATGTGTGGCAATTTTTAGCACTCTTCTTTTTTAATTGCGGAGAAATAATATGTAATCTGTCAACAGCTCTCGTAAAATCAACATACAACATATTTAAACTATCTAAGGTTTGCTGCTGACGTTCTCTTTCAGCAAGAGGCTTATAAATAGTATCGTCTGCCGCTTTGGTTGTATTAATTAACGCCACTGGTAAATCAATATCGTCTTCGTGTAACCCAACCCAAATAGATTGTGTTTTTTCAATATCCCATGCTAAATAAGGAGTTATAACTACAAGAAACTCCAACCCTTTAGAAGCATGAATGGTCATAATATTTACGGCATTAATTCCCTCAGGAATAATAACCGATGCTTTCTCTGCACGACGATTCCACCAATCTAAAAACAACGTGGTGTTAGATGTGTTGCCCTGTAAAAAACCTAATACCTCATCCAAGAAAAAACGAACGTACTGTGGATTGCTTTCGTTTAATTTTAAAGTAGAAATAATTTCTAAACAACCCTCAAATAAATTAGAAGCAGTTAATTTTAAAATATCAACTCTTAAGTTGCATTCGTTTAAAATATGAAATAATGTTTTTGTTTTGGAGATATTTAATTCTCTTAAAAACAAAATGTATTGTGCTTCGCTACAAAACTGACGTTCGTATAAATAATTAATGACCACCGAAGCGGAAACTAAATCTTTTTGATTGGAAATATATTTCAGGAAAGATAAAATAACTGTAATCTCTTTTGCATGACTCAATAATAGAGAATCAGCTGATACTACTGGAATTCCATTTTCTATTAAAAAATTAGCAACGGTGTTTCCATGTCGGTTTTGACGAATGATAATACACACATCGCTATAACTATAGCCATCAACAATTGCTTGTTTTATGTGGTTTAAAATAAAACGTGTGTTAACAGTATCTGTATCGTCTTCTCCTAATTCCGGAAAATCAATACTTACGTAGCCTAACTCCTCTGTTTTATGTAACTGTTTTTGTTGATAGTATATTTTTTTTAAATCTTCGTTTAATACCGTATTAGATAAATACTCAAATAATGTATTATTAAATTTGACAATCGCACTTTCGCTTCTAAAATTGGTATCTAACACCCTGCCTTCAAAATTTCGAATTAAGGATTCCTCTCTTTCAATTAATAAATCGTTTTTATCAATGGCATTCACGTTTGGCAAATTCACAAACTGTTCCACATCGGCATTTCGCCAACGATAAATGGATTGTTTGCCATCGCCTACAATTAAATTTAAATGTCCATTTCCTAATGAGTTATCAATTAAAGGCAACATGTTTTGCCATTGCATGGCCGATGTATCTTGAAACTCATCCAATAAAAAGTGTTTATACTTATCTCCTAATCTCTCAAAAATAAAAGGTGTTGGTTCGTTATTAACAACTTGCGAAATGCGTTCGTTGAATTCTGAAATAAATAAAATATTTTCATCGTTTTTATATTCGTTGGTGAGCTTAGCTAATTCGTTTACTAAACCCATGGCGTAAATATTTTTGTAAATCAAACTAAAAGCATTGTAACGTTGCTCGTTTTTTTGTAAATAATCTAATACATCTTTGGCAATAGTTTCTAATTCTATTTTAATAGTGTCAATTGCAGCTTTCTCATCAACACTAGCTTTTCCACCATGCCATTTATCTTGCTCAAGTGTTTTAACTACGTTAGCGCCAAATAATTCGGCTTGCGAGGTCGTTTTTAAAGTTGCTAATTTTACATAAAAATTATAAATACCCGAACCGCCACTTGCAAAAGCATTGGCAGTTAATTGCTTTTCGTTGATTATTTTTAGAGCATTCTCACCATTAGACTTTAAATAGGATTCAAATTCTTTGGTAATAGCTTTTAGTTGTTTTTTAATGACATCAAAATCTGAAATGGTTTTATCGTTTAATTGATTAATTAAATCGCCAACACCTTCTTTGTTAATTTCTTTAATAAAATCTATCAACGTTTGTTCAGGATCCCAATTTTTATTGTCTTCAATTTGTGCCATCGAAAACTGAACTAAATAATCAGTAATCAATTTATCCTTACCTAAATTATTAATGAGTGTTGAAATTACTTTTTTGAAAACGGAATCCGAATCAGTTTCGATTTGAAAATTAATAGGCAATTTTAAATCTAAAGCAAAGGTTCGAATGATGCGATGTGTGAAGCTATCAATCGTTCCAATAGAGAAATCGGAGTAGTTATGTAAAATATCCGTGAGTACAATTTCTGCTCTTGTTTTTAAATCTTCTTTAGAAATACTCAATTCCTTTGCGATTAAAGAGCTTAGCATATCATTCGATTCTAAACTAATCTCTTTGAGTGCTTTAATAATTCGCCACTTCATCTCGGAAGCTGCTTTATTAGTAAAGGTAATTGCTAAAATACCTTTGTATGCTTTAGTCAAATTATGTTTCTCTACTAAAGCTAACTTCAAATATTCCTTAACTAAAGTAAAGGTTTTACCACTTCCAGCCGAAGATTTATAAACGATAAAATTATTTTGGATAGCAATTGACATACAAACCGAAGATAGTTATTAAAATTTAATTTTATGTAATGTAACGCAGATAATACAGATTTTGTATGATAAAAAAGATTAGAACATATTTATTTCTATAAATCAAACTCTTTAAAAAGAATCATACAAATCATATTTTTTCAGCGTCATCAGCGTTCTATTAAAAAAACATAAAAATGGCAATCATTAAATACATTTTAGTTTATTTGTAACTTATTAGTAATACCGAATTATAACCTATGGAAATGAAGTTCAAATTATTTATCATCATATCCTCCATTTTTTTAATTTCTTGCAGAGAAATGAAAGAAATTAAAGTAACCAGTGTTGAAGGCTTTTATGTAAATAAACTAACTGTAGAAAATATAGATGCTGAAATAAAAGTAAAAATTGATAATCCTAACAAGATGGGATTTTCTGTTTATCCATCCGAATTTGATGTGATTTTTAGTGGAATTAGGTTAGGAAAAGCAAAATTGAGCAAGCGAGTGCATTTGAATGCAGGGTCAGAAAGAATGTATTCGTTTAAGCTTAATTCAAAATTATCGGAACTAAATCCTTTGGATATTTTAAGGCTTATAAATTTTGATAACTTAGGTAAAATTGAGGTCAACGGCGATTTAAAAGTTGGAAAATTCTATTTCAAAAAGAAATTTCCAGTTAACTACATCGATAAAGTGAAAATATTTAACTAAAACGTAACCATTTGTTCATTAATTGTGTATAGTTTAGCAGGAAATCTAATTTATGTCCCAAGCTGAACTCATATCGGCGTGTCTTAAAAACGATAAAACTGCTAAAAAACAGTTTTTCGAGACTTATTTTAGTAAACTTTCCTACATTTCTCTCCGCTATTCAAAAAATGCGGCTCAATCTGAACCAATTGTTTTGCAAGGTTTTGCTCATGTATTATCTATCATTGGTCATTTTAAATCACAAAATACGTTATCTTTTGATGAATTCGTGACCAAAGAATTTATCTCCTTTGTAGTAAAATATATTAAAAACATTCGAAACGAGTATTATGTAGCTAGCACCGTAAAAGCTGTAGAATACAAAGAAAAAACATACGATTTATTTTTAGATAGTAAATTCATTGATTTAAAAAATGTAGATCAGGCTGTTTTATTAAAGTCGATTCAAGAATTAGTGCCTTCACAACGATTAGTATTTAATTTACATGTGATTGATAATTATTCTTTATCAGAGGGATCTGAATTGCTAGATACAAGTGAACAAAGTGTGAAATCGAATTTGGAAAAAGCTAGATTTAATTTACAAAAAACGATTGAAAAAAATTTAAAATTGAGTAACGATGAGCAGCCAGTTTAGTTACGAATTAGATGAACGTCAAATCAGATTGATGATGCAAGATGCTGAGTTAGATTATAACGAAGCTATGTGGCATAAATTTGATGAAATGTCCGTTACTCAAGCTAGAACTAGCTCAAATATTGGTAATTATATTCCAACTTTAAATTTTGGTATTAGCCGCTCTATTATTGTTCCAGTTATATTTATTGTGTTGATTGGTGGCTTATCAGCGATGTTATTTAGTTTTGTTGACTTTAAAAAGAAAGAGGCCATGGATAAAGAAATTCCTTACATGGCAAAAATTGAACCATCAAAGCAACCAAAAGTATCTTCAAAACCAATTATAACAACTAAATCGGTTACTACAGTAAGTATCGCAGCTGCCAAACCTGTTGTAGATACAACTGCAATTACAGATACAGCAAACGTGTTAGTAGAACCTGTTATTAAAAAAGTGGAGGCAGTTAAAATTGCAGAAACAGGCATCGACAAGCTCAGCAGCCAAGTTGTAAATCCTTCTTCTGAACCGAAAAAAGAAACGGTTATTGTTCCACAAAAAAAGAAAAATAAAATTAAAACAGAAGTGTTACCAACGATTAACGCTACTGCGCCAAATTTAAATGAAGGCGCTAGCGAACCTGAATTAGATTTAAAATAAATTCTTCCAATTATTATTAAGCATTTCTCCAATACGTTTATCAATGATAAACGTGAAATCATTTTCTGATATTTCAGATAAATTTACCCAGCGCATCGATTGAGCACCATCTTTCTTTTTAGTAAAATCAAAAGGCTTAGAAGCGATTTTAAAATCAAAGTCACTTTTAGCTTTTACCAAATAATAAATACTAATCACTTGATTGTTATTGCTAAAAGCTGAATTCACAAAAAAATCGGTTGTATAAAAATGAGATTCAACTTCAATCTCTAAATTCAACTCCTCTTTAAATTCTCGAACAACGCAGTCGATTGTCCCTTCACCATACTCCAACCCCCCACCAGGTAATTTGGTAATATTCATCCCTTTGATATGTTCGTCGGAAACTAAAACATGATTCTCACGCACTAATATTCCATATACACGAACATTGAAACCTTTCATTCAGCAAAATTACGGTAATTAATTGAGAGATTTTAGAAATAACAAACTTTGGCTACTTTTTATTAAAACTACCAAGATTTGTTGTAATACCAATGGTATGAGCGTTACCAGTTAAAGCATATTTTGAATAGGCGTAATCTAAATTAAATTTATATACCTTAAATCCAAAACCTAACGACAAGCCATTTACTTTTTTAACTTCAGGCAAGGGCATTTCTTTACCCCTTCTAAAATTGTAAGCAACTCTTATCATTATATTTTTACCAATTAATACCTCAGTACCTAAAATTAAATGTCGCCCAAACTTATCGATACCAGTTTTAATTTTATCATTTCGTATTTGTTTTTTTGTTTTTACTATAGGTTTATTTGTAAATGGATCAATATCAGAAGTTACTGTTTGAGGGTTTTCATAAGTTAAATCCCATTTCAATAATTGATCGTATTGTAAAATTATTCTAAACGGCGCCTTTGCTACTTTTTTACTAATACCAATTACTACATTTTGAGGCAAGGTTTCTTTAGGTCCGTTTTCGGAAAAGGCTTTCCATTGTCTCCCGTAATTTTTAGCCAATAACGAAATTACTAATTGTTTTTTATTATGATACGTTAAACCAACATCTATAGCGCTTCCAAAAGAAGAATAAATATCATAATGAGCATACAAAGTTTTTAACGCTACTCCTAGTGAAAGTGTGCTATCCTTATTGATAGTTTTTGCAAATGATAAATTCAAAGAATAGTCTGCTGCCTTAAAATTACCTTGTTCAACATTATATTCATCTCTACCGTCAAATTTTCCGTAATTAAAATACTGTAACCCTACCCCAAATGTGCCATGTTTTTTAAATTGACGAGCATACATGAAATTGCCATAATTTAAATCGGCCACAAAATTGGTATAGTTAAACGATAATTGATTTGAGCTATTTGGATTTAATAAAGCAGGATTAGCGTATCCTAAGTTTACATCTTTATCCCAAATAGCAGTTGAAGCGCCGCCTAAAGCGGTAGATCTAGCAGCTGTAGGCAAGTCTAAAAAGCTAAAGGTGTTTGTTCCGCCTATTTGGGCAAAGCCAGATGCGGTTAATAAAACTAAAAAATATGGGACTATTTTTTTCAATATGATTATAAACGCCTAAATGTATGGTTTATTGTGTGATTATTTAGCCATTCTAAAAACATTAGTTTCTACCCAACCTTTACCCCAATCTTCATGTTCTTGTTCCGTCCAAATTTCTGGATAAAAAATACGTTTTTGGAAACGAGGAGGCAGGTATTTTTGCCAATTGGTGCCACCAGTTGCAGCAATATCTTCGGTATTTTGTTGTAAATAACGAACTGCACTTTTATAGTGCATTAAAGGCCAATTAATATTAACGTTAACATCTAACTCTTTTAAAGCATTAATCAATTTGGGGTTTTCCTGATCGTGAGCAGATAAAGACTTAAATTTTGCCCAAATGTTTGTAGATTGATATTGCTTAGCTAAAGCAATAAATTCGGCACCGTATTTTTTCTCAAACTGATTTAAGGTCAATGTTTTTTTGCCAGTAGCTAATTCTGTTGCGCCTTTGTTCCAATAAATATTTTGAAACATTTCTTCAATACTGGGATTTTTTCCTACTAAGCTTGGTCTTACGTCTTTATCAACTAAATTAAAAAAATCAGTAGCGCAAATTTCTATCTTACGGTACTGTGCGCTTTGAAAACCACTTGCTGGCAATAATGCCATACGGTAGCGCAAAAACTGTTCTTTTTCCATTCCATCTACCATAATCTCAAACGACTTGGTTAGGGATTCGAAATAACGGTTGATTCGAGTTACACGTTCTGCAAAAAAATTAACGTCAATCGTTTCTTTCCAACCTAAATTTTGACCATTTGGCAAAATTTTTGGCCCATTATTGGCAATTTGCTCCATTTCATGTAAAGACAATTTAAAATAAAGCTCTGTAATTTGATGATACATGATGAAAATTTTCTCATCAGGAAAATCGGTTTTAGGGTTTTGTAGCGTTAATAATGTATCTACCTGAATATAATCCCAATAAGTTAAGTAGTTTGACAGTAAAAGTCCATCTAAATAGCCTTCCAAACTTTGACCCATTTGGCTATATTTTTCTTCTAGTTGATTAACTCTATCAACAATTTCCTTCTTTAATTCCATGCGGTTTCTTTAAATACTAATTTACCAAAAATAAAAAAAGGATATGGATTTACACCATATCCTTTAAACTATTTTAAACTTAATATTACTTTACTTCAGACGTTGGGTTAGCCAAATTTTTTACACTTACAATATCTAATTTTATGGAGCCTACCAATAATTTAGCTTGAGCTCTTAAAGGAACGTGGTTTTTATCATCCGTTAACCAAACATTTAAATCGTCTTCGCTTTTAAAAATACGACCCTTTTGAACTATAGGTCTAAATTTCACGCAGTTAAAGGTTCCTATATCACATTTAATTTTTTCCTTACCAACGTATCTAATTTTTAAAGGCCAAATTTCTTTATCTACTATACTATTAATGGTAAATATATCTCCTTCTTTCGCATTGGTTAAATCTAAATTTCGAGCCGAATAAAATGCTGAAATCATATCTTGAGTTCCTTCGGGCACATCTACTTTTTCTCCAGAGCCAACATCCACTTTATTTGTGTAATGATTAAACGTATAATCTTGGTTAATGGTAACTCCACCTTCATAAACTCGGCGAACAAACATCCAAGGTAACATAGCGTCTTTATCAATAAAAGTTTCGTATCTATCTCGCACTTTAAAAAACCAATCAAATGTACCTTTGGTATAACCATTACCAACCACGTGATATACTTTACGACCTGCCACTTCCATTACTTCTGGCTTTACTTCCATTAAAATAACCCCAGCATCCATAGCACCGTAATGCAGGCGATAAGATAAAATTTCGCCCTCTTTAAATGCGTCGTTTGAATTTGTAGGTAATTCCTTACTTGTAATATTAGTTGGAATAATTTGTTCTAATTTTTCCTCAGAAGAAATATAATAGCCTGCTGAACATAAAGCCACAGTAGCTGTAACAGCAGACGCAATAATTGCAATATGTTTAATCGTTTTCATTTTTAGTAGTTTGGTATAGGAGTTTCAAATCCTATGCCAATATAAATTTACGAAAATATTAGCTGTTAAAATATGTAAAATAAAAATAGATGCAAATATGAAGTTTATCTTTATAACATGAAAAAAATGATTGTTGCGAGTGTATGCTCTCTACTTTTAATAAGCTGTTCCTACCAACAAGCAGATAAAGTGGCACCTTTAGAAAATGTTATTAATAAAGGCGAAAAGTTTAGAATTACCTTACCCGAAAATCATAACACTGGTTATATGTGGCAAATAAATAATACGTTTAATGACAAAGTGCTGGATTATTATGGTTCAGTATTTAGAGGAAATGAAAAAGGTGTTGATTTTAATTTTACAGCCTTAGAAAAAGGAAAGGCAAGTGTAAATTTTGCTTTGATAAAATATAACGACACCACAGAAGTGAAACAGTTTATTATTGATGTTAAGTAAGTGTTACTTCGATTTTTCTTTATTTTTAAACTTCGAGAGATAACGTCTATATAGTTCGCTTAAGTTTTCGTACTCCTCTCTGTAAAATATACCAACACCTTGCGAGAAAGGTCCACCACTTATAGCGGCGTCTGTATTATCGTTACTTCTATTAAAGGCTTTTACTCTGTATTTTCCTGATTCTGATAATTTATATTCTAAGGTAACATCACCAATTAAGTTACTAGAGTTATTAGCTTTTGTGGAGGCAGTTGTGCTTGTTGAATTGTTATTATTAGTAACACCAAAATTTCCATCAATTATTAATCGATTGTTAAACAATTGCTTTGATAAAGCTAAATCTAATTCATCGCTACTTAATGCACCACCTGGCCTGTAGTTAACACCAATATCAATTTCCTTAGTCACTCCATTTAACCAACTACTCATTTTATTACTTAACATTTCTGAACCTGAAGCCACAGCTAATCCACCCGCATTAAATCCACCGCCACCAGAAATTGAAACCGGAGTAATAAAACTTCTTAATAATAATAGGGCAAATACTTGCCGATTCATTTCATTTTCGTCGCTTAAAATACTTTTAATAGCGGAACGAGTTGTTTCATCAATCGTTGGTAATTCAATTCCAAAGGTAATATCTGGAGACGTTAATTTATCTTTCATAAATAACTGACAATTTACTGGATACCGTTTATTATTATAATTACTAATTGAATCGTTTGGAAATAAAGGTTTAATGGAAGCTCGTTGATTATAATTGGCAACAATATCAATATTAGCTTTGTAAACGTTACCATTCCATTTAATAGAACTTCCTTTTTGAATTTCAAATTTTTTGGTAACAAAATTTTCCAATGTAAATAAATAGTCTCCGGTTGAAAGAACGTAATCACCGTACATATCAAACTTACCTTTAGAATTAATTTTTAAATTCAAATTTCCATCACCCCTTGCTTTAATCACGTCGCCAGATTTTTCATCAAATATTAATTGCACCTCTGCATCTTTGGTAGCCTCTAAATTAAAATCGAGAGAGAAATTAGACTTAGTTTTTTTGACTACTGTTTTTATTGTATCCTTAGATACAAATTTTATAAAATCATTATTGCCTATTTCTGAAGGGCCATCTAAAGGAATATAAAAATAAGTTCCTCCGTTGGTTTTTAAATTCAATTCCATTTTTATATCCTCCAAAAAGCCATAAATACCTGAATTTCCTGAGGCATAAGCAGTTCCATAATAACTTGAATTATTGGCAGCTGTAGTATTTAACACCATTAACTTATTAGTATTGATATCAAAGTCGATACGCATATCTTTAAAATTATTATGAAATATGTTTCCATATACAGTTCCTGAATTACCTATTTTATCTCGCACTTCGAGGTTCTCGAAATTAATTTGCTTAGGCATAACGTCTACATTTCCACTTACACTGTATTGTACATTCAAAAAATCAACAACCATGATACACTTAAAAAATTTAAGCTTAGCATTAATTTGAGGATTATCTAATGTGCCCGTTACCGTTCCAATACCCTTTAAAAATCCAACTTTAAAGGTTAAAATATTTTCTAAATAAGGTTGAAGTAATGATAAATCGAATGGCTCAGCTTTAAATGTGATATCAATACTTTCTTCTTTTTTCTTTGGATAATAAACGCCTTGGAAAACAATATTCTTCATTAAATTTCCATCAAAATCTTTCGCAAAGGCAGAGAAACCATTAATACTTACTAACTCTTTTTCGGGATTGTATTCACTCTTTACTTCGCCGTAGCCAATTAATTTCTCATTTAATTTAAGCCCTTGAAAACTAATATCGCTTGATATGAGTGGTTTTCCGAAAAGTCCAAATATGCTTGTGTTACCTGTTAAACTTCCGTCAATTGTAACTTTAGCATCTTTTAAAAATGGATTTAACTGCGATAATTTAAAATTTTGAATAAATACATCAAACTTATCCTCACTATTTTTAGATAATTTACCATCAAAAGTTATTAATTGATTTTGATTATAAAAAGTAAGTGGATTGAAAGAGATTGTAAAGGCTGTATCAATGGTGATAGAATTTGCTTTTACAATTTGCCAAACACTATCTTCAATCGTGTATTTTATTTTATCGAACAGTATGGTTGCTTTGCTATTATCAAATTGCGCCATACCAGAAACAACTCCTGCATTTTTTGGACTCTTCAAATTGTCCCAATTTAACTTAAAGTCTGATATTTTATCATTAGCAGCGAAAGTTAATGTTGGGTTTCGAAAAGCAAAACTGTCGGAAACATAAATTGCCTTAGCATTATAATTTAACTTAACGCCATTGGTTAATGAATTCACATTAATGTTGTTGTTTTTAAATTTAACGCCTGAATAATTTATTATTTCACTAGTTGCATTAATGTTTAAATAATTAATGGAAGCGTCAAAAGCACAGTTAACAATTGTATTTGGACTAATCATTAAATGTTTCACAAACAATTCGTTAACGATGGTGAAGTTTTTAATTTTAATACTTAAATCAGCCTTATCGCTATAAATATAGAGCGATTTAGTTTTTATAAATGTGGGGAAATATTCATTTAAATATTGTTTAAAAGCATTTGGCAATGAACTTAAATTATATTTCCCATTTAATGCAACTTTAGCTATACTCGAATTTAATTCAATATTTTTTGTAGATGTTGATTGATCTAAATCTAAATTAAAACTACTGAGTTTGTATGTTTTTTCGGAGGTTTTATAAATAGTGTTATCAAAGTTTATTAAACCACTTAAATTATCAATACTGTTTCCATTTAAATCAATTAATATTTGTGAAGATATTCTGCCATTTAATTGCGGAATAGAAAAATGAGTTTTATCTAAATCAAAATTATTGATTGTCGAAATAAAATCCATTTTAGGGACTTTATTATTAAAATCAATAGAGCCATTAAAATCAAAATTAGCATTGGTATCTTTACTAACTACATTTCCTGTGAAAATTTGTTTTTTGAAAGCACCGTCTAATTTCACATCACTGTATTTATAATTATTATAAGATATAGATTGAATCAATCCATCAAAAGTGGCATCTAATTCTTTTTTAGTAACTCCTCTGCCTTTTATTTTAGTTGAGAGAGACATAGCACCAACAGATTTAACACTTGGAAATAATTTTGATAAATTAAAATTAGTAGTTGTAATAGCACCTACGTAATCAACAATTTTTGATTTATTGTTGGTGTTTAATCGTAAATCGGTTTTGATATTTCCAACATCGGTTTTAAATGTGCCATAAGTTGCAAAATCATTTAAAAATCCATCAAACTTTCCTTTATAAGATATAACTCCTAGCCTACTAACTTCCGCTGGCAAATCTAAATAGGTAGGATTATTAAACGGTGGAATTGGAAATTTTTCTAAATCTGTTTTGGAAGTAGATAATTTTTCTGCATCAAAATGAATAAATGATTTATTAATATCTGGCAATCCTGTGATGCTCATATCTCCGATAAACTGAGTATTACTTCGGTAACTAACCACCATATTGGTTCCGCTTAAATCATTTACAAAACCTCTTACTTTTCCTTTTACTACTAACACTTCTTTAAAGCCATTTAAGTCTTCAGCGAAATAGGCAATATCCTTAAAGTTAACGTAGGTGCTGTCTTTTAAGTTTCCTTTGATATATACTTTATTTATAAAATCTAAATAATCTTCCCAATGATCGTATTTAAAACTTAGTCTACCTTTTACCAAACTACTGGCTGTTTTTAAATAAATACTATCGCAACGTAATTCGGTTGATGAGACATATGCTTTAGTGGTTAAATTTTTCAATTCAACACCACACTGTTCTTTAGCACTTAAATTGGTTATTTGTGCTTTAATGATGTCGCCTTTAAAATCAATTTCTGTAAGCGTACCAATAGCATTGTAAACATGAATGTGATTGTAATTCATATTTTCAACTACCTTATCTGTATCTCTCAATAAATGATACGTAAAATCGACATTGTTTAATTTTAAAGCACCATATTTTATTTTCCAAGGAGAAGGAGTTGTATCATTAGGGAGCGAATCGGTAGATGCAAAATAATCGGCGAGATACTGAAAGTTCCAGTCATCTTCGTTTTTGTATTTTAACAATTTTACTTTTACATCTGTTAGTTTAACTTCATCAATACTTAATTGATGCTTTTCAAAATTAAATCCACTAACATCCACAGTAATATCTTTACCATAAACAAGTGTATCATTATGCATATCACTCACAAAAATTCCTTGAAGAGTGACATTGCTTATAAATGAAATTTTTAATTTTTGTATGTCAATCTTAGTTCCTAATTCTTCACTCAAATAACTAGTAGCCTTTTTTGCTGCCCATGTTTGAAATGTTTCGGTTTGGAAAGTAAAAAATAAACTAATCAGAAAAATCACAATAACTAACACCGAAAACAGTACTGTTTTCGATATTATTCTTGTAATTTTACCCAATTTACTCATAGTGTATAAAAATAACTAAATAACCGAAATACAAGACGTTAATAATCATTAAGATTTAGAGATAATTACCTTGATAAATATAATGGCAGCAGAGCAACATAGCATAACAACTGTTTATATTCTTGGCATCGAATCGAGCTGTGATGACACATCTTGTGCGGTGATTAAGAATGAACTATTATTATCAAATGTCACAGCAAATCAAAGTATACACCAACAATATGGTGGCGTTATTCCTGAATTAGCGAGTAGAGATCATCAAAAAAATATCGTTCCAGTTGTAGATGCAACCTTAAAAAAAGCTGGCGTTACACTATCTCAGTTAAGCGCTATTGCTGTAACTCGTGGCCCAGGGTTAAGTGGAAGTTTATTAGTTGGTTTATCATTTGCTAAGTCTTTATCCTTAGCATTACATATTCCTTTAGTGGAAGTAAATCACATGCAAGGGCATATTTTAGCTCATTTTGTGAAAGAAGAAGATGATACTATGGCATCACCAACCTTTCCTTTTTTATGTTTAACGGTAAGTGGTGGACACACTCAGATTGTAAAAATAACCAATCATTTACAATTCGAATTATTAGCAGAAACCGAGGATGACGCTGTAGGAGAAGCCTTTGATAAAGCGGCTAAAATATTGGGACTTCCCTACCCTGGCGGACCATTAATTGATAAATATGCCAAGTTAGGAGATGCCAAGAAATATAAATTTCCAATGCCGCAATTAAAAAATAATAACTATAGTTTTAGTGGCGTAAAAACAGCGTTTTTATATTTTATACAAGAACAAACTAAGCAAAATACAAATTTTATTGAAGGCAATATAAATGATATTTGTGCATCCTATCAGGCACATCTAATTAAATATTTACTTAAAAATTTATTAGCGGTTAGTAAAGAAACTGGTATTAAACAAATTGCTATTGCCGGTGGAGTATCTGCTAATTCAGGTTTAAGAAGCGAACTAGAACTATTAGGAAAAAAGCATCATTGGCAAACGTATATTCCAAAATTTGAATATTGCACAGATAATGCTGCTATGATTGCTATTACTGGTTACTATAAATTTTTGAATAAAGAGTTTTGTGGATTGGAAGTTACGCCTTTGGCGCGATACAGTATTTAGGCGTAAGTTATAAGGAGTAAGGCTATTGTATTACCATAATACTTAAACCTTATAACTTACCACTTTCTCCTTAAAACTACTTCGTGTTAAACTCATTCATGCATCTTGCTAAACCAATAAATGCGAAAGCTTTCACAGCATCAGCTGCCATTTTAACGCGTTCATGTAAAGTCTTTTTTTCTTCGTCATTCCATTTGCCAAGTACATAATTTACTTGATTTCCTTTGTTAAATTCACTACTAATACCAAAGCGTAAACGAGGATAATTAGTATGACCTAAAATTTCTTGAATATTTTTTAAACCATTATGTCCGCCATCACTACCTTTTGGTCCTAAACGAATTTTACCAAATGGTAAGGCTAATTCATCCACTATAACTAATACATTTTCAATGGCTATTTTTTCGTTTTGCATCCAATAATTTAATGCCTTTCCACTCAAATTCATATAAGTAGTTGGCTTAATTAAAATTAATTGTTTCCCCTTATATTTCAATTCTGCAACGTCAGCTAATCTATCTGATTTAAATTTTAAATCATTTTCTTTAACCAAGTAATCCAACACTTCAAAGCCAATATTATGGCGTGTGTGGGCATATTCATCGCCAATATTTCCTAAGCCAACTATTAAAAATTTACTCATTCAACAAAGATATTTTATTTAACAAAATGAAGGCTATTTTGGCCTATAAAAATATGTTTTAAATTGTTTTGTAATATAAAATTAATGCTTATACTTGTATCATAGATACATTACTGCATTATCTTGTAGTAATAAAATCACAGAAAATTAAAATAACAAAACTCTTTTATTATTATTCCCCTTATTAAGCATAACTATGTTTGAAGTATTAGATTTAAGTAGCAGAGCTTTGCCTCAGCTAAAGGACATTTGTAAACAATTTGGTATAGACGCAAAAGGATTAGCAAAACCTGACATGGTTTTAAAAATCATTGATGCGCAAGCATCTAATAAAGAATTAGCCGCTAAATTAGTGGAACAATTTCCTAAAAAAGCAACTTCGGCAAGCTTAGTTACCGCAGAAACTAAAGGTCCAACCACTGAGCTTAAAGTAAAAAAGCCTCGCATTCAAAAACCTCTTGAAGGAGAAACAAAAGTTGAAAAAACTCTATTTGAAGTTGCTGAAGAAAAACCTCAAGTAACTGATTCAAATACTGCAAGAGACGAGAAACCTAAGTTCGAGAAAAGAGAAGAGCAAGTTCGTAAAGTCCCTGTTCATAATCATCAAAAACCTCAACATCATCAACATAACAATCCTGCAAAAACTGAACATACAGAATCAAAACCTGTTGTTAATAATGATTTAGCTATTAATATTGAAGCAGAAGAAAAGCCTCAAACACCAGAAGGCATGGAAATGCACGACGCTAAAGATGCTAAAGAAAGTGAGCAAAAACATTTACCAAAACCTGAACGCGTATATTATAACTTTGATGGTATTGCTATTGGCGAAGGTGTTTTAGAGATGATGCCTGACGGTTATGGTTTTTTAAGAAGTTCGGATTATAATTATTTAAGTTCTCCAGATGATATTTATGTATCGCAAGCTCAAGTAAAGTTATTTGGTTTAAAAACAGGTGATGTAGTGCGTGGTGGCATTCGTCCGCCAAAAGACGGAGAGAAATTTTTTCCATTAGTAAAAGTTGAAGAGATTAACGGTCGAGAACCTTCTTATATTAGAGATAGAGTACCCTTTGATTATTTAACTCCTTTATTCCCTTCCGAAAAATTAAAATTAACTGGACATCCACAACAAAATAATAGCACTCGTATTATTGATATGTTTGCGCCTATTGGCAAAGGACAACGTGGTTTAATTGTAGCACAGCCCAAAACTGGTAAAACGGTTTTATTAAAAGATATTGCTAATGCTATTGCTTATAATCATCCAGAAGTTTATTTAATTATTTTATTAATTGATGAACGTCCGGAAGAGGTTACTGATATGGCACGAAGTGTAAAAGCAGAAGTAGTATCATCAACCTTTGATGAGCCAGCAGAAAAACATGTGAAGATTGCAAACATCGTTTTAGAAAAAGCAAAACGTATGGTAGAGTGCGGACACGATGTGGTTATCTTATTAGATAGTATTACACGTATGGCTCGTGCTTATAATACAGTTGCGCCAAGTAGCGGAAAAGTTTTATCTGGTGGAGTTGAAGCAAATGCTTTACAAAAACCAAAACGTTTTTTTGGAGCTGCTCGTAAAATTGAAAACGGTGGTTCATTAACTATTATTGCAACTGCTTTAACAGAAACTGGTTCTAAAATGGACGAGGTAATTTTTGAAGAATTTAAAGGAACTGGTAATATGGAATTACAATTGGATAGAAAAATTGCTAATCGCCGTGTGTTCCCAGCTGTTGATTTATCATCTTCTTCAACACGTAGAGATGATTTATTATTAGATAAAGAAACTCTACAGCGTTTGTGGGTACTAAGAAAACATTTATCTGATATGAACCCAGTTGAAGCAATGGAATTTTTGTTAAATCAATTAAGTAGAACAAGAACTAATGAAGAATTTTTAATTGGAATGAATAAATAATTCATTCCAATTTTTTGTAGTTTAAACACATTACCATGTCACCAAAAACATTTTTATTTCCCGTATTATATAGTACAATTATTATTGCGGCAACCTGTATTACATTTTATGGCGGTCATTCTACAAGTATCAATACTGTATCAATTATAGGTTTATTATTAGTTATTCCGTTTTGTGTGGTTGCTATAATTTATTCTAAAAGAGTGATTCACAATAATATCATTGGCGGAAAAGATTTAGTGAAAGAAGGTTTAAAATTTATTGTATTTAGTATTATTATCCTTGTTATTTTTCAAGCTATATTTTTTGAGTTAGATTTTAAAGCATATAAAGTAAATTTTATGCAAACTCATGGTTTTGAATTATCTAAAATTCAAATTAAAAGCGGGCATTTAAAAATTACAGAAGCCCAAATACCAGCGTATGTTGCTAAAGAAATTGAAGGAGTGACATTATTTAAAGAAATTACTAGTGTCATTTTTAAATATATGTCATTAGGAACTATTACATCAATAATAACAGCAGTTACACTTCGAGCTAACTTAAGAGGTTAAAATAATGCCTTGCTGAGCGCAATAAAAAGTTTTACCGCCTACAAAACCTTTATATTTTAACAATAAAGATTGGTTTAGCTACAAAATACATTCAATTTAATTTGTAAATAAATCATTATTTAATCGTAATAATAAGACGATCGGTATTAATAATATGTATATTAGCCGAAATTTAATAAAAATATATTTGCAGTAACATGACTTTTGTCATTTTTTTTAATTTAAACACTAATTAAATATTTATGAAAAAATCTCTACTTCTCATTCTTATCATTTTTTCACTATTTAAATTTGAAAATTTAAATGCGCAATCTTGCGCAAATTATGCTGTGACAAGAACAACTGGAACAGCCTACACTTCAATTGCAACAACGGGTAATCAAATTTACTCTTGGAGAAGAATAACTGGTTCATTAGCTAATCAACAAGATGACAACAGAAGTTATCAAATTCCTATTGGTTTTGATTATTGGTATTTGGGTACACGCTATAATTACCTCTCAGTTTCCGTGAATGGATTCTGCGACTTTTCCTCTTCAGCAGCTGATGGAGATGCCGGTGCTGGTGGATGCGGAGCTATTCAATATCGTGAAAATCCAAACGCCTTTACTTGCAATACAAATGGCACATGGCTAGCTCTTGCTCCTCTTTATGATGATATTTGGGTAAATAATGGAGGCGCCAACCCTTTATCAACAAGTATTAGGTACTTAAATACAGGAACTTATCCAAATAGAGTAATGACAATTGAGTGGATTAATATGGACGCATGGAATGCTGCAAATCCTCCAACATTTACGGCTGCTGCCAGTTTAAACTTTCAAGTTAAATTGTACGAGGGAACAGGAAATATTGAATTTGTATATGGTACGATGAATGGAGGAACTGCCACATGGGCTTATGTCTGTGGCATTAATGGATCAACACAAAGTGCAACTGCTACCGCTGCAGAACTACTAAACCAAACTGTTGCTAATACTGCAACTTTTAACAATACCGAAACTACAACACTAGCTACTGTTCCTGCGTCAAGTACTACCATTTTATTCAATCCAACTACACCAACACCTGCTGCCGGTGCACTAACTTTTTCTTCCATTACCGCATCCAGCATGACCTTAAACTGGCCTGATTGGGCAACTGGAGAATTAGGCTATGTAATTTACGCTTCTGATGATGGCGGCGCAACCTATACTTTTCTAACACAATTAGCAGCCAATTCTACATCTTATAACGCAAATACATTAAGCTCAGGAACGACGTATATGTGGAAGGTGCATGCTGTTTCCGAAGGGCAATTAAGTACTCCCTTAACCGGAACTCAAGCAACATTACCTAAAGTACCAATAAAATCAATTGCAACTGGGCTATGGAGTAACACCGCTACATGGGATTGTGCTTGTGTGCCAACAACCAATGATGACGTAACCATTTCAGATGGAACAACCGTAACCGTTGACATGAATGCGTCTTGTGATGATATTTTTATTGGAGAAGGCGCTAGTGGTAATTTGGTTATTGGTAATAATGCTACTTCTAGAATAATGACCATAAGAGGAACAACAACTATTCGTACTGGTGGAACTTTTCAATCTGATAACGTTAACGCTGCTACGCATCAATTATGGATTAGGGGCAATATCATTAATAATGGGACTACAAATCTTTCTCCAGGCTCAGGCAGTAATACACGTTCCTACTTTTTTAGAGTTGGAAACCAAACCATTAGTGGCACTGGAGCAACAACAAATTTTGGTGCAATGGCGTTAAAACTTGACACTATTAATGGGGCCCCATATACCTTAGAAGTTACATCCAATAATTTTAGTGCATCGAGTGGATTTTTAGATATGCAATTTGGAACCTTTAAATTTTCATCACCTGGCACCTGCACAATTACACCATTTTCCGCTGGAATCAGTTACAATTCCTATTGTGGTTTATGGATGAATAGTACTAATTCCGTAATGAATACATTAGGTAGCGTAACGTATTTTGGTCCATTTAGAGTTAGTGGAGGTATTGTAAATATTGGTGACGCTGTTGATGAAAATTTAACATCGGGAGGAAATATTGTTAGTATAAGTTCGGGGACGGTTAGTATTGCTGGCCGCTTTGACAGAACTAACGGCGTTAATTTAACTGATTTCAGAATGTCTGGAGGCTTGCTAACTGTAAATAGAAATGGTTCAACTTCTGCAACCTTAGCTCCATTTACAATTGATGTTGTGGGGTCGTCCTTTAATTGGACTGGGGGAAATATAGTCATTCAAAATGCTGGTACCGGAGGCTTAGGATATATAAATACAGGAGCTGCGGCATCATTTACAGTAAATACTACTGGTATTTTACAAATTGGAAATGCATCAACTAATGCTGCGCAAAACATCAGAATAAACACTAATATTCCTGTTTCAAACTTAACGGTTAATAATACAAACTCCCCAATTGCTACTGTAATTACCAATTCATTGGCAGTTAATAATAACGTATTACTCTCTGCTGGTTCTAGTCTAGTTGCTTCTAATTTAAACATTTCTGCAGGTGGAGACTGGACTAACAATGGCGCTACCTATACTCCTGGAACAAACATTACCATATTTAATGGAACCGGCACACAAAACATTAATGGAACAGCTGTAACCCAAACATTTAATGACGTAACAGTATTAAAAACAGCAGGACAAACATTACAAAGTGGTGGCTCAACAATAAATTGGAGTATCAGAAATTTATTAATTACTACAGGAATAGTTTCGGCGCCATCCGCTACCGTATTTATTACAGGTAACTGGACAAACAATAGTACATTCACTCCAAACAACGGAGTAATTAGCTTCACTGGTGCCGGTGCACAAAGTATTAGTAGTGCTTCTAACGTTAACGAAAATTTTTATTGGATGTTTGTAAATAAAACGGGCAACACGTTGAGTACTGGCGGAACAATTACCAATATCAATGTTGGAAAATCATTACGTATCATAGCAAATACTTTTACCGCACCGTCCACAATGAATGTAACTGACTCTTGTTGGCAACAAGGTGGTACTTTTAATTATCCAACAACTACTTTAAATATTGGAGGTAGTTGGTTTATGACGGGTGCCGGTACTGCAAACCAGAATGCATCTATTACAAATGTTGCAGGTAATTGGACGTATAATGGTGGTACTAAAAATTTTGGCACAAGCACTGTAGTATTTAACGGAACTGGAGCTCAACAAATTAATGGTACATTAATCACTCAAATTTTTTATAATATTACGGTTAATAAAACTGCTGGCACACTTTTAAATACTGGAGGTTCATTAACTACTATTACTTTAAATAATGATTACTTGCAAACTCAAGGTGATTTTTCTGCGCCAACAACTATTAACGCGGCAGGTAACTGGACTCATAATGCAGGAACGTTTTCGCCAAATTTAGGCACTGTAAACTTTAATGGTACAACGTCAAAATCAATTACAAGTACGGCCATCTCGTCTGAAAATTTCTATAATCTAACCCTTAATAAAACAACAGCTGGTACAAATGTGCTCGACGTTGTAGGAACCTTTACTAATTTAAATGTAGATAATAATTTAACCATTACATTAGGTAACCTATCTGCTCCAGCAACAATTAATGTTGCAGGTAACTGGAGTAGAGCAAATAGTGCTAATGCTATTTTCACTCATAACAACGGAAAAGTTATTTTTGATGGTGCCGGAGCTCAAACTTTAGGCGCTTCTGCTGCTCAAGTGTTTTATAATATAGAGATAAATAAGGCTGGGAATACCTTAACATCATCTGCTAACCCTTTAACTGCAAATAACTATGAGCAATTAGCAGGAAGTTTTACAACGGCGAACAACTCAGTATTTAATATTAATGGTAATTACAGACAAGAAGCTGGTACTTTTACCAACACTGGTACAACAACCATTAACTTAACAGGAGACTTTATCTATAATGCAGGAACATTTACGCATAATACAGGAACGCTGTTGTTAAATGGTACCACTGCTGCTCAAAGAATTAGAGGAAGTTTATCCGCAGTATTAAATAACTTTACCTTAAATAACACCTTTGCAACTGTTCCACAAATTGTATTGGATACTTTCTTAACTGTCAGAAACCAAATAACATTAACGAGCGGTGTGTTACAAAGTAATTCGACAGATATTTTAATATTAGATAAAAACGCTGTTGGTTCAATTACAACTTGTGGTATTGGAAGTTCTTCAAGTTTTGTGGACGGACCTTTACGTTATACAATGGCTTGGAATAATAACTCTACTACGTTGAATTTCCCAATAGGAAAATCAGGTGTATATGGTGCTGCATCTTTAGTTGTTAGACATACAAATGCATTTTCATATGCATATACCAGTGAAATGATAAATGGCGATGCAGATGCATTGGGTTATACAAAACCAGCAACCATACAATACGTGTCACATGTTAGATATTTAGATTTAAAAAGAGGACTAACTGTTAGTCCAAACACTTCTGATAGTACAAATCTTCAAAGAACTGGTGCTAATGGACCCAGAATTACCATGTACTATGTAGCCGAAGATGCTGTTACAGATTTACCAAATTTAACTATTTGTAAAACAAGAGCTAATAAATTAGAATGGTACGATTTAGCAGCAACTTCAACAGGTACTCCAACAGGGAATTCGGTAACCCCAGCAAACTCTGCATTATTTACATCATTTAGTAAATTTGTTTTAGCAAATAAAGTTGGCGGCACTAATCCATTACCAGTTGATTTAATCTCATTTACTGGTGTTTCAGAAGGAACTTATAATTCCGTTTCATGGAAGTCTGCAGTAGAAACAAATTTCAGACATTATGAATTAGAAAGTTCTGAAGACGGAGTTACCTTTAATAAAATAGCTACGGTGAATCCAATTGGTAATGTATCATCTAGTAATGATTATAATTATTTAGACTTCAGCCCTTTCAGTCCAATTACTTATTACAGGTTAAAAATGGTTGACTTAGACTATACATTTGAGCATAGCAATATTATCTCTATTGAAAATGGAATTAATAAAACAGGAATATTGGTTGTTTATCCAAATCCTGCCTCAAATGAATTGTATATTAAACTCTCAGTTCCAAACGAAAAAAGTGTGACCATTGACATAAAAGATATTTTAGGTAGAGTTATATACAAACAAGAAATAGATTTAACCCAATCTATAAATAACAACTATATCAATACTACTAATTTTGCATCAGGAACATACATTGTAAGTATTAATGCTGGTAATTCTTTATCAGAAAATATTAAAGTGGTTATTAATAAAAATTAATCATAGAATTTAAAAAAGCCCTGAAATTGATACTTTCAGGGCTTTTTTACGAATTAATAATACGACAACAAACGACTACAATTACTTTTATTCGAATCTAATTGACTAATAACCGAATAAAGTTTTGTGTTGGATTTACCTTTGTGTCGTCGAAATGATGAAGCGCTTCAAAATCAAAAAACGACAAAACTAATTTGTAGAAAACTCTAATAATTTAAAAAAAGAAAACATGATGAACACATTAAGAAACCGCGTACAGTTAATTGGTAATTTAGGAACAGCTCCAGAAATTAAAAATTTAGAAGGAGGCAAAAAAATGGCAAAATTAGTTATTGCTACTAGTGAAACATTTAAAAATCAAAAAGGAGAAAAAGTAACAGAAACAACATGGCATACGCTAACTGCATGGGGAAATCAAGCTGCCTTTGCGGAAAAATTTTTAGAAAAAGGTTCTGAAATTGCTATAGATGGTAAACTACAAAACAACAATTACACAGATAAAGATGGTGTAAAACGCTACGTAACTAACATTATCGTGAATGAATTTACAATGTTAGGTAAAAAGAAATAAATTTTAATTTCTTAAACAAAACGCCCATTAGCTTACTACTAATGGGCGTTTTGTTTTTTTTAATATTTGAATTAATTAATCTTCATGCCCTTTGGCATTTTTTATTTTTTGTTCTAGGTACAATTGTTCTTCAAGCTCCATTTGTTTCTTTAATGAATCGCTAATATCTTTTTGTCCCAATTTTTCTAAGTTAGGTTTTCCTGAGTTTACCCATGCTGTATACCACAAACTTCCCACCATAATGATACTCTCACGCATCCTTCGTTCAACTTGCCCTTTAATCATTAAATCATAACGATTCGTGTATTCTATTGAGTAAACCTTCATCATTAAATTACCTCTGTTTTCATAAGAATACTTTCTATCTTGCGGAAATTCTTTATTAAGCGCTGCTTCAAATTTCAAAACACTATCTACGCCCATATGACTATCGTAAACAATTTTCCAAGCTGACTTAATTGGAGAATCAACATACTTAGCTCTTCCAACAAAATAATCATAATCCTCTGCTTTTAATTCAGGAATGCGGCTTTCCCAAAAACCATGTATGCCTCTCTGCCCAGTTAATTGTCCGTTATAATTTTCAGTGGTATGCAAAGGCACATGAGCATCGGCAATATAGTGACCTAAATCAGCACTGTAATGTAAAATCTGATCGAGGTTTTCGTTTTTAAAAGCGTTCAGTAATTTATAGTAATGCTTTTCGATTTGCCAAGGCACAATTCCATAAGCCATTAATGTGTCTTCCGAATATTTTGCAATGGCAGCTTTCCAAAATTTAGGTACACTATCAAAAGCATGTGTTCCATAATGATCAATGTCAATATAATGACGAGGCGCCTCTCCATCAACTCCATAGCGTCTTTTATCAGGATCAACTGCGTGGTTGGTTACAAACTCAATATGAGTTTTATAAAACGTTACCATTTCGGGAGGCAATGTAAACACCGCCATACGATTAATGCGTTTGTGGCCATAAAAGCCCCAGGATTGAGATGATTGCTTGGGAAGCACAAAAACAAAGCCCAAACAAATAAATACTAGAGCTGTAATTTTTTTCACCGTGTTAATTTTTAATTCCATCCATTAAAATATGACCTTATTATTAAACATAATTTAGAGAACTAAATATACAAAAAAAACGTTTTATGAATGTTATTTAATCGCAACCATTATTTTAAAATACAGAAATAAAACTATCTTTACAATAAATATTAAGATGGATTTGCTTCATAAAATATTTGTTATAATCTCTTTTTGTTTGAGTTTTTTGAAGTCAAATTCTCAAACTCGTATACAAGAATTATCCGCTGTTCAATATAATCAAAACGTCATTATTAGCTATCTCATTAGTGCTGGCAATAGTTGTGCAGGTTACCAAATACTTAAATCTAATGATTCCTTAAATTTTGATGTTATATTTGATTATGCTGGTATTTGTGGCGAATCTACAAAGTCGCAAAACATTACTTATTCAGATGAATCTCCTCAAAAGAACAAAAAAAATTATTACAAAGTTTTAATTCAGCCCTCCGACTATTCTAATGTAATTTCTGTATTTTACACTGACCTTGCAGAAAAAGGATATCTACTAATGCAAAATCCAATCACACAAAATTTATCGTTAGTGAGTGATTTAAATAGTGGTGATTTGAAGATTTACAATCAAATGGGGAAGTTAACCCTATCAGTTAGTCCCAACGAACAAGGACTATATCATGAGGATATTTCTTGGTTAGGAAATGGGATATATTATTTTATTCTAGAAAATGCTAAAGGAAAACCTTTGCATGGAAAATTCATTAAGGAGTAAGATTTAAACTAAGCGCCTCCTAGTAATAGTAATACTTTTTTCATTTTCTTTAACTGGGTTAGGTTTATAATACTGTAAAAGTAAATGATAAACAATTAAAACAATAGGGGGTTACCCCCTCAAAATAAAACAAAAGCCTCATCGGTAAAAACAGATGAGGCTTTAAATAAATAATAAAGTAGATTAAACTTTAGCTTCTTGTGCTTTTTTAATAATAGCTTTAATGTTTTCTGTAGTTGTAGAGTTTGGACGCTCAATAGCCGAGCCAGTTGCTCTATCCCATACTAAACTTGCTAATACACCTAATGCACGGGATACACCAAATAATACGGTGTAAAAATCATATTCATGCATACCATAATGTGACAATAAAGCTCCTGAATGAGCATCCACATTTGGCCATGGATTTTTAATTTTTCCAGTTGATTCTAAAATTGGAGGTGCAACTTCATATACCATTTGCACGATTTCACAAATATCATCATGCTTTATGTATGTTCTGTAAAAATCTTGTTGTGCTGTAAAACGAGGATCAGTTTTACGTAACACCGCGTGTCCATATCCTGGTACAACTTTCCCCTCAGTTAAGGTTTGTTTGATGTATTCAGCAATTTGTTCTTTAGTTGGTAAACCACCACCTAAATTTTCCTTCAGCTCCATAATCCAACCTAATACCTCTTGATTTGCTAAACCATGCAATGGGCCCGCTAAACCATTCATCCCCGCAGCAAATGCTAAATAAGGGTCAGATAAGGCAGAACCTACTAAATGTGTAGCATGCGCAGAAACGTTGCCTCCTTCATGATCTACGTGAATCGTTAAATATAAACGCATTAAACGTTTCATATCAAACTCTTCGTAACCTAACATGTGTGCAAAGTTTGCAGCCCAATCTAATTTATGATCTGGCTCAATATGAGCGCCATTTTTATATTTACGGCGATAGATATAAGAAGCTATTCTTGGTAAACGTGCAATTAAATTCATTGAATCTTCATACACATAATCCCAATAATCTTTTTTATTTACACCTTTTGCATACGCTTTTGCAAAAACACTTTCTGTTTGCATAGCCATAATACCTATTACAAACTGTGTCATTGGATGAGTATCTACAGGTAATTTTTCAATAACATCAAACACGTGTTTTGGAACGTTACTACGTTTTTGCCATTCTCCAGTAATATAATTTACATCTTCTTGAGTTGGCAATTCTCCAACTAACATTAAATAAAAAATACCCTCTGGTAATGGTTCTGTACCACCTGGAGCTTTTGGTAAATGCTTACGTAACTCAGGGATTGAATAACCTCTAAAACGGATTCCTTCTTCAGCATCTAATTTAGATGTTTCTGTTACCATTCCAACCATACCCTTCATTCCTTGGTACACTTGAGCTACAGTAATTTCACCTAATTTTAAATCGCCATGATTTTTGATAATATCTTTAATCTCAGCCGCTAATGGCACTGCTTTTTCGCGAAACTTATCTTTTAATCTATCCATTTTTTAATTGTTTAATAACCTCGTAAATTTAGGCAGTGGATTGATTTAAACAAATTAAATTTGCATTATTTTTAATGAAAATTGAAAATAATTTAACCACAATTTGTGATTTTATTTTAGCTAATTATTATCCTAACTTTTATTGAATGTTAAGCGCAAAAAAACTAAATAAAAAAGCTTGTAGAAATAAAATAATAAAGTGGAATTAATAAGAGAAAAGACACTCTTAAAATAAATCTCTGTGATTCTCTGGAGGCTTTGATGCTTAAGTACTTATGTTTTAAAAATGTCATAAAACTAGGGTTTTAGCTTATTTATTAATCGCAAGTAAACATAAAAAGCATCTATACAAATCACTAGATGGCCAGCCCAGCCATCTATTTATAATACAATAGAATACAACCGATAATTCCCGCCCCTCAAATACAAGCTCTTTGAACAAATAACATCAAGATAAAATAAACAAAAATAAAAAAGCCCTGAATCACTGAAGGGCTTTGTAGTGAGAAGGAGATTTGAACTCGTGTCCGCCAGCTGGCGGATATGAATCAATGCTCTAACCAATAACATTCCAAATAAATTCTCTACCCTTAGCTGTTTTTAATTCTTTTTCTCTTTTCAAAGCACTTGCTTTGTCTTTAAAACTTTCTGAATGCACTAATTTCCAAGGTCGATATCTTAAAGTATATCCTTTAGTTTCCAACTCATTATGAGCTAATAACCTCTGCTCTATATTGGCAGTATAGCCAACGTAAATTTTATTGAATTTTTCTGAGTATAATGCGTAAACTGTAAACATAGGTTCATAAAAAAGCCTGCTCCTAAATTAAGAACAGGCTTTGTAGTGAGAACGAGATTTGAACTCGTGACCTTCGGGTTATGAATCCGATGCTCTAACCAACTGAGCTACCTCACCAAATATTTTTATTTTAAAGAACTATGAACTCCTGTCCGCTAGCTAGCGGTTATGAATCCGATGCTCTAACCAACTGAGCTACCTCACCAAATATTTTTATTTTAAAGAACTATGAACTCCTGTCCGCTAGCTAGCGGATATGAATCCGATTCCGCCAGCTGGCGAATACTCTCACCAAATATTTTTATTTTAAAGAACTATGAACTCCTGTCCGCTAGCTAGCGGATATGAATCCGATGCTCTAACCAACTGAGCTACCTCAACATTCTTTAAAAATAAAACCCTCTGATTTCAAAGGGTTTTACTTGTGATCGTGTAGGGATTCGAACCCCAAACCTTCTCATCCGTAGTGAGATGCTCTATCCAGTTGAGCTACACAACCAATCCAAAAATTTTGGAGTGCAAATATACTTATTTTAGTTAAATTGCAAACAATTTTAAACGATTTTTATGCAATCTATTATCGAATCTATATGGAATAACCGTGAGTTATTGAAAGAATCTGCCAACCAACAAGCTATCCGTCAAATAATTGAAGACTTAGATAAAGGTAAATTGAGAGTTGCAGAGCCAAAAATAGATGGAACTTGGCAAGTAAACGATTGGATTAAAAAAGCCGTTATTTTATATTTTCCTATTCAACAAATGGAAACTATGGAATTAAAGCCATTTGAATACCACGACAAAATGAAATTAAAAACAAATTTCGCAGAAGCTGGCGTAAGAACAGTTCCTGGTTCTATTGCTCGATACGGAAGTTATATTTCGAAAGGTGTGATTATGATGCCAAGCTTTGTAAATATTGGCGCTTATGTTGATGAAGGAACGATGGTAGATACGTGGGCAACAGTTGGTAGTTGTGCTCAAATTGGCAAACATGTTCATTTAAGCGGCGGTGTTGGTATTGGAGGTGTTTTAGAGCCTGTTCAGGCTGCCCCTGTAATTATTGAAGATAATTGCTTTATTGGTTCTCGTTGTATCGTAGTTGAAGGCGTTCATGTTGGCAAAGAAGCTGTTTTAGGAGCTAATGTTTGCTTAACGATGTCAACTAAAATTATTGATGTTACTGGTTCAACCCCATTAGAGACTAAAGGTTTTATACCTGAACGCAGCGTTGTAATACCTGGTTCATATACCAAAAAATTTCCCGCTGGAGAATATCAAGTGCCCTGTGCTTTAATTATTGGCACACGTAAAGCGAGTACCGATTTAAAAACGTCATTAAACGATGCATTAAGAGAGCATAATATTGCAGTTTAATTTTGGTAACACATAAAAACATACTTATTATTCAAACAGCTTTTATTGGCGACGCTATTTTGGCATCATCAGTAGTTGAGAAAATGCATCAATTTTTTCCTCAAGCTAAAATTTCAATTTTGGTAAGGAAAGGAAATGAATCATTATATCAAGAACATCCATTCTTAACTCAAACTTTAGTTTGGAATAAGCAAGATGGAAAATATAGAAGCTTATTTAAACTACTAAAAACCATCAGAAAACAAAAATTTGATACGATTATTAATCTACACAGATATAGCAGTTCAGGCTTTTTAACTGCTTTTTCAAAAGCACGCTATACTTCTGGTTACGATAAAAATCCCTTCTCTTTTTTATTTGACAATAAATCAAAACATAAAATCGGTGATGGTAGGCATGAAATAGAACGTTATAATGATTTAATAGAATCGATTACTGATAAAACTATTGTTAAACCAAAACTATATCCAAGTTTCAAGCAATTTTCAAAAATTGAACCCTTAGTAGCACAAGCATTTGTTTGTATGGCGCCATCATCTGTTTGGTTTACAAAACAATTACCAAAGGATAAATGGATTGAATTATGTAATTCGATTCCAAAAGAAATAATTATTTATTTATTAGGCGGTCCTGCTGATAAATCATTATGCGAAGAGATAAAAAACAAAAGCACACATTCAACTATTAAAATTTTAGCAGGTGACTTATCATTATTAGAATCGTGTGAATTAATGAAGCACGCTAAAATGAATTATGTAAACGACAGCGGCCCTTTGCATTTGGCCTCTGCTGGGAATTCACCTACTACTGCATTTTTTTGTTCCACTGTTCCTACTTATGGATTTTATCCATTATCATATAACTCAACAGTGATAGAAGTAAATAATTTAGATTGTAAACCTTGCGGATTGCATGGCTATAAAACTTGTCCAAAAAACAATTTTAGATGCGGTAATGAAATCAAATTACCATTACTTAAATAAAGTAACTGTTCCTTGTTTTTTAATTTCAGCGCCATCAATGTCTTTGGCATTAATGATATAGAAATAAGTTCCATCTGGTACATCTTTATCGTTTGTTTTACCATCCCAGCCATTTTTAATACCTTCCCAAGCAAACATTTGCAAGCCCCATCTATCAAAAATAGTACAATTAAAATCAATAATATTAAATCCAGTTACTCTAAAAACATCATTAATACTATCTCCATTAGGAGTAAACACATTAGGAATTACTATGGTTCCTGCTTGGTTTAATACGTTTATAGTTAATGAATCAATATCTAAACAAGAGCCACTTGTTACTAATAAATAAACGACATAACTTCCAACAACGTTGTAAGTTTGAGAGCTAACGGTTTGGGTGTTTGCTGAAGTACCATTACCAAAATCCCATAGATAAGTAGTTGCACCAATGCTATTATTAGTAAAATCAACCGTTAAAGGTGTTGTTCCGCTTATTGGATTAGCAGATAAACTTGCATTTAAATTTGTAACTGTTACAATGATAGTTGCGGTTGCTGTTCCACAAGAGTTGGTATTAGAAACTGTAACAGTGCCACCATTAGTTGTAACTACAGAGCCTGTATTAGAACTGTTTGACCAAGAATAAGGTGCACTTCCACCTGTAACAGTTAATGAAGCAGTTTCGTTAGGACAAATAGTTGTTGAGCTTGATGTTAAATTTAAAACAGGTAAGATGTTAGAGAAAATTGTTGTTGAAGCAGTAGCTACTCCACAAGAATTTGATACTGATACGGTAACAATTCCTGAAGTATTTACAACAGTGGTATTAGTAAAACTTCCTGTACTCCAAGAATAATTATTGACATTACTATTGGCTGTTATTGTTGATGATTGCCCTAAACAAATTGTTGAAGAAGACTCTGAAAGAGAAACTGTTGGTGTAGCTTGCGAACTAATTGTCACACTACTTACTGCAGTGCCACAACTATTAGTTAGTGTTACTGTATACACTCCCGAGTTTGAAACAGGCATAGTTTGTGTGGTTACACCATTGCTCCAAAGATAGGTTCCAATACCAGAAGTTGAAAGAGTTGTTGTTTGCCCTGAGCATAATAAGGTTTGAGTTGCCGAAGCTGTTGTGCTTGGCAAAGCACCAACTGTAACGGTTACACTTTCTGACGCATTACCACAAGCATTTGACACACCGCAAGAAAACACACCTGCTGAATTTAAAGAAACACTACTTGTATTAACTCCAGTACTCCATGTATAAGTTACTGGTGTGTTTATGTTTGCTTGAACTGTAGCTGTTTGTCCAGCACACAATGAAACAATATTTGTACTCAACGTAAGTGTTGGAATAGGAATAATATTTAAGGTTTGTGTCGCCTGAGAACTACCGCAAGCATTTGTTGTAGTAACTACAATTGAAGATGTGTTCACACTAAGTGTTTGTGCGGTAGCTCCACCCGTCCATAAATAATTAGCATCACTTGAGTTAGCTGTAAAAGTTAAAGAGCTTCCAGAACAAACGGTTGTTGATGGAACTGAAATTGATACTGTTGGCAAAGGACTTGTTCCTATTGTAATAGATGTTGTTGCGCTTCCACAACTTGGTGTGGTAACAGTTGCCGTGTATACGCCAGGTGTATTGACAGTATTTGTAGATGCACTGCCACTATTACTCCATGTGTAAGTTCCAGAACTACCTGATAAAGTTAAAGAAGCAGTTTGACCACTGGCGCATATCGATGAAGAGCTTGATGCTAATGAAACAGTTGGTACACTTGTTACCACAACGTCAACTGTGGTTGATGTGCTTCCACATAAATTTGATGTTGAAACCGTATAAATACCAGCCGTATTTAAAACAATAGAATTGGTGTTGATACTTCCTGGACTCCACGTATAAGTTGTTGCATTTGATGTTGCAGTTACTGTAGAACTTTGCCCTGAGCATAAATTCACATTAGCATTATTAACAGAAATAGTAGGTATTGGAATAATAGAAATCGTTTGCGTTGCTTGAGCACTTCCGCACGCATTAGTTGTAGTAACAACTATAGAAGAAGTATTAACACTTATGGTTTGCGTGGCAGCTCCACCCGTCCATAAATAATTACCTGAACTTGAATTGGCAGTAAATGTTAAAGAACTACCAGTGCAAACTGTATTTGATGGTGCTGAAATAGAAACTGTAGGAAATGGAATAGCGGCAACAGTAATTGAATTCACTGCAGTACCGCAACTTGGAGTGGTAACAGTTGCTGTATACACACCTGGTGACGTTATAGAAGTTGTAGCTGTATTTGCTCCATTATTCCAAAGATAGGTTCCAGAACTTCCTGATGCTGTAAGAGTAACCGTTTGTCCATTAGCACATATTGATGGAGCAGACGCTGCTACAGATAAAGTAGGCGAAGCCGATAAAGTAACATTTACTGTGCCAGTGGCATTACCACAAGCATTAGATACATTACACGTATAGGTGCCAGCTGTATTTAATGATACTGTATTAGTGTTGGCTGTTGTGCTCCAAGTATAAGTTACTGCTGTGTTTGCAGAGGCTGTTACAATTACGCTTTGTCCTGAACAGATAGACACATTTGTTGGGCTTAAAGTTAAGGTAGGCAAAGGAGTAATCGTTAGTAAAACACTATCTTTTACTGTAGTAGTTGCTGTGCCACATGCTTTTGAAATGGTAACGTATAATTTAATGGTACCGTTTTCTAATGCACCGGGTGTATATGTTGTAGTTAAAGAGTTTGTTGGAGCAAAGGTACCAGTTGCTCCTGCTCCTAAGCTCCAATTAACAGATGTATATGCACCTGAAGCAGCAGCTGTAAAATTTTGAGTAGCCCCAACACAAATGACTTGATTAGCACCAGCATTAACAGATAATGGAATAAATGGCGCCTGACAACCTTTATTAACATAAGTAGGCGTACCAGATGGAGAAAAATCTACTGCACCTCCATCTTGAGCGCCTAAATTACCAGCTTGATTAATCAATAATGTTCTATCATATGTAACGGCGTCTGTGCAACCTATTGGGGAACTAAAATTAATAGTTAATGTTCTTAATCCTGGAGCCACATTATAATTAGCAAAGTGCCCAGATGTATTGCCAGCTGTTTGAAAAAGCACATATAATGTATCACTTAGGTTGACAAAACTTTGAGCTAATGGATTCCAAGCTGTACTTGTAATTAATAATACTTTTGCATTAGCGGGCAAAACACCAGCAACTGGTTCACGTAATAAGCCACAACCTACGATGGTGGCATTAACGGTAGCCACATCAGCAGCAGTCCCTGCATTTTGAGTTAAGCCTAACCAGCTGTTATTTGGCCAAGTAACGCTCATATTAGCTGAATTTAAGGCTGCACTACCCACTTTAAAAATCACCATTTCATTTTGGCCTTCTTGAGAACCCGCGCAAGCATCTACTAAAATACTTTGAATTTCAAAACATTGAGATTTGACATTTAAAAATGTAATTGTAAATGATAATAGGAGTAAAAAACGTTTCATGGAACTTAGTTTAAATTTGTACGAATTAATGATTTTTATAAAATTATATAATTACCGAATTGTTATTTTTGAATGATGATTTTAAAATTCTCGGTTTTGTAGGGCGACTGAACTTTTACAAAATAAAGACCCTCTGCAAGATTTTGAACATTTATTTTAGTTTGAGAATCTTTTACGGCTTCTTCTGCTAATAATTTACCGGATAAATCGAATAAACTAACAGTGCTATTTTTCGGAACTGAATTTTTGAAGTCAATTACTAAATTTTCCTCTTTTTGGTAATGATAAATTCCCCAATGATCCATTGATTTAGTGTTAACATAAACGGTATTATATATTTTAACTGCACCATTGGATTCTCTTACGGATAAACGATAATAAGTAATATAACTGTAAGGAGAATAATCCTCCATATAATAATTTTTAGCATCATTTGATTTATAAGTATGGGCTGGAATTATTCCAAATTGGTCAAAATTTACCCCGTCTCCACTTTTTTCAATCATATAATACTGTATATCCTCTTGAAAATCAACTTTCCAATAGATATCATTTTTATCATCATTTCTTACCCCATAAAAATCAATAAGTCCTATAGGTAAAAGTGTTGGACATATACTACAAGTACCAGAAGCATTTAAAGTATATGTTATAATTTCATCTCCTCTATCCATTACACCACCAATTGTCACCGCGCCTCCAGTAATTGTCATGGTTACAATGCCATCTCCATTTCCACAGCCACTTCCAATTGTAGAGGAAACATTTGAACTAAAGGCTCCGCAGCCAGTCAAGTTGGCGGATTGCCCAACTAAGCTGCCTCCTATACTTGTTATAAATAATTGATCACCACCATCCATCGCAGCGTTTGAACATGCAGCACTAATTGTCGGCCTAGCTTTATATTCTGCGGTAATAGTAGCTGTGCAACCAGCTTCTAAATTATAAGTAGTTGACATATTTACCGCACTGCAACCAGCGCCACAAGCAATGGCAGAACCACCACAAAAAGTACCAAAAGCCGAATATACGCTTGCTAAATTGCAAGGCGAAGCCCCATTGCCACAACCAAATGTGTATCCAGTTCCCATAGCGCCATTAACGGTACAAGAGCCCGAGGCAGCGGCACAAGTCAACGTTATAGTAAATGCTGCAGAACTAGATCCAGTTACAGCAGGACTGCTACTTACAACTCTGATTAAATAACCCGTGCCAGATGCTGTACTTGCGGGAATAGTAATATTAATTGTTCCAGAATTAGCATTAGAAACTAAAGTACCAATATTGGTTGGTGTTGCAAAACTACCACTTGAATTTGATAACTGTGCAGTATAAGTATTACCTGTAAAAGTGCCTGAAGAAGTAAAAGCAACACTACCCGAGGCCGTTATAGTACAATCAGTCAGAGCAAAAGGTGGGTTACTCACTGAGCCTGTTGTTATGGTATTAGCAGTACAATTGGCACAAGAGCAGGAATGAGATCCCAAATTTGAGATAACATCAACGTTTGACTGTGTCCATTCAGTTGCCAATGTTGGAAATGGACACGACGTTCCATTATCACCAACACCTCCGCAAACAGCTGCATTTCTAACCAAAGTTTTATCTAATGTGGAAAATGCCCCACTTGTCCATCCTGTACCTGGGTCACAGCCTATGTTACCGACTACATCTAATATTACACCTGCTGTAGTTTCTAGCGTAACCGCATCATCCCCATTAAAACTTAAAGAACCTGAACTTAAATTGGAAGTAACACCTAAACTTTCTCCTGGATTTTCAATAACGCAAACTGAACAGGAAGCCAACGTACCCGAAAGTGTAAATGAAGATGTGGCTGAAGCTGCTCCATTAGCATAAACGCGAATAACATACCCAGCTAAATTAATAGGAGCTCCTGTGCCATTATATATTTCAATAAATTTATTATTGCTACTACCTTCAATATATTCAGAAATAAATAAATTGGTTGGTTGTCCAAAACTATTAGTAAACGCAAAAACAAATACCAAAGTCAATACTTTGGATATTTGTTTTAATTTTTTTGGATTAATGTTGTAAATATTTCCCATTTTAAAAAAATTTTCAATTTATTTAAAGCGGTTTAGGATTTGTTTTTCGATTGTAAAAACTCCTGTAGGGTGCTCGCTTCTGTTAATTATATAAATAATTAAAGCGGTTTCGGAACCGTTTTTCAAATCACTTAAACACTGAAAAACGCCTCTAGGGTGTTCACTTTAGGGTACAAATGTAGTATAAAGTTGTAAAAGAATTATATATTATGAGTTAAGCTAATGTTAATTAACGTAATCTTATTAAAAAATACAAACATTCTAGCTAATTCTAGCAATTTCTTTCATGTGTAGATATTTATTTTTTTAATTGTCATATGGTATTCGCCTTGTAACTTCATTGGTGTTTGTGCGTTTCGACACATGGCTATTTCATATGTAAACTAAACTACTTTTTTATGTAAAATCTATTATAAATATGTGTACAGTTTCAGTTATTTATTTGAACGATATTTTTCTATAACAATTTATTAATATGCAACATACACCTCTGTTCTAAGTTTGCAAAAACAAAAAGATTTAAATGTTATTTAATATAAATGTGAAATTGATTTCACCAGCTTACAGGTTAATTATAATGCTAATTGCATTTGGTTTTTCTTTTACTCTTTCGTCTCAAACTGTTTTATCTGCAGGTGATATACTTGTTATAGGTTTTAAAACTAATGCTACAACCGATGCAGGAAACGATGCTTTTAAATTGGTTACTCTTGTAGATTTGCAATGCAACACTAAATTTATAGTAACGGATAATAATTGGAATAATAGCATTCCAGGATGGGCATGTAATGATGATGAGTTTGCTGTTGAAATTACCTGTTCAACTATTATTTCAGCGGGAAGTGTTTTTTATATTGATGCCAGTGCTTCGGGCGCAGCAGCAAATTGTTCTGGTGGAACAATCACTAGAGCAGACATAGGAAATCCATGGGGAACAGATTACGGATTAAGCAGCGGGGGAGACAACATTTATGTGTTACAAGGCACTAGGGCTGCACCCACTTTTATTTCAGCCATCAAAAATGGAGCCTTTGCAAATAGTACATGTACTGATAAAGATAGAGCGTCAATCCCAACTGGTTTAACAGCTGGCACAAATGCCGTGGCAATGGCATCTTCACAAAATCAATGGCATTATAACTGTAATACAAATAATGGAACAAAGGCTACTCTGAGATCTGCTATTTGCAATTCAGCAAATTGGCTAAATACAGCAGGGCAAAGCTGGAATAACTCAACTGGATTATTTACAGTAACTGATGGGCAAATACAATATGGTGTTTTAGCAGTTTCTGGTGCAGGTTGCGGATGTTTAGCAAACTGTAATTTGGTGTATTCTGGAGGCGCTGCTAATTGTGGAGCAGGGGTTTCTGGAAATTGTTCTGCGGGATACCAAAACATGTCAAGAAATATTATTGTGCCAGCAGGATGTACCTATAGTGTTACCGCCACAATGAGACCTCGACCAAATGGTTGCGCTTCTGGTGCTGGAGCAGATGGAAGTTGTCAAACCTGCGATGTTGTTAAGGTTGATATTTTAGCAGGTGTAAAAATATTTCAACAGGGCGGAAGCGATGCTACGTTGATTGATAGTTACTCTGCTACAGGGCCAGCTACAATTGTGGTTTCTGGAAAAGCAAATAGAGCAGATGAAATCATAACCTATGGAATACAAGCTACTACTTGCACGTGTTTGTTAACTCTATTGCCTGTTGAATTATCTGCTTTTAACGCAGTGAAAAATGATCAATCCGTTGAATTATCTTGGTCAACAATGTCTGAACGTAATAACAGTTTTTTTACAATTGAACGATCTCTAGACGCCGTTTCATGGGAAATTATAAATATTGTAGCTGGGCAAAACGAATCTTCTTCCATCTATAATTACACGATTTATGATTCTTCTCCACTTTCAGGTATTTCATATTACAGATTAAAACAAACTGACATCAATGAAGCGTATTCGTATTCACAAATTGTTACTATCGATAATAGTATCAAAGAACAAAAAATAATTAGAAGGATGGATATATATGGCAGAGAACTGGATGAAAATGCTACTGGCCTTATTATCTTAATTTACCAAAACGGCGAAGTGAAAAAAGTATATAAGTGATTTTTCAGCTTCTATTAATGTATTTCTAAACTAATTAGTTGTTAAAAAGGCTATTTTTTTAGACCAACAACTAAAAATGATAGATTAAAAAAAAACCTATCCAAATTATTAACTATACTTTAGCCCAAAATTTTATTAAGATGAAGAAAGGCTTTATATTTTTTGTTCTATTGGTTGCTTGCGGATTTCTACTATCGTTTATTAATACATCGGCAGGCACTGAACTTGGATTAAATGCTCCAATGCCAATGGCGGATGAGAAAATGAAGGATGTTAGTGGTAAAGAAGTTTCTTTAAATACCTCTAAAACATCTAAAGGTATATTAGTTATTTTTTCATCTAATACATGTCCGTATGTAAAGTTAAGTGAAACGCGTATTAAAGAGTTATCTGATGAGTGCTCAAAACAAGGTGTAGGCTGCATTATAATCAACAGTAATGAAGCTCAACGCGCTGATGAAGATAGTTTTGACGCTATGGTAAAATATGCTGCAGCTCAAAAATTAAACTGTGCTTATGTAGTAGATGCAAATTCTAAAATAGCAGATGCTTTTGGTGCAACGCGTACTCCTCAATGTTTTTTATTTAATGTAAAAGGATTGGTATACAAAGGTGCTATTGACGATAATGTAAAAGATCCAGCTGCTGCCAAAGCGCACTATTTAAAAGATGCGATTGATGCCGTAGCAAAAAATGAAACTCCTAAAATGCAAGAAACAAAATCTATAGGCTGTACCATTAAGCGTGTAGAATAGATCTTAAATTAAACAACAACGAAAAAGCACAGTCAAAATAATTTGACTGTGCTTTTTTAATAATGGTAACTTCGACAAGTTCAGTTACCGAAAATCGAAGTTATACCGTTAAAATTTCTTTTTCTTTTTGTTCTAAATGTTTTTCACATTTAACTGAAAAATCATCTACTAAAGCTTGCATTTTTGTCTCGCCGCCTTTTGCCTCATCTTCAGGTAAACCAGCTTTTTGCAATGCTTTAATTTTATCAATCGATTCCTTTCTAATAGTTCTTAAACTCACTTTAGCGTCTTCGCCACATGATTTAGATGTTTTTACTAAATCTTTACGGCGCTCCTCTGTTAATGGTGGAACAATAATACGAATTAAGATACCATCATTCTGTGGATTGAACCCTAAATTAGCTGCTTGAATAGCTTTTTCGATAGGCGTTAGCATTGATTTTTCCCAAGGTTGAACTAAAATGGTTCTCGAATCTTGAGTATTAACACTGGCTACATTTCCTAAGGTAGTTTTTGCACCATAGTAATCCACAAATACATTATCCAACATGCTCGGATTTGCTTTTCCCGCTCTAATTTTTGATAATTCTGACTCCAAATGGATAATCGTTTTTTCCATTTGTGTTTTAGCGCTTTCTAACACTGTTTTAATATCACTCATAATTTAATTTTGTGTAAAGTTACTTGTATTATAATGATTGATGAAATTTTTTATTTAAAATTATACAGCTACCTCCGCTTTAATATGAGGATGTGGATCATAATTCTCTAATGTAAAATCATCAATTGTAAAATCAAAAATAGATTTTACATTAGGATTAATTTTCATAGTAGGTAAAGGTCTAAAAACTCTTGTCAGTTGCAAGTTAGCTTGCTCAATATGATTTGAATATAAATGTGCATCACCCAAGGTATGAACAAAATCACCTAATTGTAAATCGCAAACCTGAGCAACCATCATCATCAATATAGCATAAGAAGCAATATTAAAAGGTACTCCTAAAAATATATCGGCACTGCGTTGGTATAACTGACAACTTAATTTTCCATTAGCCACATAAAACTGAAAAAACGCATGACATGGCGGCAACTTCATACTATTGATATCTGCTACATTCCAAGCACTCACAATTAAACGACGAGAATCAGGATTGTTTTTTATCATGTCAATCACCTGAGTAATTTGATCAATATGTTTTCCATCGGGTGTTGGCCAGCTTCTCCATTGATAGCCATAAACGGGACCTAAATTCCCTTCAGCATCAGCCCATTCATCCCATATACGCACGCCATTATCTTTTAAATATTTGATATTGGTGTCGCCTTTTAAAAACCACAACAATTCGTGAATAATTGATTTTGTGTGCAGTTTTTTTGTAGTAAGTAATGGAAAGCCCTCCGCTAAATTATAGCGCATTTGATATCCAAAAA
Organism: uncultured Bacteroidota bacterium; assembly: GCA_903893815.1. Lineage (GTDB taxonomy): Bacteria > Bacteroidota > Bacteroidia > B-17B0 > Aurantibacillaceae > UBA4416. The sequence goes on from CAITNS010000040.1 coordinate 179,405, forward strand.
CACTTACGGTTCCTGTTCCTGTTCTGTCTTCTTTTTTAACTCCATGTTCTAAAACATGGCGCATCAAATCGTGATATTGCTTCATTATATTTTATTAATGCTTTACTATAATTTTTTGAATTCTTGTTTCGCTATTACCTTCTAATTCTATTTTCACCAAATACATTCCATTGGCATAATCACTGAAATCAAGATCTTGCATAGCTTTTTCTTCATCTACAAATAAACCAATGCTACTATACACCATTATTTTTTTTGGGATTTCATTGGAAAAGATCTTCAGAATTGAATTTACTGGGTTTGGATACAATAATAAATCTGTATTCTGTTTTACCTCATCCATCCTTGTAGGTAAACAACTTGGTGCACTTGAATTTAAACTATACGAAATAACGCCATTAATAACATACCAATTTTGCCATGTACCACCTGAGCAAGTCGTCCAGTCATTTAAATCAAAGGCATTGGTAGCACTTGCATCTCCTTTAATTTGATAAACTTTTAACGCTGCATTATTTCGGTTCCAAGTTAATGGTTGACCTGTAGAACAATTTTCGGGGCTGTTTGGCAAATTACAATTTACTTGAATAAAATACGCATTACCATCATAAGTGGGAAAGCCTCCAAAAACTTTTGCAATCCCCAAATCATCAATACAAACAGCGGTGTATTCATCACAAGCAATGCCAAAAAAAGCTTGGGTACTATCTTGAAATAATCTTGCTAAAAATGTTGTAATTCTTCCTCGTCTGTCTGGATTATCAAAATGCGTATCTGTAATAACTCTATTTAAAGTAGGGTTATGTAAAAAATCATTATTACCAATAGTAACTCCAGTTCCATAAGGGTTTTGTAATGCTATTGCGCTTGTAATAGATGAAACTGCTGCCGAAAAATAAGATTGACCTTGAATTGCCATTCCAGCACTTGTACCTCCAATAGGGCAATGCTTAACATTAATTAAATAATTTAAAGCGCTATCAACCGCTGTATTTTTCCAATAAGAAATATAATCATTTTGATTTCCTCCAGCAATAAAAACAGCCTCTGCGTTTCTTAATTGTTGTCTAATATAAGGATGATTAGCCGCTGCTAAACTATTAATTACAATGGTTTCAACAGAATTTACGGTAACGCCTAATCCAGAATATAAGTAGGTATTATAACCATTTGAACCAGTTGCTCTAATAACAACGATATCCCCTCCTCCGCTTTTATTTAAAAACCATGTCATGGCATTATCATCTTCGGTAGCGCCTCCCATTAAACAAACGCCATATTGGGTAGAAGTTGTCACGTCATTTACATCACCTGTAAAAAATGAAGTATATGGAGTTTGAGCAAACCCATAAATACTAATACAGATAAATAAATAAATGATTAAAACTTTCATTTTACGAAAATAAAAATCCTTTCCGCAAAAACAGAAACGACTTATCAATCTTTATTAAACATTTAATTCAGGATAAAAACTTAACTTCTTTAATATCAAATTCCTTTAAAAGATCATTTTCCAGCTCTAATAGCAACTTTCCAGCTTTTGTAACAGACTTTATTCTCCCATTAAATTTATGATGATTTACATCAACAAACACGGTGATTTTATTTATTTCATATAAATGATCATGGTAGCATTTATCAATCAATTCGGTTTTACCTTCTTTTAATTTCAAATACCATTTTTCTATGTTTATACAGAGTTTTTCTAAAATTTCATCTCTGCTATGAAGGGAGTTTGTAAGTAATTTAAGAGAAATAGCGATTCTTTCGAAGTCATTAAAATTATCTTGATTGACGTTTAATCCTATACCAATAACCGAATGTTGAATGTTAGTACTGGTAAAATTGTTTTCAATCAAAATCCCTGATATTTTATTCTGATTTACTAATATGTCATTTGGCCACTTAATTTTAATGTCATATTGGCCAGAGGGTAAAATATCAGCCAATACGTCATAAACCGCTAAAGCACTAATTTTGCTTAAATAAAAGGTATTTCCTATACTTAAAAAATAGGGTTTTAAAATAATAGAGGCTGTTATGTTTTGGGCTATTTTACTAGCCCACAGCGCTCCTCGCTGTCCTTTTCCTTTGGTTTGATTATCTGTATAAACCACCGTTCCCTCAATAGAGTTAACGTTCCTTAACAAGTTCATGGCATAAGTATTGGTACTTTCTACCTCGTGTAAAAAAAGCAGGTTCTTTCCAATAAACAATGTTTCCATTTAGGCAAAAAAAAAGGTTAAATTTGTTGCTTATAGCAAAACAAAAGTATAAAACGGAATAGCATTAGCAACAAAATATTATGGCAAAAATACCAGTAAAAAAAACAGCAACAAAAAAGGCGGCTCCTAAAAAAGCGGCAGCAAAAAAGGTAGTTAAAAAACCTTTAACAGAAAAAGAAGAAGCTCAAAAAGAAGCAAATCGTATTGCCAATACCGAAAACAAGAAGAAAGTTGCTAGTGGCGCCAAACGCCCTAAAAAATCTGCAACTAAAGAGCAAACCACAAGTTTATTAGATGCTATTGTAGAAGGTATGCAAGATAAAAAAGCTAAAAACATTACTGTTATAAATCTTATTGGATTAGAACACCGTGTTGCTGATTACTTTGTGATTTGTGATGCAGATAGTAATACACACGTTTCTGCAATTGCGGATTCTGCAGAAGAATCTGTAATTAAAAAAACAGGGGAAAAACCATATCATACAGAAGGCCGTCAAAATTCAGAATGGATTTTAGTAGACTATGTAAATATTGTAGCTCACATATTTTTACGCGAAACTCGTGAATTTTACAATATCGAAGGTCTTTGGGCAGATGGAGAAATAACTAACATTGCCGATTAAAAAAAACATAAAACAATACGTTATATAATTCTATTATGAGCGACGAACAAGAAAACATACCAAAAAACGATAATCCCACTCCATTAAACGGACCTGAAGAAGAACGAAAAAAACAATTCGAAAAGATGAAAGATCGTTTCGGTAAAAAACCAACAAACCCATTTGGAGCATCTGGCAGCGGAGGAAATGGCGGAAATAGTTTTTACTGGATTTACGGTTTAGTAATTGTTGGGCTATTAGGTTTTGTGTTTTTTGGTCAAGACTTTGAAGGAAGAATTTTTGAAGTTGACCAAACTCAATTTGAGCAAAACATGTTGGCTAAAGGTGATGTAAAGGAAATCACAATCATCAACGAAAAATTTGCTGAGATTACAATTATTCAAGATAGTTTAAAATTAGGTCGCTATAATGCTCCCGATAAAACTGGCAAATTGGTTCCTTTATTCCCAGATCCCAAGGCAGCACGCGGCCCTCACTTTAAAGTGTCGATTCCGGATGTGAAAGATTTTCTGGAACAAGTTCGATTAATTCAAGCAACTGCTAATATTCCTCTTAACAAACGCATTTCTCCGTCAAGCGAGGAAAGAACGAATTGGAGCGACCACATGGGATGGATGTTACCAATTGCTATCATGGTTGTTTTATGGATTGTGATGATGCGCAGAATGGGCGGCGGCGGCGGCGGCGGCGCAGGGCAAATATTCAATATTGGAAAATCAAAAGCTGTATTATTTGATAAAGACTCTAACGTAAACGTCACTTTTAATGATGTTGCAGGATTAGACGGTGCCAAAGTGGAAATTATGGAAATTGTTGATTTCTTGAAAAACCCAAAAAAATATACCGACTTAGGTGCGAAAATTCCAAAAGGAGCTTTATTAGTTGGTCCTCCAGGAACAGGTAAAACCTTATTAGCTAAAGCTGTTGCTGGCGAAGCTAAAGTGCCATTCTTCTCATTATCAGGTTCTGATTTTGTGGAAATGTTTGTTGGTGTAGGTGCGTCTCGTGTTCGTGATTTATTTAAACAAGCTAAAGAAAAAGCACCTTGTATTATCTTTATCGATGAAATTGATGCTATTGGTAGGGCTCGTGGTAAAAACGCAGCGGCTGGCGGAAATGATGAACGTGAAAATACATTAAATCAGTTGTTAACGGAGATGGATGGCTTTGGAACAAATAGCGGTGTCATTATTTTAGCTGCTACTAACCGTGCCGATATTTTAGATAGAGCCTTAATGCGTGCTGGTCGTTTTGATAGACAGATTTATGTGGATATGCCAGATGTTGTTGAGCGTAAAGAAATATTCCAAGTTCATTTAAAGAAAATAAAAATTGATAGTAGTGTTGATGTTGAGTTTTTAGCAAAACAAACTCCCGGGTTTAGTGGTGCTGATATTGCAAATATTTGTAACGAAGCGGCCTTAATTGCTGCTCGTGCTAATAAGAAACAAGTTACCAAACAAGACTTTTTAGATGCTGTAGATAGAATTATTGCAGGTTTAGAAAAGAAAAATAAAATCATTACTCCTGCCGAAAAACGCGTGATTGCTTTTCATGAAGCAGGACATGCTACTGTAAGTTGGATGTGTGAACATGCTTCGCCATTAATTAAAGTAACTATCGTGCCTCGTGGTCGTTCGTTAGGAGCTGCTTGGTATTTGCCCGAAGAAAGACAAATTACTACGACTGAACAAATTGTAGATGAAATGTGTGCAACTTTAGGCGGAAGAGCTGCCGAAGAAGTGATTTTTGGTAAAATTTCGACAGGTGCTTTAAGCGACTTAGAAAAAATTACTCGCCAAGCTTATGCAAGTATTGTATACTATGGCTTGAATGATAAAATTGGCAACGTAAGTTACTATGATAGTTCAGGTCAAAGCGAATACAGTTTTAATAAACCGTATAGCGAAAACACAGCTAAAGTAATTGACGAAGAAGTTAAAAAAATGATTGACATTGCTTATGCTCGTACAAAAACCATCTTATTAGCAAACAAAGAAAAACTGACCCAGTTAGCTGAAAAATTACTTGAAAAAGAGGTTATTTTTAAGGAAGATTTAGAAGTTATTTTCGGAAAACGTCCATTTGAGAAGGATATTGCAGAAGAAAAAGCAAATCAATTAGCAGCCTCTGGACTTTTACCTAAAAGCGATGAGCCAACTGTTTAACCAATAACTATAATCTGATAAACCCTTGTTTACGAGGGTTTATTTTGTTAAAAGCTATTTGTATTTATATGGAAAAAAATAATAAATTCGTTAAACAAAAATCCCTCCTTGGCTTAGGTTAAAGAGAATAAAAATTATGTGAAATGAAAAAATTAGTTGCTATACTATTAATATGTGGAATTATCTTTTCATGTAAAAAGAAAGAAGAAGAGCCTGCGCAATGTGCAACTCCTATAACAACTGGAACGCTAACCGATGATGGTTATCCTGATACTGTTTGGACTGCCAATGGAACAGGACCACGTTTAATTTTTAAATTTAAATTTGATTCAACACAAGCACGTTTAGACAACGTTGGTAATCCATCTACAGTTGCAGCTGGAAATAGCGCATACTCACCTAAGTTTAATCAAATGGCTGCTCATTATTTAGAATTAGCACAGGGAGATTTTACAGCTGTTGGTGGTGGTGCTGTTTTATATCACGCTCCCGAAACAGCTGCAGGAGGGACAACAGCCATCCAATTTAGTAAATCGGTTGTAGTAAAGGAAAACGTTATTTTTTATTCAATTCCATTAAGTCAAGTAACTGCTGGTACTTATAAATGGCTTCGTCTTTCTCTTTCTTATCAAAATTATGATATTCCCTACAAAGCAAATTTATTACCTGGTAACCATATTGGAACAGGAACCGTTGCTTCTTTTTTAGGTTACAAAACCTATGTACCAAAATATAAAATTAAAGATAAAGATTTTGTGCCCTCTACTCCAGCACCAGTTGGCGGACCAAATGTAAATCATCCACAAGGTTATTGGGGTTTTGAAACCTACATTCCAGGTTATCCAACCAATAATGGCTATTATGTATTAGACGGACAATCAACGGGGACCACTACTGTGGTTAATCCTAATCCAAGTTCACCAATACCTGCTGGAAGTTGTTTGGTAACAGCGCAATTTGCAAATTCTACAGGGGCAAGCAATCAAGTTTTAACTATTACAGGAACTGAAACACAAGACATTGTTGTAACGGTTTCTTTATCCACCAACAAAAGTTTTGAATGGACTGAAATTACTCCTTATGACGGGTATTATCAACCTGAAATTGGCGAGACTCCTGTGGATATGGGAATCAGAGGAATGATTCCGAAAGTTCAATATTAATGTTTTTGTGAAATTTTAACATCCCTTGATTAAACGAGGTGCTATTTTAGAAGTCTATATATCAACCAACAATAAAAAAAATACCATATGAAAAAAGTAATTTTATTTGCAGCTTGCTTGTTTACACTATCAACTGCAGTTAACGCACAAGAAACAGCTAGTAAGCCCAAATCTGAAAAGCCTGCAAAAGAAAAATTAACGCCTGCAAAGCGAGCGCAAAAAAGTGTGGATGAATTAAATGCAGAAGTAACATTGTCCGAAGAACAAAAAGCAAAAGTACTAGCTTTAGCTACAAATCGTGCTAAAGGTGTAGATGCTATTAGAGCTAAAAACAAAGAACAAAAGGAAAACAAAGAAGCCTCAAAACCACAATTGGATTCAGTTAGAAAAGTTTATCGTCAAGGTGTAAAGTCTATTTTAACTCCTGAGCAATTAGAAACGTTAAAAGCCAAACACAAAGAGAAAAAAGCAGCTGGCAAACCAAACTCTTTAGATCAAGATTAATTAAAACATATCTCATAAAAAAGGTTCGCAAATGCGAACCTTTTTTTGTTTTTAATATTCATCTTCGTTAAAAAAGAAATCATCTTTTGTTGGGTAATCTGGCCAAATTTCTTCAATGGTTTCGTAAGCTTCGCCTTCGTCTTCCATTTCTTGCAAATTTTCAATTACTTCCATTGGCGCACCAGATCTGATAGCAAAATCAATTAACTCATCCTTAGTTGCCGGCCAAGGCGCATCTTCTAACCATGATGCTAATTCTAATGTCCAATACATAATTTTAAAACTTTAATTTTCTGCAAAAGTAAAAAAATAATTGAATTATGCTAAGGTTTACTTTAAAAAATTCATAATTCTTAAAATTAATTTAAGTTGCTGAAAACAAGAGACTTACAATCTAAATCTTGAATAATTTTTCAAATAAAGGAACGTTTTTACCTTCTAAAATCAATTTATATTCTCCCTTAGCCAAGCCAGCTACATTAAAATCTGCTTCATAGTCGTTTTTATCAGGTTGTAACCACTTTCCGAAAATCTCAGAAACCTTGTTCCCTTTAGCATCAATAATATAACAATATGAATAGCAGGTTTCAGAAACTACATAACTAATATCAGCTTTAAATTTAACAGGATGATCATGAACTTCACCACTATTAGTCACTTTTGCTCGTTTTAAGAGCGTGTACCAAGGTAAAGGTTCTCCTTTAACTGTAGCCACAAAAGTTCTGAGTAAAGAGGCCATCGAATCGTTATTTGATGTTATATTGGCGGTTTCCTTTCCATCGCTAATAGCCCAAACACTATATTGTTCTGTATTTGAATCTATTTTATGAGTATTTAAATAACGTGCTAATAAAACCAAACTGCTATCTGCCATTTTCCCTATTGTATAGGGTGCGCCTTGTCGCGGACCAGCTTTTGTTGCCTCACAACAATAGCCTTTTATATCAAACACTTTCGTTTCCTTTGATTTTAAAACCAAAATTTCTTCGTGCACCAATAATATATCTTGATAATCGTTTTTACCTGCATTAGAATTAAAACGCCAACCAGCCGGAATAGTAATTAATAAGGAATCCTTTAATAAATTACATACCGAATAATCTAACTCTAAACCACCTTTGCAAATAGCTTTAGCTATAATATATTTTTTTTCAAATGCTTTTTGTAAAGTAACTTTTGTTTTAGCTAAACCTACATTCATATTTAATAACGCTAGTGTTGCCCCGTAAATAAAAAGTTTAATGTTCATGATTTCTGGATTTTAAACATATAATGAAATCGCAAAAAATAGTAACAAGTTTTTATCATTTATGAATCCTTTTTTCTATCTTGCTGATTAAATAAAAGAAAATTTATGAATTTAAAAATGCGCTTGATTGTAATGAGCTTCTTACAATTCTTTGTTTGGGGTGCTTGGTTAATTACGGTTGCTAACTATTGGTTTGGAACAAAACAATGGGACGGAACGCAATTTGGCGCAATTTTTTCAACCATGGGTATTGCCTCTATTTTCATGCCCACACTTTGTGGTATTATTGCTGACAGATGGATGAATGCTGAAAAATTATATGGTATTCTTCATATACTAGGCGGGTTAACTTTACTTTATGTTCCTCAAATCAACGATCCATCTAGCTTTTTTTGGGTAATATTAGTCGCTATGATTTTTTATATGCCAACTATTGCCTTATCAAACTCGGTAGCATATAATGCATTAAAAAACAACAAGCTTGATGTTGTAAAAGATTTTCCACCGATTCGTGTTTGGGGAACTATTGGTTTTATTGTAGCTATGTGGATTACCAATTTAACTGGCAATAAAGCATCTGAAAATCAATTTTACATTGCTGCTATCGCTGCCATTGGCTTAGGAATATACTCCTTTTCATTACCTAAATGCGAACCAAAACACAATACCAAAAATAATAAATCGTTTGTTGATTTAATTGGATTAAGTTCTTTTAAATTATTTGCAGATTATAAATTAGCATTGTTTTTTGTGTTTAGTATGTTTTTAGGAGCTGCATTACAATTAACTAATGCATATGGCGATGTTTTTTTAGATGATTTCAAACATCAAGCAGAATACGCTGATTCATTTGTAGTAAAATATTCAACTATTATCATGTCTATTTCTCAAATTTCAGAAACACTGTTCATTTTAGCAATTCCTTTTTTCTTAAAAAAATTCGGTATCAAACAAGTGATGCTTTTTAGCATGATTGCCTGGGTTTTACGTTTTGGATTGTTTGCTTATGGTAATCCAACTGATGGTTTATGGATGATAATTATGTCGTGCATCGTTTATGGTATGGCCTTTGATTTTTTCAATATTTCAGGCTCATTATTTGTAGAAACATCAACAGATTCAACTATTCGTTCATCGGCACAAGGGCTTTTTATGATGATGACTAATGGCTTTGGCGCTGTATTTGGAAGTATATCCAGTGGATATATCATCGACCATTTTTTTACATCAAGCGCCGGAAAAGACTGGCACAATATCTGGTTAACTTTTGCATCATACGCCCTTGTAGTGGCTTTATTATTTGCTATATTCTTTAAACACAAACACAATCCAAAAGATGTAGAAATAGTGAACCATTAAAAACTAATTAATATCATATATTAATACGATTATCATCATCTTTTTTATATTATAAAAACAGAATATTTAAAATCTAAAAAAATATTATATTAACAATAACAACACTAAAACACTAAAACAATATGATACACTTAAACACAAACAAAATCATTATCACTACTGATTTTTCAGAAACATCTTTTTTGGCAATTAAGCATGGAGCTTTTTTAGCACAGTTTACAAAAGGAGAAGTTTATTTAGTACATGTTATTACAAAACATTGGGAAAAATTTAATGTATTTACTCCTAGTATTACAATAGATAATATTGAAAAGGCATCTGATGCAGTTCAGAAAAAATTAGAGGAATTAGCTTCTGATATTAAAAAAGATTACGGAGTTAAAGTTACAACTGTTGTGAATTTAGGTAATCCAACTACTGAGATTGTAAAATTTGCAACTGAAATTAAAGCGGATTTAATCGTTATGGGAACTCATGGTTACAGTTCATGGGAAGATTTAACAATTGGCAGCAACGCTTTAAAAGTTTTGACTAAGAGTCCTTGCCCTGTATTAACGATGAGCCAACAAGCTGAAACCTTAGGCTATCATAAAATTATTTTACCTATTGACACCTCTGAACACACAAGACACAAAGTTGTTTTAACCTTAGAATTAGCTAAGCAATTTGTAGCGCATGTATACGCTGTTGGATTATTAGCGGATGACGAAGAAAGTAAAAAATATGCAGTTGAAGTAATGCTGCAACAAGTTGCTGCCGCTGCAAAAGACAAAGGAGTTGATTGTTCGATTGAATTAATTGAGAATGTAAAAAACAGAGCGGTTGCTACGGTAAATTACTGCGAAAAAGTTGGCGGTGATTTAATTTCAATTATGACTGATCAAGACGCTGAGTTAAGCGGATTCTTTTTAGGGCCATATGCTTTGCAAGTTATTCATCATTCAAAAGTTCCTGTATTAAGCGTTAAACCAGAAGAACATCCTGAAAATGTTAACTGGACCATGTTATCTGGAACCTAAAATTTTAATTAATTTTTATACAACTTATAACCCCACATTTAAATAAATGTGGGGTTTTACTTTTTATTACTACATTTGTATTGCAATTTGGTTTTTAGATATTATATATAGTATCAAAAATTAAAAGGGAATCATGTGTAATTCATGAACAGTGCCCGCTGCTGTAAGTCTTAAATACTGTTTTTAAAACATGCCACTATCATTAACGATGGGAAGGCTTAAAAACAAAGACGAGTCAGAAGACCTGCCAATATGCATTTTGAAGCTTTCGGGGAAACAAAGGCTAACAAAAAATAGGATGTTTAGGCAACATGCTGTTTTTTTATTTTCCCTTAAGTGATAATAACAAAAAAGGGAAATGAAGCATTTTAAAATACATATATCAAACTATTCAAAGATATTTGTATGGTCATCCGCTTATGTTTTTATGTTTTCCTTAAAACTTCAATCTCAAACAAAAGACACCGCTCTTCATCAATTACAAGAAGTAATTATTTTACAAAACAAACAACAACAGTTTGAAACTTCAAAAAAACACAGTGAGATTGATAGTCTAATTCTTAATAGATATAGCACAACTAGCTTAGCCGATTTATTGGCCAATCAATCTACTATTCATATAAAATCTTATGGCAATGGAAATATTGTATCAACCAGTATGCGTGGCGGTAACGCTAATCACACCGCTTTGTTATGGAACGGATTAAATATTCAAAATACGATGCTCGGACAACCTGATTTAAGTATTGTTCCTACATCCTTATTCAATAATATTTCTTTAGAATATGGCGGAGGTAGCGCTATTTGGGGAAGTGGCGCAATTGGAGGTAGCATTCATTTGCAAAACAATACGAGATTTAATCAAGGTTTTAAAACTAAATTGCAGATGAGTTTGGGAAGTTTTGATTCGAGAAAAATAAATTCAGGTGTATTATTGAGCTATAAGAAAATTGTATCGAACACTAATATCTATTATAACACTTGCGAAAACAATTATAACTATAAAGATACTACTGATAAGGAAAATCCAAATAAGAAAGTAACCCATGCCAACTATACCTCTAAAGGACTCTTGCAAGAACTATCCTTTAGAATTACAACCTTTCAAAAATTAAATATAAGAGCTTGGTATAATTTAGTAAATAGAAATTTGCCTTCTTTTACAGGTGCTCTAAGTAAAAAAAATCAAGTAGATGAAAATTTAAAATTTAATATTGATTGGAATTACTCAAAACGAAATTTAAATTCAGTAATACGCATAGGCTACTTTAACGACCAACTCAATTATAACGATACATTAGCTAATTACTCTTTTAGTAATAATACTATTAAAACAATTATTATAGAAAATGACAATACCTACAAATACAAAAACCATCAATTAAACATAGGTGCAAATTTCACGAATTACAACTCAGTTTTATTTTCTTCGTCTATAAATAAAGACACAAGTTTAAATCATATTTTAAGCAAAACAGCTTTTTTTGCCGCATATAAATTAAGTCTTTTCCATTCCAAACTAAATTATAATTTAGTTGTACGAAAAGAGTTCACCACTCAAACTGAAATACCCTTTACTGGGAACACTGGTATTCATTACCAGTTAATAAAACAATTAGCGGCTAAAATTAATGCTAACTCATCTTTCAGACAACCCTCCTTAAGCGATTTATACTGGCATCCTGGAGGAAATCCAAATTTAAAACCAGAAGAAAGCTATGAAATGGATGGCGGATTAGAATTTAATTACTCAAAAAATAATTTCAGTGCTTTAATAGAAGCCACTTATTTTAATAGACACACTACTAACTGGATTATTTGGTTGCCCTCCGAAAAATCATATTGGACACCAAAAAACATTACAGAAGTATACAGCAGAGGAACAGAAACCAAAACAGAACTAACTTATTTGAAAAAAGATGTACAATTAAAACTCATCATTCATACAGCTTATGTATTATCTAACAATCAAAAAAACACCAGCGAAAATGATAATTCTGTTGGAAGACAGTTAATATACACACCTCGCTATAATGGACAAGCATCTATTTTAGTAAACTACAAAAACATCAACTTACTTTTCAATAATAATTACACAGGCTATCGTTTTACGACGACAGATAATTCTAGCTGGCTAAGCCCTTATTACATAGCAAATGTAAAGTGTTCATACAACTATTCATTTAGCACAGTTAATATGGAGTTATTTTGTAGTATCAATAATTTACTAAACAAAAACTATGTGATTGTTCAAAATACACCTATGCCATTAAGAAATTATGAAGTAGGCCTTTGCATGAATTACCACAAAAAGAAAAAAACAATATCAAATAATCCTTTAGAAATAATCAATAACGCAAAATAACATGAGAAAAACAATTACTAAACTCGCAATAGTTATAAGTATTGCAATCAATTTAACCACACAAGCACAAACAACAGTTTCGTTTGATACCTTTACACTATCACCAAATTCTTATTATCAAGATAATGCTGGTACAGATTTTTCATCTGGTGTTGCAAATTTTCAATACGATTGGCAAGGATATTGGGCAAATGGAACAGCTTATACAAATTTAAATGATACGGTAAATGGAACCTACACCAATTTATATGGTGCTATTACTGGAACATCATTTAGCGGAACAAATTATGCAACTGCACAAAGCAGTGCGGTTGTGTCGTTCAGCAATAATACCACCGCGGTACATGGCTTTTATTTAACTAATACCACTTATGCTTGGAAAGCTATTAAAAGTGGAAATGCTTTTTCAAGAAGATTTGGAGATACATCAGGAACAGGTTCGGGCACAAGCATTGCACAAGGAACATATCCAGATTGGTTTAAATTATCTATTTTAGGTTACAGAAGTGGCAGTCAGTTAACTGATACTGTTCATTTTTACTTAGCAGATTATAGAGCTGCTGGAACAGCTAACGACTATGTTGTAAAAAACTGGCAATATGTTAACTGCATTTCATTAGGACAAGTAGATAGCATTAAGTTTGAAATAACATCCAGTGATGTTGGAGCATTTGGAATTAACACACCATTATTTTTTTCTATGGATAATTTCGTAACACAAAGCACTGTGGGCGTCGAAGAATTATCGAATGCCACAAACCTATCTCTATTTCCAAATCCTGCTAATCAATTTGCTATTTTAAATTATGAATCAAATTTAGTTACTGAATTAAATGTCACCATTTCTGATATTACAGGAAAGGAAATTCAAAACCAATCAACTCAAACAAGTGTTGGAAATAACACTCTAAAATTAAATATTGAAGCCTTAGAATCGGGCGTATATTTTGTATCCATTAGTGAAGGCAAAAATTCTAAAAACATTAAACTAATTAAACTCTAATAAAAAAAATCTCTAAATCGCATATAAATGAAGGATTTAGAGGCTTTTAAAATTTAGTCCTATTAAAATTTCTTTTCGTAAATTCGGCTTTCGAAAAAAGCTCTAATAAAATGAAAAATAAAACAAAAATAATAATCATTTTAAGTTTGATTTTATCGTATATAACGCAAGCACAAGTCACAGAATCATTTGAGTCATATACATTAACACCAAATTTCTTTTATCAAGATAATAATGGAACAGATTGGAGACCTAGTACAACAAAACCTATGACATTTGAATATGGCTGGGAAAATAACACATGGACTTCCGGTTCTGTTTATACAAATATTCAAGACACTATAAATGTTACAACTTCAAATCTATATGCCTGTGCAAGCTACACGGCTTATGATGGAAATAATTATGTGACCGTGAAAGATAGCGCCATGATTTATTTAGAAAATACTCCCACATTTTTAAACAAAGTTTCTGGTTTTTTTATTACCAATACTACCCTTGTGAAAAATGCTATTAAAAATGGTACTGCTACAAGCAAAAAATTTGGTGACACAACAGGAACTGGTTTAGGTACTTTTTATGGGCAAGGAAATTATCCAGATTGGCTTAAATTAACTGTGTTTGGCTATAAGGACGGAAATTTAAATCCTGGTTATGTTCAAATATATTTAGCAGATTACAGGCCTGCAGGATCAGCAAACGATATTATTATTGATGACTGGAGATATATAAATTGCATTGCCGTTGGTTTTGTAGATAGCTTGCAACTCATATTAGAATCGAGCGATACAGATGTAAATGGAGCAATGAGAACACCTGGTTATTTTTGCATCGATCGTTTTACTACCACTAATAACGTAGGAATTAACGAATTAGAAAACATTGTAAATATTACCTTGTCACCAAACCCAACTAGCCAAAACTTAAATCTAAATTATTCAACTATTTCCGAATCTGAATTAATTTTTGATGTATATGACATCTCTGGTAAAAATGTTATTTCAAATCAGCCAGGTCAAAATCATGTTGGACCGAACCAACATACTCTGAACATAGAAACATTAGAAGCAGGAATTTATTTTGTGAAAGTATCAAATGGGATTTCATCTAAGACAATAAAATTTATTAAGTTGTAAATTGAAAATTTATTATTTCATATTCATCCTTTTGTTAGTTTGTTCTTGTGTAAAAGATAAACCACAAGAACCAGTAAAAACAGCTGTTAGTGTAAATGCCGACTCAAAAGTTTTAGTTGTTAACGAAGGAAATTATGGATGGGGAGTTGGCACAATTTCATTATACGATCCAACTTCAGGTGCTGTTATAGATAAATACGATCAACAACAAAATGGTGGCTCTACATTAGGTAATGTGTGCCAAAGTATAACAAAATTCAATAATCACTATTATATAGTGATTAATAATTCAAATAAAATTGTGGTGGTTAATTCAGCCAATTTTGTAAAAACAGCTACCATCGGTGGTTTTAATTCACCTCAATATATTTTACCAATCACTTATAACAAAGCATACGTCAGTGATTTATACGCTAACTCTGTTCAAATTATTGATTTAAATACAAACACTATAACAGCTTCAATTGCTTGTTTAGCGGGAACAGAAAGAATGGCTTTAATATATAATAAAGCATTTATCACCAATAGCAATTCAAACTACTGCTATGTTGTTAATACGGCAACGGATATAATTACAGATAGTATTCATATTGGACCAGGAGGTTCGAGTATTGAGATAGATAAAAACTCAAAAGTTTGGGTACTAGCTAGTGGAAATTCAACTACTGCCCAAGCAGGGAAATTAGTTCGCATTAACCCTATCACCTTACAAATTGAACAAAGTTTGAGTTTTAATACTGGAGATAGTCCTTATAAACTATGTGCTAATAAAACTCACGACACTCTCTATTTTTTAAATAACGGAGTGTATCAATTTCCTATTGGCTCGAATACATTACCTACAAATCCTAAAATTAATCAAGGTTCTAAATTATATTACGGTTTAGGGGTTAATCCAAAAGACTATAGTATATATGTTGCCGATGCTATTGATTATGTTCAAAAATCAAAAGTAGAAATATACAAACCAAACGGAACATTCATTACCAACTTTAATGCAGGCATTATTTCAAACGGTTTTATGTTTGAATAGCTAGATTCTATTATCTTTACTTAAATGCAAGCTCATTTACATATTATTTCTTTTGATATACCCTACCCTGCAAATTATGGTGGTGCAATTGATGTATTTCATAAAATAAGATGTTTACATGCTCAAGGTATTAAAATTATTCTGCATTGCTTTGAATATGGCGATAGAAAGAAATCTGTCGAATTAGAATCATTATGCGAGAAAGTATATTATTACAAACGTAATACCTCTTTCTTAAATCAATTATCCGTATTACCATTTAATGTAAAATCTAGAGTTAATAGTGAACTCAAACAAAATTTACTAAAAGATAATTATCCTATTTTGTTTGAAGTACTACATACCTGTTATTTATTAAATGATCCTGATTTAAAAAATAGAAAAAAATTATTCAGACACAGTAATATTGAACACGATTACTTTTTAGAATTAGCGAAAGGCGAAAAATCATTCTTTAAAAAAATATATTTACAGATAGAAGCGTTCAAATTAAAACGATTTGAAAAACAAATTACGAACGCAGATTGTATTTTATCTGTATCTGAAGCAGACTTAGTTTATTTCAAAAAAGAATATCCAAATACTCCTTCTGTTTATTTACCAAGTTTCCATGGCTTTGATGAATTGCAATGCAAGCCTGGTAAAGAAAACTATATTTTATATCACGGCAATTTATCTATTTCCGAAAATTACAATGCTGCTTTATGGCTTATTGAAAACGTATTTTCTAAAATAACTCATTTTACAATTATTGCAGGCTTAAATCCGCCGCAACATTTAGTAGAAATGATTCGAAAACATGCAAACATTTCTTTAAAACAAAATTGTTCGGAACAAGAAATGCAAATATTGATTAAAGACGCTCAAATTCATTGCTTATACACCGAACAAGGAACGGGATTGAAACTAAAATTACTAAATGTATTATATTCTGGAAGATTTGTAATTGCAAATACCGCTATGCTCAATGGAACTCAATTAGCAAAAGCTTGTTATATTGCAAACTTTCCTGAAGAATATATCCATGAAATCAATGTATTGTTTTCAAAGGAATTTACTTTAGAAGAAATCGAGATGAGAAAAAAAATAATTTCTCCTATGGATAATAAAGGCAAAACAAAAAAATTAATTGATCTATTAAACTAATTCCTTTTTAGCTTCAGCTATAACCGATTTTGTATTTCCAACAAACACTTTTTTGTCAATAAAAATAACAGGACGTTTTAAAAAGGTGTATTCTTCCAAAATAAAATTCCTGTAATCAGTTTCTGTCAATTGCTTTGAGGCTATGCCTAATTCTTTGTATTTACGAGCAACACGACTAAATAAAGCTTCATAACTACCAACTACTTTTTTCATTTCTTCTAATTGCGCTGGCGTTATTTTTTCAGTTTTAATATCCTGAAATACAAATCCTTTTTCTTTTAATTCTAATTCAGAAATAATTCGTTTGCAAGTATCGCAACTTGAGAGATAGTATATTTTATTCATAGCATATTTCATTTAACCGCAGAGACGCAAAGTGTTTGCGCAAGGCATGCGGAGTTTGTGATCATAAATATAAAAAAAGAGATGCACAAAACGTACATCTCTTTCATCTCTTTAGTAAAAAAATCCCTTCAGTCTCTTAACCTAACATTTTCAAGAAATCAATTTCTTTTGGTGTTAAGAATCTGTGCTTTCCTCTTGGTAAATCTTTTTTAGTTAAACCTGCAAACACAACTCTATCTAATTTCATAACTTCATATCCTAAATGTTCGAATAAACGACGGACAATACGGTTACGTCCGCTGTGAATCTCTACTCCTAATTCTGATTTGCCTTCGCCAACATATTCAATAGCATCTGGTTTAATTGGTCCATCAGCTAATTCAACACCTTCTGATAAAGTTCTAAAATCTTCAGAAGTAATACGTTTATCTAATACAACGTGATATACTTTACGTACATTAAATTTTGGGTGGGTTAACTTAGCCGTTAAATCCCCATCATTTGTAAATAACAAAACACCTGTTGTGTTTCTATCTAATCTTCCAACTGGGTACAAACGCTCTTTACATGCTTTACGAATTAATTCCATCACTGTTTTACGCTCCTCTGGATCATCCATTGTAGTAATGTAATCTTTTGGTTTGTTCAGTAATAAATATTTTTTCACTTCATTTTTAATTGGCACACCACCATATGTAACAATGTCAGTTGGATTTACTTTGTAACCCATTTCAGTTACAATCTTTCCATTAACCGTTACTACACCAGTTGCAATTAAAACATCTGCTTCTCTACGAGAACAAATACCTGCATTTGCCACATAACGATTTAAACGCACTGCATCATCACTTACTCCTTTTTGATCAGAAGTTTTTGATGGACCAGCTTTTTTAGACTTTTCTACAACACGTTGTGTTTTAGATAATCTTGGTTCATAAGGTTTATCAAATGATTTTTTATCATCATATGATTTTCTTGGCTTATCAAAATCTCCACCTTCACGTTTTGCATAAGGTTTTCTTTCTCCATCACCATAACTCTTGCGAGGTTTATCAAAATCTCCACCCTCACGTTTCACGAATGGTTTTCTTTCTCCATCTCCAAAACTTCTACGAGGTCTGTCGCCATCTTCTCTTTTTGTATATGAACGCTTTTCTCCGTCACCATAGCTTTTGCGAGGACCAGCACTTTCATATTTTCCATCTTCACGTTTTACAAATGGTTTTCTTTCACCATCTCCAAAACTCTTACGAGGTTTATCGCTATCTTCTCTTTTTGTATATGAACGTTTTTCTCCGTCACCGTAGCTTTTGCGAGGACCAGCACTTTCATATTTTCCATCTTCACGTTTTACAAATGGTTTTCTTTCACCATCTCCAAAACTTTTACGAGGTCTATCGCTATCTTCTCTTTTTGTATATGAACGTTTTTCTCCGTCACCATAACTTTTACGAGGACCAGCACTTTCATATTTACCATCTTCACGTTTTACAAATGGCTTTCTTTCAACATCTCCAAAACTTTTACGTGGTCCATCGCTATTATCTCTTTTTGTATATGAACGCTTTTCTCCACCACCAAAGCCACTGCTTGATTTAGATTTAAAACTTCCATCTTGACGTTTACCGTAAGCTCTTTTTTCACCTGAAAATGATTTTTCAGAATCTCCATATGATTTACGAGGCCCGTCGCTATCTTCTCTTTTAGTATAAGGACGTTTTTCAGAAGAATCTCCTGAAGTACGAGGACGTTTTGGTTTATCGGAACTTGAAAAAGATTTTCTTTTATTAAAATCTGATGAGCCTCCTTTTGAAAACGTTTTTCTAGGCCCTTGACTATCTCTACTCATGTATTGTATTTTTTTGCAAATGTACGCAAAATATAGCGATTAGTGGATATGGTTTAGGGATTAGTGACAAATAAGTAGTGAATATGCAAAGATTTTAAATCAAAATAGTACCTTTGCCAGATGTCAGATATAGCCTATAAAAAAGCACTAACTCAGTATTTAGAGGGGTTTGTGAGCGAAAGACGATTAGGAAGATTGAAAGAAGTGTTGGAAGAGAGAACCAATCATATTACGTTGGTTTTAGAAGATGTTTACCAAACTCACAATTTTAGTGCAGTTTTACGAAGTGCCGATATTTTTGGAATTCAAACTACCAATTTTATTGAAAATCGCAACAAATATAAGATTAGCGAAGATGTGTCGATGGGCTCTACACAATGGCTAACACTCAATCGCTTTCAACATCATCCAAATAATACCGTTGCATGTTTAACTGATTTAAAAGCAAAAGGATATAAAATTGTAGCTACTTCTCTTCACAAAAACAGCGTTACTTTAAAAAATTTAGATATCTCGAAACCCACAGCAGTTGTGTTTGGTACTGAATTAACAGGAATTAGCAAAGATGTTGAAGACATGGCGGATGAATTTGTAAAATTACCCATGTATGGCTTTACAGAAAGCTTTAACATTAGTGTTTGCGCAGCTTTGGTAATGTATGAATTGAGGCAAAAACTACAAAATGAAGTTCCTAATTATCAATTAAATTATTCTGAAAAAGAAGAAATTTACATTGAATGGTTAAAATCATCAATTAGAAAACATGATTTAATTATTAAGGAATTTGATGCAAAATATGCTCAAAACAGCTAAAACTAACGCTTGATTTTTTGGAGAAAAACTGTATATTTGGATGATGGAATTTTCTGCAGCTCAAATAGCAGCCTTATTAGGCGGAACGGTAGAAGGGAATGAAAACACAACAGTTTCTAACCTTTCAAAAATTGAAGAAGGTGTTGCCGGCACTTTATCATTTTTAGCAAATCCTAAATACACTAATTATATATACGATACAAACGCTAGCGTTGTTATTGTTAACAAGACTTTGACGCTTGAAAGACCTGTAAAAGAAGGTTGTACCTTAATTCGTGTAGAAGATTCTTACGCAAGTTTTGCTACTTTATTGGAAATGTATAACCAGTTTAAAGGTAATAAAGTTGGCATTGAACAGCCTTCTTTTGTTGGTGAAAAGTCAACTTACGGCACAGATTGCTACATTGGAGCCTTTGCTTACATTGGCAATAATGTAAAAATTGGAAATAACACCAAAATTTATCCTCACGTGTATATTGGGGATAACTGTGTTATTGGTGATAATACTACTTTGTTTTCTGGTGTAAAAGTTTACCACGAATGTAAAATTGGAAATAACGTCGTGGTGCATTCAAGCACAGTAATTGGTAGCGATGGTTTTGGCTTTGCTCCTCAAGATGGAAAAGAATTTGCTAAAGTACCACAAATTGGCAACGTAGTGATTGAAGATAATATTGAAATTGGCTCTAACTGCTCTATCGACAGAGCAACTCTAGGTTCTACCATTTTACGTAAAGGCGTTAAGTTAGATAACTTAGTACAGATAGCACACAACGTTGAAGTTGGTGAGAACACTGTAATTGCAGGATTATCTGGTGTTGCAGGCTCTACTAAAGTTGGTAAAAATGTAATGATAGCAGCACAAGTTGGTATTGTTGGTCATATTAAAATTGCAGACGGCGTTAAAATTGCTGGGCAAGCTGGTGTTGGTTCATCTATTGAAAAAGAAAATGAAATCGTACAAGGTTCTCCATCATTCCCGTTAGGAGATTTTAGAAGAAGCTATGTTCTTTTTAGAAGTTTGCCAAAATTGAATGACAGAATAAAAGATATTGAAAATAAACTAAAGTAATATCTTGATAATTCATCCGATAAGTATCGGATTAGACTATCAGATAATTAAAACAACTAAAAATATGAGCAAATTGACAAATTAAATAATTGTCAAAATTGTCTAAATAAAACTATGAGTGATAAACAAAGAACCATCGACAAAGCAGTTTCCATTACAGGTAAAGGCTTACACACAGGAGCTCCTGTAACATTAACATTTAATCCTGCACCAGAAAATCATTGGTATAAATTTCAACGAATGGATGTGGAAGGACAACCAACTATTGATGCAGATTGCGATTTAGTGGTTGACACTTCTCGTGGAACAACGTTAGAACAAAACGGCGCACGTGTTCATACAACCGAACATGTATTAGCGGCTTTAGTAGGCATGGGTATTGACAACTGCTTAATTCAAGTAACTGGTCCCGAAATGCCTATCATGGATGGCAGTTCATTAAAATTTATTGAAGCATTAGAAACAGTTGGCATTGTTGAGCAAGAAGCTTTTCGTGATTACTATGAGTTAATAGAGAATTTAACTTATGAAGATCCTATCAAAAAAGTAGAAATGCTTGCTGTACCTCAAGATGAATTTAGAGTAACCGTAATGGTAGATTACGGTAGCGAAGTATTGGGTACACAGCATGCGGGAATGTACAATATTGGTGAATTTAAAAAAGAAATCGCGCCTTGTCGTACTTTTGTGTTTTTAAGAGAATTAGAAGCTTTATTAGCTCACAATTTAATTAAAGGTGGCGACATGGATAACGCCATTGTTTTAGTAGATAGTGATTTACCTGAAGAAAAATTAAATCATTTACGCACAGTATTTAATAAACCAGATGTTGAAGTAAAAGGAAGAGGCGTTTTAAATAATACAAAACTTCGTTTTTTCAATGAACCTGCTCGTCATAAATTGCTTGATATTGTTGGTGATTTAGCCTTAGTTGGTAAACCAATGAAAATACATGTGCTAGCCGCTCGCCCTGGACACGCAGGTAATGTTGATTTTGCGAAAAAATTAAAAGCATTAGCTAAAATTCAAAAAGCAGAAAGGGATTATCCAAAAATTGACATGAACAAGCCTCCATTAATGAATACGATGGATATCATGAAATTATTACCTCATCGTCAACCGATGATGTTAGTAGATAAAATCATGGAGCTTTCAGAACAACATGTAATAGGCATCAAAAATGTAACCTTAAACGAAGAATTTTTCAAAGGCCATTTTCCTGATAATCCAGTAATGCCTGGTGTTTTAATTATAGAAGCAATGGCTCAATGTGGTGGTGTATTAGTTCTAAAAACCGTACCAGATCCAGAAAACTATTTAACCTATTTCATTAAAATTGATAATGTAAAATTTAAACAAAAAGTAATTCCTGGAGATACGTTAGTATTTAGTTTACACTTAGTAACCCCTATTCGCCGTGGTATTTGCCACATGCGTGGAACTGCTTATGTAAACAACAAGCCAGTAATGGAAGGCGAAATGATGGCACAGATTGTTAAAGTAAAAGGCCATGAAGTAAAAACACCTGAAACACAATTAGCGTAATATTAAAAAAAATTAAACGGGAAATAAATATATGATTTCACCACTTGCAAACGTTAGTCCCAAAGCTAAAATAGGTAACAATGTAACCATTGAGGCATTTGCAACCATTTATGAAGATGTGGTTATTGGCGACAATACTCATATTCAACCTAATGCAATTATTTATCCTGACACCATTATTGGAAGTGGTTGTCAAATTTTTCCTGGAGCATTAATTGGAATTGTATCTCAAGATTTAAAATACAAAGGAGAAAAAGCTATCACTACTATTGGTAATAACACCATTATTAGAGAATATGCTACAGTTCACAAAGGTACTGCCGACAGAATGAAAACGGCAATCGGAAGTAATTGTATGATTATGGCTTATGCACATGTGGCGCATGATTGTATTATTGGGAACAATGTTATTTTAGCAAACTATGTGGGCTTAGCTGGACATGTAACGATTGAAGATTTTGTGATTATTGAAGGTTATTGTGCTATCCAACAATTTATTGTTATTGGTGCACACAGTTTTTTAGCAGGAGCATCTAAAGTTCGTAAAAACGTTCCACCCTTTATTCGTGTGGCACGCGAACCATTACAATACATTGGAGTAAATACCGTTGGATTATCTCGCAGAGGATTTGAAAAAGAAACCATCAATCAAATTGAAGATATTTACCGTTTAATTTTTGTAAGAGGACATAATATTACAAATGCATTAGAATTAGTAGAACAAGAAATAGCTGATTCTGAAACAAAAAAACAAATTGTAAATTTTATAAAAAACTCTCCCGAAGGTATTATTAAAGGAATTTAATTTAAAAAAATGTCGCGCATACTTACCGGAATACAAAGTACAAATATCCCTCACTTAGGAAATATTTTAGGTGCTATTTTACCTGCTATTGAATTAAGCAAACAACCTGGAAATAATTCCTTTTTATTTATTGCCGACTTACATTCGTTAACAACCCAAAAAGATGCGGCTCAAAGAATTAACAGTGTAAATTCTGTTGCAGCAACTTGGTTAGCATTTGATTTTGATACAGAAAAAAACATGCTGTACCGTCAAAGCCGTATACCTGAAGTATGTGAATTAACATGGTACTTAAGTTGTTTTACGCCTTTTCCTATGTTAGCGAATGCACATTCGTTTAAAGATAAATCAGAGCGACTAAGTGATGTCTACACAGGTTTATTTACGTATCCTGTTTTAATGGCAGCCGATATTATTTTGTATGATGCAGAATTTGTTCCTGTAGGAAAAGATCAAGTACAACATATTGAAATTACTAGAGATATTGCTCAAAAATTTAATCATCAATACAACCAAGAAATTTTTGTTTTACCACAAGCTAAAGTAGATGAAAGTGTGATGATTGTTCCAGGAACCGATGGGCAAAAAATGAGTAAGTCTTATAATAATTACATCAATATTTTTTTACCGGAAAAAGAATTACTTAAAGTTGTAAAAACAATAGTAACCGATGCCACTCATTTAGAAGAACCAAAAAATCCAGACACCTGCAACGTCTTTAAATTATATAGCTTATTAGCTGACGCCAATCAAATTAATGAGATGCGCGCAAACTATGTAAAAGGTGGTTATGGTTACGGCCATGCCAAAACAGCTTTGTATGAATTGATTTTAGCAAAATTTGAAAAACCAAGAAATCGTTACAATGAATTAATGAGTAATACGAATTTATTGGAAAAAGAATTACAAATTGGTGAAGCAAAAGCAAGAAAATTAGCTCAAGAAAAATTAAAATTAGTAAGAAGCGTTTTAGGGTTTTAAGTTTTGTAATAATTAATTAAGTCCCTAATTTTTTTCTCAGCTTCCAAATCATTACTATATCTTTCTCGATACGGTAATCTTTAGCATAACGTAAATTATCTAATTTCATTTTATTATTATCCACCTCTCCTCCTAACAACATGTCTGGAGATAAAACCGAACGTTTAATTTCAGGTAAAGATTTATCAGTGATTTTGCCGTAACCAACCCACGAATAAAAACCAAACAATACATTAAAACAATTTAAAATGTAGTTTGATTTATGTTCTTGAATAAAAAATAATATTGGACTAAATGCAATGGCAAGCAAACTTACGGCGATATCTAATAAACGTTTATTACGTTTATTATTTGATTTGGAAATACTATTTACATCAATCATGTATAAATCACCCGCAGTATCAATATTGTTGCTGCCAATGATAGATAAACTTTCGGGTGGCGCAATTTTAAAATCAACACCGCTCGACACTAACGTAAGCATATTATTAATGATGAATTGAGAACTAATATCTTTAGCGCAAAAAATAATTTCATTGATTTCATGTACCTTAATAATTTCATCAATCTGATTAATTTTCCCAATATAAAAAGGATTATGAACGCCGTTAACTTCAGCGCTCACAAAGCCTACAAAACCAGGATTAGCATGTGTTTCTTTTAATAAAGCAGATACGCGATCAAACTCTTGCTCCTCGCCAATGATGGCAATACGTTTTGTTTTAGCAGTACTTAAACTGTATGATTTTAATTTTAATAAGTGAAACAACAAACGTGTGATGATAAAGCAAATCATCGCCCAACCAGTTCCTAATAAAATTAAGGCTCTCGAAAATCTTAAATATTCAGGTAATAAGGAATAACCCATTAAAATAAACACAGATCCTACCAAAACACCACGAATAATTTTAAGCAATTTTACTGGCTTATCATATCCTCCATTAAAATATACCATAACAATCCAAGCGGCGGCATATATAGGAAAGGCAACACTCAATAATTTTTCGGAGTATATATCTCCGTCAATTCCAGTTTTTTGTTGATAGATATTTTTAATAGCAAAAAGTCCCAATGTAATAATACTGAAATCCAAAATGGGAACAGTGAATGCTTTTAAAAACCTCGACAATAAAGCCAAGCCTGCTTTTAAAAAAATAGCTAAATGAATCAACGCATTAAACCAAAACGCATTTGAACCACTAAAATGTTTTTTAGAGAAAATTGCCATGGCTTTATAAAAAATAACCACGTAATTTAAACTACTGCGCTTGGTACTTTCTCCTTTATAATGAATAATTTGAGTTTCGGGGAAATAATAATTTTTATAGCCTGCTTGTGTAATTCGGTAAGACAAATCGATATCTTCTCCGTACATGAAAAAAGTCTCATCCAACATGCCAATTTTATCCAAAACCGACTTCCGCATCAACATAAAAGCACCGCTAATCACATCCATTTCACAAATTTGATCTTCTGGCATGTAGGATAAATGGTATTTACCAAATCGTTTTGATTTTGGAAAGAATCGAGAAAAACCAAACATCTTATAAAAAGCTACTGAGGGTGTTGGTAAGCCACGTTTTGATTCCGGGGCAAAATTACCTTGTCCGTCCAACATTTTAACCCCTAAACCACCCGCTTCGGGGTGAGCATCCATAAAAGCCAATATTTTGGTAAATGTATCTTCTTGAACCACCGTATCAGGGTTTAATAACAATACATATTCTCCTTTAGCAAGTTTAATGGCCTGGTTATTAGCCACCGAAAAGCCTGTATTAGTTTTATTAACGATAAGGTTAACTTGGGGGAATTTCTCCTTAATAAGCGTAACAGAGCCATCTACGGAGTTATTATCAACCACAAATACCTCACAAGCAATATTCTCTGATGCCTTCAGCACAGAAAATAAGCACTGTTCAATAAAGTGCTTTACATTGTAGTTTACAATAACAACGGATAGTTTAGTCACAAGATATAAAGCCTTAAAAATACCAAAATATTACAATAAACAAAGTATTTTAAAAAGTGCATAATAGATTAAAAAAAAATAGTAAATTCGCATTCCAAATTATTAGGTAATACTAATATTTGGCCCCGTAGCTCAGCTGGATAGAGCAACAGCCTTCTAAGCTGTGGGCCATTGGTTCGAATCCAATCGGGGTCACGAGTAATCAACAAAATCACTTGATAATCAAGTGGTTTTGTTGTTTTTATAGGTTTGTAACGATAGTTAATTCTTTTAAAATCCACTTAATAGTTTAATCTCATTTCTATATAAAACTAATTTTTTATCGTTTTCTAATTGCTTTAATAAACGAGAAATAACCACACGGCTTGTTCCCATTTCTTCTGCAATTTGGTTATGAGA
Organism: uncultured Bacteroidota bacterium; assembly: GCA_903893815.1. Taxonomy (GTDB): domain Bacteria; phylum Bacteroidota; class Bacteroidia; order B-17B0; family Aurantibacillaceae; genus UBA4416. The sequence goes on from CAITNS010000040.1 coordinate 206,176, forward strand.
TAATTGAATAGAGGATTTACCAGAAACTTTGGTTTTGTTCTTCAAATATTTAATTAAACGTTCATCTAATTTATTAAAGGCAATACTTTCTAATGATTTTAAAAGCTCATTAAATCGTTGCGTAAAACTATTGAAGATATAACTTTTCCAACTTGGATATTTAGTTAACCACTCATCTAATTTTTCGTGAGGTATACCAATCAATTCGACACTATCTTCAGCAATGGCTTTAATTTCACTTTTCTTTGCTTCCATACAACATGTGTAGGCCATGGCGCAACTTTCGTTAGAACTTAAATAGTACAATAAAATTTCACGATCCTCTTCATCCTTGCGCATCACTCTGATGGTGCCACTTAAAATCAAAGGCATGAATTTAATTTTTTTGCCATAATCCATAATCACATCACCTTCTTTAAAAGTCATCACAATACCAATGGCAATAATTTCATCAATTAATTTTTTTTCAAGTATTAAACTTAATTTATCTTTAATTCCTACTGACATAATTTTAGTATTTAAACAACGAATAAATTTACAGATTATCTGAATTCATAGGTTGTACCTTTTAACTGTGTTAACAAAGTTTGTGGTTCGTCTGTAGCAATTGCTCTGCCTTCCAATTTTGGTGCTACTGGCGAATGATCCTTTAAATACTCTATAATCACATCATGCATTAACAGCGGTGATTTTTTTGGATTTTTCACATGCTCAATTCTACATAACGTATCTTCTGGATCGCCTTCTCGTTCACATGCTACAATACTATATTCTTTAGTTAAATCAATTGGCTCTCCGCCTACTTTAACGGAATTGACACGTTTACCGAATTCGTTACCAATCGTAAAATTCACTTCCATACCATTGTATCTTACAAACCAACCACCAAAACGTTTAGATGGGTCTTTAGCAAAAGCATTTTGCAATTCTTTTTCTAACCAATCCCATACTTGTTTACCAGTAACGACTGCTGTTTTTGCTTCGCTATTAACAGGCAACATATTCCATAAAAATTCTTTGGTAATAGTTGCCACTCCAGTTTTAGGATCAACAGCTAAAGGTTGGCAAAAACGAAATCCATTAGATAAAGCAATGTCTGGTTTAAATTTCCATTTAATGGCATCCGTTATTAAATTATCCATCGGTGTTTCCATCACAAAATAACGCACCAAAGGAGTTGTGCTTGTTCCAATAACCGTTTGCATATCTTTTTTAAATGGCTCGTAAGCTTTATCAATCATAGTCTGCATATTTTTATCAGCAGGATATTTTACTGGATCGACATCTAACAATTCATATTTAGTATCTACTAATTTTCCATTTTCAATAATTAAATCTAGCTTCCCTAAAAACGAACCAAAAGCTCCACACTCAATTACTTTGGTGTATTTGCCTTGAATAGGCACACGAACACGTTCGTGAGTATCTGCTCCTAAAATCATATCTACTCCTTCAGCTGCTGGATTATTTGCTAAACCAACTTGTTGTGCTAAGCCCATGTGAGTAGCTACTAACACAACTGCACAACCTTCTACTTCTCTCAATAGCTTTACGTACTTTGCTAAATTCACTTCTGCATGGTCAAAACGTAATCCCTCGCTGTAGGCAGGCGACTGACGTTTAGGAATTAAATGATCGGTGTATCCAATTACTCCAACTTTTACTCCTGCAATATATTTTATCCAATATGGTTGGTAAACTAATTCTCCATTATCGGCATCAGTAGTTTTATGCCACATGTTAGCGCAAATTTTAGCAGCATTAGCATGTCCCATATCGTACAACATTTTCTTTTTCTTGTACACTACTTCCCAGTTTCCTGGCAACATTAAATCATATCCTAAATTATTAAAAATAGGAATTAATGCTTCACCCTCTGTTAAAGATGCAACAGCATGACCGTGAAAATAATCGCCTCCATCATACACAATGGTATTAGCTGGATTTTTCTTTTTATAAGAATCAATCATGGTTTTTAAAACCGCCATGCCTCCACGTTTTTTATAAACTGCTTGATTGTTTTCCCAAAAGAACTCATCATGCGTGTTAATTTGCGAATGTATATCCGTTGTAATTAAAACAGTAATTGTTTTTTTTGTTGGAGCGGTTGTATCATCTATCACTTCTTCAGAAACTGTATTATAGGCAACGACTTCTGATAAAGGATTGAAAACAGTTGCTAAGCCAAGTAAAGCAGATTTTTTTAAAAAGTCTCTGCGATTATCCGATACTAATTCTTTATTATTATTTTGATTCATTTTAATATTTATATAAACTCAATTTTACACTTTAGTCTTTTTTACTTTTTTCATTGCTTCCAATTTTTCTTTAATTGGTTTAAATGGTCCGTATTTATGTTGTTTTTCGTCAAAGCCATCTGCATAGGGACCAAATGGATGATCAAAGGGTTTCTCTTCAATCTTTGGCCAATCTTTTTTAATATCTTTTTTAGGACGTGTTTGTGAATTGACGAATGCTGCTACATCCCAAGCTTCCTCATCACTTAATTGAGGATTATTATGACTGGCGCCTAATGGCATATTGTATTTCACATACTTTGCAAAGTTTGACATACGATACAATCCTGCTCCATCGTTATAGCCGTTTTTGCCCCATAATGGCGGATACGTATATGCTGCTTTTTCGGCATTCATTAACCCTAAACCATCTGCTTGATGACAGGATTGACATTTTTCGGAATAAATAGTTTTACCTTTTTCTGAATCTGCCGCTCTATCTAAAAATACTAAATCTTTAAATCCTGATCCAATTGGCTTCTCACCTTTCTTCACATCTTTACCTAACCATTTAATATAAGCCACAATACCTTGCATTTCCTTTGACGTAGTATCCAAAGCTTTTCCATTTAAACTTCTTTCAAAACAATCATTAACGCGCTTGTAGATATTTTCAATAGCTCCTGAACGCGCTCTAAATTTTGGATATGTTGACGCAACAGCCGAATAGTTATTGCCAAAAACTTTTGTGCCTGCCTCTAAATGACAATTCTGACAATTCATCCCATTGGTATTATTTTTAAATAGTTTTCCATTTTCTCCAAAATAATCATACGTATGAACAATCAAATCTTTACCATATAAAATTAAATCTTTGTTTTTGTCATGATCTAAACTTGTAATGTCTGGTGCTGACCAATAGTTGTTCGTGTCTTTCTCTGCAAGCGCTGCTTTTTTTGCAACCTCTGTAAAATTTCCATTTTTATCGGGCACAGGGCTTTCTATTTTAGTATCCACATCTTCTTTAGGCGCTGGAACATATATCAATAAAATAACAACCAGCACTACTACCAATAATACAAGCACTATAATGCAGTTTATTAATTTGCTAACAACAGGCGTTAAATGATTATCAGATATTGATTCTTCTTCCAAAATATATAACTAAAAATTTATAGTCTAAATTAACTTAAAATATAAACTACAAAATAATTATTTATAAGGAAAAATACAATTCCTAATACAAGTAAGCGTTATTAAGAAAAAAGCGACCTATTTAGTCGCTTTTAACAAGAGAAAAATATAAAACTACAATAAAGTAGAAGGACAAACGTAATCAGTAACACTAAACAAATTACTTGCTTTTAAAGCATTAAAGCCTCCCGTAACATCAATTAAGTTATTGTATCCTCTAGCCTTCAAAATCGAAATAAAAACCATGGAGCGATACCCAGATGCACAATGCACATAGTACTTTTTATCTTTATCAATTTTAGTCATACTATCATTAATAAAATCGAGAGGTGCATTCATCGCATCTACAACATGTTCGCTACTGTATTCACTTGCTTTTCTAGCATCAATTATGTTTACGTGTTCTTTTTTATTGATTTCAGCTAATTCTTCAGCACTAAGTGAATGAATTTGATCAATATCTTTATTTGAAGCTTTCCATGCATCAAAACCACCTTTTAAATATCCTAAGGCATTGTCATAACCCACACGGGCTAAACGTTTAATCACTTCTGCCTCTCTTCCTTCATCGGCAACGATTAATAGTTCTTGTTTTACACTTGGAACTAAAGTTCCTACCCAAGTAGCAAAACTACCATCAATACCAATGTTTACCGAATTAGGAATAAATCCTTTATTAAAATCTTGAGGCTTACGTGTATCAATAATTAAAGCTTGAGTTTCGTTAGCAGCTACTTCAAATTCAACCACAGATAAAGCTCTTGATCCTTTTTGCATAACGTTGTCAATACTTTCATAACCCTTTATATTCATTAATACGTTTTGAGGGAAATAACCCGGAGGCGGCACTAAGCCAGTTAAAATTTCTTTAATGAATTGTTCTTTAGTTAATTTAGGATTCAAGGCGTAATTAACCTTCTTTTGATTCCCAAGCGTATCCGTTGTTTCCTTGCTCATATTTTTACCACATGCACTTCCTGCTCCATGATTAGGATACACAATTAAATCATCGCTTAAAGGCATGATTTTATTTCGCAACGAATCATATAAATGACCTGCTAATTTCTCTTCAGTTAAATCAGCAATGACGTGTTGGGCTAAATCTGGGCGACCAACATCTCCAATAAATAACGTATCGCCACTAATAATACCATGTTCTTTACCGTTTTCGTCAATTAGTAAGTAAGTTGTACTTTCCATAGTGTGACCTGGTGTATGAATCACTTTCACACTATAATTACCCACTTTAAATATCTGACCATCTTCGGCAGTAGTTGCTTTGTATGCTGGTTTTGCTGTTGGACCAAAAACAATTTCAGCACCTGCATGTTTCATTAAATCTAAATGTCCACTAACAAAGTCAGCGTGAAAATGTGTTTCAAACACATATTTAATTTTTGCATTATCCTTTTTTGCTTTATCCATGTAGGGTTGCACTTCTCTTAATGGATCAAAGATTGCTGCCTCACCGTTATTTTCTAAATAATATGCTGCATGAGCAATACATCCTGTATAAATTTGTTCTACTTTCATTTTAATTTTTTTTAAGATTTATATTTTTCAATTAATGCCTTTTTATTTAAAAAATAATTAAGGGCACCTGCTTCCACATTTACTCATAACAATTACTTTAACGTTTATTAATAGGCTGTGTTTTATCATTGTCAATCGTCGTATCAATTACTTTTTTTGTAGGAGATAATTTATAAATCAAATAGCCGAAACCTATAGCCAAATGAAGAAGGATTATGATAAAAATAAAAGTTGATAACATGATTTTAGTGTTTAATGTTTACGGTACAAATTTCGGTTAGCTAAAATGAAATTGACATGAGGAATGTCAGTTTTTAAACTAAAGTTTTTGATTCCTGTTGCTTAAGTAACAATTGTTACTTATAAACCTACTCAGGCAATAGTACCTTTACTTAAAATCAAATATCATGGAAAATCAAATCATTATTGGAAAAAGAGCTAGCTCTAACTTCTTTAGAAAAATGGGGACTCAATTAGATTTGCAAAACGGATTATATAAAGCCTACGAAAGTGTATTTGGCATGAAATCTGGGTCTTGGAAAAAAACACCCACATTTGATTATATTTTATTATTCAAAACGCTATATATCAAATGTGAAGGCTGTGTTCCGGAAGATTTTGAAGATGGACATGGAGCAGTTTACCAAATTAGTTTAGTATACAATAAAAACAGAAAACTAATTGTTCATGAAAGCAAAGAAAAAGAAGAAATATTTGCTTTAGCAGAAAAACTAAAATCGTTTTATCATATTAAAATTAAAGATTCGGCGAGTGATAGAAGAAATCCAAAATGGATAGATTAATCTTCTCTTTCAAATAATTTTGATCTGTTTTGAGTAATCCTCAATTCATGCTTATATAAATCAATACATTTTAATAAGTGAGCATTTACAACTATACCTTCCCTATTTATGTCTAACTAATGATGACTGCGCATTATTTTTTTACTTCATTTAATTTCTCTTGCCATAATTACCATAAAAATGCACACATTTCAGGATTCTATAAATTTTAATTATATTTTAAACAATATCAAAGAAATGTTGTTAGTTACATAAAATACAAGGATGTATTAATAAATAAACTTAAACCAAAAAACATGAAAAAAATTTTGAAACCAGTTCTAGTAGCTTTATCGTTAATTTTTACAGGATTTGCTAATGCTCAAACATCAGATGTAGTAGATGTAGCAATAAGTTCTAAAGATCATACCACTTTAGTTGCAGCAGTAAAAGCAGCTGATTTAGTTACTACATTGAAAAGTAAAGGACCTTTTACAGTATTTGCTCCATCAAATAGTGCGTTTGATAAGTTACCAAAAGGAACTGTAGAAAATTTATTAAAACCAGAAAGTAAAGAAGCTTTAGTAAAGTTATTAACTTACCATGTAGTTGCAGGTAATTTAAAAGCGAGCGACGTTTTAGCAGCTATTAAAGCTGGAAAAGGTAAAGCAGTTGTGAAAACTGTACAAGGAGAAAATTTAACTGCTAGTTTAGAAAATGGAAAGGTAATTTTAACTGACGAAAAAGGCGGAAAGGCAGTTGTAACAGCAACTGATTTAACTGCAAGTAACGGTGTAGTGCACGTTATTGATTCGGTAGTAATGCCAAAATAATTTTTGATAAATTCTTAAAAGCATCGTTTTCAAAAGAAACGATGCTTTTTTGTTATAAGATATACAGCTTCGAAAATCAAAAAAAACGGCGAGTGCCTTTTTTGTAATTCTCATGGGATTGTTATATTTGCATCGAAAGATATTCTTCATACTTTGATTTGCAATAAAACAAAAACAATAATCTGTTTAAATGTTTTCATTTAACGGTTACATTTGTTACAAATCAATTTTTTAAGAAAATAAAAGAAATAGAATAAAATCGAAAACTATCTACCTAAATTGCTTAGTTCCATACCTTCTTGATTTTGCTTTTTCAAAGTCCAACTATCAGTTAATGTTGTTTCTAACCAATTATTTCCAGACTTTCGAAACACTTGCACATTTAGATTAAAATGAGCCTTAAATAACTGCTCAACTTCTTCTACAGTTTGTTCTTCTAAAATAACCATTACTCCATTCGTATGATTAATAACATTCATTTTTGTTGTAATAGGAATCATTTCCTTCTTAGGAGAACCAATGTTTTCTTTATGACAATGCTTAAAAAACTGAATTTTCAGATAAGGAAAAACTGTCATAAAATCATTGTTAATATCCTCAATTGTTCGGTTGTCGTTAATAGTTAATTGCATAATAGAAAAATAAAATGATTAAAAATGATTAAAAAAATAAATGATCAAGACTAAAGTAATTCCAGCGGTCTGGCATTACAAATAACATCAAGATAAGAATCAATCTTGGGAATACATGTTTCATGTCCCAAATAGGATTCATATAAGAGAAGGCTATTGCTACAAATATTAAATCGATTCCAAATAAAGCTAAAACAGCCGTTTTAAAAAGGCCAACAATTAAAAGAGCGCCACCAATAAACTCAACATTAGAGGCAAAAACTGCCATCCCCTGCAATAAAAACTTTGGCACATAACGATGTTGAGTTTCAAATAAAAAGGCTTCAACAACTCCTTGTATTTTTACTTTAAACAACTTATCATATCCCTGAAAAAGGAAAATGATTCCGCAAAAAACTCTTGGAATAAGTTCTATTAGATAGTATTTATACTCAATATCTGTCATTACTGAAATTTAAACACAAATTTAAATACTAGCTGCAAGTCCTTTATGACTAAAATCATCTTAAAAAACTGATATTCATCAATGAAATAAAGCTTGTTTGTTTCGAAATTTGATTTAGAAAAACATAAAAAACTTAAGACTATGACAGCAATTACAAAATCTTACAATCAATTAATTGACAAATTAAATTTCAGTTATTTTGGATTAATTAGTATGACCATTTTAATTGGAAGTATCCTAGGTGGTATTACCGCAATGACGATTTTAAAAAATAATGCTCCTATTTTGGAATTAATTTTGTGTATGAGTGTAGCAATGATAAACAATGTAGTGGCAATTGGACAAGCACCAACAAAATGGATTGTAAACTTGTTTGCTTTAGAAGTTGTAGTTTGTACACTTCTAATCCTTGTGAATACCATCTAATTCAATTAAAACATAAGCAATAAAACTAAAAGCCTAATCTATTCGATTAGGCTTTTAGTTTTTTTAACTTCTCAAGATTAATAATAGTAATGTTACTGCCTTTTACCTCTAGCAATTTTTCTTCTTTAAAATCGCTTAAGGTTCTAATTAACGATTCGGTAGCTGTTCCTACAATATTAGCCAAGTCTTCGCGAGAAATAGAAATGCTAAAGTTTTTGACTTTTTCATTATCATACCTGCTTTGCAATAATACTAAAGCTTCCGCTACTCTTTTACGAACTGAGCTATAAGCCAAATTCACCAATTGATTTTCTTTTTCTACAATATTATCAGAAAGCATCTTAACAAAAGTTTTCATCACATTCATATTGTTATACATTAACGAGAAAAAATCTTCTTTAGGAATTAAACAAACTTCAGAATCTTCCATAGCTTCTGCAGTTTCAGAATAAGGCTGTTCTTCTAATAATGCTGTGTAACCAAAAAATCACCTTCTTTATATAGTGTTGTAATTAACTCTTTACCATATTCATGTGATTTATAATTCTTGATTTTTCCCTTTACTAAAAAATATAAATAAATAGGGCTATTACCCTCACTAAAAACACTTTCCTTTTTCTTAAATGCTTTGATTCGTCTATCTGCTGATAACATCTTAAGGTCATCATTCTTTTTTACTTCATCAAAAAATTTATTTAATCCATCAACATTTTTAGAAAACTCTGCTTTTAATATTTCGTTCTTTTTTATTCTACTTTCTACTGCTTTTAATAACTCAATGTCATCAAAAGGTTTGCTAATATAATCATCTGCGCCCATTTCCATTCCTTTTCTAAAATCCATACGTTCACTTTTAGCCGTTAAAAAAATGAATGGAATACTAGCAGTTTCAGAACTTTTACTTAATAAATGTATAACACCATAACCATCTAAAACAGGCATCATAATATCGCAAATAATTAAATCTGGCTTTACTTGTTGAGCTAACTCAACACCTTGCTTACCATTTTCTGCCTGCAAAACTTTATAATTTGCAAGTTCTAATATTTCAGCAGTATTTTCTCGTACATCTAAATTATCTTCAATAATTAAAATTGTCTTCATTATTATATTATTTATTTGGTATTACTATTTTAAAAGTTGTGCCAATATCAACCTGGCTTTCAAAAGTGATGTTACCATCCATAATTTCGAGGTACTTGCCAACAATATTTAAACCTAAGCCTGTACCTTGAATATTAGTTACGTTACGAGCTCTGAAAAAGCGTTGAAATAAATATTCTTGTTCTTCCAAAGGTATTCCCATTCCTTGATCAATAACAGTAATCTTTATTTGTTGAGAATCTATGGCAGTGACAAGTTCAATTACTTTATTTTCTGGTGAAAATTTAATTGCATTCGAAATCAAATTCAACAAAATATTTCTTACCATTTGTTTATCTAAACTAGCTGATGGTAAACCTGAATGAGAATAAATAACCTTTTGCCCAGATTTTAAAATTCCATTTATTTCATTAATAATTTCCTCAGAAAGTTCTTGTATATTCAAATCTTCATTTCTAAGAGTTACTTTACCTTCTTCTAATTTTTCGGCAGATAAAAAATCATTTAAAATCAAGGTCATATTTGTAACAGCGGACTTTATTCGGTGAACATGCTTTTGTATTTTCTCATCATTTTCGCCACCACTATATTTATTAACTAAAGAAATAGATGATAAAATAGTACTCAATGGTGTACGGAATTCATGAGAAGCCATAGTTACAAATCGCGACTTCATATCATTTAATTCTTTTTCAGTTTCTAAAGCTTCACTTAATTTTTCTTTTGAGTTTTCGAGTTCAATTAATGCTTCATGCAACACTTTTGTTCTCTCATCAACTTTTTGTTCTAAATCCTGATTTAATTTTTTGATATTTTCCTCTTGTCGTTTTCTTTCTGTAACATCAATAATAAAAGCAATTACAAATTGTTTATCATCTTGCTTATAGTAGGATAAACTTATTTCAACAGGGAATTCTGAATCATCCTTTCTTTTTGCATACAAATCCATGTTTTTACCCATTGATCGAGCGTGTGGATGAGCATTATAGTTTTCACGATGCTTAACGTGATTTTCCGAATAACGGCGAGGAACTAAGTCTTCGATTTTTTTGTCTAAAAGTTCATTTCCTGAATACCCAAATAAACGTTCGGCACTAGGATTGGCTTTTATGATTGTACCGGTTTTATCAGATACAATAATACCCTCTGTTGCATATTCAAAAAGAGCATTTAAACTTTCCATATCAAATTTATTTTTAGTTTCTAATATAGCCATTTTACTCTTAATAAAAATCAAAGATATTTGAGCGAAAACGGAACTTGCTGACTATTATCAATTTGAAATGTGATAAAAGTCATATTTCATAATTAAATTACTATAAAACAGTAATTTAATTATGATGATAATCAATTATAACGTTGATGATACTCATTAAATAAATAAGTATATCGAAATACCTTTGAACATTAATATTACAAGTTATGAAATCCGTTATAAATGATAAACGTAAAATTTTCAGTATTCAAGAGATATTCAATAAAGAATTTCCATATTTAAAAATAGATTTTTACGCAAAATCGAATCGACATGGTGGACCAGCATCCGAAAAAATTTTAGAAAAAAGCAGCAAAACTATTGCAGATTGCAGAACAACTCATAAAGAAGGAACGGTTACTATTAGCCCAAATATGACTGTGGCTGAGTTAGAAAGTCTATTCAACAACGAATATGGTTTAAAAATTAATGTATCAAGAAAATCAGGGAAGAGTTGGATTAAAACAAATATTACAAATAATTGGACACTTGAAAAACAAAATGAACAAGGTCAAATATTAAGTGAAAATACCGACAAGTAATTTTAAATTTCGAGCTACGTGTATAGCATTGCTTCCGATTACTTTTTGAAGACCACCAGCTTCTCCTATGATTACAATTAAGTCAGCATTATATTTACTTGCAGCATTCTCAATAACATCATAGGGATAACCCATTTCCAAAAAACATTCTATGCGATGTTCGGGATATTTTGATTTTTAACTATATATGCTTGCTCCAAATCCTCCTTTAAACTATTAAGTAAATCAAAAGAAGTCAATAACTCATAATTAGCAGGAGGAATAGAATTCGCGTTTACAAACACTAACTTCGCATCAAAATACTTAGCTAACTCAATACCATGTTTAACGGCATTATTTGCAGATTCAGAAAAATCGGTAGGTATTAATATAGTTTCCATGATTTAAAGTTATACTTTGTAATACAACCCAAAATTGATTAATCTTAGAAAACAGCATAACAAAAGTCAAGAATAAAAATCGACTTAAAAAACTAATAATTTCAATCTAAAATAAATTCATTAAATTTTTCGGGTATAATCACTTCGTTAAAACCCTTTTCAATTAACTTTCCTTTAAAAGATACTTTAGCTTCATCTTCACCATGTACTAAAAATATCGTTTTAACTTTTGAAGCATCTTGGCAAGAGAGAAATCTCAGTAATTCACTATAATCAGCATGTGCACTGTAGGATAAAATTGATTCAATATCAGCTTTTACATTATAATATTCTCCAAAAATATGTACGCTTTGTTCGCCATCTAATAACCTTCTACCTAAAGTTCCTGGTGCACAATAGCCAGATAAAAGAATTGTATTTTGAGGGTTACTGATGGTGTTTTTTATATGATGCTTCACCCTACCTGCATCTCCCATACCTGAGGCAGAAATAATAATACAAGGTCCTGAAATAGTATTAAGTGCTTTAGATTCTTCTGCACTTTGAATGTATTCTAAATTATTAAAACCAAACGGATCTGGATCAGTTAAAATATATTTTTGAAGAGTGCTATTAAAACTAGCGGTATGATGACGCATGATATCGGTAGCACTAGTTGATAATGGACTGTCTACATATATCTTAATATTAGGCAACAACCTCTCATTCTTCATTTTATCCAGAGCAAATACAATTTCCTGAGTTCTACCTAAACTAAAAGCAGGGATAATTAATTTCCCTTTTTTCTCTACGCAGGTATAATTAACTATATCCAATAACTTTGCTTCTGCATTTACAGACACATCATGCAATCTATCACCATAAGTTGACTCGCAGATAATATAATCTGCCTGAGGAAATACATCGGGCGATTTCAATATCAAATCAGTGTATCTACCAACGTCTCCAGAAAAAGTCAGTTTTGTTTCTTTTCCATTTTCGTTTGAAGTAATATGAACAGCTGCACTTCCAATAATATGACCTGCATCTGTAAATTGAAAAGATATTTCTTTATTAATAAAAACATCTGTTTTATAAGGAACAGCTTTAAAGTGCTTTAAACATCTTTCTGCATCTTTAATACTATATAAGGACTTTAATGGCAACAACCCTTTTCTTTCTCTTTTCTTATTTATATACTTAATATCGCTTTCATGAATATGAGCACTATCTAATAATAAAATTTTACAAACGTCTAAAGTTGCCTCTGTACAATAAATGCTACCAGTAAAACCAAGTTTCACAAGACTTGGTAAATTCCCAGAGTGATCGATATGAGCATGAGATAAAATAACAGCTTCAATACCTGAAGGATCTAAATCTAAATCCAAGGCTCTATTCATTTCATCTGTTTCTTTGCCCATTCCTTGATATAAGCCACAGTCTAATAAAACCTGAGATCCACTTTCTGTTATAATTAAATGCTTACTGCCTGTGACAGCTTCTGTTGCTCCAATAAATCTAATCTTCATAATAAGTAATTATTGTTTAAAGCTATTCAATAGAAAGTGTAATTGCAAGAGAAAGACTTACAAACTATATACTATAAAGTATCTGGACTATAATTATTAATGTAGTCCATCTTATAATTCCAAACCTCTTTAATATTTTGAGATTTAAATTTTAGTTGATTTGCGATTGAACCTTCAAATAAATCATCAATCGTTTTATGAAATAATTTCAGCCATTGATCAAAATGACTGGATGTCAACGTTTCTTTTGCATTTACCTCTAAATGAGGCAAAAATGGCCTGCCTTTATAATTTCCTGCTTGAAATACAATGTTTTCCCAAAAATCATACATTTTAGGTAAATGCTTATCCCAATCCACTTTCATCACCTTATCAAAAATTCTACCTAATAATTCATCGTCTTTTACTCTATCATAAAAGTTATTTACTAAAATTTCAATATCAATTCTATCTTGAATATCTTTCTTCATTTGTTTAATTATTATCAGATTCAAACCATTCCGCATAAGATGTTGGAGTTTCATCCAATCTCAAATTATGTATACTCACTGTTGATGGAAAATGATTTTTAATTCGATTTAAGAAATCTAAAATCAAATTTTCGCAAGAAGGTTGATAATCCACGTAAATCACTTTTTCGAATGTATCTTTTAATTCATTCAATTTTGAATGAGGTGAATTGGCGTTTAAAACTAAAGCATGATCAAAAATTTGTATCACATTTTCAGAAACAATATGCTTTAGCTCTGTAAAATCAATCACCATTCCATTTTTAGGAAGTGTATTATCTTGAATTGCTTCGCCTATCAATGTTACACTAAAATGATAAGTATGACCATGAATATTTCTACATGGTCCGTCATAACCATATAAAGCATGTGCCATATCAAAAGTAAACTTCTTTGTAACCCTAATTTTCTGATGTATCATAAAACTATGCTTTACCTAATTCTCTTAATCGATGAAAGTGAGAAATTAAAGCTGATCGAAATGTTGGCTTAATATTGTATGTAAAACCAAATTCAGCAGCTGTTTCTTGAACAATTGGTGCTAATTTTTTATAATGTACATGACATATATTTGGAAATAAATGATGTTCAATTTGAAAATTTAAACCTCCAACATACCAGCTTAATATTTTATTATCACGAGCAAAATCGCTTGTTGTATTTAATTGATGAACATACCAATCTGTCTGCATCTCGTTTTCTTTTTCGGGTTGCTCAGCCCCCTCAACAACATGTGCCATTTGAAACACAAAACTTAAAATAAGACTCGCTACCCAATGCATAATCACAAAACCTAATAATACTTGCCAAAAATTAAAACGCGTTAACCATAATGGCAATCCAAAAACAACAGTTAGATAAACCACTTTTCTAAATAACATTTTCCAAAACTCTGTGCTTAGTTTTTTATTCTGACTTTTGATTAATCCCATTTGAGAATACTTATACAAACGCGTAAAATCGTTAGTTAACATAACTAAGGTCATTAATCCGTAAAAGAAAAACACATATAAAAATTGATATTTATGAAACTTTCTAAATGGCTTATGTTCTGATAAACGAATCGGTCCTTTTGAATCAATATCCTCATCCAGTCCAGAAATATTAGTGTAAGTATGATGCAAAACATTGTGCTGAATTTTCCAATTGAGTACATTACTTCCTAATAAATATAATGAACCAGATAATAACTTATTAACCCATTCCTTTTTTGAGTATGCGCCATGACAGGCATCATGCATAACACCCATTCCAACGCCTGCAATACCAATTCCCATAACCACAACCGAAGCTAATGCCATCCAGTTATTCATTGGCACTAATAAAATTAAAACAAATGGCAATAAATACATTGATACTAACGCTATGGTTTTAATAACCATTTTAGCATTGGCTTTATTAGAAATATTACTTTCTTTAAAATAAAGGTTTACTTTTTTTCTTAAAGTGGCTACAAATTGCTGTTCGTGCTTGTTGTGATGGGGAAATTTAATGTGGGACATAATCGCTATTTAAAGATGTGATTTAATTCAAAATTTAATTTGCAAAGGAACTACAGAAGAGGTGGATTAAAAATGACAATAGTCACATCTACTTTATGATAAAATACAGCAATTATTAAAAATGGGATTAGTTAGAAAAACATGATAAATGTCAGTATTTCAGAATGAGATTCATCACCAGCAAAAAAGGCAAGCCCATATACTTTTGCCCCATGTATTCAAATGCTACGCAAACTAAAGTTACCTGCTACCACTGCGGTGAGGATGTAGTAGAAAAACATTACCATATTAAAGAAAAAGAATTTTGTTGCAGAGGTTGCCAAACGGTTTACGAAATAATCAATAAAAGTGATTTATGCTCCTATTATGATTTAGAACAAAATCCTGGCATTAATCAAAAACAAGAAATAAGAAAAGGTAAATTCGATTTTTTAGATGACGCACAAATCATCAAAAAATTAATCCACTTTCAAGATGATACGCATCAACATATTATTTTCTATTTGCCTCAAATGCACTGCGCATCTTGTATTTGGATTTTAGAACATCTAAATAAGATCAATTCAGGTATTATTAAATCTCAAGTTAATTTCATTAAGAAAGAAGTAACTATTATCTATAATTTTCACGAAACCTCTCTAAAAAAGGTAGCAGAAGCATTAACCCTTATTGGTTATGAACCCCATATCAGCTTAAATGATGTAAGTACTGACAAAGTAAAAA
Organism: uncultured Bacteroidota bacterium; assembly: GCA_903893815.1. GTDB lineage: Bacteria > Bacteroidota > Bacteroidia > B-17B0 > Aurantibacillaceae > UBA4416. The sequence goes on from CAITNS010000040.1 coordinate 221,784, forward strand.
AATATGATACGACTGCCATTGTAAAATTAGGAATTGCTGGTTTTTGTTTTGGTAATATCATGATGTTAAGTTTTCCTGAATATTTTTCGTTGGCAAAATCGGATGATATTGGATTAAAAACTTGGTTTAGTTACTTGAATTTATTTTTAGCACTTCCTGTATTTTTCTATTCTGCCTCTGAGTTTTTCATATCTGGATATAAAGGCCTTCGTCAAAAATTCTTAAACATCGATGCTCCTATAGCAATAGCTGTATTAATAACCTTTGGAAGAAGTTTGTATGAAATAATATCGGGTACGGGAGCTGGCTATTTGGACTCGATGAGTGGAATAGTATTCTTTATGTTAATTGGAAGGTATTTTCAAAACAGAACTTACCAAAGTATTTCATTTGATAGAGATTTCACTTCGTATTTTCCATTGGGTGTAAGCGTTATTAATGAAGATGGAACTGAGAAACAAATATCAGTAGCTGATTTAAAAGTAGGTAACAGAATAAAAATTCATAATGATGAGATTATTCCTGCTGATTCTATTTTATTTTTAGGTAAGGCAACTATCGATTACAGTTTTGTATCAGGCGAATCTTTACCAGTTGAAAAATCTATTGGCGAAATAGCTTATGCTGGCGGTAAACAAACATCTGGCGCTATTGAATTAGAGGTGGTAAAAGAAGTGTCTCAAAGTTACTTAACTCAATTATGGAACAATGAAGCCTTTAAAGAAAATAAAGAAAAGGTTAAAGTTTCTTTTATTCATAGAGTAAGCAGATACTTTACTTATTTTCTATTTTCAATTGCTGCCATAGCGGCTATTTATTGGTCTATTAATGACCCTTCAAAAGTGTGGGGCGCTGTAACTGCCATATTAATTGTTGCTTGTCCGTGTGCTTTGTTATTGAGTGCAACTTTTACAAATGGTAATATGATTCGCATTTTAAATAAATACAAATTGTATGTAAAAAATGCTTCGGTTATTGAATACATGTCGGAAATAGACACTGTTGTGTTTGACAAGACTGGCACTATAACAGAACAAGGCAAATCTGAGATTTCTTTTCAAGGAATTGAATTATTTGAAACGCAATCTCAATTAATTCATTCATTAGCCAATCAATCTAATCATCCATTAAGTAAAAGCATTGTGTCTTTCTTACCATTTAGTAAAAGATTGAACATTAAAAACTATAAGGAATTTAAAGGTTTTGGCACATCCGCTACTATCAACGGACATTTTATCAAAATGGGATCTTCTGATTTTGTTTTAGGAAAAGACAGTGCTCAACTAATTTCGGGAAGTAGAGTGTATGTAAGTATTGATGAAGAATTTATAGGTTATTTCATTGTAAAAAATGCCTACAGAAATGGGTTAGAAAAAATTGTTTCATCACTACATACTCAATTCGATTTAAAAATATTATCAGGCGACAACTCTTCTGAAGAGAATTACTTGAAAACTATTTTCGGAAATAAAACAGAAATGCTATTTGAGCAAAAACCAGAGGATAAATTAAACTTCATTAAACACCTTCAAAATAATCATAAAAAAGTATTAATGATTGGTGATGGGTTAAATGATGCTGGTGCTTTAAAACAAAGTAATGTTGGTATAGCAATAAGTGATAATACAAATAACTTTTCTCCAGCATGTGATGCTGTTTTATCTGGAAAAAATTTCACTTTATTAAAAGAATTGGTAAACTATTGTAGAAAACAAAAAACAATTATTTTTTCAAGTTTTGTTTTATCAATACTCTATAATTTTGTAGGATTATTCTTCGCTGTTCAGGGCGATTTAAAACCTGTAATTGCCGCTATTCTTATGCCAATCAGCTCTATCAGTATTGTTTTATTAACTACAGGCTTGAGCTCATTTTATGAGTTAAAACTCAAAAAACTAAATCCTGATAAAAGTCAGTTTTGATACTGACTATAATCAATTACAAAAAATGTTAACTACCTAATTTTACACCCGATATGAGCGCAATTTTCATCATGATAGGAGCCAGCCTGCTACTGGCAATAGGGTTTTTGATAGCCTTTATTTGGTCGGTGAAAAGTAATCAATATGAAGACGATTACACTCCTTCAGTAAGAATATTATTTGATAACACCACAATCCAAGAAACTAAACAAGAAACAAATAATAACACCAAAAAAACAAAATAATATGGAACTACAAAAATTTCAGTACGACAACAAAACAGTTAAGATGTTTGCATACGCAACCATTCTTTGGGGCTTAGTTGGTATGCTAGTTGGATTAATCGCTGCTATACAACTTTATCTACCAGCAGCAAACATGTCATTACCGTATACTACCTTCGGTCGTTTACGTCCACTACACACAAATGCAGTAATTTTTGCCTTTGTTGGTAATGGTATTTTTATGGGTGTTTATTATTCGTTGCAACGTTTATTAAAAGCTCGTATGTTCAGTGATTTATTAAGTAAAATTCACTTTTGGGGCTGGCAATTAATCATTGTATTAGCAGCTGCTACTTTAATCATGGGTAAAACTACTGGTAAAGAATATGCAGAGTTAGAATGGCCGATTGATATTTTAATCACTTTAGTATGGGTTGTATTTGGCTGGAATATGTTCGGTACAATTATTCGTCGTCGTGAACGCCATTTATACGTAGCAATTTGGTTCTACATTGCAACTTTTGTAACTGTAGCTATGTTACACATTGTAAACTCAATTGAAATCCCTGTTTCATTTTGGAAATCATACTCTTGGTATGCAGGTGTGCAAGATGCTTTAGTGCAATGGTGGTATGGACACAATGCGGTGGCATTTTTCTTAACTACACCATACTTAGGTTTAATGTATTATTTCTTACCTAAAATTGCACAACGTCCCGTTTACTCTTATCGTTTATCAATCATTCACTTTTGGGCATTAATTTTCTTATACATATGGGCTGGTCCTCACCATTTGTTATATACTTCTGTTCCTGATTGGGCCCAATCTTTAGGTGTTGTATTCTCTGTGATGTTAATTGCTCCATCTTGGGGTGGTATGATTAATGGATTATTAACATTACGTGGCGCATGGGATAGAGTTCGTGACAATGTAGGTTTAAAATTCTTAGTAGTTGCTGTAACCGCTTATGGTATGGCTACTTTTGAAGGTCCAATGTTATCTTTAAAAAATGTAAATGCTGTAGCGCATTACACAGATTGGATTGTTGCTCACGTTCACGTTGGAGCATTAGGATGGAATGGATTTATGACATTTGGTATCCTATATTGGTTAATACCAAGATTATTTCAAACAAAATTATATTCCGAAAAATTAGCTAACATGCATTTCTGGATTGGTACATTAGGTATTGTATTATATGCCGTTCCAATGTATTGGGCAGGTTTCATGCAATCATCTATGTGGAAAGATTTTACGCCTGAAGGTCAATTAAAATGGCAATTCATGGACACAGTAACTAAAATGATTCCATTTTATATTGCTCGTTCAGTTGGTGGTGCATTATTCTTAGTAGGAGCTATCTTAATGACTTACAATTTAATTAAAACAATTAAAGTTGGTACATTCTTAGAAATTGAAGAAGATCAAGCGCCTGCATTAGTTGGGGAATATCAATCTCACTCTAAAGATCACTGGCACCGTTGGATTGAGCGTAAACCAATTCAGTTAATGATTGTAAGTTTAGTAGTAGTGGCTATTGGTGGCTTAATTGAATTTGTTCCAGTGTTCTTAGTTAAATCAAACATTCCTACAATTGTAAGTGTTAAACCCTACACTCCATTAGAATTACAAGGAAGAGACATTTATATCCGCGAAGGTTGCTATACATGTCACTCACAAATGGTTCGTCCTTTCAGAAGTGAAACTGCTCGTTATGGAGAATATTCAAAAGCAGGAGAATTTGTGTACGATCATCCATTCCAATGGGGTTCAAAACGTACTGGTCCAGATTTAGCTCGAGAAGGTGGTAAATATCCAGATAGTTGGCATTATAATCACATGTTAGATCCAACATCAATGTCACCAGGTTCTGTTATGCCAACTTACCCTTGGTTGTTAGAAGATCAATTAGATGCAAATTCAACTATCGCAAAAATAAAAGCAATGAAACGTTTAGGTGTTCCTTATCCAGAGGGTTATGAAAATAATGCCATAAAAGACATGGAAGCACAAGCAAAAGAAATTGCTGCTAACTTGAAAAAAGATGGTATTGAAACATTACCTGACAGAGAGATTGTAGCGTTAATTTCTTACTTACAACGCTTAGGAAAAGACATTAAAGCTGAAGGTTTAAAAGCACAAAAATAATTTATAACTATTTAAACGTATTAAAATGAAATTCAAAAACTATTTGGAAAGTATCACCGGAATCGGGATTTATCCACTCATATCATTACTAATATTTGTTGTGTTTTTTGGCTTAGTTACTTTTTATGTAATTAAAGGAAATAAAAAACATTTCGAAAAATTAAGCAATCTTCCAATCAACGATAACGAAACTAATTAATCTATGCTTATGAACAATTTCAATAAACTAAAAACACTTGCTGTTGCAATGTTAATTCCTGCAGTGAGTTTCTGTCAGGAACAAGCAACCAAAGAAAGTTCATCTTATTTTTCGAATGTATTGTTTTTAACTTTGTTAGCCACAATTATTATTTTAGCTGTGGTTATATCCGCATTTAGTAGCGTATTTAAAAACATTGCAGATAGTGATTACTTAACCACTAAATACAACAATAAAAAAGATGACCAGTCTTCAACTACTAGAAATGTAAGTTCTATAATTTTATTATTGCTTTCACTCTCTATGTTTTCGCAAGAAAAGGTGGCTGCTATTGTAAAAGTAGATGATGGCAGAATTGGTGGTTTAGATCAATTCACATTCTATTTTATGGCTACAATTATATTAATAGAATTAATTGTATTAGCATTAATCATCTATCAATTTAATTATTTAGTAAAAACAGTTACTGCAGTTGAAACAACAACAAAAGCAACTAAAATTACTGAGTCTAAAATTATGATGAGTTTAACTGATGCTGTTGCTATTGAAGAAGAAGACAGTATTATGTTAGATCATGATTATGATGGAATTAAAGAATTAGATAATAATTTACCACCTTGGTGGAAATATGGTTTCTATTTAACAATAGTTGTTGCAATCGTATATTTAATAAACTACCACGTAATAGGCACGGGCGATTTGCAAGGTAAAGAATACGAAAAAGAAATTGCTCAAGCAAAACTAGAAGTTGATGAATTCATGAAAACATCCGCAAATAATGTAGATGAAAACACAGTGAAATTATTAACTGAAGCGACTGATATTGCAACAGGAAAAGATTTATATATCGTAAACTGCGTTGCTTGTCATGGTAAAGGTGGCGAAGGTACTGTTGGTCCAAATTTAACAGATGATTATTGGTTGCATGGCGCTAGTATTCAAGACTTATTTAAAACTCTAAAATATGGTTGGGTTGAAAAAGGAATGAAGGCTTGGAAAGAAGATTTATCTCCAATGCAAATGGCACAAATTGCATCATTTATCAAAACCTTAAAAGGAACTAATCCTCCAAATCCAAAAGCACCTCAAGGTGATTTGTATACAGAAGCTGGAGTAGCTCCAATAAGCGATTCAACAGTAGTTGCAAGTGATAGCTTAAATATTCAAATCAAAGCAGATAGTTTAAAAGCAGCTGCTAGCGCAACTGTTGCTGCTAAAAAATAAAGCCTATTTTCTAAAAGATTCATTTCTTAATCAACATGTTTAAGCACTATAACAATAATGGACTCTCAAAACAATAAACATAACGATCAACATGATGAATCTTTTAGAGATAGTATTGCCACCATTAATGCAGAAGGAGAAAGAGCATTTGTATATCCTACAAAACCATTCGGAAAGTATTACGATTTAAGAACTTATTTTACTTGGTTTTATTTAATTGTATTCTTTTCTGTTCCATTTATAAAATATAATGGCGAGCCATTATTTTTATTTAACGTTCCTGAGAAGAAATTTATTTTATTTGGTTCCATTTTTTGGGCACAAGATTTCTTCATCTTTGGTTTAGGAATGCTAATCTTTATAGTATTCATTGCTTTATTTACTGTAGTATTCGGAAGATTATTCTGCGGTTGGGCCTGTCCTCAAACTATCTTTATGGAAATGATATTCCGTAAAATAGAATATTGGATTGATGGGGATGCTAACTATCAAAAAGCATTAAAAAAAGCGCCGTGGAATGCCGAAAAAATAAGAAAGCGTGTTTTAAAATTTTTAGCATTTTATAGTATCTCTTTTATTATTGCCCTTACTTTACTAAGCTATGTTATTAGTATCGATCATGTATTTAATATCTTAAGCAACATAGGCGAAAGATTAGGCGCGTTTTTAGGAATCATTTTATTTACTACTGTCTTCTTTTTTGTGTATTGGTGGTTTAGAGAACAAGTATGCTTAATAGTTTGTCCTTATGGAAGAATGCAAGGTGTTTTATTAGACAAAAATTCAGTTGTAGTTGCTTACGATTATGTAAGAGGAGAAGATAGACATCACTTTAAAAAGAATGAAGTAAGAACGGGTGGTGATTGCATCGATTGTAATTTATGTGTAAAAGTTTGTCCAACGGGTATTGATATTAGAGATGGGACTCAATTAGAGTGTATTAGTTGTACAGCTTGTATAGATGCCTGCGACCATATGATGGATAGTGTAGGTCTTGAGAAAGGTTTGATTCGTTACGATTCTGAAAATGGAATTAAAGACAAAGTAAAGCTTGCCTTTACCACTAGAATGAAAGCTTACTCACTTGTATTGCTAATTTTAATTGGAGTAGAAACTGTTTTATTAACAACTCGTTCTGATTATGATGCCACTATTTTAAGAGCAAAAGGCATGTTATATCAAGAACAACCGAACGATCAATTAAGTAATTTATTTACCATTAAACTGGTAAACAAAACAAGAGAAGAATTACCTGTAGAATTGAAAGTAGAAAATTTTAAAGATTATAAAATTCAATTGATTGGTAAGGACATTGAAGTAAAACCCGAAGCAGTTAGCATGGGCGAATTCTTTGTATTCTTAAACAAAAAAGATATTGTAGACCGAAAAGTAAAATTAGAAATTGGCGTTTATTCAAACGGTAAAAAAATAAAAACAGTAAAAACCAATTTTTTAGGCCCTATTAAATTTAAAAGTAACAACTAAAATAAATTAATTATGAACTTTGGAGGAAGAATAGTCGTTTTGTATTTAAGTTTTGTAGCACTCATAGTAGCACTAGTTGTGATGAGCTACGGACAAAAAGTAGATTTAGTGAGCGATGATTACTACGCTCAAGAAATGAAATTTCAAGATAAAATAGATGCAATTAATAACGAAAAAGAACTAGTTGGTTCCATACACCATTCCATAAATGGAAATGAAATTACTCTAACTGCAGATTCTAGTTTATTAAGTGCGGATTTTGAAGGAACCATTCATTTTTTCCGACCGTCTGATTCTAGTAAAGACATTAATTTAAAAATGAACTTTGTAAACAATACGCAAGCAATCGACTCAAAACAATTAGTACACGGTGCATACAAATTACAATTATCATGGACAAGCAATCAAAAAAAATATTTTAAAGAAGAAGTTATTTTTATTAATTAATTATGAAATATCCAGGTTTCTTCTATCGAACAAACGCAAATAACTAACCTGGATAAACCATATGGCAATCAAAAAACAATAATAAAGACATATGACATTAATCATCGCTGCCACATCATTAGGTCTCCTAGGGAGCTTCCATTGTATTGGCATGTGTGGTCCAATTGCATTAGCTCTTCCAGTTCACCAATACTCTCCATTAAAAAAATACTTCGGAATTTTTTTATACAATCTAGGTAGAGTTGCTACCTACACTTTCTTAGGTGTTATATTTGGTTTATTAGGTCAATCTTTTTTCTTAGGAGGCTTTCAACAAATACTTTCTATCGTCATCGGAGCATTACTTTTGCTTTCAGTAATCTTTACAAATTCAAAATCATTACATAGGGCAAAAAGTTTAGGCTTCCTTTATTCATTTATCAACTCAGTTAAAAATCAATTAGGTAATTTATTTAATAAAAAAGGCTTACACTTTTTATTCTTTATTGGTTTATTAAATGGCTTATTACCATGCGGTTTGGTATACCTTGGGATTGCTGGAGCCATTGCAACAGGGCACTATATAAAAGGTGCTGAGTTTATGTTTTACTTTGGCATTGGCACCGTTCCTATTATGTATGCCGTAGCATTTTTAGGACAATTCATCACCTTAAAATATCGTAATCATATTCGTCATGCTATGCCTTATATAGTATCTATTATGGCAGTGATGTTAATTGTTAGAGGATTGAATTTAGGGATTCCTTATTTAAGTCCTCAATTTGAAAAAGAAACTCATAAAGTAAGTTGCTGCGAAAAACCATCAACAGGAAAAGAAACCATTAAATGTTCACCAAAAAAATGTCATTAAATTATGTTTTGGGAAAAATATACATATTCACAAATTAAAAGTAAAGTGTTTGAATCGCTAAGTAAAAACACAAATTACCGAACAGAAAACATCATTGGTATACCTGGAACTTTTTTAGATACAGATATCTTTTATGATGATGCACCTTTTTTAAAAGATGCGCCTTTTTTATCGACTTTAATCGCCAACCCAAATCATATTGGCGTTCATACTTTAGGGGATGAGCACGAAGATTTTTTTGCTGGCACACATGAAATAGAAAAAGATCTTTTAAAAATTTGTGCCGAAGAAATTTTTGGCGCCGAACCTCATTCTTATGATGGATACGTAGCTAGCGGAGGAACGGAAGCAAATATTGAAGCGTTATGGATTTACAGAAATTTTTATCTGCAAGAACATCAAGCAAAAATGAGTGAGATTGCCGTAGTTTATTCTGCTGACACGCACTACTCCATTCCTAAAGCCTTAGATTTATTGTGTATTAAAGGAATAGAATTAGCAGTAGATCAAACCTCGCGTCAAATTTTAATTAAAGATTTTGAACAAAAAATAGAGGCCGCTTTAGCAAAAGGAGTTAAATATTTCATCATCAATATCAATATGTCTACAACGATGTTTGGCTCTGTAGATGATATTGATAGCATCACCTCATTTTTAAATTTACTATATATTAATTACAAATTGCATATAGATGGTGCTTACGGAGGTTTTATTTTTCCGTTTACTAACACCAATAATTCTTTCAATTTCAAAAATAAAAACATCACTTCCTTTTCCATCGACGGACACAAAATGTTACAAGCTCCTTATGGAACCGGCATCTTTCTAATAAGAAAAGAATACATGAAATATGTTTGCACCAATGAAGCTGGTTATGTAAAAGGGAAAGACTATACCTTATGCGGAAGCCGTTCAGGCGCTAACGCTGTTTGTGTATGGATGATTTTACGAATTCATGGATCTGTTGGTTGGACCGTAAAAATGCACCAACTAGTGGATAGAACAACTTCTATTTGCGAAAAATTAGACGAATGGAACGTAAAATATTTCAGACACCCCAATTTAAATATCGTTACGATTCGCGCCAATTACATGAGTCGTGAATTATCCATGAAATATCATTTAGTACCAGACAATCACGAAAATCCAGAGTGGTATAAAATTGTAGTGATGCCACACGTTAAACAAGGCATCATTGACAATTTTTTATCAGAATTAAAAAACGAACAAAAACAACTTTCAAAATAAGGATTATGACATTAGCAGAATTAGCCATACACATTCCCGCTTCTATTGAACTGTTTGAAAAATACAATTTCAATTACTACCAAAATGGTTCTCAAAAATTTAAAGATGCCTGCGAAGAAAAGGGACTTATCTTTTCTGAAATAGATGCTGAATTAAATCAACTTCAAGAATTATCAAAAACTAACACCATGTTAACTTTAGAGGACATGAGTGTAGATCGTTTAATTGATTTCATCAATGGTCAGCACCATTCAAATGAAGCAGAAGTATTAGACTTTATTGAAGAGAGTATTAAAAAACTCATCACAAATCCTAACTGTGACAAAGCACTAATATCTATACTTCAAAAAATGGATGAGAAGTTTACTGACTTTAAAGACAAATTAACTAAGCATTGCGAAAAGGAAGACAAAATATTATTTCCATATATGCGCAAATTATATGAATTAAGACGAGATAAAATTTTTACAAATACGTCTCAAAAAAATTCATTTGTCAAAAAACCGATTCAATTATTAGAAGCAGAGCACGTTCAAGCTTCAAGTGTTTTAAAAGAGATAAAAGAGATTACTCAAAATTTTTCGAGTCAAGCAAATGCGCCTAAAGAATATCAAAAATTAATGGAGCATTTAAAAGAATTTGAAGTAGAATTTCATGTGCATTTACATATTGAAAACAACATTTTATTTCCTAAAGTGATTGCTTTAGAAGAACAATTCAGCAATTTAAAATCTAATCAAGCTTAGTGCAGGAATAACTGTAATCATTGTCGCTTTCTTTTTCTCGCTATTTTTGTTTTAGTGCAGCTATTTTTTATCAAAATTATAACTGATAAATGTCAGTTTTTGCTTCTGACATCCAAATTATCTTTGGCAAATAGTTATGGATTTAGTCACAAAATACAATAAAGCAGTTCCCAGATATACAAGCTATCCAACAGTACCATATTGGGATAACAACTTAACAGAAGAAAAATGGATTGATCACATTCAAAAAGCGTTTATAAAATATAATGCTGATGGAATCAGTTTATACATTCACTTGCCTTATTGTGAAAGTTTATGCACCTACTGCGCCTGTAATACAAGAATTACTGTAAATCATAAAGTAGAATTACCATATATTGAATCTGTTTTAAAAGAATGGCAATTATACTTAAATCAATTTCAAGGAAAACCTTTAATTAAAGAAATACACTTAGGAGGTGGCACCCCTACCTTTTTCTCTCCCGAAAACTTAACCTATTTATTAAGTACCATTTTAAATACCGTTGAAATTTCAAAAGAGTATGATTTTAGTTTCGAAGGACATCCGGGCAATACCACTAAAGAACATTTACAAGCCTTATATGATTTAGGATTTAAACGTGTGAGTTTTGGCATTCAAGATTTTGACGAAAAAGTGCAAGACACCATTAACCGCTACCAAACATTTGAAGAAGTAAAACAAGTACTGGATGATGCTCGCCAAATTGGCTACACGTCTATTAATTTTGATTTAGTTTATGGTTTGCCTTATCAAACGGTTGAATCCATTAACGATACGATTACAAAAATCATTACTTTAAAACCCGAACGTATTGCCTTTTATAGTTATGCGCATGTGCCTTGGTTAAAACCGGGGCAACGAAAATATTCGGAAAAAGATTTGCCGGCAGATTCTTATAAACGAAGTTTGTATGAAACTGGTAAAGATTTGTTTTTATCCGCTAATTATGATGATATCGGCATGGATCATTTTGCATTACCAGATGATACGTTATTTGATGCTGCTAAAAAAGGAACACTGCACCGTAATTTTATGGGCTACACCACCAACACCACAAAATTATTAGTGGCGCTAGGTTGTTCTTCTATCAGCGATAGTTGGGATGCTTTTGCACAAAACATTAAAACGGTGGAAGAATATCAAAAGGTGGTAAACGAAGGGCATTTTCCAATTTTTAAAGGACATGTTTTAACCGAAGAGGATTTAATTATTCGTCAGCATATTTTAAATATGATGTGCAAAAATGAAACGAGTTGGCTTGATGATGGACAAAAATTTAGCAGCTTGCCAGAAGCATTAGAGCAGTTAAAAGATCTAGAAAAAGATGGCTTAGCAACA
>CAITNS010000041.1 GCA_903893815.1 uncultured Bacteroidota bacterium
ACATCCGAAATTGTATGGTGCGGACTTCTAAATGGTCGCTTAGTTACCAAGCCCATTGTTTTTGAAGTTCTGCCTGCTACACTATGAATTTTTGTTGTTTCTAAGGCTTCATCTAAGGTTAGTGGCGGCAAAATAGAAGGCATGCGTTTACTTAGCATCGTTTTACCAGCGCCCGGCGGACCAATTAAAATAACGTTATGTCCGCCAGAGGCGGCTATTTCCAGAGCACGCTTAATGTTTTCTTGGCCTTTTACATCGTTGAAATCAAATTCAAAATCATCTAAGCGGGTTAAAAATTCTTGTTCAATATCAATGGTGGTTTTTTCTAAAGTAGCAGTTTCATTAAAAAAATCAATCACTTGTTTGATGTTTGATACGCCATAAACATCCATGCCATCCACTACAGCGGCTTCTTTGGCATTTTCTTCTGGTAGTATCAATCCTTTAAATCCTTCTTGCTTGGCTTTAATAGCAATAGGCAATGTTCCTTTTATGGGACGTAATTCGCCATCCAATGATAGCTCTCCCATAATAATATAATTAGAAACATCTTCTGATTTAATTTGTTCAGAAGCCGCTAAAATACCCACAGCAATAGTTAAATCGTAAGCAGAGCCTTCTTTACGAATATCGGCTGGCGCTAGATTGATTGTAATTTGCTTACCTGGTATTTTTAAATTGTTATTATTTAAAGCGGCATGAATGCGATGATGACTTTCTTTAACGGCATTATCAGGCAAGCCCACCATAAAAAAATTGATTCCTTGTGAAATATTAACCTCTACTGTAACCGTGGTGGCACTAATACCGTGCACGGCGCTTCCAAACGTTTTAACTAGCATACGACAAAATAATTTCTGCAAAATAACAACAAAAGAAAGCACGCCTTTGCTATAATTTGTAGCATCTTTGAAATTGGCAGTATTTAAAGGGTCTTCAGAGGAACAAATTAATAAAAGACTATCGAATTTGAATTAGATTCAATATATTTGAATGATAAATTATGCCGATACCAAATCCTTCAAACAAAAAAATTCCTTTACAACTTAGTTTAGTGTTACTATCTGGTTTAGGAATAGTATGGTACATTATTTATAAAGCTTCCCATACTTCTTTTACACATGACGAGAGTTATACATACACACACTATGTGCATCAAGGGTTTATGGACATCGTCTCTTATAAAACACCCTATACCAATAATCATATTTTAAACACAGTATTGATGAAATACTGTGAATTGCTTTTTGGCAGTTCTGAATTAAGCTTGCGGTTACCAAATATTTTAGCTTTTATTCTTTACAGTATTTTTATCATTCTACTTTTATACAAGTATATTCCTAAATTGATGTTTCCTTTTTATTTGTTAATGGTGCTAAACCCTCATTTGCTTGATTTTTTTGCTTTAGCACGTGGTTATGGTTTGTCTTTTGCATTTTTACTAATGAGTTTGTATTATTTGAGTTTGTATTTCACCTCTAAACAAAACAAGCACTTGATACTCTTTAACGTTGGAGCCTTTTTAGCCGTGATGAGTAATTTTTCGTTACTTAATTATTACGTAGCTGCTTTAATTGTATATAATATTGTAAGTTATGTTGTTTTAAAAATAGACTCTACAAGTAATAACTATCATTTTTATAAGCAAAACAAAATCAATATTGTTTCAGTGATATTATCTGGAATGGTATTATATGAGCCACTACGCCGAATATCCAAAATGAGTTTGCTTGATTTTGGAGGTAAGAATGGATTTTTGGAAGACACAGTTGGTACAGCCATTTATAGTTTTTTTTACGAAATGTATGTTACTCCTTTTTGGGAAACCATATTTAAAGTTTTTATAGTATCCGTTGTTGTGCTAACACTCATAATCATTTTAAAGGCTATTGTTCAAAGAAATATTACCTTATTTAAAGCACATATTAGTCTAGTACTTATAAATCTAATTCTAATAGCTATTGTTGCGATAACTATTGCGCAGCATTTGATTTTAGGGAATGACTATTACATCCATCGCTTTGCACTCTTCTTTTACCCCATATTTATTCTAAATTTTATTTTCCTTTTAAATTATTTTTTTCAATTATCTAAAACAACCTGCGTTTCTATTTCCTATTTATGTGCCAGTTTAGCGCTTTTTAATATCTATATAAATCACAATACTGCTTTTTATAAAGACTGGAAAATAGATAGTGACGTTAAAAGTATTGTGCAAAATTTGATTTTAGAGCATCAAAAATATCCCAACAAAAACATACAATTAGGGATCAATTGGCTTTTTGAACCAGGTGTTAATTTTTACCGTTATACCTGGGATTTGAAATGGTTAAACCCGGCTCACAGAAGGGGAATTAGTAAATATGACGACTATTTTTATATTTTAAATACTGACAAAGAATATATGGATTTGTCTAATAAGCCACTCGTTTATAAGAACGAGCAGATAGGTGCTGTTTTGCTAAAAAACCCTAATTAAATAAAAAATTTAAAAGGAGATTGTTTTAAATATGATAAATTGTATATTTATAACTCTAAAAAAACACGACCATGATTAAAAAATTACTAATAGCAGTTACCTTACTACTAACAACCGCTCAAATAAAAGCTCAAAATGAAGAGCCACGTGAATTAACTTGTTACAATAAATGGTCACAAAAATTTGATGAGCGCGGAGCAGAAGAGGTGGAAGACGGTGTTTATACTGATGTTATTATCACTTCTCGTATTGGTTCAAAAGCTAACTGCTGGAGTGGAAAGGCAGAAGTTCGCAACCGAAAATTAGTAAAATGTTGGATTATTAAAGAGGATAACTCCGAGGAAGAAGTGACTCGTACTTGGAAAAACAATTCAAACAAAGAAGTAAGTATTATTAATGGCGTAAGTTCATCTATGATTACAGTTCATAACGAATTAATTAATGTATTATGGCCTAAAAAAATAAAAGCTAAAAAGGCTGCTGCTAAAAAAGCACCAGAACCAACGGATGATTAATGATGATTTAATAAACAAGAAAGGAGCAAATTAATTTGCTCCTTTTTTTATGATTCTTCCTTAAATGGATTCCTTGGAATCCATTCTGTTGGTTGTAAAAATTGCATAAATGGTTTTAAAATTAATTTAGAAACCGTGTTTTGTGGTTTAATGTAACATAATAACTCATGAGCTCTGGCGCCAACGGTAGTTTTAATTTCAGAAGCTGTTCTTCCTAAATTAATTTTTGTTTTTTGCATTAAAATGGCTTGTTCAATAAAACTATATAATATAGTTTGATACAATTCATACTCTTTGTTGTGCGCATAATCAAAGCCAATGTAGTGTGCTTCTACCTCATTCTCTAAACAAAAACCACAAGCAAACGACACCATTTGATCGTCTAAAAACCATGCATCCACATAAAATGAATTGGTATCTGCTTTTATAACATCTTCAAAATAACCTGGCGACAAATGCACTAATTTAAATTTGGCCTGATTAAATACTTGCGTATATAAATCATGCATGGTGTTTTTGTATAAGGAAACTTCTTGCGCTGATAATCTTTTTTTAGTTAACGAAGCGCTAGCGCTTAAAATATGCTTAGCTCTGTTTCTATATTTTTTTGAAAAGGTAGCTAAATAATCCGTGAGATTTGATAAGCCTTTAGGCAAATCAATAATCATATTTGGCTCTACATTAAAGTGAACAAATTTAGTGCAATACCAACAATCTTTATTTCCAAATCCTTCGGCATAAAAATCTTTTACCAAAATGGCAGAAATTTTTCCTCGTAATTTTTCTGCTCTCGAAATGCAATCAATAACACCTTCTACAATTTTGAAAGTGGTTTTTTTACTATTAACATCCAAATAAAAACCATGCTCACCGCTAATAAAATTGTTTCCACATGTCACCAAACGCATGATGGTTTCGTTTTCATTATGCTCAATATATCTTTGGAAAACAGAAGCACGTTTACTTTTTAATTCTGAGATTTGCTTTTCAATCAATTCGCCAAATAAAGAAGCGGAAAAATCATTGATCTGAAAATAAACAACCCCAATAGGATCTTTTCTATTGTAAACAATAACATATCTAAATCTAAAATGTTCTTTTTTTTCTTTATGTAAAACTTTTAGGTAGGAATATGATAAAAACACATTCTTGTTGTTTACTGCTTTTGTCCAATCATCTGCAGGAGCCAAATTGATATCTTCAAAACAGGTAAATGTGTAACTGCTAAATAGCTTTCTATTTGGTTTTAATATATTCTTCCCTAATATCTTATCACAGAGTACAAACATCAAATTGCTAATAATTGAAAAATGTCGTCGAATAAATAAGTAACACTTTCACCGATAGAAAGTTCAGACGTATCAATGCTATAAATAGCATTAGTAGGCATTTCAAAAGGATTAGAAACTCCTGTAAATTCCTTTATCTCACCTGTTCTTGCTTTGGCATAGTGCCCTTTTACATCACGTTTTTCGCAAACATCTAAAGGTGTTGCAATATGATATAATATAAAATGTTGCTCTCCAATAATCTTTTCTGCTAACCTTCTTAGTTCATTAGTAGGAGTAATTAAACTACAAATCACTACCACACCACAACTTGCTAATTGCTTGGCTAACTCAGCTGTACGACGAATATTCTCAGTTCTATCTTCCATACTAAAACCCAGTCCTTTATTCATACCTTGCCTTAAAACATCGCCATCAAGTACCTTGGTTAAAATCCCTTCGTCATGTAATCGTCTTTCTAACTCGTAAGCTAAAGTTGTTTTACCTGAACCTGAATAGCCTGTCATCCAAATTACCAAGCCTTTATGAGACAATAAGTTTTCTTTATCTGAACTAGTTACAAGCTCTTCCTGATTCGGAAATATATTATTTGATTGGCTCAAAATAGAAGAAATTAGAATTTAAAAATACAATTAATTATCTTATTTTTGATGATAATATAGCCTTTTAATTAATATTAACATGACATACGATTTTAGACAAAGCCCTGTGGTTGACCAAGTAGGAATTGAGGAACGAGTGGCTCGTTTTAATACACGCAGTATTAAAAAAGGAAGTAAGGTGCAAGCTTTGAAACTAGCACTAAACATGATTGATTTAACTACGTTAGAAGGAAAAGATACAGAAGGAAAAGTAACACAAATGTGTTACAAGGCTATGCATCCACACTTAGCTCTACCTGATTTACCTTCTACGGCAGCAGTTTGTGTTTACCCAACCATGGTCAAAGTTGCTAAAGAGGCTTTAAAGGGTAGCAAAGTAAAAGTGGCATCTGTGTCTACGGCTTTTCCTAGTGGTAACTCCACCATGCAAATTAAATTATTGGATACAAAGTTAGCTTTGGATAACGGTGCCGATGAAATTGATATGGTAATTAGTCGTGGTGAATTTTTGAAAGGCAATTACAATTTTGTTTTTGATGAGATTGCTGCTATTAAAGATTTAACGCACAAATATAATGCACGCTTAAAAGTTATTTTTGAAACAGGCGAAATTTCCACCTTAGATAACGTACGACGCGCTAGTGATATTGCCATTTATGCAGGAGCAGATTTCATTAAAACATCCACTGGTAAAATTGGTGTGGCAGCAACTATGCCTGTTACCTTAGTGATGTTGGATGCTATTAAAGATTATTATTTTAAAACAGGAATTCAAGTTGGTATGAAACCAGCCGGTGGAATTAGTACAGCTAAAGGCGCATTACAATATTTAGTAATGTTACACGAAACCTTAGGCAACGCTTGGTTAGATAATAAATGGTTCCGCTTTGGCGCAAGCTCTTTAGCGAACGATTTAATTTTACAATTAGAAAAAGAAGCAAAAGGGGTTTACTTTAGTAAAGATTATATTTCAGTAGACTAATATTTATGTCCCGCTGATTGCGCAAATAAACGCAGATTTTAATTCTGCGGAAATTAGCGATATCTGCGGGAAAAGAAACACAAAACACAATGGCAAAAAAAGAACCTAAAAAATTAGAATACTTTACCGATTGGAAATATGCTCCATCACCTGAAGCAACCGATCATATTCGTTTACAAAAACAGTATGATTTATTTATCAATGGTAAATTTGTAAAACCAAATTCTGGAAAATATTTCGATACCATTAACCCTGCGACCGAAGAAAAAATCTCAAGCATTGCAGAAGCAAATGATAAAGATGTTGATAGTGCTGTAAAGGCTGCTCGTGGGGCTTACGATAAAACGTGGAGCAAAATGCCAGCAAAAGAACGCGCTAAATACATTTACCGTATTGCACGTTTAATACAAGAACGTGCCCGTGAACTATCAGTGATTGAAACGTTAGATGGCGGAAAGTCAATTCGTGAAAGCCGTGATATAGATGTGCCTTTAGCAGCTAATCATTTTTTTTATTATGCAGGTTGGGCTGATAAATTAGAATATGCATTTCCAAATCGCCATCCAAAATCTTTGGGGGTTGCAGGCCAAGTGATTCCTTGGAATTTCCCATTATTAATGGCGGCATGGAAAATTGCTCCGGCTTTAGCAACTGGTAATACCGTAGTTTTAAAACCCGCCGAAACTACCTCTTTAACTGCCTTGAAATTAGCGGAGATAATTCAAGAAAGTGGTTTACCTGATGGAGTAGTAAACATAATTACTGGACACGGACCAGTTGGTGCATCGATGGTAAATCATAAAGACATTAATAAGATTGCTTTTACTGGCAGCACTAATGTTGGTAAATGGATTCAGAAAGCGGTTGCTGGGACAGATAAAAAATTAACTTTGGAATTAGGTGGAAAAGCGGCCAACATTATTTTTGAAGATGCGCCTATTAACCAAGCTGTAGAAGGAATTATCAATGGTATTTTCTTTAACCAGGGTCACGTATGCTGCGCAGGCTCTCGTTTATTTGTGCAAGAAAGTGTTGCCGAAGAAGTGATTCGTAAATTAAAAGATAGATTAGAAACGTTAATTGTTGGTGACCCATTGGATAAGAACACAGACATCGGTGCGATTAATTCGAAAATGCAATTGAATAAAATTAATGAGTATTTAAAAATTGGCGTGAATGATGGAGCTGAGATGTATCAAAGTTCTTGTACGATTCCAAAAAAAGGATTCTTTGTTCGCCCTACTTTATTTTTAAATACATCACAATCACACCGTATTTCTCAGGAAGAAATTTTTGGACCAGTATTAGCGATTCAAACATTCCGCACTATTGAAGAAGTGATTGAAAAAGCAAACAACATTCCTTACGGTTTAAGTGCTGGCGTTTGGACAGATAAAGGCTCTCGTATTTTTAATTTAACTTCTAAATTACGCGCTGGTGTAGTTTGGGCAAACACATACAACAAGTTTGATCCAACGTCTCCTTTTGGTGGTTATAAAGAAAGTGGATTTGGAAGAGAAGGTGGATTACATGGTTTAATGCCTTATCTAAAGTTTTAAGAAATAAGTTGTTGGTTGTTGGATTGAAGTTATCAAACAACCAAAAACAAAACTCAAACAACAAATTATAATGGAAAGAATAGAAGTTTTAAAAACATACAAAATATTTATTGGCGGACAATTTCCTCGTACTGAGAGTGGGCGCTATTATCCTTTAAAATTAAAAAACAACATGACTGTAAACGTTAGTTTATCTTCTCGTAAAGATTTTAGAAACGCTGTCATTGCAGCGCGTGGTGCATTCAGCGGATGGAGTGCTCGTGCAGCATTTAACCGCGGGCAAATTTTATACCGCATAGCAGAAATGTTAGAAGGTCGTAAAGAGCAGTTTTTAGAAGAGTTAAAACAGCTAGGTTACACGCCTGCTGCTGCTAAAAAAGAAGTAGAACAAAGTATTGACCGTTTAGTTTACTACGCTGGGTGGTGCGATAAATACCAACAATTATTTAGTTCAGTAAATCCTGTTGCTACGTCTCATTTTAATTTTTCGGTTCCTGAACCAATGGGCGTAGTTGCTATTTTAGCAGATGAATCATCTGCTTTATTAGGCTTAGTTTCTGTGATTGCTCCTGCTATTGCTGGAGGAAATACATGTATTGTATTAGCATCCGAAAGTAAACCTACTTGCTCTATTACATTTGCTGAGGTTATTGCTACAAGTGATGTGCCAGGTGGCGTGGTAAATATTGTAACAGGCAATCGCAAAGAATTACATTCACATTTTTCATCTCATATGGATGTAAATGCCATCATCAATTGTAATTCGGAAAAAGACTTTAATAAAACCATTGGTGAAAACGCTTCCTTAAATGTGAAACGTGTTTTTACGTGGAATAAAAATTGGAGCGACGAAAAAGAACAAGGCCCTTACTTTATTACCGATTTACAAGAAATTAAAACAACTTGGCATCCAATTGAAAATATTGGTGTATCGGGAATTAAGTATTAATTAATGTTTTCTAGCGGTTTTTGTAACTGTCGAAATAAATAACTTCAATTTTTCTACAAATTATTTTTTCAACATTAAAAATTTAGTGACGTTCAAGGCCTTATATCATTGGCTATTTGGAGAGTTTCCATATCTTTCAGTTTATCAGATTTTAATCTTAAAACAGATTTTGTTTCTAATTCTTTTCATTTATTTTTACTTAAACGTATTATGAAAATGAAAACATATTTGTCTATTATCAGTTTACTATTTTTTGTTGTTTCGTTAAAAGCACAAACCACAAACTCTACACAACAAAATTCTACTGTCAATATTGAATCACATAAAACAAAATACGTCAACATTTATACAAATCCTTCTGCCGAAGTTTTAGTAATAAAAGTAAATGAACCAAAAACAGGAATGGAAATTCTATTATACAATGCCTTGGGTCAAGAAGTGGATAGAGTAGCGGTTGTAGAAAAAGAAACACAATATTTAAGAAGAAATCTTTCGAAAGGAATCTACACATTCAGTGTTTTAAATAACAAAGAGGTTGTTGAAACTGGAAAACTTGTTTTTGAATAAAATTATTTAACCGCAAAGATCACATAGAGATTGAAAAGAAAAGGAGAGATAGTTTTCTTTTCTTTATATAAAACCCTTTCCTCTTGCTCTTTATTTCTCCTTTGCATTCTCTGCGCAAACCCTTTACCTCTTTGCGGTTAAGTCTCATTCTTTGTCAAAAAAATCTTGTCTCTTTGTGGTTAAATCTTATCTTTACACCTCGCAAAATCAAGCATTATGGAATACAATTTTAAAGAGATAGAAAGTAATTGGCAAGCCTATTGGGCAAAACACAAAACCTTTGCTGCTAAAGATGGTGGAGATAAACCAAAGTACTACGTATTAGATATGTTCCCCTACCCATCAGGTGCTGGTTTACATGTAGGGCATCCTTTGGGATATATTGCCTCTGATATCGTATCTCGTTATAAACGCCATAAAGGCTTTAATGTATTGCACCCAATGGGTTACGATAGTTTTGGTTTACCTGCTGAGCAATATGCGATTCAAACAGGGCAGCATCCAAAAGTGACCACTGAAAATAATATTGCCGTTTACAGAAGACAATTAGATAAAATTGGTTTTTCGTTTGATTGGGACAGAGAAGTAAGAACATCCAATCCTGAATACTACAAATGGACGCAATGGATTTTTATACAAATATTTAATTCATGGTATAATAAAGACAGTAATAAGGCAGAAAACATTTCTACTTTAATTGCTGAATTTGAAGCAAACGGAAATGCTAAAGTAAATGCGGTTTGCGAAGAAACAATAAAATCATTTACAGTTGCAGAGTGGAAAGCCTTTACAGAAAAAGAACAATCTGATATTCTAATGAACTATCGTCTTGCCTACTTAGGTGAGGCTTATGTAAATTGGTGCCCTCAATTAGGAACGGTTTTAGCAAATGATGAAATTAAAGATGGCGTAAGTGAACGTGGCGGTTATCCTGTTGAACGTAAATTAATGAAGCAGTGGAGCATGCGCATTACAGCATATGCTCAACGTTTGTTAGATGGATTAGACACATTAGATTGGACAGATAGCTTAAAAGAATCGCAACGTAATTGGATTGGGAAATCAGAAGGCACATCATTACAATTTAAAATTCATGGTTCTGATAAAACAATTGAAGTTTTCACCACACGTCCTGATACCGTATTTGGCGTTTCCTTTGTAACACTTGCACCAGAGCATGAATTAGTAGAAAGCTTAACCACAGCAGATAACAAAGCTGAGGTTGAAACTTATGTGACGCAAGCAAAAAACAGAAGTGAACGCGAACGCCAAGCTGATATTAATAAAATTACTGGAGTATTTACAGGTTCTTATGTAGAACATCCTTTTACAGGAAAACAAGTTCCTATTTGGATTGGTGATTATGTATTAGCGGGTTATGGAACCGGTGCAGTTATGGCAGTGCCGGCGCATGATAGCAGAGATTATAGTTTTGCCAAACATTTTGGTTTACCAATTTTAGAAGTAGTTGCTGCAACATCGAATGTCACCCTGAGCGGAGTCGAAGGGTCGTACGATGCTAAAGAAGGAAAATTAATAAACTCTGACTTCCTAAATGGATTAGAAGTTAAAGAAGCCATAAAAAAAGCCATTGCAGAAATAGAAGCAAAAGGATTAGGAAAAAGAAAAGTAAATTTTCGTTTACGTGATGCCGTGTTTGGCCGTCAACGTTATTGGGGCGAACCAATTCCTGTGTATTACAAAAATGATATTCCTTATGCATTGAATGAAAACGAATTACCATTAGTATTACCTGAAGTAGATAAATATTTACCAACGGAAGATGGTGAACCACCATTGGCGCGCGCAGCTTCATCTTGGAAACATGAAGGTAAATACGATTATGAACATAGCACCATGCCAGGTTGGGCTGGAAGTTCTTGGTATTTTTTAAGATACATGGACTCAACTAACGCTTCGGTATTTGCTGATAAAAGATTAGCAGACTATTGGCAACAAGTAGATTTGTATATTGGTGGCAGTGAACATGCAACCGGCCATTTATTGTATGTGCGTTTCTGGACTAAATTCTTAAAAGATCTTGGTTATATTGCTATTAATGAGCCTGCGAAGAAGTTAATTAATCAAGGGATGATACAAGGAAGAAGTAATTTTGTTTATAGAGTTAACGGCGAAAACAAGTTGGTTTCTTCTGGTTTAAAAAATAATTATGAAGTCTCTGCTCTACATGTAGACGTAAGCATCGTTAATAATGACATATTAGATGTTGAGGCATTTAAAAAATGGAGAGATGATTTCAAAAACGCAGATTTTATTTTGGAAGATGGGAAATATATTTGCGGAGCTGAAGTAGAAAAAATGTCTAAATCAAAATACAATGTAGTAACACCCGATGACATTTCAGAAAAATTTGGTTCAGACACTTTGCGTTTGTATGAAATGTTTTTAGGTCCTTTGGAGCAAAGTAAACCTTGGAATACGAATGGTATTACAGGAGTTCATGGTTTCTTAAAAAAATTATGGAAATTAGCGCAACAAATTATTGAGGCGGAGAAACTACGTCTATCAACTCCTTCTCCCGCGGAGAAGGCGGGGGATGAGGCTCCAACCAAAGGCGAATTAAAAACCTTACATAAAACCATTAAAAAAATTACGGAAGATATTGATCGTTTTTCTTTTAATACCTCTATCAGTAATTTTATGATTTGCGTGAATGAATTAACCGATGCAAAATGTAATAAGAGAGCAATCCTTGAACCTTTATTAATTTGTTTATCACCTTACGCTCCTCATATTACTGAGGAATTATGGAAACAATTAGGTCATACCGAAAGTATTTCAACAGCGCCCTTTCCTGATTTTAACGAAGCATTTTTAGTAGACGATACTATAAACTACCCTGTTTCTTTTAATGGTAAAGTTAAATTTACATTAGAGTTAGCTGCTACTTTAACAGCCCCAGAAGTGGAGGCGATTGTAAGGGCCAACGAACAAACCGCTAAATACTTAGATGGTAAAGAACCTAAAAAAGTAATCGTGGTTCACAAAAAAATTGTGAACATGGTAGTTTAAACGTTTTAGAAAAACATTCAAAATAAAAGTCCTGAAATTAAAAATTCCAGGACTTTTCTTTTTAGAAAAAAGCAGTATATTAAAACTTTAAACGTACTATGCAAAAAATGATTTTGGGAACTTAATCAACCTTGGGGTAAAATCAGAAATGGAATTTCACCAAAAACGAGAGGCAAGAATCGTTAATTTGTTTGCTTTGATAACACTGATTGGGCTGGTCTTTGGCGTTACTTCTGTAATTTTTATTAGTGGCGATTATTTGATTTCAACTGTGTTATCCACAAGGTTCACTTCTTTATCCATTTTATTTTAAATCAACAGTACATTGATTCAAGGTTTTAGCAAAAGTGGGTTTATGGGCTTTGTTTGCAAAGTATATTAAACTAATTTTTATTGCAGTAGCCGCTGCTTTTGGTGGAATTTGGAAATGGGTGAAAAATCGTAAAGATAAAAATCAGGATATGGATAACAACATGCCGATTACTAAAACATAAAAAATAAACTTTAGCAACTAAAAATAAAAGCAGAAAAACATTAGGCCTTTCTACTTTTATCATTTAAAGAAATTACTCTTCTGCCCTATTTTTTAATTGCATTAATAAAGCATATGCGCCTTTTGTTACAATAGACGCATTCAACATATCTTTGCCATCTAATGTGCTGATTTCCGAAAAACCATTTTCAGTAACGCCTTTCATTACTTCAACTATTTCAAATTGTTGATTTCCCTTTTCTATAAAAACATAATCTTTCCCCTCGTGGCTAACGATAGCGTCTTCATTAATGGACAAGGCGTTTTGTAACTTAATCTCCACCTCTGCATTCATATACATGCCAGGTAATAAAGTTTTATCGTAATCTTCAAAATGACAATGAACATCGGCACTTCTATCTGCTGATAAATCCTGACTAATTAAAATAATCTCACAAGGATGTTTTTTGTTGAGTTGATTATTATTAAAAGCTAGTAATTTTTGTCCGATAGATAATTTATCTAAATCTTTCTCAAACACTGCTAAATTCAAATGTATATCTTCTGGATTAATCAATTCAAATAATACATCAGATGGGTTAACATACTTTCCAATGTTCACATTTACTTTTGATACAAAGCCGTCAATAGAAGAATAGACATTAATACTTCTTGATAAATTAGACTCATTTAAATTATCTGGATTAATATTAATCAATCTTAATTTTTCAGCTAAAGCACTTAACGAAATTCGTTGAGTTTTATAATCCATTTCGGTTTGCTGAAATACTTTATCGCTGCTAGCTTTACTTTGGTTTAATTCTTTTTGGCGATTGTATTCGTTTTCGGCATAACTTAATTTTGATTTCACTGTCAAATATTCCTGCTGCAATTGAATGTATTGTTGATCTTCCATCGTTGCCAACACTTCTCCTTTTTTAACATGCATGCCTGGCAATAATTTAGTGAATTTTAAAAAGCCTCCAAAAGGTGTACTTACCGAAACCATATTTTGTGGCGGCACATCAATTTTTCCGTTCAATTTTAAAACCGTAGAGATTTCTCTCTTCTCTAGTTTTCCTGTGACAATGTTAGCACTTTTATATTGTGCTTCGTTTAAGGTTACCGTAGTTTCTATAGAAGCTACAGTTTCCGTTGCTTCGCTTTTAGTGCCTCCACAAGAAGCTACTACAAGTGAAATAATCAATATGACAAATATATTTTTCATTTTAGTAAGGTTATTTAGTGATTAAGTAATTAATTTGAATAATAGTTTCATTGTAGCTTTTAACAGCATCCATGTAATTAGACTGAAGATTGATGGCTTGATTAGTCAGCATCACCCAATCGAGGTAATCAATTTCGCCATTGCTAAATTGCTTATTAGCTGTTTCAAAAATCAATTGTGCATTTTTTAATCCGGTGTTTTCAAAATAAGTAAGCGCTATTGTATTTGCTTGATGTTGCATTAGTAAGCTTTGATATTGATTTTGCAAAGCATTTTTTTCAAGCTGATACAAGTTCTCTGAAATAGATTGATTAATTTTTGCTGCATTCATTTTTGCTTTTTGAGCTCCAAAAAATAAAGGAATTCCTAAGCCTAATTGCACCGATTGAAATCTAGTAGATGACGTGTAGGTTTCATTATCTGAGCCCGAACCTTGCATCGTCATATTATAATAACCAATATTAAAGTCTGGCAACAACTTAGACCTCTCTAATTTTCTTGAAATCATAGAAATCTTTTTTTGTTGCTCCATTATCTTCAATAACGGATGCTGATTAATAACCGTGTAGTCGGCGTTAACATCTAAGTTTAATTTTAAATCCGTTTCTGTTGGCACAAAATCAGTTAGGGTATTTAATAATAACTTAAATTGTAATTTAGCAATATCAATATCTTGCTGCAATTGTTTTAATTGAATAGCAATGGTTCCCCGCTGCGATTCGGCAGTTGCCTTTTCCAACACATTGCTCTCTCCTTTATTAAAACGCATCGTTGCTTTCTCTAAAAAATTAGCATACATGCTATCATTTTTTAACAGTAATTTTTCTTTTTGTTTTAGATATAAAAACAAATAAAACGATTGTCTCACCATTTTTTTAGTGTCTGCTTCCTTTATGGTCACATTCAATAATGAAGAATTCCACTCTTCATTTAACAGTTGCTTTTGATTAATATAAACAGTTGGGAAGTTAAACGACTGTGATGCACCAAAACGATTGTCGTTATAATAACTATTAATTTGTCCGTATTCGCCAACTATATTTGCTTGCGGTATAGAAGCAGAAGTCTTTATTATTTTTTTCTGATACTCCGCTTTTAGTTTTTCGTTTTTCACACTCAAATTATTTTTAAGAGCTGTATCAATAGCAGCTTGCAAATTAATGGGGCTTTGTGCTTTTAAAAAAGGGGAATAGACAATAAGCAATAAGCAATAAAGCAAATTACTTATTAGCAGGTTCCCTTTTTTCTTATTTTTATTTTGTTTCATTTTTAATACTTTTCTGGATTTTTAATTGCATGGGCAATAAGTCTCCCCACCTCTTCATTTCTTTCAATTAATGTTTTGTGGGAATTATCATCTATATATTTACAGGCTAAAGCAAAATCTATCCATACTCGTGTTTCTGAATTTTCAGCATCACAATCTGAAAATTTTGAAACAAAATGAGCGGGATACTGACGCTTTCTATATACTTCTGCTAAATTTGCACATACGCTTCTTGAAGATCTTCTAACTTGATCAATAAGTGAATATTTTTCCTCTTTTGGAAATGATTTAGTTACTTCAAATATTTCCATAGCTTGAATAAATGCTTTTTTATATAATGTCGTTTCTTTAAAGTTTTTAGTGCTCATTTGTCTAATTATTTAAAAGTTATTTTTGCTTATTTTCAATCGCATATTGCCTATTCTTAATCCCTCTTTCAAATAAAATATAAAGTATTGGCAAAACAAACAAGGTCAAAAAGGTTGCAATCATTAATCCACCAATTACAACGGTAGCTAAAGGCCGCTGAACCTCAGCCCCTGCCCCATTACTAATAGCCATTGGTAAAAACCCTAATGAAGCTACAAAGGCTGTCATCATAACAGGGCGTAAACGAACTTTGGTTCCCATTAATACAATGCGTTGTAAATTATTCATGCCTTCTTTTTTTAATCGGTTAAACTCTGCAATAAGCACAATGCCATTTAGCACGGCTACACCAAATAAAGCAATAAAGCCAACGCCTGCACTAATACTAAATGGCATACCTCTTAATGCTAAAAAGAAAATTCCCCCAATAGCAGATAAAGGAATGGCTGAGTAAATAAGTAAGCCTTGTTTCACAGAATTAAATGCAAAAAATAATAAAATAAAAATCATGACTAACGACACTGGAACAGCAATTAGTAATCGTTGTTTCGCTGCATTCAGGTTTTCAAAAGCACCACCATACGTCACATAATAACCTGCCGGAAATTTAATTTGCTTCTCTACTTTTTGTTGTAGTTCGTTCACAATACTTTGTACATCTCTTCCTCTCACATTAAATCCAACAACAATTCTTCGTTTAGCATCTTCACGTTGTATTTGATTTGGTCCGTTTTTAATACTCACTTCCGCTAATTGATATAAAGGAATTTGTGTGCCTTGAGGAGTAGGAACTAAGAGATCTTTAATGTCCTCTAAATCTTTTCGTTTATCCGTATTTAAACGAACTACCACATCAAATCGTTTTTCACCTTCAAATAATTGTCCTGTGCTTTGTCCTGCAAAAGCGGTATTCACCACTTTATTAATGTCCGCAATGTTTAAATGATATTGTGCAATAGCTGCTCGATTATACTCAATTAATATTTCGGGCATTCCAGTTACTGGTTCTACATATAAATTTTTAGCGCCTTCTACTTGATTTGCAAGAGCACCTAGCTTTTCCGCATAAGCCGCAAGTGTGTCTAAGTTCTCACCAAATATTTTACAAACCACATCTTGTTTAGCGCCTGTCATCAATTCGTTAAATCGCATTTGAACTGGAAACTGAAAACTAAAAGTAGTGCCTAAAACAACTTCCAATTCTTTTCCCATTTTTTCGGCTAGTTCAGGAAATGTTTTTGCAGAAGTCCATTCTGATTTATCTTTTAAAATAATCATCACATCGCCTGCATCAATAGGCATTGGATCTGTTGGCACCTCACCGCTACCAATTTTAGAAACAATTTTTATGACTTCTGGGAATTTACTCTTTAAAATAGCCGATGCCTTTGTGGCACTTTCTATGCTAGTGTTTAAATTACTTCCAGGTAATACTCTCATTTCTAAAGCAAAATCACCTTCTTCTAATGCTGGTATAAATTCCCCACCTAAAAAAGTAAGTGTAACAATAGCAGAAACAAATAATACAATCACGCTCGAAATAATAAGTTTAGGATAACGCAATACTTTTGCTAGAGTATGCTGATAACCTATTTCAACCCATATCATTAATTTATCAGAAATATTAATTTTATGTTTCGTTTTCTTACTTAAAAATAACGCGCTCATCATTGGAATGTAAGTGAGTGATAAAACAAAAGCACCCAATAATGCAAAGGCTACTGTTTGTGCCATAGGCTTAAACATTTTTCCCTCGATACCTTGTAATGTAAATATGGGAAGGTATACGACTAAAATTATCACTTGTCCAAACACCGCACTATTCATCATTTTGCTGGCAGATAAATTAACCTCATTATCCATCTGCTCTTGATTTAACTGCGCAATATGTTTAAACTTTTTACCATGTGTGAGTTGATGCATGACGGCCTCCACAATAATCACGGCGCCATCTACAATCAAACCAAAATCCAAAGCACCTAGGCTCATTAAGTTTCCACTCACGCCAAAGGTGTTCATTAAAATAATGGCAAATAACATTGCTAAAGGAATAACAGAAGCAACTAATAAACCCGCTCTGAAATTTCCTAAAAATAAGACTAATACAAAAATTACAATTAAAGCGCCTTCTAATAAATTTTGCTCCACTGTTCCAATGGCATTGTTCACCATTTTAGTTCTATCTAAAAACGGTTCAATAACAACACCTTCTGGTAATGACTTTTGAATTTGCACAACACGTTCTTTCACATTTTTAATCACATCGCTACTGTTGGCTCCTTTCAGCATCATCACTACCGCGCCAGATACTTCGCCTTTATCATTATAACACATGGCGCCATAACGTGTAGCGTGGCCAATTTTAACTTCTGCTACATCTCTTATAAATAAAGGGTTTCCGTTGTCAGTCGCTTTAATTGATATGTTTTCAATATCGCTAATGCTTCCTATTAAACCTTCACTTCTAATAAACAAAACGGTTGGCCCTTTTTCAATATAGGTCCCTCCTGTGTTTTGATTATTAGTTTCTAATGCAGTAAATACATCATGAATAGTAATGTTATGCGATTGTAATTTATTTGGATCAATGGCAATTTCAAATTGTTTTAATTTACCGCCAAAACTACTCACCTCTGCTACGCCTTTTACGCCCAATAATTGTCGTCGCACTAACCAATCTTGTATCGTACGTAATTCGGTTTCGTTATATTTTTTTTCGTAACCCTCTTTGGCTCTAACCACATATTGGTAAATCTCTCCTAAGCCAGTAGATACCGGTCCTAATTCGGGAGTACCAATACCTTGCGGTATTTGAGATTGTACATTTTGCAGGCGTTCCGCTACTTGTTGTCTTACCCAATAAATATCAACGTCGTCGTCGAATACAATCGTCACTAAAGACAAACCAAAGCGCGAAAAACTTCTGATTTCTTTTAGTCCCGATATATTATTGTTTGCTTGTTCAATTGGGAATGTAACTAATCGTTCAATGTCTGTTGCACCAAAAGATGGTGCTACGGTAATAACTTGAACTTGATTATTAGTGATATCTGGCACGGCATCAATAGGCAACTTAGTTACCTCATAAGTACCATAACCAATAAGGGCTATCACAAAAAGCCCAATGATGAGTTTATTCCTAATGGAAAAATCAATTATTTTATTTAGCATATTTTTATTGTTAATGTGTATTTGATAGAACTAAATATCGAAAACAGATATACTCTAAGTATACATGAAATTCGAAAAATCAAATGAGTATTAACAAGATTTTGGCGGCTGCCAAATAGAAGAAAGGTAAGAGGAACTTATAAAGTCAATAGAATGAGTTTTATAAATTTTAGATTTGATAGGTGTTGATTTGATAACAAGACAGAAACTATTAAAGGCTACAAATCCTGAATTGATGCTATTTCCATTATCATGATGTGCTTTAAAAGGCAAATTAGAATGTTCACCGCCATCATCTGAATTAGAATAATGCAATACTAAAAAATCCAAAAACGTTGTTTGTTTATCTTCGGCTTTGTGTTCGATAAAATGTTCTACCAATTGTGGTAACTTAAAAAGTTCATGTAACTCAGTTACAGAAACTAAATAAATGGATAAAAACAATATGGGAAGTAATTTTTTCACCAACACAAAGGTAACCATTTAACTAATTAATAAAAACTTACTTAAAGTAAATAGGCTTATTTAGATAGGTTACAAATTGTGTTTCTCAAAAGTTTGCTCATATAGATTAAAACAACTCAATTTGTTTACTATCATTTAACGCTTCTTTATAAAAATAGCCAATAGTCTTAATCGAGCAAAAGCATGGTCTGCAATTGATTTTGGATATTATGCTGTATTAAATTCAGAAATCCATTTTTAATGTACTTGTATGTTGGGTCAATTTTTTTGTTTGCTCCACTGAATTAATCCGAATTGGTAAATGAAGTAACTAAAAGTTTTTCTTTAAATACAACATAAATAGAAAAGTTTGAAGAGTTAGATAAAATAGAATTAAAAATTACAATAGCTTTTCCAATTCGATTGATTGTAAACGAAGCTTTAACTAATTCTTTAAAACATGCTTTTAACAATGTTCAATAAAAACCTATCATTAAAATCGAAATGCAATTAATTTTTGATAGAATCGGATTTGCATCATGGATAATGGCATTGGTTTTTCTGACCTGTCCAACTAAAAAGATGCTGCACTAGGCTTATCACTTATTGAATCCTTATCTGATCAGATTGATGCACAAGTTGTTTTTAAAAACGAAGGCGGAGCTTGTGTAAGTTTAGTGTTTCCTGTATAATACAAATAAAAAAATCCCGCCAACATAACAGGATTTTTTATCTTTTTATTTTTTTTGATATTATTTTTTTGGCTCCATTTCTGTATGAAAAGTTACTTTAATAATTTCAGCAATTTTCTCTACATATAATGTTGGAACTTTAATATTGTGTTCAGAAACTTTAACATCAAATTTAGAATCCAAAATAATTGTACCACTTTTTACTGTAATTGTTCCCGAAATTGTTCTTGGTAAAGATACACCGTGAATATCTAAAGTACCTTCCATGTTTACATTATAAACTCCGTCTTTAGTATAATCAACTGTTTCTTTTACTTTACCTTTAAACGTTGCGAAAGGGAATTTTTCACTTTCCATGTAGTTTTCATTATAGTGCTCTTGCATTAAAGGCGATTTAAATACAAATGCCGAATGTTGTACTTGAGCAACAAACACTCCGTTGGCTGCACTAAAAACTGGCTGTGCAACAGTATTAGTTGCATCAATGTTTTCCATTTTCGCCTCGCTAAAAAATGTAATTTTAGATTTTTTACCGATATAAACTTGCGAGAAACCAGTTAATCCTAATCCTAATAATGTTACTGCTAATACCTTTTTCATGTGTTTTTTATTATAAATTATTTATTCTTCTTTATGTTTCCCTTGCAAACTGAATACACGGGAAATGTTAAACCCTAAACGAACTCCCCAATTTTCCCAAGTTGTGTTGGTGTACATAAAATATTGATCCTCTGTTAATCCAAACGAATTTGTTAAATGAATTTGAAACACGTGTCCACCAGTTTCTAAATCATATCCTATGCCAAAACTGTCATAATACTTCTCTTTACTGTATTTATTTAATCTATAGCCATATTCAAGCGTAATTGCTTGACGCTTAGTGAATTTAAATCGTGTTACACCACCAATCACAAAACAATCATTTTTATCAGAAATCTTATCTACTAAATTTACATGAACCATAGCCCCCGTTAATTGAAACGAAAAACGAGAATTAAACTTTCTTCCAACCATAATTTGATGGCAATAAGATAATCTATCAGGAATAGATTGGTATTTGTTTTCTCCATCAATTATCACGTTTTGTTGAAACGTATGATATACGCTTGTAAATAAAGTAACGCTTACTGGCATTCCACCACCCTTAGTGGTTTGTTTTAATAGGCGGTATTTTAAAAACCCATCTGCAATTTTCCTTCCAGATGTTCTTCCAACACCAAACATTAAACGAGTTCCATGATTATATTCTAGCGCTAAACGAATATTTGCGCCTCCATCAACACCCCAAGCGTTATAGGCTCCAGAATTAAAATCTCCAAAACGATGAGAAATCCTGAAATCTAAGCTTCGTTTACCTAACACTTCAACTGTATGAAAATTAATTAAACGAGTCGTTTTAAATGTAGCGTTAATAAATTCTTTTTTAGGTTTTTCTGCCACCATATTTAATAAGTCATCTGGACTTTGAGCAAAAAATGTAGTTGAATTACTTATGATTAAAGAAAGAGATACTATAATTTTTTTCATATATAAAATATTAGTTATTTGGGGCTCCTGCATCTACCCATTTTTTTATTTTTGCAATATCGCAATCCGATAACTTAGGGCCACCTTGAGGCATGTTTCCAGTATTCACTCGAGTATATAAAACACCTGACAAGGCATAGGCCTGAACACTTGAATGATTTGCCAAATCTCCGCTACCTGGATTATGGCAACCCAAACAAGCAGAAGACAATATTGGTAAAATTTGCGATGAATAACTTACGGCATTCAAAGTATCGCAATTAGATGTTGAATTTGGTAACGCCGCTTTTGGACGCAATTCTTTGTGGTTATCATAATAACAGCTGTTCAAAAAACAAATTGTGCCTAATGATAAAATTGATAAATATACTTTTTTCATGGATATTGAGTTTATCGAAATATAGTTTTTAATTAATTGTTTTTTGCTCCTTGTCCAATCCACACATAAATTAATTGAATTTGTTTTTCCGTTAATTCATTGTATGGTTTTTTAGGCATGATATCATCTCCTAAAGTTTTTAATTTTTGGTATAATTCGCTTTTTTGTGGAGATCCTGATTCAATTCCACCATTCATTAAAGTAGCATAAGTGGTTAATTTTATGCTAGCTGGCAATGAATCTCCATGACAACCACTAAATGCACAATTAGAACTTATGATTGGAGCAATGCTTCCTGAATAACTTACATCTGCAAGTGCATCAAAATCAGTTTTGTGTTTACAGGATTCAAACAAAAAACCACTCGCAACAAGCACAAAACAGAGTTTAAAAAAGTTAGAATAAAACAGTTTTTTCATAGTTTATATATAAAATATTTTGTAAATATAAATATATGAATTAAATAGAATACATGTTTTAACATTTAATTCTATTTAATTTAATTAACGTAAAAATAACTTTGGAAATTAAAACAGTTTAGTTTGTTTGTTCTCTGTTAAGGCTTCTTTATAAACAGCCAATACTCTTAGTCGTGCAGAGGCGTGATCAACAATTGGTTTTGGATATTTATCAGTGTTAAATTCAGGAATCCATTTTTTGATGTACTCATAATTTGGATCAAACTTTTTGGTTTGCTCTGTTGGATTAAATACTCTAAAATAGGGTGCTGCATCACAACCACTTCCTGCTGCCCATTGCCAACCACCGTTGTTGGCGCTTAAATCAAAGTCTAATAATTTTTTTGCAAAATAGGCTTCGCCCCAACGCCAATCAATTAATAAATCTTTCACTAAAAAACTGGCCACAATCATGCGCACTCTATTATGCATAAAGCCAGTAGCATTTAACTCTCGCATACCAGCGTCTACAATCGGGAATCCGGTTTTACCTTCGCACCAAGCTTTAAATTCACTTTCGTTATTACGCCATTCAATTCTATCATATTGTGGTTTAAAAGAATTTTTTGCCGCATGAGGAAAATGATACAAAATCATCATGTAAAAATCTCGCCAGATCAATTCGTTTAACCACGTTTCGTTTAATACTAAGGCTTGTTTTGCTAATGCTCTAATACTAACTGTTCCAAAACGTAAATGGACACTTAATTTACTGGTTCCTTTAATGGCAGGAAAATCTCGTTGTTCTTTATAATTAGTAACAATTGATTTGCTAATCGTTGTTGCTGGAAATTCTAACTCTGTTTTTTCAAATCCCATATCATTTAAAGTTGGTACATCAAATGTTTTTGTTTGAATAAAATGCTTAAAATATTTTTTATTTGGATAAGCCTTTACTTGAAAATCGGTTAAGCGTAATTTCCATTTACGACTGTATGGTGTAAATATAGTATAAGGTTTTCCATCATCTTTGGTCACCTCCTCCTTCTCAAAAATGCACTGGTCTTTATAGGTTTTAAATTCTATTTTATGCTTTCTTAAAAAATCTTTAACTGCTCCATCTCGCTCATCCGCATAAGGTTCATAATCATGATTTGTAAAAACGGATTGAATCGTATACTCTTTATTTAGGTCTTTAAATACTTTTTCGGGTGTCGAATAAAACATTTTAATGGAACTTCCCAACTCTATTAACTTGTCATTTAAGCTTAAAATCGTCTGATGTATAAATTCTACACGACCATCATTTTTGTCTTCTAACTTATCTAAAATGTTTTTATCAAAAATAAAAATTGGCAAAACAGGCATTCCTTTTTTAAGCGCATGGTATAAACCTGCATTATCGTCTAAACGTAAATCCCTTCTAAACCAAAATATGGATATCTGCTTCATCTAATTTTAAACAATGAATGTATCTGAAAGTTTAAAAAAATCATGTAATTTCAGCACTTCTAAATTAACCTAATTAACTCATGGAATTACAACAATTTCAACAACACATATTAAAAGGTATTCCTTCTGTATTGCCTCAGCCAAAAACATACGAAAGCACAATCAATCATGCGCCAAAACGTAAAGACATTTTAAATGGGGAAGAAAAAAAATTAGCGATTCAAAATGCCCTACGTTATTTTGAACCTCAACATCACGCTGTTTTGGCAAAAGAATTTGCAGAAGAACTAAAAACATACGGACGAATTTACATGTATCGATTTCGTCCTGATTATAAAATTTTTGCTCGTCCGATAAATGACTATCCTCATCAATCTATTCAGTCCGCTGCCATCATGCATATGTTAAGTAATAATTTAGATTATGCTGTTGCTCAACATCCACATGAATTAATTACGTATGGCGGAAATGGCTCTGTTTTTCAAAACTGGGCTCAGTACTTGCTAACTATGCAATATTTAGCAACTATGACTGATGAGCAAACCTTAGCATTATATAGTGGTCATCCCATGGGATTATTTCCTTCACATAAAGATGCGCCAAGAGTAGTTGTAACAAATGGAATGATGATTCCTAATTATAGCAAGCCAGATGATTGGGAAAAATTTAATGCGTTAGGTGTAACTCAATATGGACAAATGACAGCAGGTTCATTTATGTACATTGGTCCGCAGGGTATTGTGCATGGCACTTGCATTACTGTAATGAATGCGGCAAGAAGAGTAGCCCCCCAAGCCCCCCAAGGGGGGAATCAAGAGACGCGATTCTCTTATGAAACTGCAGATCAAATAACCTATGGTTTATTAAAAGAGTTTGTAAAAGAACATAGGAGTAATCCAACTGAAGCTGAAAAATGTTTTTGGGAATTAGTACGCGGAAAAAAAATAGAAAATTATAAATTCAGAAGACAACACATTATTGGTAAGTATATTGTTGATTTTGTTTGTTTGGAAAAGTTTTTAGTTGTTGAAATTGATGGGTTAATTCATCAATTACCTGACAATAAAGCCAATGATGAGGAACGAACAAAGTGGTTAAATGAAAAAGGATTCAAAGTTATCCGTTTTACAAATGAAGAGATAATTTCAAATACGGAAAAAGTTATCGAAACATTGTTAAATGAGTTAAACAATCAAATTGCAACAAATCCCCCCTTGGGGGGTAGGGGGGCTGGTCTTCTATTTATTACCTGTGGTTTAGGAGGCATGAGCGGTGCTCAACCAAAGGCAGCTAAAATTGCTGGCTTAGTATCTGTTACTGCAGAAATTAATCCAAAAGCAGTTCATACGCGTCATTCGCAAGGTTGGGTTGATGAGGTATTTGATAATTTAGATGAATTGATTCCTCGAGTTAAAGCGGCGCAAGCAAATAAAGAAGCAGTATCATTAGCGTATCAAGGTAATATAGTTGATTTATGGGAACGTTTAGTAAAAGAGAATATGCCAGTAGATATAGGTTCTGACCAATCATCGCTTCATAATCCATGGGCTGGAGGGTATTATCCTGTTGGTTTATCATTAGAAGAAAGCAACCTACTAATGGCTTCTAATCCTTATAAATTTAAAAAGGAAGTTCAGAAAACGTTAGTTCGTCATGCTACTGCTGTGAATACTTTAACTGGAAAGGGCATGTACTTTTTTGATTACGGAAATGCTTTTTTACTAGAAGCTGGAAGAGCAGGTGCTGATATTTATGAAACAGAAAAAGCAATTAAAGGCGGACATGTTGGCGCAACTTTCAAATATAAAAGTTATGTACAAGATATTTTAGGGCCAATGTGTTTTGATTATGGCTTTGGTCCGTTTCGTTGGGTTTGTACAAGCGCTAATGAAAAAGACTTACAAAAAACCGATGAAATTGCGTTAAGTGTTTTAGAAGAAATTTATAAAACTGCTCCGGAAGAAATTAAACCTCAATTACAAGATAATATTGTTTGGATTAGAGATGCCATGAAAAACAATTTAGTGGTTGGTTCGCAAGCCCGCATTTTATATGCCGATAGCGAAGGTCGTGTAAAAATTGCTGAAGCGATTAACAAAGCCATTGCTGCAAAAGAAATTTCGGCTCCTGTTGTTTTAGGACGAGATCATCATGATGTAAGCGGAACAGATTCTCCTTACCGCGAAACCTCAAACATTTATGATGGTTCAAAATATACTGCTGATATGGCTGTACAAAATTTTGTAGGTGATAGTTTCCGTGGCGCTACTTGGATTAGTTTACACAACGGCGGTGGCGTTGGTTGGGGCGAAGTAATTAATGGTGGTTTTGGTTTAGTATTAGATGGAAGTGAAGATGCTGACAGACGTTTAAAATCCATGTTGTTTTGGGATGTGAATAACGGTATAGCTCGCCGCAGTTGGGCTCGTAACAAAGAAGCAAATTTTGCTATTAAACGCGAAATGGAACGCACTCCTAATTTAAAAGTTACCTTACCAAACATAGTTGATGACTCTATTTTAAATAATTTATTTTAATGCATGAAACACGTCTTGTCTCTTCCAGCTGTCAAACTGAGTGAGTCGAAGTGGAGTCAAGAAGTTTTTAATACACAGATTCGTATATTCGTAACCAATTCGTAATAATTCATTCGTAATTCGTACCTCGCAAATCAAAATATTATGTTCACAATAGACACTCATACTCACATTATTCCAAAACACATTCCTGATTTTACAAAAAAATTTGGTTATGGAAATTTCATCCAATTAGATCATCATGCGCCTGGTAGAGCATGGATGATGCAAGACGATAAACGTTTTAGAGAGATTGCAGAAAACTGTTGGGATGCTCAAGTTCGCATTAAAGATATGGCAGAACACCAAGCGGATATGCAAGTTATTTGTACTATCCCAGTGATGTTTAGTTATGATGCAAAACCAAATGACTGCTTAGAGATTTCACAATTTTTAAATGATGATATTGCCAATACGGTTAATCAGTATCCAGATAAATTTATTGGTTTGGCAACTGTGCCTATGCAAGATACTAAACTAGCCGTGCAAGAATTAGAACGTTGCATGAAACTAGGATTTAAAGGTGTGCAGATAGGAAGTAATATAAATAACATCAACTTAGGCGAACCACAATTTCATGATTTTTGGGCAGCTTGCGAAAGAACAAATGCTGCTATTTTAGTTCACCCTTGGCAAATGATGGGACAAGAACACATGACTAAATATTGGTTGCCATGGTTAGTAGGTATGCCTGCCGAAATTAGCCGAGCAATTTGTTCGATGATATTTGGTGGCATCTTCGAAAAATATCCAAACCTAAAAGTATGCTTTGCTCACGGCGGTGGTTCTTTCTTACCAACTATTAGTCGTATTGAGCACGGCTGGGAATGTCGTCCTGATTTAGTAGCTATTGATAACGAATTTAATCCTAAAAAATACTTGGGTAAATTTTGGGTTGATTCGCATGTATGCGACCATAAAATGTTACAATATATTATTGATTTAGTGGGGGCCGATAAAGTCGTGCAGGGTTCTGATTATCCGTTTCCATTAGGAGAAGCAGTTCCTGGAACGTTAGTTCGTGAGGCGCCACTTTCTGACGAAACAAAAAAAACAATTATGGAAACAGCTGCAAAATCATGGTTATCCTTATAATTAACGTTTCACTTTCTAAAACTTTCAACTTTCTAAACTAATATGCACTTCACCGATCATCAGCTAAAACTTTTAACAGCAGCCGAAGGCAAAACCTTAAAAAAAGTAATTGTTTATTTTTGGGTTAACCGATTTAATCCAGATGCGCATGTTGATTTAATTGACAATGTAGAATTAGTCTTTACAGATGATAGCACGCTCGTAATTACTTGCGACGAAGCTGCTGCTGCTATCAATGTAATTGACGATTTTAATTTTGAAGCAGAAAAAGTACAATTAAAACAAGAATTTGGTGATAAAATCAAAATGATTTCCATCGATGCTTCTACTACAAAAATGTGGGCAGACGTAATTGGCCAAACTATAGAAGCTTTTGAATTAAGTAGAGAAGATGAGCAGTTTTTAAATGATGCGCTCATCATCAATTTTGGTTCAGAAAAACGTTCTATTGGAATAAGTCCAAACGATGGACTAATTATTGATTATTGGGAAGATATTTAGCAATCCTGAAAATTATTTACATCGACATAAAAGTCAGATTTAATGATTTAAATCACTATTTTATCTATATTGAAATAATTGGGCCCCCGTGTTGGTCTTATTTCTCTATAAAAAGAATCCTTATTTAGAATTAATATAAATTACATAAACTGTTAATAAAATCTAAAAAAAACTACCGACTTATATAACATTCTGTTATTTTTGCACGGTAATTTTTTGTCATAAAAGTGTCATTAAACTGCCTTAAAACATACAAAATTAGATATAATTCTATGCAAAATAATATGTCTCATTTCTCTTTAAAATCCTTATTTGGCGCTGTTTTCCTGTTTTTTGCTTTCTCCTTTGGATTGAAAGCACAAGACGCTGCTAAAATATTTAAGCAAAACTGTGCGGTTTGTCACGCGTTGACCGACCAAAAACTAACTGGTCCAGGTTTAGCTGGCGTTTTCGACCGTGTACAACCTGGTTCGATGACAAAAGACGCTTGGTTACATTCTTGGATTAAGAATAACGAAAAGTTAATCAAATCTGGCGATGCTTACGCAAATAAAATTTATAACGAAAATGGCAAAGCTGCCATGACCGTTTTCGAATCTTTATCTGATAAGGAAATTGATGACGTAATTGCTTACATCAAGGCGCCTCCAGTTCCAACTACCACTGGTCCAGTTACAACAACTGGTGGCGACGTTGTAGCAGCAGAAGAAGTAAAAGGCGGTATCGATCCATTATACTTATTACTAGGCTCCATTGTGATTTTAGCAATAGTTTTAGGTGCTTTACGCAGCGTTCGTCACTCATTACAAAACTCTTATAATCGTAGAGAAGGAAAAGCTGAGAAACCTGAAATCACTTTCGGTGAAGAAATAAAAGAATGGATTGGCAGTCACCGTCGTTTAGTTGGTGTATTTGTCATCATTATTGCCTTTGGCGGAATGAAATCTTGTTGGGATGCATGTTATGATTTAGGTGTATATTACGATTGGGAAACTCAAAAAGGTTACCATCCTGAACAACCAATTAAATTCTCTCACAAATTACACGCTGGAGATAATGAAATTGCTTGTCAATATTGCCACAACTCAGTAGAAAAATCTCGTCACGCAGGTATTCCTACAGTTAATGTTTGTATGAACTGTCACAAAGGAATTCAAACTGGTCCTCAATACGGAGAAAAAGAAATTGCAAAAATATACGCAGCATCAGGATTCAATCCTAAAACTGGCGTTTATGATGCTCCTGAAAATCCAATCAAATGGATTAAAGTTCACACATTACCTGATCACGTTTACTTTAATCACTCACAACACGTTGTAGTTGGTAAACAAGAATGTGCTACATGCCACGGTGATGTTAAAAAAATGACAACTGTTGAACAAAAAACTCCATTAACCATGAAATGGTGTATTGAGTGTCACAGAAAAACTGAAGTAGCTATGGAAGGAAATGCATACTACGACAGAATGCACAAAGCTTTAAAAGAAAAATATAAGGGACAATACGACGTTAAGTTTACGGTTGATAAAATCGGCGGACTTGAGTGTGCTAAATGTCACTATTAATTGTTAGAAACCGGTAATTACAAGAAATATCACAGATGACTATGTCGAAAAAATACTGGAAAGGTTTACCTGAATTAAACAACAGCGAAGACTTTTTACAAAACAAAAACAATGAGTTTGCAGAAACTTTACCAATGGAAGAATTCCTTACTGGTGATGACTCTAACTCTAAAGGTACAAGCCGTAGAGATTTCTTAAAAGTAATGGGCTTCTCTACAGCAGCCGTTGCTTTAGCAGCTTGCGAAACTCCTGTAAACAAATCTATTCCTTACGTTGTAAAACCGGAAGAGGTAACTCCAGGTGTTGCTAATTTTTATGCTTCAACATTTTATGATGGGCATGATTACGCATCTGTTTTAGTTAAAACTCGCGAAGGACGTCCTATCAAAATTGAAGGAAATAATTTATCAAAAGAAAGTCACAGCGATGCTTTCACTAGTGTTCAATCTTCTGTATTTCATGGTGCTACTAGTGCTCGTGTTCAATCTTCTGTTTTAAGTTTGTATGATGGGTCACGTTTAAACGGACCATTAGCAAAAGGAAATGCTACTACATGGAAAAATGTAGATGATGCAGTTGCTAAATCATTAACTTCTGGAACTAATGTTATTTTAAGTTCAACAATTATTAGTCCTTCAACTAAGGCTGTTATTGCTGAATTTACTGCAAAATATCCAAATTCAAAACACGTTACTTACGATGCGATTTCTTATTCGGCATTAATCAATGCTAATAAAAACGTATTTGGTAAATCGGTTGTTTCTTCTTACGATTTCTCTAAAGCAAAAACTATTGTAGGTGTTGCTTGCGATTTCTTAGGAACTTGGTTAAACCCTATCGAATTTGCTAATCAATACAGCAAAGGACGTAAAGTTAACCGTGAGAATTTAGAAATGAGTAAACACTACCATTTCGAGGCTAATTTATCTTTAACTGGTGCTAATGCAGATGAGCGTTACATGGTTAAAGCTTCTGAGTTTGGTAAAGTCATTGCTTCTTTATTTAATGAAGTAGCAGGTGCAACTGGTAATTCAAAAGTTTCTGATTCTAAAGTATCTAACGCGGATGCTGCAAAAGCAATTACCAAGGCAGCTAAAGAATTAGTTGCGAATAAAGGAAAATCAATTGTAGTTTGTGGTTTTAATGATGAAGGTTGCCAAACATTGGTAAACGGTATCAATAAAATGTTAGATAATTACGGTAAAACTGTAGATGTTGACATGCACTACAATTTAAAACAAGGTGATGATAAAGCATTTTTAGATTTAGTAGCTGATTTAAATGCTGGTAAAGTTGGTGTGTTAATGACATACAATTGTAACCCAGTTTATACAGCTCCTGCATCTTTAAAATTTGAAGCAGCTTACAAAAGAGCAGCATTAAAAGTTTCTTTCTCTCAATCGTTAGATGAAACTTCTAAATTAGCTGATTTTGTTTGTCCTGATAACAACTACTTAGAGTCTTGGGGTGATGCAAATCCAAAACGCGGCCACTACTCATTACAACAACCAACTATCCGTCAAATATTTACAGCTCCTCGTTACGAAGGAACTCGTCAAGTACAAGATACATTATTAGCATGGTCAGGTGTTAAATCTGATTATTTAACTTACTTACAAGGTTATTGGAACAATCATATCTTCCCTCAACAAGGTAAATATTTAGATTTCGCTTCTTTCTGGGCACATACTTTACACGATGGTGTATTAAAAGTATCTGTTAATAAAGAACCTGTAATTGCTCCAATGGCAAAAGATTCTGCAGGTAAGCCCTTAATGGCTGGTGTAGCTGCTATCATTAATGAAGTAGTTGCTGATACAACGAACATCGTTGCTCCAGTTGCTCATCACGAAACACCAGCTGCTCATCATGCTGCTGCAACGGTTGAAGTAGCATCTGCATTACCAACTCCTGATTATAATAAAGCTGCTGCTTCTGCAACGTCTGCAAAAGGCGGTGAGTTTGAATTAGTGATTTATGAAAAAGTAGGTTTAGGAAATGGAACTCAAAGTAATAACCCATGGTTAATGGAATTACCAG
This sequence comes from uncultured Bacteroidota bacterium, assembly GCA_903893815.1. Classification (GTDB taxonomy): domain Bacteria; phylum Bacteroidota; class Bacteroidia; order B-17B0; family Aurantibacillaceae; genus UBA4416. Next base: position 31,152 of record CAITNS010000041.1, read on the forward strand.
ATCCTATCTCTAAAGTAACTTGGGATAACTACATCACAATGAATCCAGCTGATGTAGCTAGCTTGAAATTAAATGAAATGAAGCGTCAAGATAAAATTGCTTCTATCGCAGAATTAACTGTAAACGGTATCACAATTAAATTACCTGTTTATCCTCAACCAGGACAAACAGCTGGCACTATTGGTTTAGCAGTAGGTTATGGCCGTTCAGCAGAAACAATGAAAGTTGCTTTTGGTATTGGTCAAAACGCTTATCAATTTGTAACTGTTGCTAACGATACATTAACTAACGCTAGTTTATCTGCGTCTGTTAAAGCTACTTCTGAAACTTATGAATTAGCTGCAACTCAAATTCACCACACGATTATGAATCGTGAGGAACAAATTTTAAGAGAAGTTTCTTTAAACGAATACAAAACAAAAGAAAAAGAAATTTGGAATCCATCAGCTATGTTACCAATGCATGGTGGTGGTAAAAAACATGTTGATGAAATTGATTTATGGGATGCTCATCCACGTTTAAACCACAAATGGGGTTTAACCATTGATATGACATCTTGTATTGGATGTGCTGCTTGTGTTGTAGCATGTACAGTAGAAAATAACGTTCACGTAGTAGGTAAAGAAGAAGTTGGTAAAACTCGTGAAATGCACTGGTTACGTATTGATAGATACTATACATCTGACATGACAGCTGCAAAAGCTTCTGAAGAACATGTTGGTGCTATGCAAATGTATTTGGATATGGAAAACCCTTCTTTAAATCCGAAGGTTACATTCCAACCAATGATGTGCCAACACTGTAACCACGCTCCTTGCGAAACGGTTTGTCCGGTATTAGCAACTAGCCACAGTACAGAAGGATTAAACATGATGACTTATAACCGTTGTATTGGTACTCGTTACTGTGCTAACAACTGTCCATTTAAAGTTCGTCGTTTCAATTGGTTCAACTATAACGAAAACCCTGATTTCACAAACGTAAATCCAGCACAACAAGACTTAGGTCGTATGGTATTAAACCCAGACGTAGTAGTTCGTTCTCGTGGTGTAATGGAAAAATGTTCAATGTGTCAGCAACGTTTACAAGCAGGTAAATTAGCAGCAAAAGCAGCTAAAATGCCAATCGTTGATGGTTCAATTAAAACAGCATGTCAACAAGCTTGTCCTACAAACGCTATTATGTTTGGAGATCTTAATGATGAGGCTTCAGCAATTAACACTTGGAGAAAAGATGATAAAAACTACTTATTGTTAGAAGAAGTAGGAGTTAAACCAACGGTATCTTACTTACTAAAAGTAAGAAATCAAGAGGAAGCTATTCATCATCATGAAGGGCACAGCGCTTCTCCAGCTCACAAAGAAGAAGGACATAAAGAAGAACACCATTCATAAGATTATTAAAAAATTAAATATTAATTTCTGAATTTAAAATAATATGCACGCAGAATCACAGATAAGAATACCGCTGATTTTAGGGAATAAAACGTACCGAAATATCACCGATGATATTATTGCGCCCATAGAAGGTAAAGCAAACAGATTATGGTATATTTTATTTACCATCTCTGTATTAGGCTTTATGTGGGGTATTGGATGTTTATCTTACACTATTGGTGTAGGTATTGGAGCTTGGGGTTCTAATAACGGTGTTGACTGGGCTTGGGATATTACCAACTTCGTTTGGTGGATTGGTATTGGTCACGCGGGTACATTAATCTCGGCCGTATTATTATTGTTCCGTCAAAAATGGCGTATGGCGATTAACCGTTCAGCAGAGGCGATGACTATCTTCGCGGTATTATGTGCGGCTATTTTCGTAACGTTACACACAGGTCGTCCTTGGTTAGATTATATGTTATTCCCATTACCAAATCAATTTGGTTCATTATGGCCTAATTTTAACTCTCCATTATTATGGGACGTTTTTGCGGTATCGACCTATGCCACTGTTTCAATCGTGTTTTGGTATATTGGTTTAATACCTGATTTTGCAATGATTCGTGATAGAGTTGTTAAACCAAAAATGAAAAAAGCATACGCTTTATTATCATTTGGTTGGGGTGGAAATGTTCGTCACTGGTCTCGTTTCGAAGAAGTATCTTTAGTATTAGCTGGTTTATCAACTCCATTAGTATTCTCGGTTCACTCTATTGTATCATTTGACTTTGCTACTTCAGTAGTTCCAGGTTGGCATACAACAATCTTCCCACCATACTTCGTATCGGGTGCGGTATTCTCAGGATTTGCAATGGTATTAACGTTAATGTTAATCGTTCGTAAAGTTTATAAATTAGAAGCCTATATTACTATCAAACACGTTGAGTACATGAACATCGTTATCATCGTAACTGGTTCAATTGTAGGTGTAGCTTACTTAACTGAGTTATTTGTTGCTTGGTATTCTGGTGTTGAATGGGAACAATATGCTTTCTTAAACAGAGCAACTGGTCCTATGTGGTGGTCTTATGCAGCCATGATGACTTGTAACGTTATCTCTCCACAATTATTCTGGTTCAAAAAATTACGTACAAGTTTAGTATTTACATTCATCTTATCTATCGTAGTAAACATCGGTATGTGGTTTGAGCGTTTTGTAATTATCGTTCCAACTTTATGCCGTACTTATTTACCATCAACTTGGAATACTTACTCTCCATCATTTATTGACGTAGGTATTTTTGTTGGAACTATTGGAATGTTCTTTACATTATTCTTATTGTATTCTCGTACATTCCCAGTAATTGCACAAGCTGAGTTAAAATCAATTTTAAAAGCTTCAGGTGAAGAGCATAAAAAAGCTGCAGCAGAACACGCACATCATTAATGAGTTTTTAGGGTTGAGTTTTTACTTTTTAGAATTCAACACAGAAAAAGAAAAAATAGATTAAGGATAAAGGTTTCAAAAAACTAATATCTAAAAACAAAAAACTAAATAAGAATATGGCAACTAAACAAATTATACACGGCATTTTTGGAGACGAAGTTCCTTTATTAGAGGCATGTAAAAAATTACGTGCATCTGGTATTCGTATTGCAGATGTATTTACTCCATTTCCGGTTCACGGAATTGACCCAATTGTTGGTGTACCTCGTACACGTATAGCAATTTGCGCATTCATTTATGGTATCACAGGATTATCATTAGCTACATTAATGATGTGGTACATGATGGTAAGCGATTGGCCTAATGATATTGGTGGTAAACCAAACTGGAATTACTATTCAAACATTCCTGCGTTTATTCCTATTTCGTTTGAAGCTACAGTATTTTGTGCAGCTCACGGTATGTCGTTAACGTATTTATTACGTTGTTGGTTAGTACCAGGTGCAAAGGCAAAAAACCCTGATCCTCGCACAACGGATGATAAATTCATGATTTATTTAGAGTTAAATGATGAGCAATCTAAAAAAGCTGATGAAATTTTACGTTCTACTGGTGCAGAAGAAGTAAACTACAAAGGCACTATTACAATCGAACCAAAATACTAATTAGATAAAAACTTTATAATATGAACCTATCATACAGAAATCTTAAACTAATTACCTGCGGAACTTTCGCAGTAATGTTAGTGGCAGGTTTTACATCATGTGGTAAAAAAGATGTGAATAGTCCCGGCTTTGAATTTATGCCAGATATGTACCGCTCTCCTTCTTTAGAATACTATGGAACTCACATTATTAATGGAGATACTTTAAATAGTTCTAAATTACCAGTTGCAGGAACTATTGCAAGAGGTTTTATGCCATACGTGTATCCAAATACGCCAGAGGGATATACATCAGCTGGATTATATTTAAAAAATCCAATTGTGTATTCAGAAGCAGCTGAAAAGGATGGAGAAGTATTATTCGGTAAATACTGTGTACACTGCCATGGTGCTACTGGTGCTGGCGATGGAAAAGTTGGAGCTAAATTACCTGGTCCACCACCTGCATACAATGGTGCATTAAAAGATTTACCAGAAGGAAAAATTTTCCACTCAATCACTTACGGTAAAGGAACTATGGGAAATCATGCTAGTTTATTATCACAAGAAGAACGTTGGAAATTAGTATATTATGTACAAAAATTACAAGGACCAAAAACAGTAGCAGTGGATAGCACAGCAAAGGCTGCGGTAGTTTCACCAACTGTTGAACCAGCTAAACATTAATTAAGAACGAATTTTTAAATACGACAGAATTTTTAAATATGAACACTGATAAATTAAATTTCGTAGTACCCGCTAAAGCAAAAATGACATCAATGATTTTGATGGCTGTTGGTTTAGTTTCCATCATTTGTATGTTTATGTTTGATAAACAACCTGATGATCATCATTATCATGCAACACGTGCGTGGGCAAATGTATTTGCTGGTTCGTTTTTCTTTATGGCTATTGCTCTAGCTGCGGCTTTCTTTTTAGGTTTACAATATGCTGCTGAAGCTGGTTGGGCAACTACTATTAAAAGAGTTATTGAAGCAGTAACATGGTATTTACCAGTTGGTTTATCATTTATGTTATTAGTATTTATTTGTGGTCAACTTCATATGCATACTATTTATCCTTGGATGGCAGAAGGTATTGCAACAGAAGGTTCTGAAAACTACGATGCTGTAATTGCAGCTAAAATTGGATACTTTGGTATTTTTTGGTGGATTAGAACAATTTTATACATGGTAGCTTGGATTTTATTTACTTGGAAATTACGTAAAAACTCAATGGATGCTGATGCTTTAGGTCACGAAGAAGCAAAAGGATTTCACTGGAAAAACATTAAGTTAAGTGCTTGGTTTATGGTAGTATTTGCCGTAACTTCTTCTACATCTGCATGGGATTGGATTATGAGTATTGATACTCACTGGTTCTCTACAATGATGGGTTGGTATATCTTCTCTGGTATGTGGGTTAGTGCTATGATTACAGTAACTATCTTAGTGGTATGGTTAAAAAAATTAGGTTACTTAGAATTTGTAACTGAAAGTACAGTTCATGATATTGGTAAATGGATGTTTGCTATTTCTTTCTTATGGACTTACTTATACTTCTCTCAATTTATGTTGATTTGGTATGCTGATATTCCTGAGGAAGTAGTTTATTTCCAAACACGTTGGGAATCTTATAAAGCATTAATGTGGACAGTTTTATTTGTAAACTTTGCTTTCCCAATGATTATGTTAATGAGCCGCGATTCAAAAAGAAATTATTTCTTCTTAATGTTTGTTGGTGTTATTATTTTCATCGGTCATTACTTAGATATTATCATGGTAGTTATGCCAGGAACAGTTGGTCATCACTGGACAGGTTTAAGCTGGATGGAGTTAGGTAACTTTATGTTCTTTTTAGGATTATTTATCTATGTGGTATTAACCAATCTTTCTAAACGTCCTTTAATGGTAAAAAATCACCCGTTCTTGGAAGAAAGCGCTCACCACTCATACTAATTAAACAAAAGAATAAACTAAAATATTTGATGTGAATTAAGAGAAAAAACTCTCATTCATAAGACAACTAAAAAATAAAGAGATATGAAATTGTTAATCTTAATCGGACTTGTACTTTTAATCATAGCTGCCCACCAGCTAATGCGTGTTGTTGAATTATCACGTGAGTTTAAGAAAACTAAAGAGTGGCATATCACGGATAGCGACAACTCCTTTAATGGCAAATTAATGTTATTCATTGGTGGCTTCGGTTTAATTGGATTTTTATTCTGGCAAATAAACCGTTGGGCTGATAATAGCCTTCCAGGAGCAGCTTCAGTTCATGGTTTAAAAATTGACACTTTATGGGACTACAATATGTATTTGATTATTGTTGTTTTTGTTCTTACAAATGCAGTTTTATTTTGGTTCGCCTATAAATACGCTGGTAAAAAAGGAGTTAAAGCAACGTTCTTAGCTCATGATAATCGTTTAGAAATGGCGTGGACAATTGCGCCAGCAGTTGTATTGGCAGGGATCATTATTTTTGGTTTAAAATATTGGAACGAAATTACTGAACGTTCAACAGATCCAAACAAAGTAACTATTGAATTGTATGCTAAACAATTTGACTGGACTGCGCGTTACGCTGGAAAAGATAAAGTATTAGGCAGTACAGATTATCGTCAGATTGATGGAGGAAACTCTGTAGGTTTAGATACTTTAGATGCAACTGGTTATGACGATATTTTGGTGAAAATCGAATTTCATATTCCTGTAAACAGAGAAATTGAATTTAAAATGCGTTCTCGCGACGTGATTCACTCAGCTTATATGCCTCACTTCCGTGCACAAATGAATTGTGTGCCTGGTATGGTTACTGAGTTTAAATTTACTCCAAACAAAACTACTGCCGAAATGCGTAAAGATCCTTATGTAATTCAATTAATGGCTGGTATTAACGAAGCTCGTGCTAAAAAAGGTGATGAACCAATTGAATTTGATTACATCTTGTTATGTAACAAAATTTGTGGATCTGGTCATTTTAATATGCCTATGACCATTGTAGTAGAAAGTGAAAAAGAATACAACGCTTGGTTAGCTAAACAAAAAGCAGTAAAAACTATTGAAACAAAATAATAAACTTTGATAAAAAAAATTTGTTATAACAAATAAAAGGAACAGAAATGGCAAACGTACAATCGGTAGATGTAAAATTACAAGTATCTGAACATGATCACGCACACGATCATGATGAGCACGAAGAAAGTTTTGTAAGTAAGTATATTTTTAGCTTGGATCACAAGATGATCTCTCGTCAATTTTTACTTACTGCAATTATAATGGCTGTCGTTGCAATGACGATGTCTATCGTTTTCCGTATGCAATTAGCTTGGCCAGGCGAAAAATTCGCTTTCATCAATGCGATGGTAGGTGATAAATGGGGTAAAGATGGAATCTTAGATCCCAACATGTACTTGGCTTTAGTTACCATACATGGTACCATCATGGTGTTTTTTGTATTAACTGGAGGATTAAGTGGAACCTTTGCAAACCTCTTAATTCCATACCAAGTTGGTGCTCGTGATATGGCTTCTGGTTTTTTAAACATGTTATCATATTGGTTCTTTTTTGTATCTAGTGTAATTATGTTAGGTTCTTTATTTATTGATGATGGTCCTGCTTCGGGAGGGTGGACAATTTATCCTCCATTATCTGCATTACCTGAAGCTATGCCAGGCTCTAAATTAGGTATGACTTTATGGTTAATCTCAATGACGTTGTTTGTTGTTTCTTCTTTATTAGGTGGTATTAATTACATCGTAACAATTATTAACTTACGTACTAAAGGAATGAAAATGACTCGCATGCCATTAACCATGTGGGCTATTTTAATTACCGCTATTTTAGGTGTGCTATCATTCCCTGTTTTAGTTTCTTGTGTTGTATTATTAATTTGCGATAGAAGTTTAGGAACAAGTTTCTACTTATCTGATATTTACATTGGTGGCCGTCCGTTAGATAACGTTGGTGGTAGCCCTGTGCTATTTGAACATCTATTCTGGTTCTTAGGTCACCCTGAGGTATACATTGTATTATTACCAGCTTTAGGTATTACATCTGAAATTATATCTACAAACTCTCGCAAACCAATTTTTGGTTACAGAGCAATGATTGGATCGATGTTAGCAATTGGTTTCTTATCGTTTATCGTTTGGGGGCATCATATGTTCTTAACAGGTATGAATCCTTTCTTAGGATCTGTATTCGTATTTACTACTTTATTAATTGCTATACCATCTGCGGTAAAAGCATTTAACTACATTACTACTTTATGGAAAGGTAATATCCAATACACACCAGCAATGTTGTTCTCTATTGGTTTAGTATCTTCTTTTGTAACAGGTGGTGTAACTGGTATTATCTTAGCAGATTCTACTTTAGATATCAACGTACATGATACATACTTTGTGGTAGCCCATTTTCACATTGTAATGGGATTATCTGCCATCTTTGGTATGTTTGCTGGTGTATATCATTGGTTCCCTAAAATGTTCTTACGTATGATGAACAAAAAATTAGGATACTTGCACTTCTGGTTAACTTTCATTTGTGCTTATGGCGTATTTTTTCCAATGCACTTTTTAGGATTAGCTGGCGTACCTCGTCGTTACTATACAAACTCTAATTTCCCTTTATTTGATAACTTAGTTGATATTAACGAAATTGTTACTGTGTTTGCAATAGTTGCAGCACTTGCACAATTCATCTTCATCTTCAACTTCTTTTACAGTATTTTCCGTGGCGAGAAATCTCCTCAAAATCCATGGAATTCAAATACATTAGAGTGGACAACTCCAATGGCAAATATACACGGTAACTGGCCAGGTTCATTACCAGTAGTTCACCGTTGGGCTTATGATTATAGCAAGCCAGGTGCTGAACATGATTTTATTCCACAAACTGTTCCCTTAGCTGATGGCGAGAATGATGGTGGGGGACACTAAAAATATTAAACTAAAAAACTCTTACTAAACCAGTAAGAGTTTTTTTTTATTAAACTGTAAAATAAAAAATGATATAAAATTATTATAAAAGTTTTTGTATAATGTTTAAAATTTAAAAATAAAGACACATATTAGATATATTCGGAGGGCTCTTTCCAAATAGTACCACTAAACCTTTTATTAAAACCAACTAAAATATAAGCTGTAACTCCGCCAAAGAAAATAAGAAGGTGAAAAAAAACAGCTATTCGTTCCCTACACCAATGACTAGTATTAGGGGCAGAAGTAACTAAAATTGTTGGTAAGCTAATATCAATTAAAAAAACCAAACTTACCACGGTAACGGCTAATAACTCAAAACTACGTAAAGGGAAGGCCATAATTTTTTTTGACCAACTTAACTTTTCTCCCCATTGGTGAATTAAGTAGTAATTGCCCATGGTTGTGGGAGCAAAAATAGCAAAATTTGCGTGTGGAACTTTTTTTCGAAACGACTCAGCCACACCCATAATTTTAAATCCATCCAGATTTTTTCCTTGAGATTCGTTTAAGTGTTTAATTTTTAAAATAGCTTCATAAGGCACATCAAATTTATAGCATTGACTATCTAAGAATTTCAATCTAAATTTTACACAGAAGATTTTCAACTCGTCAGTAGTAAATAACAGAGACTTGTCTAAATCATATTGATTCAGCAATTCGAAAGACCTATTATAGCTTTTTAAATTATTAAGAATAGTTTTTTCTTTAAATAAACTCCTAGCAAGTATATCATTAACCGTGTCAATAATAAAATCATCAGGTTCGGATAAAACAATCTTTTGTTTCACTAATTCATCTTTAATATTAAACCCTTTAAACATAATATTAAAACAGTTTTCTAAGGCTTATGTTTATATAAATAGCTTGATTACAGTGTTAAAATTATGGTGAGCTTATCTCAAAAATATTATGTAGTATATTCCAACGTAGCGATAATAATAAAAATTATACTGTTTAGTTTTAACAATGCTAAAAACTATACTGAATGTCTAATGAAGTTAGTGCCCTTGATTGGAGAAAAAAGTATGTTGCATAAGTCTTAACAGTACTTAAAAAAATGCTTTTATTAGTATAAGTTTTTTGCCTACAAGTTGTCCCTATCGGGAAAGTCATTATATTTATGTAGGCAAAAAAGAGTACAATATTTCGGCAACTAATTAATATTGTGGTGGTAGAAAACATTTCGGTTTCAAAGCCGCACTTCTTTTAGCCGCAAATCGTTAAAGGTTAGTATTAGAAAATCAGATAATAAATTATTATATTCACAGATAAAAAGTGGATACTAATGACCACTCAAAAAAACGGGTGATAACAAAAATCCTTTTAAATCTTGATATAAGAAATTTAGAAAATCATGAAACTAAGAAATTATTTTTCTTTTCTTGCATTTATATTTGTAACTTATACTGTAGATGCGCAATACTTGACATTTAGTCATGGTGGACTCAACAGACAGTATCTTTACTATGCTCCTCCTGGCTTGCCAGCCAATTCTCCTTTAATTGTTGTAATGCACGGTTATTCTGACGATGCAACAGCCATTAAGAATTATTCGGGGATGAACCTTATAGCGGATGTTTATGGATTTGCTGTTTGCTACCCCAGAGGCACTGTTGACCACACAGGGTGTCGCTTTTTTAATGTTGGTTATGATTTTAATGTTGGAATAGACACCGTAAACGACTTGGATTTTGTAGAGGACTTAGCGGTATATTTACAACAGAGTCAAGGCCTAGACAGCAATAGAACCTACGCAACAGGCTTGTCGAATGGAGGGGATATGTGTTATAAAATCGCTTGTGAAGGCTCTGGTGTTTTTAAAGCGGTTGCTCCTGTTGCCGGCATGGTACTCCAAAGTATTCTAAGCAATAATACTAATTATTCCCCCTTACCGATTTGTGAATTTCATGGTACAGCGGATAATGTTACCTATTTTACTGGAGACCCAACAAATATGGGTGGTTGGGGTGCCTACCCCTCTCTGCCATCAACAATTAATTATTTTTCAGGTCTAAATAGTTGTAATCAAACGGCAACGGATACCCTAGCGGATACAGACCCCAATGATGGTAGTTTTATCGTCCGAGAAAAGCATTCTATAAATGGTTCCAATTGTAATCAAGTCTGGTTGTACAAAGTAGTTGGTGGTGGGCACGAGTGGATAGGCTCTTGGGGAAATATGGATGTTTATGCTGGTGTTGAGATGGTGGAATTCTTTCAAGATGTTTACTGTAATAGTTTAACTAATATAAACCCACAAACTTCAAATAATAAATCCCTGAATGTTTATCCTAGTCCTGCAAATAGTCAAATCAATGTAAAAGCAGACGCAACATTATTAGGTTCAGTTTATACTGTTTATGACAACGCTGGAAAATCTGTTTTATCAGGAAAAATAAATTCCGAGAATACAGTTATTGAATCGGGTAATTTATCAGGAGGTATTTATTTATTCAGTGTTGGAGACAATCTGAAACAGACACTTAAGATAATAAAGGAATAAAACCACCCCTAACAAAACCTAAATCCAATTTGGGTATTCGACTTCGGCTTTTGCAATAGCGGTAGACAATTAGTTAATTTTCGCTTTGCAAAAGTCCATTAAACATTTATCTTTGTTAGTTGCATTTCGGTAGACAGTGTTTCAAAACCCAAACTGAAATAAAGCGCGAAAATGTTAGCGGTCAGCTCAAAACAGAAATCAATAAAAAAGCAAAATGAATATAACAATCATAGGAGCATCGGCTGGAATAGGATTAGAAACGGTAAAAAGAGGATTAAATAGAAATCATTTGATAACGACACTTTCTCGAACTGAAATTCAAATAGAAGAGAAAAAATCTTTAAATATGATACTTGGTGATGCAACTAATAAAGCTGACCTATTAAATTCTATCCAAAACGCAGATGCCCTAATTGTAACATTGGGGACTGGTAAGAATATGAAAGCTACTGTCCTTTTTTCAGACTTTGCAAAATTGATTATTGAAATTCATATGGAGAAAAAAATAAGCATTCCAATTATTTTTGTCACTGGATTTGGTGCTGGAGAAAGTAAGAATTATGTTTCTTGGCTTGTAAAGATGTTTTTAAAATATTTTTTAAAAGAAGTTTATGCCGACAAAACTAAAATGGAAGAAATTATTACTAATTCCGATATGAATTGGACAGTTGTGAGGCCAGGAAGGCTATTAGAAAATGAACTGACAGAGAAATACCGTGTAGAAAACAAATTATTCAAAGGAATTAATATAGGCGGAATTAATAGAGCGGACGTAGCAGACTTTTTAATAAAACAAGCAGAAAAACAAACTGAATTAAAAAAGTACATTGCTTTATCTGAAAAATAGAATAAAAGCCGAACCGTTAACACACACTAAGCAAACAGTTTGGCAGACATCAAAGTTTTTGCAAAAGCGGTTACTTCGCGGAGACAATTATTTTCGCTTTTCAAAAGTCCAATAAGCAGTTATCTTTATTATTTGCGTCTCGGCAGTCTCGCATTTGGTAGTATAACCATCATTAATACTTTTTATAAATTTTACTGAATCTGCCATGTTATAATTTTATGTAAAAAAAAACTCTGCAAATAATTCTGCAGAGCTTTTAAATAATTTAAGTTTTATTATTTACGAAGTAAGGTAACGTGCCCAACTTTTTCGTAACTCTTTTTCTTTTCATCTTTAAATGTTATTTTATAAACGTATACGTCTTGTTTCAATGTTTCACCTGAGTTATTTTTTGACCCATTCCAAAACTGATTTACATCCGTTGTTTTATAAATTTGCTCACCCCATCTATCAAAAATCACCAAATTAAACGTTGAGAAATCTACACCAGTTGGAGGTAAAAAGATATGGAACAAATCATTCAACGCATCTGCTCCTGGTGTAAAAGCGTTTGGTACATATAATACTACATCTGGATTAACCACAATAACAATTGATGTATCATCCACACAACCTTCAGGAGTTGTAGCAACTAAGGTTACCACAAAGTTTCCTGAGTTTACAAACAAATATGATTCGTTAACATTCGCGCTATTATATACTCCACCAATGTTCCAAGCGTAAGTATTATCTCCTAATACCGTTGATTGATTGGTGAATTCTACTTGTCCATCAACTACTGTTGTTTCAACTACCGAAGGATCGAAAGAAGCAATTGGTAATGGATTAGAAGTTATTCCGCTTGTTGCAATGGTTGTGTCTTTACAGCCAATATTATCTGTGTAATATAACGTAGCTGTATAAGTTCCAGGTGTTGTGTAGATATGAGTCACTGTTAATCCAGTATCACTTACAGTACCATCACCAAAATCCCAAATTGCAGTGCCAGTAGGATAAGACGATGTTGCATAGTCTATCGTTACAGGGTTACATCCCGAAATAACATTAGGGAATGCATTTGCTTCAGGTTTTGGATTTACTGTTATTGTAATACTCTCCGCTGCTCCACAATTTAATAAAGGAGAAGGATTAGTGCTATAAGTTACTACATGAACTCCTGCACCAGCAGTTGCTGGAACAAAGTTTGTACCTGTAACTCCTGCACCTGTCCAAATACCACCTGCAAATTGTGCTATGGTTTGTAAATTTACACCTGCATCATAAATACAATAAGGCCCAACTGTATTAGTAATTGTAGCTGGTACAAAATGAACAACTGTTACAGCTACCGTTTCTGTATTAACACACGGACCGTTAGTTAATGTATATAATAAAGTGTTATTACCAACGATACTAGACACCGGAGAAAAACTTCCTCCTGCCGATACGATAGAGCCTGGTGTTACTGCAGACCATACACCTCCTGTTGGAGTTACTGTCATATTTTGTACTGTGTAATTATCGCAATAAGGTCCGGCAGCTGTAATGGTTGGTTGTGCTTGTGAATTTACTGTTACATTTAATGTACTAGCTGATGGACAAAGTGATGCAGTTGGAGTTGAATTAGTACTATACGTTAATGTATGAACTGCAGCTCCTGCTAATGCTGGATCAAACGTTGTTCCTGTAACACCATTCCCCGACCAAACTCCTACTCCTAATGTTGATGTTGTTAAAGCAGTAGATAAGTTAACCGCTGGATTTGTAATACACATAGTTGCAATAGAACCTGTAATCGTTGATGGTACAAATTGTTCTACAGAAATTGTTGTTGTATTAACTGCCGCACAAGTTGATGCACCTACAGAATACGTATACGTATTATTTCCAATAACTGCTAAGGATGGAGTAAACACACCCGTTGAAGTAATACCAGTTCCCGACCAAGTTCCTCCTGTAGGAACAACCGTTAATGTTACTGTTGGTGCATTAGTACATAATGGATTTACAGCTGTAATAGTTGGTTGAGCTGCCGAATTTAATTGAACAGCAATTGTTCCTGTTGCAGGACATAAAGATGTTGTAGGAACAGAATTTGTGCTATACGTTAATGTATGAGTTCCAACTCCCGCCACTGTAGGACTAAATATAGTACCAGTAACTCCATTACCAGACCAAACCCCTGCGCCTAACGTAGAGGTGCCTAATGCTGCTGATAAATTCACAGTATTACTTGGTAAACAAATTGGATTTATTGTTCCTGTAATAGTTGCAGGCACAAATTGTTCAATTGCAATAGTTGTTGTAGCAGTTTGCGAACATCCAGCCCCACCATATAAATAGGTTACTGTATTTGTTCCAACAGTTGCTAACGATGGTGTAAATACTCCCACTGTAGAGGTTGCTGGAGTTAAACTCCAAGTTCCACCTGCAGGTATTGCAAATAAAGAAACAGATGTTGCATTAGTACATAACGCAGAAACAGGAGTGATTGTTGGAGCAACCGCACTAGTAACTGTTATTGTTGATGACTGTGCTTGCATACAGTTAGTTTGTCCGATAGGATTTACTTGCACTGTGTATACAGTACTAGCCGTTGGACTAGCTACAGTAGTATATGTATTAGTAGGATTTAAACCAATTGTTGGAGTCCAAGAATATGTAAACGCTGCTGGATTAGAACCACCACAATTTTCAAATCTAATATTTGGACGATAAGTAGTATTAGGAGTATATCCCGAAGATGTTGCATTTGCGCAAGCTGGTGTCACATCACTGTTAAACCATCTTACAGAGTTAAATGCTGTTGGCGTATATGGTGAAGAAGAGTTATTGGTATAATTTGCTGTTAAATCACTACATACATCTATTAATAAATTTGAAGCGCCGTCCCATTCATATGCCGTTGGGAAGTTATAAGTATTCCAACCTGTAGTGATATTAATATTAGGTGCAAAATATACTTGAGTTAATCCAACGCCATCAAAATTAGTACCTACTCCTAAATCATTCACATTTGTACATTTCATTTTTATTGAAAAGTTTGGATAAGATGTAGTTCCACTAATCGAAGTGATATTAAACGCGACGCTTGATATCTTACCCGGTAAAACACCTGCTGCAGATAATTCACTCGCCAAATATAAAATTTGATGTCTCGCGTTTTTGTACCAGTTACTATATATAGCTGGATAAGAAGTAGTTGTGTTTACCTGTGTTCCGTTTCCAATTGTAATTTGATTTGGAGATGTACAACTACCTGAAGTAGATAATCCGCAAGTACCTGGTGTTGTATTACCAAAGTTTACTGTTAAAGTTGTGCTACCAGCATTACAAATACTTGTGTTTTGAGGTGTCAATGTATACGAATACACAAACGGACTAACAGTAAACGTGGTATTATAAATACACTGTCCATCAAATACAGTAGCACTATACGTTCCTATTGATAAACCAGTAATACTATCTTTAACTAAAGTAGTATTATTTAATACAGAGTTATAACCCGCTGGGCCAGTTACAGTATAACTATAAACTGGAGGAGCGCCTGTTTGTAAATTAATTACCGCATAAGAGTTATTATTTCCTGGACAAATACTTTTTATATTACTTGCGTAAATACTTCCACCTGGGGTTTGAGACAAGATATATTTAATAGAATCTTTACAACCACTTGCGGTTGTATACACTAAGAAATAAGCGTCGCCATTTACCGGCGAGTTAACCGTTAACGAGGAACTATTAGCCCCTGGTATTAACGCTAACGGGCTAGCTGTATACCATTTATAGTTTGATCCTGTATTTCCGTTTATCCAAGCCACTGTGCCACAAAAAGGTGCGGGCAGCGAATAGAAAGCTGGCGGTGAGAGTCCTACGGCGACCGTTGTTGTTGCTAAACCGCATAAGACGGCACTAACGTTAACTGTATATATGCCAGGTGAGAGTCCTGTAACGGTTTGCGTATTGCCTACCGTTGCCCCTACACTATTTATCCACTGATAAATATATCCACCGCTACTTCCTGTAGCCGAAACATTGGCTGTACCACTGTTTCCATTAGGACAAGACGGCGTTGAACCAACTCCCGTAATACTAACTGTTGAAATAGCAACTGTGGTTTGAAAAGAACTAGAGCAACCGTTAGGTGCCGTTACGTTACAAGTAAATACTTGCCCTGCAGATACAGGATTAATAGTAGCTGTACCAGTGCTTCCACCATTTCCTACTGAAATTGGGCCACCAGGGCCAATCCATTGGTATGTACTATAACCACCTGGTGCTGTTAACACTGCCTGACTAGAGCCTGCACAAAAACTTGCTACTGCTCCTCCTGGACTACACTCTGCATCAACATAAGCATAACCCCAGTGCCCACCTTGTGAACAACCACCCACATAAAACTCTACATTAACAGATGTAATAGCTGGGTAGTTTGAAAAGTCAAATGCATAAGTAGACCATTTTCTGTAAAACACATCACTTGGCGACCAACCAATAACTGACTCTGTCCAAGATGGATCATAAAAAGGAGAGGTTGAATTGGTCATCGCACTATTAATAGTTACCGTATAAACAGAGCAACCCGGTACAAAGTTTCCGTTTTGATCTGTTACTTTAACTGAGAAATAAGGTTGTTCTTCTGGTGTATGTCCGCCACTATATAATACTAATGCATAAGAAACCGAAAAGTTTTTATTGTTTGGATTCAATGCCATGTTGTAAGTTACTTTACTAGCACGGTAGTTTGGCATTGCTCCATTTAAACGTACTGAAGCTGGTCCGCCGTTAGGATTAACAACAGGAATTTCAGAAACTGTTTGTGTACCAACAACTTTACAAGCAATTGAATCCCATCCAACACAGTTTGGGTATACACTGTTTGTTGCAGGCGTAGTCATAATTGTGTGGTAATTTAAAGTATTAACCAAACTAACGTCGTTTCCTGCTGGATTAACAATAGTTGGAGATGTTTGAGTATAAGAAGGAGAACCAGAGCCTGGTGCTCCAGTAACTACAGTTCCATAACTTCCAGTCCAGTTTGCAAATGTTCCTTGTTCGAAACCTGCATTAGGGCAATAAGCATTTTGTGGAGAATTAGGATTTGATGGTTTAGCAAGTGGATTGTTGCTATTACCGTTTCCATTTAAATAGATAGTACCAGCATCATATACGCCTAACTTTGGGGTAACATGCTTATGTCCTCCGCTTTTATGAGATCGGTAATCGTTATGTAAATATTGTACATAACCTTCAACATCAGCTTTACTAATGCCCTTATCCTTTGCTTGTTGATAAGCTTTCTTAATATCAAAACCATCCGGTAATTGCGCGAATGAGATTTGAGTAAAAAGTACTAAAAAAGTACAAAATAGACTTAAAACTAAACGTTGTTTTTTCATTGTTAACTAATTAATACCGTAAAGTTATGGCATTAACAGCTGAAAAACGACTCATTTACTCATCAAAACAGTACTTCTACGAAGTTTTTTGCCTAAAACGCTTAAGAAATGACAGGTGGGGGCAACATTTCATAACCACATGACTTGCATGTTTTTAAGTCTTTTGAATTATAAAATTTTTCAAAAACACCTTGAAATTGAGAGGCAATATCGTTTAAAACAAATTTTTCTTCATATAATTTAGTATTGCATTTTTCACAAAACCACATCAAACCATCCATTTCTCCCTCACGTCTTTTTCTTTCCATTACTAAACCAATGGTGTTTTTAAAACGAATAGGGTTGTGAGGAACTTTTGGCGGCAATAAAAAAATATCACCTTCTTTAATATCAACCTCAACGGCTTTGCCATCTTCTTGAATAGTAACTTTAATGTCTCCTTCTAATTGATAAAAGAATTCTTCGCTCTCATTATAGTGATAATCTTTACGAGAGTTTGGCCCGCCAACTACCATCACAATAAATTCAGCATCTTTATATACCACTTTATTATTTACGGGTGGTTTTAATAAATGACGATTGTCGTCAATCCATTTTTTAAAATTAAAAGGGCGTGTTACACTCATAGATTGAATTATTGAATTATTGAGTTAAAAACTAGCAAAGCTAGTTTCCAGGGAAATTAGCTTTACGTTTTTCTAAAAATGCAGAAACTCCTTCTTTAAAATCTCCGGTACCAAAACTTTTCCCAAACTCTTCAATCTCTACTTCATACCCGTTTTGTTTGTTATTATACCCAGCATTAATAACTTTAATAGCTGTTTTAACAGCAATTGGCGACTTAGTTATGATTTTTGATGTAATCTCAAAACACTTGTTTAGTAATTCTTCTTGTGTTGTTACGTAATTTACTAATCCCCATTTGTAAGCATCTTCTGCATTAATCATATCCGCTGTAACAATCATTTCGAAAGCTTTGCCTTTACCAACTAATTGGGCTAAACGTTGAGTTCCACCGTAACCAGGAATAACTCCTAAACTAACTTCTGGTAATCCCATTTTAGCATTAGCACTTGCTACTCTAATATGGCAAGCCATTGCTAATTCTAATCCTCCGCCTAAAGCAAAACCATTAACGGCAGCAATAACGGGTTTAGAATAGTTTTCAATAAAATTAAATATTTTAAAGTGTCCTATAGAGCTTAATTGTTTTCCTTCTTCTACACTAAAATTTGCAAACTCTGCAATATCGGCACCAGCTACGAATGCTTTTTGTCCTGAGCCAGTAATAATTAAAGCACGAATGTCTTTATTGTTTTCAGCATCTACAAAAGTTTCGTGAAGCTCTTCAATGGTTTGTTTATTTAAAGCATTTAATTTATCTGGTCGGTTAATTGTAATAACTAACACTTCGTTTTTTACCTCGGTTGTAATATTTTCTAAAGCCATTTCTACAGTCATTTCTTTATATTTTTAGTAGTAACAAATATAATGTCATAAGTATTACTCTCATAAAAAGTTATTAACCCGTTTTAGTAATTTAACATCTTGTCATTTTATATGTAACGTATTATTTACTTAGTTAGTATCTTTATCTTATGGTTATTTACGCAATACCGGGATTAGGTACTACCGAAAAATTATATAAAAACCTCCACATTAAAGGTGTTGAAATCATTGTGTTGAAATGGCCAATCCCAGAAAAGAATGATACGATGCAATCGTATGCGAAAAAGTTTTTGCCTCAAGTAGATACAAGCCAACCTTTTTGTTTACTAGGCGTATCTTTTGGCGGCATGTTGTGTACTGAACTTTCAACGATAATTTCCCCGAAAAAAATATTTCTAATTTCAAGTTCGAAATACAGAGCTGAGCTACCTTGGTTTATAAAGTTTTTTAAATATGTCCCTCTTCACAAAATAATTTCCGAAAAAACACATCGTAAAATGGCTTACGAGGGGCGTTGGTTTATTGGTTTTGGAAGCGCCCTAATTCCTGAATATTTAGGAATGATTAATAGCATGACCAAAAATTATTTTAAAAATTGCATAAACATTATTGTAAATTGGGATAGAAAAGAATTACCAAAAAACTATGTTCATATTCATGGTACTGGCGATAGATTGCTATTACACAAATATGTAAAAGCAGATTATGCCGTTAAAGATGGTTCTCATGCAATGATCGTATTTAGAGCAGAGGAGATTAGTAAAATTATTGAGAGTGAGTTGCAAAAGATTTAAGTGATTTGGCCGCATAGTTCTTTAACCACATAGAACATAGTTTTTTGTGTAAAAAAGATTGGCATAGAAGCTTTGCTTTTAACATAGCAGCCTATGTGTAAAAACATGATTTCTATCAACCTACTCAATCTTCAATTTTTGCTATGTGTCTATGTGGTTTATTTTGCTTTGTCACATTGAAAATAAAATCCGCGATAATCTGTGAGATCTGCGGGACGACTAATTGTTATCTTTTTGCAATAAACCAATTATTCAATAAATTTTCACGATTATATTTCATCGGAGCATTAGTTTCAAAATCAATTAATGAAGCTCTTGCTTCTTGCAAAATAGCTTGACCCGCGGCTGTGTCCCACTCCATGGTTGGACCAAAGCGTGGATATTCATCGGCAATACCTTCGGCTACCCAACACATTTTAATACTACTACCTGTGGTTACAATTTCTACATCTTTGTGTTGTAATTTTAATGTTTCAATGCGTTCATGTGTTTCAGTACTCATGTGTGAACGACTCGCCACTACTACATAATTGGTTCTGTTAGAAATAATTGGTAATTGTTGAGCCGCGATTAACAATGCTTCAAGGCTTACATCTTCAATTGATTTTATCAAAAGAGTAAAATACTCTCTATCAATTTTAAATGAGCCAATTCCTTTTGCTGCAAAATAAATGTCTTTAAATACTGGCGAAAAAATAACACCTAAGGTTGGCGTGTTGTCTTCTACTAAGGCAATATTCACTGTAAACTCGCCATTGCGTTTCACAAATTCTTTAGTGCCGTCCAACGGATCAACAATCCACAATTTTGACCAGGTTTTTCTTTTTTCAAAACTATCATGAACGCCTTCTTCACTCAACACAGGAATATCAAATTGCTTTAATTCTGAAATGATTTTGTCGCTTGCTATTTTGTCGGCAAGTGTTAACGGTGATTTATCATCTTTATACTCTACATCAAATTTGGTATCGTAAACTTCCAAAATTTCTTTGCCAGCTTTTACAGCCGCAATAATTGTTTGATGAAGCAATTGGTGATAGTTCATGCTGTATTAATTCAAAATATTATACACTAATAAAGAAGAAAGATAAGCCAAACCTGTCATAAAAACTAATTGTATGGCAGGCCATTTCCAATGTTTAGTTTCTCTGTAAGTAGTTGCTAGTGTGCTCATGCACTGCATGGCAAAAACATAAAATATCATCAACGACCAGCACACTGCGCTGCTGTAGGCTGGCAATTGTGTTTCAAAATTTTTCTCAGCAATTAATTTTTCTCTCAGAGTTTCTGTGTTTTCAGAATCTCCGCTACTATAAATCGTAGCCATCGTTCCTACAAAAACTTCACGCGCTGCAAAAGAAGTGATTAAGGCAATTCCAATCTTCCAATCGAAGCCAAGTGGTTTAATCACAGGCTCCATTTTCTTTCCTAAAATTCCCGCATAAGATGCTTCCAGTTTTTGAGCATTCAAATCCGCTTCTGATAAATTAATTGCGACAGCGTTACTTTCTAATTTTTCAAAAGCATCACCTGGCGAATGACTCGTTAAAAACCAAAGTACAATAGAGATTGCTAAAATAATTTTACCCGCATCAAATAAAAATACTTTTACCTTATCAAAAACCAACATAGCAACTGTTTGCCATTGAGGTTTACGATACACTGGAAGCTCCATAATAAAATAACTTTTTTCAGTTGTCTTTAAAACTTTTTTTAGAATTAATGCGGCAAACAAAGCTGCTCCAAAACCTAACAGATAGATTCCCATTAACACCAATCCTTGATAATTTAAAATGCCTGTCGACTTATCTCTGGCAAACATCATACTGATTAATAATGTGTAAACAGGCAAACGAGCTGAGCAACTAATTAAAGGGGTTACTAAAATGGTAATCATTCTATCCTTCCAATTGGTAATAGTTCGTGTACTCATAATAGATGGAACGGCACACGCTACGCTACTAATCATGGGAATAACTGATTTGCCATTTAAGCCAAATTTGCGCATCACTTTATCTAAAATAAAACTGGCGCGTGCCATGTAACCAGTATCTTCTAAAATAGCAATGAAGAAAAACAATAATGCAATTTGTGGAACAAACACAACAATGCCACTAATTCCAGCTAAAACTCCGTTAACTAATAAATCGCTTAGTTTTCCTTTAGGCAAAGATACAGCAACTGTATTCATTAAGTAGGCGAAGCCTTCTTCTATCCATGTCATAGGATACTCTGCCACATAAAAAATAAATTGAAAAATTACAAAGAGTACTAAAAAGAAAAAAGCAAAGCCAAAAACTTTATGAGTAAAAAACGTGTCGAGTTTTTGTGTTAAATTTTTATTTAGTTTTTCTGGTTGTTTTATGCACTTAGCAACCATGTAATTTATTTTAGAAAAACGATGAAGATTATCATTTAATTCGAATTCCTTTATTGCATGGGGCTGCTCTTTTTTTTTGTCTAATGCTAATTGAATAAGCGTTTGGTAAGAATCAATCTGTGGAAATAATTGTTTTTGTTTTTCGAAATTATAAAAAACAGTGTCAGATATTTTTGCTCTTGTAATCGCTTCTTTTAATTCTTGAATTCCATCCTTGCTTCTTGAATTGATAGGAATTACAGGAATATCGATTAATTTCTCTAACTCCTCATAATAAATAACCGTGTTGTTTTTTGCAGCCTCATCTATCATATTTAAAGCCAACACGCAAGACATTTTTAAATCGATAAGTTGAGTGGCTAATAATAAATGGCGTTTTAAATTAGACGCATCTGCTACAATAACTACAACATCTATTTTTTCATCAACGCTAAGTAACGCTCTGCAAGCAACTTCTTCATCTAGTGATTTTGGATATAAACTATAGGTTCCTGGTAAATCTGTAACTTTAAATTCTTGATTCTTATGTTTATAAGAGCCATAATGTTTATCCACAGTAACACCTGCATAATTGCCTGTTTTTTGATGCAAGCCGGTCATCGAATTAAATAGTGTTGATTTTCCACTATTTGGATTCCCAACTAAAGCTACAGAAATATGAGACAAATTAGATGGCACAGGACTCAATAGTATTTTCTGGGTTTAATTTTACAACAATGGTTGCCGCTTCTTGCTTTCTTAAACTTAATACATAACCCGAAACCTCAATAGCAATAGGATCTCCAAAAGGAGCAATATTAGATAATTTAATTTTTTCTCCAGGCAAACAACCCATTTCAATAAATTTTAACGATAAAAAATCATCGGTAAATTCTTTTATGGTGGCTGACTGGCCTAAGGCTAAAGTATCTAATGTTTGCATAAGTAAAGCCTATAAAAATACATTTATATAGGCTTTTTCTGCATACCTTAAATGTGGTATATAATTATGTTTTGAGGAGATTATATAATCAAGGATTTCCTATATAACACCAATAGCATGTAAATAAATGAGCGAAAAACTTACGATAAAAAGAACCATAATGGTATTGGCAATTTTTAATTTTTTTAATTCTGATAGGTAGTCTCCAATAAATATACTTAAAGGAATAATGCATGGCAGCAAAATCATGTCGGACACTTGCTCAAAAAACACCATTAACAAACAAAAAAGCAGCATCCATAATAACACGTATTTTGTTTTTTGTGTTTTTACCTTTCCACCAAAGCCCTTAGAAAAATAGTGAAACAATGCAAACACTAACGTTAAGCCAGACATTAAAATAAAGGCCAAATAATACTCCGAAATAATTAGTTTTTGTAAACTAGAAGTTGCTTCCTTAATCATTTCAAATACTACAAAAGCATCATTAGTGTTTAAATAACAAATGCTTACATATATATATAATGGAGTAACAAGACCAATAAACATAATACTCCACTCTCTCCAATTAAATGGGCGAAGAATAAATAAGGCAATAAACATTAATGGAAATGCAGAGATATAGTGTATACAGAAAAAAGAAGCTAATCCCATAAAAATGCCCGATTTAAAAACATCCGTTAAGGCATAATCCTTTCGGTAACTGTTAATTAAGAAATATAGCGCAGGTATAACAAATAAATTGGCCACTAAAATTGGTTCAACCGCACTTTTAGTTGTAGCAGAAAAGGAAAATAAAATGTAAAAAAAGGCAGGTAAATAATTGGTTTTTGAGGTGATTTCTTGCTCAATAACCAAAAAATTAACAAACAGAGCTCCTAATAATACAACTATTAAAGTGATGATTTGGTTTACGATAAATGAAAAACTAGCTCCAAAAAAGAAAGAATACAAAATATGCTCTTTGTAATTAATCTGCTCGGTACTAATATCTATATAGCTAAAAGTGCCTAACCAAGCGCCAATACAAAACAGCAGCAGTATAATTATAGCAGCTTGAACATTACTTTTTAAAGGTCCAACAATCATTTTTTGTAGAAAATCGTTTTTTTTAAGAAAAAATTCTATTTTTGTGCTGTGAATTTACTAAAATTAGATTAATATGGCTTCTTTAATGATTACTTTAATGGTTACAATGACTGATGTTTTTTATGGTATTGGCGATTTTTCTCAAATGATTTTTAGAGGAATGAAAACATTAGGACATGGACCAAACATTATTTTATGGTCGATAATCGCATTTTTATTAGCTTACCAAGTACGTCAAATGATGAAACAAAACAAAGAGGCTGACAAAAACGGCACTTTAAGATAATAAATAGACTTCTTTAATTTATTAAAACCCTGATTGAAAAATCAGGGTTTTTTTATTACATTTACGATAATGAATAAACTTAATCTTATAGTTATTCTTATCGCTTTTGGGTTGTGTGGTTTTTCACAAAGGGTAAAAACACCTCCCGTTCATGCGCAAGCACACATTCAGTTTACTGAAAACAAAAATCAATGGAATACTAACATTACCCACCGAGCTCAATTAGATGGTGGAGCCTTATTTATTGAAAAAAGTGGAAAGTTGACCTATCACTTATATGATAAGGATAATTACAGAGCAAGGCATTTGGGTAAAATTATATCACCAAATCTAAAGTTTCATGCTTATACAATTGATTTTATAGGATCTAATATTAGCCCAACAGTTGTTTCAAAAGATAGGACGGAGGATTATGCCAATTTCTTTATTGGAAAACAATCTTCTTCTTGGGCAACAAATGTTCGTCAGTACAAAACTGTTTCGGTTAATAATTTATACAACCATATCGATGCGATTTACTGTGGTGGCAGTCAATCTATTAAATATAATTTTATTATAAAACCTACGGGCAATCCAAGTGATATAAAAATTCATTACTCGGGTATTAATAGTATTAAACTAAAAAACAACGAGTTGTATGTGAGTACTTCTGTTAGCGAATCTATAGAACAAAAGCCTTATGTGTTTCAAGTTATTAATGGAGATACCATAGAAATTCCCAGCAAGTTTGTTTTAAAAGACAATACGGTTTCTTTTAAATTATTAGAAGATTACGATCATAGTCAGGAATTAATTATAGATCCATTATTAGTATTTGCGGCTCAAAGTGGCTCTACAGCTGATAACTTTGGGATGACAGCCACTTACGATTCACGCGGAAGTTTATACACTGGAGGAACTGCTTTTAATATTGGCTATCCAACAACCTTAGGAGCTTATGATGTAACTTACAACGGAAGCGCCTCTAACGGTTTTACAGATGTGGTGATTACAAAATATGATTCTGCTGGTGCATTTTTAAAATACTCTACCTACATAGGAGGAGCAACCGCTAGCGAAATAGTAACTAGTTTAATTGTAGATAAAAACGACAACTTGTGCTTATATGGTGCAACCAGCGCTATTGATTTCCCAACAACGGTTGGCTGTTACGACAATACCTTTAATGGTGGAACCGCTATTAATTTTGTGTTTAATGGCACTAACTTTACCAATGGAACCGATATTTATGTAGCAAAATTTAATAGCACGGGCAACACACTTTTGGCTTCCACATATATTGGTGGTAGCGAAAACGACGGGGTAAATTATAATAATGTAATTGCCACTTACAATACGCCTTACGGACCAATTACTGAATACCCGCCAGATTCATTACAATATAATTACGGAGATCAGTTTAGAGGTGAAATTCAAATTGATACTTTAGACAATATTTATGTTTATAGTAGTACAAAATCTTCTGATTTTCCTACCCTAAATGCTATTGATAATGCATTAGGTGGACGACAAGATGCAGTGCTAGTAAAATTTAATCCAACGCTTAGCGGACTGGTGTTTAGTACTTTTATTGGAGGAAGTGATAACGATGCTGGTTATGCATTGGCTTTAGACGATACTTTAAATATCTATTTAACAGGCGGCACGCGTAGTTCCGACTTTCCTATAACCACAGGGAGTTACAAAACAACGTACGGCGGAGGAAAATGTGACGGTTATATTTGCAAAATAAAACAGAATGGTTCTGCTATTATGCACGCCACATATATTGGCACTACAGATTATGATCAAAGCTATTTTGTGCAATTAGATACGCAACAAGATGTTTATATATATGGTCAATCTTTGGGTAATATGCCTATTTCAACAGGAGTTTACTCAAACGCTAATAGCAAACAATATATTCAAAAATTAACCCCTCAGTTAAATACCTTATTAGCTTCCACTGTTTTTGGAAACAGCAATGGTACGCTTAATATTTCTCCTTCAGCATTTTCGGTAGACTGTGCAGGTAATATTTATTTATCAGGTTGGGGAGGCAATATCATTTTTGGAAATGTTACTAATAATATGCCACTCACTGCAAATGCTATTCAAACAACCACAGACGGCTTTAATTTTTATTTAATGGTGTTGGCTCCAAACATGAATAGTATATTGTTTGGAAGTTACTTTGGCGGCACCCTTAGCAGAGAGCATGTAGATGGCGGAACTAGTAGATTTGATAAACGAGGGATAATTTATCAATCGGTATGCGCTGGCTGTAACGGAAACGATGATTTTCCTGTTTCGCCTGGAGCTTGGCCAAGCTCTAGCTTTGGTTCAAATACTAATCAATCTTCCAATTGCAATAATGGTGTTTTTAAAATTGATTTTCAGTTAAACTCTGCTATTGCAAGTATTTCTACAAATACTATTTCGGGATGTGTTCCTTTAACAGTAAACTTTACAAATAATAGTACGCCTGGGCATGAGTATTTATGGGACTTTGGTGCTAACGATACCACATCAACCATCTTTAATCCTATTAAAACATTTACAGCCGCTGGAACATATACCGCCAACTTATATGTAAAAACGTCTATTTGTAATAACTTGTACGATACGGCTAGTGTTGTTATTAATGTATATCCCGCACCTGCCTCTATTTTTAGTATTACGTCTTCACCCTGCAGTAATACGGTTTCTACAACTAATAATAGTTCTGGCGCAGGCGTATATACTTGGGCTTGGGGAGACAACAGTCCAACCTCATCATTAGTGTCGCCTTCACATACTTATACTGCTAATGGTTCCTACACCATTGCATTAACTGTAACATCAGTCAATGGTTGTGTTTCTAATACTACGACTACATTAAGTGTTTATAATTTTACTAATTCTGTTAGTTCGGCAACCATTTGTGGTGGATTAAACGCCTCTCTTTTAGCACAAGGAGGAACTAGTTACACATGGCAACCCTCTTCAACGGTAAGTAACAGCTTAATTCCAAATCCAACAGTTAATCCAACTATAACTACCGTTTACACAGTACAAATAAATAATACCTCTCCAGGATATTTATGTTCAACTACTTTAACAACACAGGTTTTAGTAAGTCCTAAACCTGTTGCTGATTTTACTTTAATTGTTGATTCTTGCTCTAGTAATATGAGTTTTATAAATCAAACATCTCCTGCTTCTACAACATCAAATTGGACTTACGCAGATGCTTTTTCATCATATACTCTTTCTACAAATCAAAACCCAACCTATTTATTTGATGTTGCAGGAACATATACAGTTCAATTAATTTCTCAAACAACTTCTGGATGCAAAGACACTGTTATCAAAACAATCGTTGTTCCTGTAAGCACAGTAACAATAGTTCCTCCTCAAACAAAATGTTATAGCGAAACAGCTTATTTATACGCTTATGGCGGAAGCGCGTATAGTTGGCAACCTACAACAGGACTTTCAAATCCAACGATAAATTTGCCAGCGTGCACAACAACAGCAAATACTATATACACTGTAACCATAACACAAAATAGTTTATATGGGAATGTTTGCATAAAAACACTCACAACATCCATGGTTGTTTTTCCAAAAATTACTTCTGATTTTAATTACACAATAGCACCTTGCGGCAACAATGTACAATTTACAGATTCTTCATATACAAGCCCTGTAAGTTGGCTTTGGAACTTTGGCGATATTAACACTAGTACACAGCAAAACACATCACATTTTTATAATTCTCCTGGCATTTATACTGTTTCACTTATTGCAAGTGATTCTAATGGTTGTAAAGACACCAGTCAGCAAGTTGTAGATTTAAATGGTTTTGTGCTAACTGTAAGTCCTACCGTTTTATTATGCGACCAAGATACAGTTCAATTATCTGCTTCAGGAGGAAATTATTATATATGGCAGCCGGCTCAATATTTATCAAATCCAAACATATCAAATCCGCTTGCTTTTCCTCTAGTTTCAACCGATTACACTGTCACTATTGGAACCATTATTGACAATGATACATGTATAAATAACTTAACTACAACGGTCAACGTATTACCTTTTTCATATAACACCAATTCTATTTCTGTCACATCAACAACCGTTTCTTTGGGTGAATCTGTTAGTATTACTTTAAATAACTTTCCATATAATGGCACGTTAACCATAGTTCCTAATACAAATGTAACAGCACTTACCAATACTGTCATTACAATTACACCAACAAAAACAGGAGAATATACTGTTTATTTCACTGATCAAAATGGCTGCAGACATGCTTTAAAAACAATTTATGTCATAGTACAAACAAATATTTGTAATGAAGGCGTGGTTTATTTGCCAACAGGCTTTACTCCTAATAATGACGGCGCCAATGATATTCTTTACATCAGAAGTAATTTTGTAACAGAAGTGTATTTAACTATTTATGATAGATGGGGCGAAAAATTATTTGAAACCAACGACATCAAAAAAGGTTGGGACGGCACATATAAAGGTAAATTATTAGACCAAGGCGTGTATGGTTATTATATGACATTTAAATGCAATAACGGTGAAGAATCATTTAAAAAAGGCAACATTACATTAATGAGATAATGAAATTTAAATTATTACATATTTATTTTTTAAGAGTCTGTGCTTTCACATTCTTAATTCTTAATTCTGCATTCTTAATTTCTCAAGATATTCATTTTTCTAATTGGCAAATGTCGCCACTGAACTTAAATCCAGCCAATGCTGGTATGTTTGAAGGCGATGGACGTTTAATTTTTAATTACCGCAACCAATGGAAACAAGTGCCTGTAACCTATAACACCTTTAGCTTTGCTGCTGATATGAATTTAAATAAATCGTTAATAAAAGGCACTAAAGAAGCGATGGGATTTATTTTTAACACAGATATTTCTGGAGACGGAAGTTACACCATAACCGATATTAAAATTCCTATCAATCATAAATTCTCTTTTAAAAAAGATTCGAACTTAACCGTTGCTCTAGGTTTATTAGCAGGAATTACAAATCTTAACATTACATCTTCTCGTTTATCTTATGACAGACAATGGGATGGCGATGCCTATAATCAAGCATTATCAAATGGAGAAAATTTTAACAAGCAAAGTAAATTATTTGCTGATGTTTCTTTAGGAGCTATCGTTCAAAAAAAATTCAATCAAAAATTCAAAGCAACCATCGGTTATGCCGCAAGCCACTTAAACCGACCAAACATTTCTTTTAATAATACGCCGGGAGCTGTTTTGAGAATTAAACACACGGAATCATTGCAATTAAAATATAGTTTCAATCAAGTCACTGCTTTTATGTTTGAATACTATGGAAATCAACAACAAAAATTCAGAGAAAATTTAATGGGCTTCTCGTATTACCACACGATTGAACCGAGAACAAATACGGTTTTCAACTTTGGAATCCTGACTCGTTTAAAAGATGCATTGATTACAACTGTTGGTTTAGAGCATAATAACATGCGTTTACAAGTGTCTTACGACTATAATTATTCTCAATTTAAACGTGCAACAAACGGAAGAGGTGGTTTTGAGATTTCATTAATTTACATTTGGGCAACTAAAAAAGTATTTGTCCCTAAAACACGAGTTTGCCCTATTTATATGTAATCAAAAATTAGACTGTAATTTTTGATTGTCCCATTTTTTTGTTTAGTTTAGTATATCTTAATTGGTTTAAGAAATATGCATAAATTGTTACATCGATTTTTATTTGCTTTGCTTACCGTGTTTTGTTTTTTTCAAGCACAGGCAACTCATATTGTTGGGGGCGAATTAAACTATAAAAACTTAGGTTCCAATAATTATGAAATTCGCTTAACGGTTTATCGTGATTGTTATGTTGGCATTCCATTGTTCGATAATCCCGCATCTGTTGGAATATTTGATAGTAATCATAATTTATTACAAACTTTAAATATGACATTTAGAGGATTAGATACCTTACCTCCAACAATTAATGATCCATGTACTATTCCCCCTTTAGATTTTTGTTATGAAGTAACCACTTATATTGATACCATTAATTTACCCCCACTGGCAGGTGGTTATCAAATCTCTTATCAGCGTTGTTGTCGCAACCAAAACATCTTAAATATTGTAACTCCACAAGATGTTGGCGCAACGTATTATGCAACAATTCCCGGTCCAGAAGTGGTATCTGTAAATAGTAATCCTATGATTAAATTTTGGCCTCCTCCCTTCATTTGTGTTGATAAACCTTGGGTGTTTGATCATTCAGCTATTGATTCCGATGGCGATTCTCTAGTATATGAATTGTTTCAACCTTATAACGGTCTTGACCCTTGTTGTCCCATCATTGGTGGAGGACTTGGGGCTTGCGCTTCTCCTCCTCCTTCATGCCCAACCGTTCCCGTAAACCCTCCTTTTACAACTATTACTTGGTTAGCTCCATATAATACCTCTAATATGTTAGGTGGTGTTCCTATGCAAATTAATTCGTCTACAGGTTTAGTAACGGCTACTCCAAACTTGCAAGGATACTTTGTAATTGGCATTAAGGTAAAAGAATACCGTAACGGCATTTTTTTAAGCGAAACCAAACGCGATTTTCAATTAATTGTAAAACCTTGTCCGCAAGTTGTAGTTGCAGCTGCGCAAGCACCACAAGCTATTTGCGGCACAACAACAGCCTCTTTTCAAAACAATAGTACTGGAAGTGCAGGCCTTGCTTTTAACTGGTACTTTGGCGATCCAAGCACTACAGCCGACACATCACATGTAACAACGCCAAGTTATTCATACCCTGGCACAGGAAGTTATTCGGTAACATTAATTGCCTATGTAAGCAATAAGCCTTTATGCAATGATACGGTAACAACTGTTGTTTCTATTAGTAACGCTTTTACAGCAGCCTTTTCATTTACACCTATTGCATGCTCAGATAATTTAGTGAATTTTGAAGGCTCTGTTCAAAATCCTCCAGGCACTACTCCCGAATGGTCGTGGAATTTTGGCGATGGAACAACAAGTACTTCGAACAATCCAAGTCATAATTATACAGCTGGCGGAAGTTATCAAGTAACCTTGATTACACAAATACCAAACTCTATCAATTGCATTGATACTTTATCTGCACAAACTATCGACATTATTACAAATCCAGAGTTGTACATTCCAAATACATTTACGCCAAACGGAGATGGGCACAATGATGTTTTTAGGGTTCGCGGTCCAAACTTTGCAATCTACTATTTTGCGGTATATAATCGTTGGGGAGAGTTGATGTATGAAACAACCGACCCAAGTCAAGGATGGGACGGGAATTACAAAGGCAAACCTTCTGACCCTGGAGTATTTGGATATTATGTGAAAGCAAAGTGCGGAGAAGGTAGCGAAGAGATTTTTAAAAAGGGTAATGTTACTTTAATAAGATAAATGAGATTTAAGTTTACATATATTTCATTTTATACTGTAATGCTTTTTGCTTTATTAATGTTTAATTCTACTTTTTTAATTTCACAAGATGTTCACTTTTCGCAGTATAACGGTTCGGTTATTAACCTCAACCCTGCTTTTACAGGATTTTTTGATGGAGATTATAGATTGAATGGTATTTACCGAAGTCAATGGAGTAGCGTTCCTGTGCCATATAAATCTTTTTCGTTAGCTGGTGATGCTCGTTTTAAACCTAAAGGCATGAAAAGCGATTGCATTGGAGTTGGCATTATGTTTAATAACGATAAATCGGGCGACACCTATTATGGAACAAATCAATTATATATATCAGGTTCTTACATTCATAAATTAAATAAAGATTCAACTTTACTTTGGACAACTGGGATTATGGCTGGCATCTCAAATGTGGGATTTAATTATAGTCGTATGACCTTTGATGATCAGTATCAAAACAGTAGTTATAGTTCATCAAACAGCACTGGCGAAAGTTTTACAAAAAACGCCGCCACCTTTGGAGACTTTAATTTTGGAACCGCTTTACATTATGCCATCAAGCAAAGAGCTTTTGTGCAATATGGCATATCCTACCACCACTTCACTAATCCTAAATTAACGTTTCAAAACAATACAAGTATTCGTATTGACCCTAAATTAAATAACTACTTGTGCTTTGCTTATCCAATTGGTGTAAAGACAGATATCATTGCAGAAATATTATATTCTCATCAAGGAAAATATAACGAGGTAGTGCCTGGTGCTATGGTAAAATTTTTGTTAGATGAAAAAACACGGCAGGCAATTTCTGTTGGTTTATACTATAGAGCCAAAGATGCTGTAATTGCGCGACTAGGTTATCAAATAAAAACATTAACAGCAGGTGTAAGTTATGATGTAAATACTAGCAAGTTTATTGCAGCAACAAATCGTCGGGGAGGTTTTGAGATTTATGTGACTTACATTTTCAAAAAAATTATTCCGTTTGCACCTAAAACAAGAGTTTGTCCAATTTACATGTAAATATGATGTCATTAAAAAAACATACGCTTTTTGTTATTTTCTGTCTGTTGATGAGTTCAGGATTGTTTTCTCAAAGCATTAAATCATTTTTAAAACAGGGCTCCGAAGCCATATCGAAAAAGGATTATTCGTCGGCTGCACAAATTTACAATCAGGTTATTTTAATTGACTCTTCCAATATCGAATATCAATTGTTGTTTGCAGATGCTTCTCGTTTAAATTACGATGGCGATGTTGCTTTGCATTGGTATCAAAAAATATTTAAAAAAGATAACGGCAAAACATACAAAGAAGTGCCTTTTTATATTGCCATGCAATTAAAAACAAATGGAAAATATAAAGACGCCAAAAAATATTTTGACAAGTATTATAAAAAACAACGCAACAGTAAGGATAAAGAAAAAGCGCGCCTAGCAGCCAAAGCCAAACAAGAATTTGAAGCCTGCGACATTGCCCAAGTAATTATTAAAAGTCCGCTCGATGTAAAAGTGGTTCATTTGGATAGCGCAGTGAATAGTAAGGTAAGCGAATATGCTCCTTTTGAATATGATAGTTTATTATATTTTTCTTCGTTGAGAGATAAATCAAAACAAGATGCCGCAGGTGTTGGATTCAATAAATTATATACGTCTAAAAAATCTGCTAGTAAGCCAAATAAATTTTTAAAAGCAAAAGAACTCGATTCATTGTTCAATAAAAGTAATATTCACAATGCTAACACCAGTTTCAATTCAGATTTCACCAAAGTATTTGTATCTCGCTGTGGCGCATTAAACGCCACTCAATACCGCTGCGAAATTTATGTGTCTGATTTTAAAGAAGGACATTGGACAGAATTACAAAAACTACCCTCTCCTATTAACGTGAATGGAAGCAACACCACACAACCTTGTTTAAGTGAAATAAACGATAAACCTGTTTTGTTCTTTGCAAGTGATAGATCGGCAGGAGAAGGCGCTATGGATATTTGGTATGCTTTTATGAATACAGATGGAACTTTTGAAACTCCTATTAATGCCGGTAAAAAAATTAATACCATTGAAGATGATATCACGCCTTGGTTTGTGAAAGAAAACAAAA
Source organism: uncultured Bacteroidota bacterium (assembly GCA_903893815.1). GTDB lineage: Bacteria > Bacteroidota > Bacteroidia > B-17B0 > Aurantibacillaceae > UBA4416. The sequence continues at coordinate 64,795 of CAITNS010000041.1, forward strand.
CGTTATACTTCAGTAGCACATGGCACAAAGGCTTAGGGAACTTCGATATTTTTACGTCCGAATTTAAAGATAACGCTTTTACCGATGCTCAAAATATTGGCTACCCCATCAATAGTAGTTATAATGATATTTACTATAGCGTGAATTCTAAAAAAGACAAAGCCTATATTTCCTCTAATCGTTTAGGTTCATACTTTGAGGATAAGCCTAATTGTTGTAATGATATTTATAGTTTTCCTATCACCCCTTTAACAGAGCCGCCTAAACCAATTGATACAACGGCTTTATTAATTAATCAAATGAAAGTATTAGTTCCATTAACGTTATATTTTCATAACGATGAGCCCGAACCTAAAACCAAAGTAATTATCACTAAAAAAAATTATAAAAAAACCTACGAAGACTATACTGTATTAAAATCAAAATATTTTTCGGAATACGCTAAAGGATTAGAAGGAGATCAAAAAGATTTTGCCATTAATAGAATTGAAAACTTTTTTGAAGACAGCGTAGATGCCGGAATGCAAGACTTAGATAAGTTTGCTTTATTATTAGATCAGGTTTTATTACGTGGCGAAAAAGTAAAAATTACCATGAAAGGTTACTGCAGCCCTTTAGCGAGTACAGATTATAATGTGAATTTAGCTAAACGTCGTATTAGCAGTTTGCGTAATTATTTTATGGAATATGGTAATGGTAAGTTTGTAAAATATGTAGATAATACCAATGACGCTGAAGGCCGCATTGAGTTTTTTAACGAGGATATTGGCGAATTACCAGTAAGCACGGTGAGTGATGATGTAAAAGATGTTAGGAATTCCGTTTACAGCCCTTTTGCAGCCAGTGAACGCAAAATCCAAATTATTGCTATTAGTTATTTGAAGTAAATTGCTTACTAAATCAATCATACTTTTTAATGCGCTCTATCACAGTATTCACTTTAAGGATAACTTACCTTTACATTGTCTTAATTGAAGAAGTCGTTAGTAAATATTAGTTAAAGCACAAACAGAAAATTGTAACAAATTTTTTAAACTGTAAAATCCGAAGCCGGTTTAAAATCGATTGCATGTACTTCGATTTCAATTACGAAAGAAAGAATACAGGTTATAAGTGTTTTACTACATGAAAAACTTGAATCAAATCGGAAAAGCAGGCACGCAAGTAGCCTGCTTTTTTTTTAGAATTATTCATTCTAATCTTTACCTTAATTTTTGAAAAGCAATTCTTTCATCTCCATTTTGCATATACACAATGCCACAATAAGAAAATTCGCATCTTGTAAGCACTTTTTGCATCGGAATATTCTGTTTATGGGTATCAATTCTAATATTGCCAACCTCTGCCATGCACCAATTTATGCAATGCGCAGCAATTCCTTTTTGAATGCCATTTGTAGCTATTCTATGAATAACTCCGTATTTTTCATCATTAATCCAATTACCTTCATAAATGCATTTATAGGTTGGCTCTGCTTCAATTCCAAAATAAAACGTTCCTAAAATAGTGCTGTCGTTATAGCAAACATAACTTTTTCCGTTTGATATGTCTGAAATAACCAATTCTCTTCGTGGATAGCCATCTAACCATTGATTGGCATTTCCATTAGCAGCCATATACGTTCTAGCATAATCATAAATTTTCATGATCTCATCAAGATCTGCTATGGTAGATTTCCTTATTTGCATTTTCCTATTTAATCAATGAGGCTATTAACTTTGTTTGATTTGCAACTACTGTTACAAAACCCCATATAACAAAGATAATTGCTTTGTGTGCCATTCCAAAAATAATTTAAATCGAATGCTATCAAAAAGATTCTCGGATTTAATGGTTTGTTTTCTGCCCTTGTTGGTGGTATCAACTACAAATACGATTGTATAACTTATACTAATGCTTATAAAATAAGTAGTTGCATGAGAACAAGCCTACCTGATAAAAAAAATAGCTGTTGGTGATAACACTAACAGTGGCGAGATATTTTCAAGGGTTTATTAATTTAAATCGTTGTCCAACTAGGGCTCGAACCTAGACTCTACTGAACCAAAATCAGTCGTGTTGCCAGTTACAACATCACTAAATTTTTTTAAACGTCATTTTATACCTCATTATTTTTTTGTAAATTAGCTGTATGGAAACATTAGTAATACAATCAAAATCAAAATCAAACATTAAGTTGCTATTTGAACTCGCTAAAAAGTTAGGGGATAAACCCGTTATTGAAAACGAAACTGCTCAAAGCATTGATAGAGGCTTAAAAGATTTGAAGCAAATTATAAATGGTAAAAGAAAAGCAAAAACTTTGGATGATTTGTTAAATGAGTAAGATTGAATTTTTAACGACTCATGAGTTTGAAAAAGAGTTTAAACGACTCAAGAAAAAGTATCATTCGTTACCAGATGATTTAAGAGAGTTCAAATCAGATTATATTGCTAATCCAAACATAGGAATCGATTTAGGTAGTAATGTCCGTAAAATTAGAATTTCAATAAAATCTAAAGGTAAAGGCAAAAGTGGTGGGGCAAGATTAATTGTTTACGAGTTAGTTATTAATTTGGTTAAGCATGGAGTAGTTTTAGTTACTATTTACGATAAAAGCGACACAGAGACAATTACAAACAATCACATTAAGGATATTTTAACAAGAAACGGTTTTAAATAAAATGTTTTAAACTAAAAAAACCCTCTTAATCAATGATTAGGAGGGTTTTTTGTTGTCCGACTAGGGCTCGAACCTAGACTCTACTAAACCAAAATCAGTCGTGTTGCCAGTTACAACAACAACAGTTTAAAGTATCCAAAAGTCATATACTTATTGATTATTTTCGGCAAAACTCCTTAGGCCTATTTTTAAAAACTTAAATCACAACCACTTACCAATCAAAACCAACCAGTTACAAAGTCGGCCTCTTTTTTTGATAAAAACAGCCAATATTTGTAGAAAAATGGCGTACTTAGACAAATAGAAACATTACAAACATTAACAAAAAGATAGTATTAGAATATTGTTATTTAGAAACCTTTTTATTATGTTTGGCGTCATTCTAAAAACTAGAAACTAACTAAAAAAACAACAATTATGAGTAACAAAAAAACATCAGGCGGTTTTCCATTAATCGTTTCAGCAATTGCTATCGTTATCTGTTTAGTAATCGGTATCGTAGTTTATAAATTTGTATTAGGTGATCCAGGTAATTTTGATGCCGAAGGTCCAGAAAAAGGTCATCCTCAAAACTTCTTTGGTATTATGTACAAAGGTGGTTTCATCGTACCTATCTTATTAGGAACTTTATTTACAGTATTATGCTTTTTCTTTGAGCGTTTTATTACAATTTCAAAAGCAAATGGTGCTGGTAATACAGATAAATTTGTTGCGAAAATTAAAGAATTAATTGCTGCTAAAGATTTTGACGGTGCTATTGCTGCTTGCGACAAGCAAAAAGGGTCTTTAGGAAATGTTGTTCGCGAAGGTTTAATGAAATACCAATTCGTACAAAACGATAATACAATGGATAAAGAATCTAAAGTAGCGGCTATCTCAAAAGCATTAGAAGAAGCAACTGCATTAGAATTACCAATGTTATCTAAAAACTTAAGCGTTATTTCTACTTGTGCTTCTATTGGTACCTTAGTTGGTTTGATCGGAACGGTTGTAGGTATGATTCGTGCCTTCGGTGCCTTAGCCGCAGCTGGTACTCCTGATACAGCAGCTTTAGCAACAGGTATTTCTGAAGCCTTAGTTAATACATTAGTAGGTATCTTATCTTCTGCATTAGCTATTATGGCTTACAGTTTCTTTTCTACAAGAGTTGATAACATTACTTTTGCAATGGATGAAGCTGGATTCTCAATTATTCAAGAGTTCCAAACTTCAGGAAAATAATCTTTTCCTTTATGGAATAAGATTGTAAAACGCATCTATTAATTAGTAAAAAAACAATACATGGGAAAGATAAAATCAGCAAAACACCCGCCGTCCATCGATATGACTCCGATGGTGGATTTAGCCTTCTTATTGGTTACTTTCTTTATGCTTACAGCATCTTTTCGTATGGCTGAGCCAGTGATTGTTGATCCGCCGTCTTCTGTATCTGATAAAACATTGCCCGAAAATACTGTGTTAGTAACAGTAGATAATAATGGCCGTGCGTTTTTTGGAGTAGGAAATGGGGAAGCAAGAGCAAACACTTTAGCAAAAATGAGCGAAAAATATGGCGTTAAGTTTAATGCAGATCAAGCTAAAAAATTTGGTGGTTTATCAAGTTTTGGTGTTGAGATTAAAGACTTACCAAGATACCTGGATGCTACAGAAGCAGAAAGATTAAAGTTCCAACCACAAAAAGGAGTTCCTTTAGACTCAATGAATAATCAATTAAAAGACTGGATTAATATTTCAGCAACTGAATTGAACATTATTTATATGAGAAATAAGGAACAAGCAGATGGGTCTGGGCAAGAATTTAAAGGAGAAAAACCTCGTTATGCGATTAAAGCAGATGCGAAAGCAAAATACATTTATGTAAAAGATGTGTTTAAAACCTTTACAGATATGAAAATTTACACCTTTAATTTGATTACGTCAATGGAAGGTGGAGCATCTGTTCCGGCAGCTCCGGCGGCAGCAGCTCATTAATAAATATTAACTAATTAAAACAAATTTAACATGGCAGAAATAGCAGATAGCGGCGGCGGGCATGGTAAAGGCGGTAAGAAACGCGCCAAGAAGCAGAGTACCCGTGTGGATATGACTCCGATGGTAGATTTAGCGTTCTTGTTATTGACGTTCTTCGTTTTAACATCAACCTTTAGTAAACCAAAAAGTATGGAGTTAAGCTTACCAGCTGATCCACCTCCTGGAAGTCCACCACCACCAGAAGTAAAAAATGGTGTGACGTTTTTATTAACTAAGGATGACAAAATTTTTTATTATGCGGGTCAGTTTTATACTGCTGATAATCCAAAAGGAATGCCTCCTACGCAATTAAAAGAAACAAATTTTAGTCCTGAAGGCTTACACAAGTTGTTAATGGAACAAAACAAGTGGGCTGTTGATGAAATAAAAGGCTTAGCAGAAAAAAATAAAAACAAATTATTAGCTGATACTACCTTTAAACGTATGGCAGTTGACGCTACCGCAGATAACAGAGCAATTACAGTATTAATTAAAACTGATGATCAAGCAACTTATAAAAATGCGATTGATATGTTAGACGAATTAAAAATTTGTAATGTTGGTAAACGAGTTTTAGGTGTTGAGATGATGGCAACTGAGTATGCACTTTTGCAAGAAAAAATAAAATAAGACACTATGCTATTAATAATCATTTATAAAATGTTAGGCCTTAGCTGGAACAATATAACTTCCAGTGCAAGAAACAATATCGTTTTTGAAGGGCGAAACCAAGAGTACGGTGCTTATGAAATGCGTCGCAAATACAATTGGACAGTTACTTTAATATTAGCTTGCATGATTGGTACAGTAGTACTAGGAATGGGAATTAAGATAGTATTAGGTATGCAAAGTGATGCAGTAGATAAAGAAACAGTGTTGGATATGACCACCATTGACTTAACTCCACCACCAGCTGACAAAAATGAACCACCACCACCACCACCACCACCGCCACCTCCCGTATTGGAAACAGTAAAATTTGTTCCTCCAGTAATTAAGGATGATGCGGTTGAAACGGATCCACCACCACCACAAGAAAAGTTAACTGAAACTAATGTTAGTACAGTTACTCAAGAAGGTGATGGAGATGCGGTAGTTGTGCCAACAGAAGGAAATGGTAATGGTGTAGTTGAAGAAAAGGCACCAGAAATCTTTACAGTAGTAGAGGAAATGCCAGAATTCCCAGGTGGAGCAATGGAAATGATGAAATACATTCAAAAAAACATTCAATACCCTCAAATGGCTAAAGAAGCTGGTTTAAGTGGGAAATGTTTCTTGAAGTTTGTTGTTAACGGAAGCGGAAACATTACAGATGTTACGGTGTTAAAAGGTGTACCGGGATGCGGAGAATGCGACAGAGAAGCAATTCGAGTTGTAAAATCAATGCCAAACTGGAAAGCTGGAAAACAAAACGGTAGAGCCGTATCAGTTTTCTTTAACTTACCAATCAATTTCCAATTAAAATAATATAACACTCATTATAAAAATCCCCTCTTCCAAAAGGCTGAGGGGATTTTTTTTACGCTTCGATTATCAAACCAAGGCGTGATGACAAATAAAATATATCATGATAAAAAAATCTCCAACAGAAATGATAAACCTTGTATTTAGTGGTATGATGGTTTTACTAACCTTTACTGGCGCAATTGTATTTTTCTTTACAGATTTATTAAGCGATAAAGCATTTGGAAGCAAGCGTATTGTATTAGGCGTTGTGTTTTTAGCGTATGCTATTTATCGTTCTTACAGAATGTTTAGTGCCTATAAACAAAAAGAACAATAATAGCACGCATGATACTAGCTCCATTGGAGCGACATAGTAATTCACTTTGGCCTTTAAAATAAATGACACTGCCCGAAGGGACAAAACATCAAAAACAAAAAGGCTCTGCAAATATGCCGAGCCTTTTCAATTCTATTTCTTCTTTTTAGATTTTGGTTGTTTTCATTTCCCAGCAGGGCTTTTAAAGAAATCATTAGCCGGCTTGTTAGCTGGATCTAATTCTTTAACCAAGTTAAAATATTCTTTAGCTTTCGCTAAATCTTTTTCTTTAGAGAAAGCAAAGTGAGAACCTAAATATAAATAAGCCTCAATTAAGTTTTGTTTTACTAAAGCTTTTTCTTCCGGTTTCACTAAACTAATTGCTTTTTCGTAATGTGGTTTAGCTAATCCTTTTTCATCTTTTACATCTTGTTGTACATTTGCTTTACCTCTCCAAAAATAAGCAATGGCATATGCTGGGCTAATCTGAGTTAATTTAGAAAAACAAGTATCTGCTTTTACAAATAAATCTAATGCCTCAACATCTTTTTTCTCTCTTTGTTTAGCACCACCATCATAATAGTATGCACGACCAAACTCATACCAATCTTGAGCATTTAAGTTTTTAGGGTCACCATTCATAATTCTATTATAAGTGTCAACGGCTTTGTTATACTTTTTAGCTTTCATATATGACTTAGCAATTTCTCTTGTTACTTCATTTGCCAATTTAGGATCCACTTGCGCGGCTTTCTCCATTTCAAGAATTCCTAAGCTGTCTTTACCTGTTTTAGCTAATAAAATACCTTTGTATTTATAATCAACTGCACTGTATTTAAAATTTGAACCAGCCTTTTCGAAAAATCTGTTTATTGCTTTTAATCCTTTTGTGTATGCAGCTGTATCTGTTTTGTTTCCAAGTTCTGCATATGAATACCCTAAATATCTGTCTAGATACATATCTTTACTACCAGCATTTTGTGTTTTTTCGCTTTCTGTAATTGATTCTGCATATTGTTTATTGATTACCAAAAATCCTGCATAACGAATACGCGCTTCATCAGAGTTATTTAATTCTAAATATTTTTTATAACTCTCAACGGCATTAGCTTTTTGTCCTGCTAAATTATATAATTCTGCCTTCTCTCTATAAGCGGGAGCGTAAGTAGGATCTAGATCTTGCGCTTTTTTATATAAATCTAAAGCCAATTGGTAATTACGGCCGCGTTGGTATAATTTACCTGCACGCAAAATACCTTTTGGTGATTTTGGGTTTAACTCCGAAAATTTATCGTATTGTTTAATTGCTGGTCCACCTTCTGTTGGGTTTTTTTCCAATAAGGCATCACCCATTAATAAGTAGTTCTCTGCATTTTTTGGTTCTATTTTAATTGCAGTATTTAACAAGGCAATAGCTTCATCAAGACTCTTATTCTCTGCTTCTATATATGTTTCAGCAGTTTTACGCATTACCTCCGTATTTTTCTTTAAACCTAACTCGCTAGCTTTAAAGAATTGGGTTTTAGCGTCAGCCGTGTTTCCTTTATACCATAACACCTTACCTAAACCAAAATAGTTTAAAGGATAGGTAGCATTTAATTCAGCACCTTTTTGGTAATACATATTTGCAGAATCTAAATCTCCTTTTTTAAAGAAGTTTTCTCCGTAGTAAAAGTAGTTGTCACCTTTATTTGCTTCTTTTGCAATTAAAGCTCTAAAGTCAGAAGCTGCTGCTGCATAACGTTCGTTATCAGTTTTTGTAATGGCGTCTTGTAACGTTTGAGCAAATGTTGAACTTGCTAAAATAAAACTTGCGCTTATTAATGTTATCTTTTTCATAGTGTTATTTGTAGATATTAAAAATACGATATTTAAAAGTCAATTTGCCTGCCAAGCTTTATGTATCAGCAAAAACAGGGTCAAATTTAACATAATTTTAATGTTTGTGAAATCTCTTTCCTGCTTATTTTAATGGAGTCATATCCACCTCAATCAATCGCTCTTCCTGTCTATTTGGAGGTAAACCTTGTTTTAAAAACATTAATTGTCCTGTTGGACCTGCAATAAAGGTTTCAATGCCTTTTCCTAAACTAAATTCTGCCGAACGACGAATAATGCAAATGGTTCTGCACAAAGGATAAGCTTTAGTAGCAATATTTGACTGATCTGGCATATAAGCTGTTTCGTTATTCTTTTTAGAAACTGCTAATATTTTCACAGACTTTAAAAAATCTTTAGTAGTTGTATCATCTTTATCACTTAGCCAGGCATAATCGCAAACACCTATGGCGAGGGAATTTGATGCGATTGCCTTAATTAATTCAGGTGTATTATTTACCGTAGAGCAATTATTACCAAATGTTCCATTAGGAATTAGAGAATCTTTTAATTGACGCGTACTTCCTGAATTGGCATTGTCAAACACCAACTTAATATGTTGTCCTTGAAATAAAGTGCTATCATTTCCTTTTAATAAATCAGTTAGTTCTACTAATGAAATCGTAGAATCTGCAAAACTTTTGCTAACCACAAAAGCAATAGCATCACCAGCCGCAAAGGATGTTTGAGGATAAATGTTTTTTGCTTTGAACTGAGACAACTCTTTTTCGGTTAAAGGACGAGAAATGGCAATTACCTTACTGCTGTCATTATACAAAGCTTCTATGCATTCTTTTTCGTTAGAAGTACGCAGCGCAATGTCTGCATATTGATACGTAGTTTTAAATGTGTAAATCTGATTTTGAATATGAAGTGTTAGTCCTTCATCAAAAAATAAATTAGCCGTACCAGATGTTGGACTATCTTTTTTAGTTATATCGTCTTGCATACCACAAGAACTAAAAACGATCAGGCTTATAATTGTTCCAAAAAATAGTTTCATAATAACATTCGTTTGTCAAATATACAGAATAAACCAAACAGGTATTTACGACTTTATAATTGGTTGTGTATTTCAGATAAGTGGTTGAGATAAATAATAACTATTTATTGTCAGAATCTTTCCAGTTATACTTTTGCATAAACTCTTCTACTTCTTTACTAAAAGAAGTTTTAGTATGATGTTCTTCTTGATTCTGAATATATGTCTTCACAATCTCAACTTGTGATTCGCTCACTGAAACCGCAAAATAATCGTCTTGCCAAGCAAATTTACCAGAACATAAATTGTTTTTATTGATCCAAAAAGAAGATTCTCCCTTTATGAGTTGAGCTATTTTAGCAATGCTTTGTTCTTTTCCTAAAGATACTAAACAATGTAAATGGTCTTTATACCCATTAACTGCTAGAATAAATATATCTTTTTCTTTACAATTTTGAATGATGTGCTGATGAACTTTTTGCCTTATCTCTTTTGTTAAATACGGCTCTCTGTTTTTTGTTGAAAAAACTATGTGAATCCATATTTTGAGATAAGACATTTGATTTGTTTTAGTTAAAGCCAAATTTAATTAATATTATTTAGATTTTTTATTTGCTATGTTTGAATTATAGTTATGTATTTTGGCTAAAGCCAATGTTTTAATTTATTAGTCTCCGTCTGCTAAAGCAGACGGCAATTAGAAATATTTGATACTATTGTATAATGCTAAAGCAGACGGCAATTAGAAATATTTGATACTATTGTATAATGCTAAAGCAGACGGCAATTAGAAATATTTGATACTATTGTATAGTGCTAAAGCAGACGGCAATTAGAAATATTTGATACTATTGTATAGTTCTGAAACATACTACAACAATTGCTCAAATTGCGGTTGGCTTCAGCCAACTGAAAAATAATAAAGAAAAGGGTATTGGCTTTAGCCTAAATAAACCTAGCTCAACAATCTAATAGATTTTTTAAGTGCTTCAATAAACAAATCAACTTCTTCAAAAGTATTATAAAAAGCAAAGGAGGCCCTAATAGTTCCAGGGATATTATAAAACTGCCAAAGCGGCTGCGTGCAATGATGTCCGCTTCGAACAGCAATTCCGTATTTATCAAGTAACGTTCCAATATCAAAAGGATGAATAGTGCCAACATTAAAAGAAATGACTGAAGTTTTATGTTTAGCGTTTCCGTAAATAACTAAACCTTCAATTTCATTTAATTGCTTCGTAGCATATTCTAATAACTCGTGTTCGTGTTTTTGAATATTATCAAAACCAATTTCTGCAACATAATTAATTGCAGCTGCTAAACCAATTCCTCCTTCAATATGTGGCGTTCCTGCTTCAAATTTTAATGGCGACTCGGCAAATTCCGTTTTTTGTAAAGTAACTGTTTTAATCGTTCCTCCCCCAGTTTGGTATGGAGGAAGTTTTTGTAACCACTCTTCTTTTCCATATAAAATACCAACGCCTGTTGGTCCAAATAATTTATGTCCACTAAACACATAAAAATCACAATCTAAATCTTGCACATCTGGTTTTAAATGAGGAACCGCTTGTGCGCCGTCAATGAGAACAGAAGCCCTCCTCTTATCCTCCCTCAGGGAGGAAGATAGAGTATGGATTTGTTGAATTATTTCTTTTACTGGATTAATTGTTCCGAGTGTATTAGAAATATGAGTGAATGCAACAAGCTTTGTTTTTGATGTAATTAATTGAGGTAGTTCTTCCAGCATTAATTCACCTGCTTCATTTATAGGAATAAATTTTAAAACGGCTTTCTTTTCTTCACACAATAATTGCCAAGGAACAATATTGCTATGATGTTCCATTTGTGTGATGATGATTTCATCTCCTTCTGAAATATTTATCTTTCCAAAACAATGTGCCACTAAATTAATAGATTCAGTAGTTCCTTTTGTGAAAATAATTTCACTCGCTTGTTTTGCGTTGAGGTGAAGTTGTATTGTTTTACGAGCTTCTTCATAAGCAATCGTAATTTCTCTGCTCAGAGTATGAACCCCGCGATGTATGTTTGAATTTTGAAAAGCGTAATAATGTGAGATAGCGTCAATAACCTGTTGAGGTTTTTGTGCAGTAGCTCCATTATCAAAATACACTAAGGGCTTTCCATTTACTGTTCTTGAAAGAATAGGAAAATCTTTGCGTATTTCGTTTACATTAAACATAATTAAAGTGCTTTTTCAAACAAATTCAAAACTCTTTCTTGTAAAGAAGGGATTTCAATTTTGTCAATTAATTCTTGTGCAAATGCTTGTAACAATAATTTACGAGCGCTTTCTTCGCCAATACCGCGTGCTTTTAAATAAAATAAAGCCTCTGTGTCTATTTTACCTGTTGATGTTCCGTGGGAACATTTTACATCGTCGGCGTAAATTTCTAATTGAGGCTTTGTATTAATCGTTGCATCGTCACTCATCAAAATATTTTTACTGCTTTGATAAGCGTTTGTTTTTTGTGCGTCTTTACGAACAAATATTTTTCCGTTAAACGTTCCTACAGATTTATCTTTGGCGATGCCTTTATACAATTCATTACTTTCGCAATGAGGCATTTGGTGATCAATTAAAGTATGATTATCGATTTGCTGCGTGCCATTAGAAATAAATAATCCATTTAAGTGTGCTTCGCAATTAGAATCAGCTAAAACAACATTGTGATTGTTACGAACTAACTCGCCACTTAATGTAAATGTGTTGTTTGTGTAATTTGAATATTTATTAATTCTTACTTGGTTTGTATTCACCGAATATGATAACGCGCCTTCGTTTTGAAATGCATAACAAGTCAATTTTGCATTCTCTCCAACGAATTTTTCGCTGACAAAGTTTGAGAACACTTTCGCAGTACCAATATTATAAAAGCTTTCAATTAACGTAGCCTCTGCACTTGCTTGTATATTAACAAAATTACGTGTGTTAGTTACATTACTAGAATTGCCACTATTCACATAAATAACATGTAACGGCATTGGAATGATATTGTTTTTATCCACTTGTAAAAACAAACCGTTACCTGTAAAAGCAGTGTTTAACGCTATTAAAGCATCCGTGTCAGATTTTGCTTGAGAAGATAATAAGCCTTTTTCTGAAGAAGATAATTCGTTCAAGGATTTAACCGTTAAACCTTTTACTATCATTTTCTCACTTAGTGCTTCATTATAATTTCCATTAACCACCACTAAATTAATTGCCTCATCAATTTTAAGTGGAGCAATATCAGCTTTAGTTAATTCATTAAATGCTTGTTCAACTGATTTAAATTCTTTACGAAGAACTGCTTCGATATTACAGTATTTATAGTCTTCGTGCTTGTTATTAGGAATACCTTTATCTTCTAAATATCTGATGGCAGAAATAATTTCTGCGTCAGGCATAAATGCAACTTTTGAAGACTTACTTTGAAGTTGGTCTAACAATGTTTGTGTAACTGCACTTTTATTATCTGCTACTAACGACATATTAATCTGCTATTTCAAATTCTTTTTTAATTTCATCATATCCTTTGGCTTCCATTTCTAGAGCTAATTCTTTTCCACCGCTTTTGACGATGCGACCTTTGTAAAGAATATGAACAAAATCAGGAACGATATAATCTAACAAACGCTGGTAGTGAGTAATTAAAATAGTGGCGTTGTCTTTCGATTTCAATTTGTTAACGCCACTTGCTACAATACGCAAAGCATCAATATCTAAACCACTATCGGTTTCATCTAATATGGCCAATTTAGGATTTAACATCGCCATTTGAAAAATCTCATTGCGTTTTTTTTCTCCGCCACTAAATCCTTCGTTTACACTACGACTTGCAAGTTTAGAATCTAACTCTACTAGTTTTGATTTTTCTTTTACTAATGCTAAGAAATCTTTAGCAGGCATTTCTTCTTGTCCGTGGTAAGCACGAATTTCGTTTAAAGCAGTACGTAAAAAATTAATATTACTTACACCTGGAATTTCAACTGGATATTGAAACGCTAAAAATAAACCTTCTCGTGCTCTGTCTTCTGCAGATAATTCTAATAAATCTTTTCCGTTAAACGTTACTTCGCCTTCCGTTACATCATAATCTTCGCGCCCTGCTAAAACACTTGATAATGTTGACTTTCCAGAACCATTTGGTCCCATAATCGCGTGAACTTCTCCAGCTTTTACTTCTAAGTTAATGCCTCTTAATATTTCTTTATCGCCAATTGAGGCATGTAAATTTTTTATTGATATCATAAGCCCCTCCAACCTCCCCGAAGGGGAGGCTTTTGTTAAATGTTAATATATTGTTTTTTGTTTTTCACTTTATTTCGTTTATCCCTCCTCCCCTTCGGGGAGGTCGGGCGGGGCTTTTACCCCACACTTCCTTCTAAACTAATTGCTAATAATTTTTGTGCTTCAACCGCAAATTCCATTGGTAATTTATTTAATACTTCCTTGCAGTATCCATTAACAATTAAACCAATAGCCTTTTCGTTGTCAATACCACGTTGCTTACAATAAAACAATTGATCTTCACCAATTTTACTGGTGGTTGCTTCGTGCTCAACCACTGCCGATTTATCTTTTATTTCAATATATGGAAATGTATGTGCACCACATTTATCACCCATTAACAAACTATCACATTGCGAAAAGTTACGAGCGTTGCTTGCTCCTTTTTTAATTTGCACTAAGCCACGGTAACTATTATTACTAAAGCCTGCTGAAATTCCTTTTGAGATAATAGTAGAACGGGTATTCTTTCCAATATGAATCATCTTAGTTCCAGTGTCAGCTTGCTGATAGTTATTAGTAACTGCAACCGAATAAAATTCGCCAACTGAATTATTTCCTTTTAAAATAACAGAAGGATATTTCCAAGTCACTGCAGAACCTGTTTCTACTTGTGTCCAGCTAATTTTAGAATTATCTTCTAAACAAATTCCACGCTTCGTTACAAAATTAAAAATTCCACCCTTACCCTCTTTATCGCCAGGATACCAATTTTGTACAGTACTATATTTTACCTCAGCATTTTTGTGAGTAATGATTTCAACTACCGCCGCGTGTAATTGATTCTCGTCGCGTTGAGGAGCAGTGCAACCTTCTAAGTAAGACACAAAAGCATCTTCATCTGCAATGATTAATGTTCTTTCAAACTGACCAGTTCCACTTGCATTGATACGAAAGTAGGTTGATAACTCCATTGGTGAACGAACCCCTTTTGGAATGTAACAAAACGAACCGTCCGTAAATACGGCAGAATTTAATGCCGCATAAAAATTATCGGTTGGAGGCACCGCCATACCCATATATTTTTTTACTATTTCAGGATGATCTTGAACTGCCTCGCTGAATGAACAAAATATAATTCCTTTTTCAGCTAAGGTTTCTTTAAATGTTGTTTTTACAGATACGCTGTCAAATACAACATCAACCGCAATGTTACTTTGCACTCCAGTTAAACGTTTTTGTTCGTCGATCGATATGCCTAGCTTTGCAAATGTTTTTAATAATTCAGGATCAACTTCATCTAAACTCGCTAACTCCTTTTTTGGTTTAGGAGCAGAGTAATAAATAATGTCTTGAAAGTTTGGTTTTGTATAGGATACATGCGCCCATTCAGGCTCTACCATGTTTTGCCAATTACGAAATGCTTTTAAACGAAATTCCAACATCCATTCTGGTTCGTTTTTCTTTGCAGAAATAAATTTAATGATGTCTTCGTTTAAACCTTTAGGCGCCTCATCAGCCGCAATATCGGTTATAAAGCCCCACTCGTAATCTTTATTTATATGTTCTTCTAATATCTCGTTTGCCATTACTTTTAGTTAAAAAGGTTTAAGTTTTAGAAAATTTAGAAAGTTCTATTTGGTTAGTGTTGAATGAACAAATTTCATAACCCATCAACTTTCATAACTTTTAAACTATACAGAGAACGATTCTCCGCAACCACAAGAGCGCGTAGCGTTAGGGTTTTTAAAAATAAAACCTTTGCCGTTTAATCCTCCACTATAATCTAATTCCGTACCAACTAAGTATAAAAAGCTTTTACGATCAACAACTACTTTTACACCATTGTCTTCAAATAATTGGTCACCTTCTTTTAACTCATTATCAAAAACTAGATTGTAAATTAAACCAGAACAACCTCCGCCGTCAACACCCACACGAATGAATGTATCTGCTGGTTTATTTTCGTCTTTTATTAAATTGATAGCGTGCTCTTTAGCCGCATTGCTCACTGTTATCATTTTGTAAGTAATTAATTGTTAGTTACTTGGCGCTTATTCTTAATTAGATTAATTCTAAACGGAGTACAAAAATACCACTTTTATGGTATATGTGCAAATATTTTACTGTTTAGCTTTAATAAAAAAACCGTGATAAAAATCACGGCTTTCAGTCATATTAATCTTTTACTCTACTAAACCTTAAGGCTTTTAATATAAAATTAGGCAAAGCTTTTTTAGGGTCGCGTTTTCGTAAATCTAAATACCAACCAATTTTTTTAACGACTGGTAATTTTTTGGTTTCAACGAATTCAATCAACGTTCCATCCGCATCTTCAATATAGGTAAAATGCCCAGCTGCTTCGCCCATTTCAAAACCTGCACCACCATCAACAGTAAAAGGCTGTCCAGCTTTTACGCAAGCTTCTTCTAACGCTTTCATGTTTTTAATATCAAAACATAAATGAATAAAGCCGCAATCGCCCCACAAACGGTTTTCGAAAATTTTGCGTGGGGTATAATCAAACGCTTGAACTAATTCAATCTCGTTATCTCCTAATAAAGGGCCAAAGCTTCCTTCACGAGGCTTACTATTTCTTAATACTACTCTTCTGAATTTCTTTTGTGATCCCTCTAGGCCCTTCAAATCTGCAAACGTATCGGTTATATCACTAATAACTTTGTCAAAACCTAAAACTGTTTTGTATAATCCAATGGATTTATCAATGTCTTTTACTCCAATAACAGCACCTAATATGCCGCCTGTTGTAAACTCTTTTTGCTGATACCAAGATGTTTTTTCTTCGATTATTTCAAATAGATTTCCCCACAAGTCATGGATGTAAAAATGCTTTCTTCCATCTGGAGCGATAGTTATATCAGTTAATATTTTAGCTCCAAAGTTTTTTAAATGCGTGTACGATCCTTGAATATTGTAAGATTTTATTTTTCCTGCATAAATACCAATATCTCCTAATTGAATTTGAAAGTCGGCATTTTGTGCTTGTCTGCTAGTGTATTGCCAAATTTCAAATCCACCACCACCATTCATACTGATGGCTAAAATAGCATGACGAGCATGCGGCATATTGGCCGTATATGGCAACATTAATTCAGCCATAGCAGCTTCTTCAAATATCTTAATATCCGTACCAAATGCTTTACGGTACCATTTAAATGTTTCGTGAACATTCGTGTTCCCAACTCCTAATTGCTGTATGCCCGAAATGATGTAACTCATAATATTGTATTATTGTGTAAAATTAAAATTTTATTTTAACTCTTTTTTATATTTCATCACCACATACTTTTCGGGAACTACTAGTTCCGACGTACAATATTGAAGTTTATCGACCATTTCTGGCGGATAATCATTCACTATTTCAAACCCTAGCGATTCGAAATAATCTGGGATAATACACACTAAATAAATAGGTTGAGTGGCAATTTTTATCCGAGCTAAAATCAAATCCTTTGCAATTCCTTTAAATCTTTGAGATTCCAAAACGCCTAAGGAACAAAATTCGTCGCAACCATTATGTCTTCTAATTCTTCCAAAACCAACTAATTCATCAATTTCTTTTGCCACTAAAAACTGATGGGATTGTAAGTCTCTATCGTCTAATTCAAATTGTTGAATGAGTTTTTTAATTAACTCAAAATCATTTTCCGAAGCGGATTCAATAGTTAAAGCTTTAATAAAATTTGTTTTTGTTTAATGATTATGAAGAAAATTACCCAACAATAATACTAATAATTAAACAAAGTGTTTTTATGATTTTTATTTGTTTTAAAAGACCATAAAAGGTGCAATAAAATTGTATTTTTGTATATATCATCAAACAAAAAATCATGCAAAAAGAATACGATGTTGTTATAGCTGGCGGAGGTTTAGCGGGCTTAACGCTTTCTATACAATTAAAACAAGCAAATCCAAACATTACAATTTTAATTTTAGAGAGTAGAGATAAAGCGGCAGCTATTGCTGCTCACAAAGTAGGCGAATCTACCGTTGAATTAGCCACACATTATTACAGAGAAGTTTTAGGTTTAAAAGATTATTTAGAAGAATTTGAATTACCAAAGCACGGTTTACGTTTCTTTTTTACTGATGAGAAAAAAACAGAATTATCGAATCGTGTTGAGTTGGGCCCTCGTTTAAAACTGCCGGTTCCAAGTCATCAGCTAGACAGAGGAACCTTTGAAAATTTTTTAGAAAAACACACAAAAGAATTAGGGACTGATTTTTTATTAGCAGCTCGAGCTAAAGATGTTGTGTTTGGAGAAAATAGTAATTTACATACCGTTACTTATGCTCACGAGCGTGAAGACAAAACCATTCGCACAAAATGGCTGGTAGATGCTACTAGTCGTATTAGCTTACTTAAAAAGAAATTAGGGTTTCAAAAAGAAGCCCCACACAATGTAAATGCTGCTTGGTTTAGAGTAAAAGGTGTTGTTGATATTGATGATTGGAGCGACAATGAAGAGTGGAAAACATTTTTAGCACCAAAATTACGTTACCTAAGTACCGTGCATTTTATGGATAAAGGCTATTGGTTATGGATAATTCCTTTGGGTTCAAAAAACACAAGTATTGGTATAGTAGCCGATGAGGATATTCATCCATTTGAAACCATAAATACTTACGAAAAAGCAGTTGCCTGGATTCACAAACACGAACCACAAGCCGCAAAACATGTTTGTCCCAACAAAGAAGATATTTTAGACTTTAGAATTTTAAAACATTTTGCTCACGACAGCAAGCGTATTTACTCATCAGACAGGTGGGCTGTAACCGGAGAAGCTGGCGCGTTTTTAGACCCATTTTATTCTCCTGGAAGCGATTTTATATCGTTAAACAATACTTGGTTAAGCGATTTAATTTTAAGAGATTACAAAGGCGAAGATATTACGGTGCGCGCTCAGATATATGAACAAACTCATTTATCGTGGTTTACAGATTGGTTGCCAATTTATCAAGACAAATACAAATTAATGGGCAACACCCAAATAATGGTGTTTAAAATATTTTGGGATTGGGCTATTTATTGGTCGGTGCCATGCTTATTATTTACTAACCATGGTTTTACCGATTTAAAAGTATTGAAAGAATTATTCGTTTCTGAAAAAAGCTTAGGACGTAAATTTGGTAAATTAAATAAAGCTGTTCAGGATTTATTTTTAGATTGGTTACCACATGAAAAAGCGATATTCGAAAACCGTTATATTGATCCATTAGATTTGAACTATTTAAAGAGTTTTCAAAGAGGTATTGATGAAATGCACGGTGCAGACACTATTGTAAATAAAGTGGCTGAAAACATGGTGGTTTTAGAAAAAGTAGCAGCTGAGCTATTCCGTTTAATTAGTCATCAAGTTAATCAAACGCCTTTAGATATAATTGTTGATACTTACCAAATTACATTAAAAACTCCTTACAATGCGGCTGAACATATTAATGGTATTGCCATTGATGAAGCCATTAAAATGGATGTAGCGAAAATGTGGTTTTATCCTAATCTTGTATTAGCGTAAAATTTTGAAACACATAGACACATAGAATTGAAGCAGTGCTTCAATTAATTATGATTACTAAATAATGATGTTTTGTGTATGATAAGCAAAACTCTATGTGTCTATGTGGTTTAAAAGCCTTTTTAAGCAATAAATCCGCATATTTGCCGTTATCTACAAAACTAACAATCCCTTATGCTTTCAGCAGCGTGGCATCGCTATATATTTTTATTCGGACTCATTGGTCTTGCTGCTGGAATGTTATTTGGAACCGTGCCCACCAGTATTCCTCAAATTATTTTAGCTGCTAATTGGTTATTGGAAGGAAATTTTAAATGGAAATGGCAACAATTAAAATCCAATAAGATATTTTGGATTTTAGCCTCTCTGTTTTTTCTTCATGTTATTGGGATGACCTATACCGAAAACATACAACGAGGCTTAGATGATTTAAGAAACAAAATGCCCTTGTTGGTTTTACCTCTCATTTTATTTTCTACAAAACCATTATCTATTAAAGAATTTAAATTATTATTTGGCTTTTTCTTTTTGAGTGTGTTTGTAAGCTCTGTTTGTTGCTACTTAGTTTATGCTGGGTTTACAAAAAAAGTAATTATTGATATTCGAAAAGCTTCCGTGTTTATGTCACATATTCGCTTTTCGCTCTTTATTGCGTTTGCTATTATTGGTTTACTTTATTACAGCATTAAAGAAAAACAAATTTGGATTAAAATCTCTTGTGTCATTGCTACTATTTGGTTGCTGTTTTTTATGTATAAACTCGAAATGGCAACAGGTTTTATCTCTTTAGTTTTAGTTGGTGGACTTCTACTGGTGTTATTTAGCCTCAAGTGGTTACCAAAAAAAGTATCATTGGCTTTAGTGTTTTGTATTTGTCTTGGTTCTGCTTTTGTATTAAAAAGTGCCTTGTCGAGTTTAGACATGTATGATAAAATTTCAAGTAATCAGGCAAACACCTTGCTTGAAAAAACAAAAAACGGTCGTTACTATTTGCAAGATACCGTATTTGGTTTAGCAGAAAATGGCAACCTCATCACTATTAATATCAATGATTATGAGCTTCAGAAAGAATGGGATTTAAGAAGTGTTGTTCGTTTTTATGGAGCAGATAAATTAGGAAACGGTCTTAGGTATACTTTATTACGATACATGGCGAGTAAAGGGCTAACGAAAGATTCTGTGGGGATTGTTTCTTTAACACAACAAGATATTTTAAATATTGAAAACGGCAGCTCTAATTATAAATACAGCCTCAACAGTGGTTTAGCAACTAAGTGGCGAGAGTTAGTTTGGGAATACATTAAATATAAACGAGGAGAAAACCCATCTGGGCACACCTTATCTATGCGCTTAGAATTTTGGAAAACGGCCATTTATATTATTGGCGATCATCCTGTTTTTGGTGTTGGCACAGGCGACATACAAGCTGCATTTAATAATAAGTACATTGAAACAAACTCTCAATTAGAGCTTGTTTGGAGGTTACGCTGTCACAATCAATACTTAGCTATTGGTGTTGCCTTTGGTTGTGTTGGCTTATTGTTTTTTATGTTCTACTTATTATACCCTGCCATTGTTTTACGAAAAGACATTCACTATTTATACTTGCCATTCTTTTTAATTGCTCTATTGTCTTTTGTTACAGAAGATACTTTAGAAACCCAATCAGGTGTCACGTTTTTTATTTTCTTTCAAACGCTGTTTTTGTGGTTGGGAAGTTTTAAGGAAATCAATTCAACAAAAAAACCCACAGAATAATAATCCGTGGGTTTTAAATTTATTATAAGGAAGTTTTAATCGTTCAGTTTCAACACCGCCATAAAGGCGCTTTGCGGAATCTCCACATTACCAACCGACTTCATACGTTTCTTACCTTCTTTTTGTTTTTCTAATAATTTACGTTTACGGCTAATATCACCTCCGTAACATTTAGCGGTTACATCTTTACGCATGGCGCTAATGGTTTCACGGCTAATAATTTTTGCACCAATAGCCGCTTGAATAGGAATTTCGAATTGTTGTTTTGGTATCAATTCTTTTAATTTTTCACAAATCTTTTTACCAAATTGGTAAGAGTTGCTTCTGTGAATTAAACAAGACAAAGCATCAACTGGCTCTGATTTTAAAAGAATATCTAATTTCACTAAATCTGATTCTCTCATCCCAATTGGATGGTAATCAAACGAGGCATAACCTTTTGAAATAGATTTTAAACGGTCGAAGAAATCAAATACAACTTCTCCTAATGGCATTTCAAACACTAACTCTACTCTATCGGCTGTTAAATAATTTTGAGTCACGATAGCCCCGCGTTTTTCAATACACAAACTCATCACTGGTCCAATAAATTCAGATTTTGTAATGATGTTCGCCTTAATGTAAGGCTCTTCAATATAATTTATTCTTGCTGGATCTGGCAAATCACTTGGATTGTTAACCTTCACCACATCTCCGTTTGTTTGATAAGCAATATACGATACGTTAGGAACCGTTGTAATCACGGTCATTTTAAATTCACGCTCCAAACGTTCTTGCACAATTTCCATGTGCAGCATTCCTAAAAATCCGCAACGGAATCCAAACCCTAAGGCTAACGACGATTCTGGTTCCCACGTTAATGAAGCATCGTTTAATTGCAACTTCTCCATACTGTAACGCAATTCTTCAAAATCCTCAGTGTCTACAGGATAAATCCCTGCAAATACCATTGGTTTTACTTCTTCAAAGCCGTGTATGGCTTCTGCACATGGTCTATCAAAATGCGTAATGGTATCTCCTACTTTTACTTCTTTTGCTTCTTTAATTCCCGAAATAATATAACCAACATCACCCGTACTCATTGAGTTTCGGGCTTCTGGTTTTAGTTTTAATACACCAATTTCATCGGCGTTATAAACAGAACCTGTATTGAAAAATTTTACTTTATCGCCTTTTTTTATAGTACCATTTAAAATTTTATAATACGCGATAATTCCTCTAAAACTATTAAAAACACTATCAAAAATCAATGCTTGTAATGGTGCTTCTGGATCGCCACCAGGACATTTTACACGCTCAATAATAGCTGCCAAAATCTCTTCAATACCCATGCCTGTTTTACCACTTGCTGGAATAACATCGCTGCTATCACAACCAATTAAATCAACAATTTGATCGGTAACCATTTCGGGTTCAGCGCTTGGTAAATCCATTTTATTAAGGATAGGAATAATCGTTAAATTATGTTCCAATGCTAAATATAAATTCGATATGGTTTGTGCTTGTATGCCTTGAGCTGCATCCACAATTAATAATGCTCCTTCGCACGCAGCAATAGAACGAGAAACTTCGTAACTAAAATCAACGTGACCAGGAGTGTCAATTAAATTCAATACAAATTTTTCGCCTTTATAAACGTATTCCATTTGTATAGCATGGCTTTTAATGGTAATACCACGCTCTTTTTCCAAGTCCATATCATCAAGCACTTGTGCTTCCATTTCACGACTTGTGATGGTCTTAGTATATTCTAATAACCTGTCGGCTAAAGTAGATTTACCGTGATCGATATGGGCAATAATGCAAAAATTACGTATGTTCTTCATGTGCTATAAAATAAGTCTGCAAAGATAGGTTATTACGCGCAATTATTAGAATCGCATCAAAAATATATAAACAAAAAAGCCATTCACTAAATAGTGAATGGCTTTTTAAAAGAGTATGTATTGTTAGTTTTCCTTTTTTAACAAGGTAACATGTCCCACATAAGGGTGTTTGTTGCCTTGGGTATCTCTAACCGACATTTTATACGTATAAATACCCTGTTCTGCGATTTTAGAGCCACCTTTTACAGTTCCATCCCAGCCCTTTCTAAAGGCATTACTTGTAAATATGTTTTCTCCCCATCTGTCATAAATATCCAAACGGAAATTTTCTTCATCAATACCAACTCCTAAAGGCTGGAATATATCATTCAATCCGTTTCCATCAGGTGTAAACGTATTTGGGATATATAAAGCAAAATCGGGCGTGATTTCGACAATAATTCTAGCCGTATCTTTACAGCCTTTGATAGAGGTTGCCACTAAATTAACCGCATAAGAGCCAACCACTGTATAATAATGGCTTGGATTAGTTAATATAGCCGTATTTGTTCCGCCTGTTGCTAATGGATCTCCAAAATTCCAAAAATAAGATATCGCTCCTTGAGATGTATTGAAAAAATCAATGTTTGGATCTAAAATACTAGTCGTTTGAGGATTAGCATAAAAAGATGCAATTGGACGAGGATACACTTCAATATAGTTAACTTTTGTCGTGTCTTTTTTACATCCAGTTGTTGGATTAGTAACTAATAAACTCACAGTGTATTTTCCTGAATCTTGTAAGGTTGGAATTATTGGATTTTGATTTCCACCTGCTACATCTGACCAAGTAAACACATCTCCAGGATTATTAGAAGTACCTGTTAAAGTTAAGGTTAAAGGAGCACAACCAGCTGTTGGAGTTGACACAAAATCAATAACTGGCAATGGATTTACATTTACAGTAAAAACAGCTGTTGATCCAGGAATAGTACAACCATCATTTACAGTAACTGCATAGGTGTTTGATGTAGCTCCTAATGGTGCATTACCAACAACACCTAATGAGTTTGTTGTAGCGGCAATTGGGCTCCAATTATAAGTATATGGTCCACCATTTCCAGCACTAGCAAAACTAGGCGTTAATACAGCTTCTACTCCATGACACACTGTAATTAAGGCTGGTGTTACTATTAACTGTGGAGTTACATTCACCGTAATAATTTTTGGTGATGGTGAACATCCTTTTGAGTCTGTTACAGATACTGTATACTGTGTTGTAGTTGTTGGACTAACTGTGTGTGGTCCACTGCCTACAAATGGATTTGATGGCCAAGCATAAGTGTAACCTGGTGTTCCATTTTGACCAGAAGCACTAATTTGTGTGGATTGACCATAACAAATAGTGATACTAGGATTTGGTGTTGGAATTAACACCAACAATCCTGGTTGAGTCACATTTACTGGTTGTGAAGTCACACAACCATTAACATCGGTTAAAGTTGCTGTATAAACACCAGATGCAACGCCTGCAACACTTTGTGTTAATGCTGCTGCTGTAACTGTTTGAGATATTGGGTTTGACCAAGTAATTGTATATGGTCCTGAACCTGCCGTATAGTTAATCGTGATTTCTCCGTTTGATAAACCAAAACATGCTGGTGGTGTTACACTAAATCCTGTGATAGCAGAGGTTGGTGGATTTGCAACACTTACCGTTTGAGTGATGGTACATCCTTTAGAATCTGTTCCTAAAACAGACCAAACTCCAGGAGCTAAGCCTGTTACAACAGAACCTGTTGGCGTACCAGGCGTACTCCAAACTAAACTATAAGTTGGTGTACCTCCGCCTAATGTTACTGTTCCTGTACCATTTGCTAAACCACAAGTAGCTGGTGATGATACAAACGTGGATGTTAATGCCGATGGCTCTATGATATTAAAAGTTGTACTAATAGAACAAGCATTTTGATCTGTTACAGTTACTGAATAACCTCCTGCAATCAATCCACTTAATGATGGTGCAGAACCAAATCCAGTTGGTAACCAAACATAATTATAAGCCCCAGTTCCACCTTGAACAGTTGTAGATATTTGTCCGTTACTTCCTCCGAAACAAGAAATATTACTAAAACTTGATGCTGCCATCACTAATGCTGGTGGTTGAGAAATAACTAAAGAAGAGGTTATTGTACATCCGTTACCATCTGTTACCGTTACTGTTGGTGAACTTGCTGGTACATTTGTTAACACAGAGTTTGTTTGTGCGCTTGGCGACCATAGGTATGAATAACCTGGCGTTCCTCCGCTTACCAATACGGTTGCTCCCCCATTACTTTGTCCAAAACAACTAACGTTTGTGAAGCTGCCTATAGCGCTTGCTAATTGTATAGGTTCTGTGATTTGAACAGAAGCTGTTCCAACACAACCCGCTGCATCGGTTACAGTGATGCTTTTTATACCTGAGTTAAAATTACTAACGTTTTGTGTGGTTTGTCCTGCTGGGCTCCAAAATACAGTAATGGCTCCTGCTCCTCCTGTAATTGTTGTTGTTGCCGCTCCATTATTTCCTCCAAAACAACTCACATTTGTAGAACTAGTAATTGAAACTACCGGACCTGCAATGTCATTAATTAATCCGCTTGCTTGAGCAACGCAGCCATTAGCATCTGTTACCGAGAAAGTATAAGCCCCTGCTAGCACGTTATTATTACATAAGGTTGTAATACCATTGCTCCATAAGGATGATAATGAGCCTGTTCCTCCTGCAACAACTGCACATACTTTTCCGTTTGCTAAACCACAGTTTGAATTAGTGGCAGATACAGCTGCGGTTAATGCTGCTGGTTCTGTTAACGTAAATGTTAATACAGTTGTACATGCACTGTTTGAAGTAATCGTTACGGTTTGTGGTCCTGCTAATAAGTTGTTTACTGGGTTTCCAGATTGTAAGCCTGAGCCCCACAAAAACGTGGTTGTTCCTGCGCCTCCTAAATAAGCAATATTAGCAGTTCCATCAGATCCTCCATTACATAATATATTTGTTGTTGTTAAAGTTGTTGCTAGTGGTGTTGGTTGTAAAATGGTTGTTGTGGCAGTTGCTGTACATAAGTTTTGATCTTGTACTGTTACAACATAAACACCTGCCGTTAATGTATTTGCTGTGGCTGCTGTAATTCCGCTTGGCGACCAATTATAGGTATGTGGTCCTGTTCCACCTGCTGCTGTTACTGCCGCAAATCCATCATTACCTCCATTACAAGTTACACTGCCTGTTGATGTAATGTTGGCTGTTACTTGTGTTGGTTCTGTAATTACAATTTGTGCGCTAGCAGTACAACTATTTTGATCCGTGGCTAATACCGTATAACTTCCGGCACAAGCTGCTGTTAATGTTTGATTTGGAACACCTGTTGGTCCGCCTGTCCAAAAATAACTTACAATACCTATACCATTGGTGCTTGTTGCAACTGCTGTTGCATTGCACAATCCAAAACAAGTAACATTAGTCGCTGTAATACTCGCCACCATTGCTGGAGGATTTACTAACGCCATGCTCGCTGTAGCTACACAACCATTTCCGTCGGTTACAGTTAAACCATAATTACCCGCTCCTAATGGGTTACTAGTAGATGTGCTTCCACCGGCTGATGTCCAAGCATAGCTATAACTTGGTGTTCCTCCAACTGCTGCTGCTACACCTACTCCATTTAATGCCCCAAAGCATTTTGGTTGAGTTGGTACAATATTTACTGTTAAAGCTGTTGGCTCAGAAATTGAAACGCTCGCTGATGCTACACATCCTGCTTGGTCTGTTACTGAAGCTGTATAAACTCCTGCTACTAAATTTGTTGCTACAGGTACTGTAATACCATTACTCCAAGAATAACTATAGGTTCCTGTCCCTGCTGCTGCTAAGGCTGTTGCACCTCCGTTTGTTCCTCCAAAGCAACTCACATTGGTAAAGCTAGAAATACTAAGTGTTGGTCCTGATAAATTAGGGATAGTAACCGCTAATACCTGAGTACAGTTATTTGCATCCTGTACATTAATGGTATAAGTTCCAGCAAAGACATTACATATGGTTGTAGTAGTTGCCCCATTGCTCCAAGTTTGTGTATACGGATTTGATCCTCCAGCAATAGTAATTGTTGCACATCCGTTTGCTGAATTACAATTGGCTGCCGTTACTGTTGATGTAATTGTTAGTGAAGTTGGTTGGGTTACCGCAATGCTTTGTGTTATTGAACAAAGATTTGCATCTGTAATGGTACAGAAATAATTACCAATACCAACATTTGGCACTGTAGCTGCCGTATTTACAATTGGAGAAGTCCACAAATAAGTATATGGTGCTGTTCCACCTGTTCCAGCTGCAGACACCGTTCCGGTAGGTGTATTAAAACATTTTACGTTATTAGAGTTCATGATCGCCGTTAATGCTGGGGGTTGAACAATAGTTCCACTAGCAAAGGCTTTACATCCATAAAAATCTGTTACTTCACATGTATAAGCACCAGGGCATAAATTTGCTACCGTTGGCAAGGTTCCGCCTGATGGAGACCAAGAATAAGTAAATGGTGGTGCTCCTCCTGTCATACCAGTGGTTAAACTACCATTACATAATCCATTACATGTTACGCTTGAAGAGGCAACAATAGATGCGGTTCCACCTGGTGTTAATCCTATAACTGCGGGGCTAGAGATTGTACATCCGTTAGCGTCAGTTGCTGTTACTGTATAATTACCTGCTACTACACTATTAGATATAGCCGCTGCGCCACCGCCAGTCCATGTATAAGTAATTGATCCTGTTCCGCCAGCAACTGTAGCGGATGCTACTCCATTTGCTGCTGTACAATTTGCGTTTTGAGTAGATACATTTATTGTTAAGGCTGCTGGTTGGGTAACTTGTACTGTTTGTGCAGCTGTACAGCCATTAGCATCCATGATTCCCATCGAATAAATAGCTGCAAATTGATTAGCAAAAATGGTTGATGTTTGGTATGTGCCACTGTTTAAGTTATATGAATAGGTTGGCGTTCCTCCTGCTCCTACTAAGTTAACGGTACCTGTTGCGGTTCCATTACATAAAGCGGCAACTGGGGTTGCTGTTAGTGTTAATACTGTTGGTTGGGTAATGGTTACAGAAGTTGTGGTTACACAACCAACTTGATCCTTCACTGTAATATTATAAGTACCTTGTGGTAAACCAGAGAAAAATCCTGTGCCGTTTGTTTGGAATGGGCTTGTTAAGGTATAGGTATATAAAGGTCCTGTGCCTCCTATTGGAGTTACTGTAAAGCTTCCGTTCGATCCTCCAAAGCAACTAACGTTTACTGTATTGGTTACAGAAGCTGTTGGACTTCCTGTGTTTAATATATTATAAGTTACAGATAAAGTACAAGTATTAGCATCTTGCACAATAACTGTATGTGGTCCTGCTGTTAATCCTGTTGTGGAGGTTGCTGCCGAAAAAGCTCCGCCATCATAAGAATATTGATAAGGTAATAATCCGCCTGTTACTCCTGTAACAGTAGCTGATCCATTAGCGCTACCACAACTTGCATTAGTCGTAGTTATTGTTGCTGATGTTGGACCTGTTGTGCCTCCTACATTAAACGTTGTATTAAATAAACAACCATTAACATCTCTAACAATTACTGGATAAGTACCAACTGCTAAATTAGTCGTTAAACTTCCGCTTGCTACACTATTAACCGTAAATGTATATGGCCCTGTGCCGCCTGTTACGCCAGTAATATTATAGGTTCCGTTTGTTAACCCACAACCAGCTGGTGTAGTGGTACCTGCTATCGCAGTTGGACCAGTTGTCACGGATATAGTAACCGTGTTTGTAAAGACACATCCGTTCACATCTCTAACACCTACGGTATAAGTGCCTGCCGCTAATCCTGTCACTGGAGGGCTTGTTGAAAAGGCTCCGCCGTTAACGTTGTAAGAATAGGTTGGCGTTCCTCCTGTTACAGCTCCAATCGTAATACTTCCTGTTCCAACTCCACAAACAATGTTGCTTGGAGTTAGTGGTAACGCTGATGGTCCTGACGCGCTAGCTAACGTAGCTGATACTGTAAAGGTACAACCGAAGTTATTAGTTAGAGTAATTACTGGCGTTCCGACTCCTAAACCCGTTACCGTTTGACCAGATACAGTACCTAAACTACTTGCAAAGCCTACCGTTTGTGACGGTGCAGCTGGCGATGTATTATTGATAACTACCACTCCATTTGTTGCTCCGCAATTAGGATTGGTAAAACTTAAAGTTGCCGAAGGCATAGGATTTACTTGAACAGTATTTGTAGAAACGCTTGTACATCCTCCTGAGGTTACCGTATGTGTAACTGTATATGTTCCCGCTGCTGTAAAACTACCTGAATAGTTAGCTGTTCCACCAACAGCAGGCGCTCCTGCTATTGGCGAAAAGGAATAAGAGTGTGTTCCGCCTGCGGTGCCAGTATTATTAAAACTAAAACTATTTCCTGTTAAACATTGTGTTGCCGAAGGTATTATAAATGGTGATGTAACGGCTACAACAGTGACGTTGGTAGTAACCACATTAGTACATGCTCCTGCGGTAACTGTGTGCGAAACAACATATGCTCCTGGGTTTGCAAAAGTAATGGTAGGGTTTGTTGATGTAGCAGTTGCAACAGTAACTCCAGCTGCTGGCGCAACGGCCCAATTATGTGCCACACCGGCTGTTCCTGTATGAGTAAATATTTGGGAAGAACCCGTACATAAAGTTGTATTTAATGGTGTAAACGCCGCGGAAAGTGCCGAGACGACGGTAACTGCTACTGTTTTGGTGACGGGCGCTTGACATGGCGCTGATGCTGTTAATGAATAAACCGTTGTGGCTCCTGGCGAGACGACTATACTAGACGTTGTGGCTCCTCCAGGCGACCAAGTATATGTTAAACTACCACATCCACTAACTAATGATGAAGCAGAAAGTGTAGATGAACCGGGTGCGCAAAAAATAGCAGGGTTTGCTGTGATATTAAAGTTTAAAGTTGTTAAAACTCCTGGAACGGTAAAACTGTTCATAGCAGACCACGGGCCAGATGGAGGAACAGCAGTACTTCCCCCTAACCATTCTCTTGCTCTAAAAAAATACGTTTGACCAGGACAGAGTGCTGAAAATGGTATGAAAACAGAAGTATATGGTTCGATGGTACAGAGGTCTGGCCAAGCACTGCCCGCCGTATAATTTGGAACATTTAATAAACCAAAATACCATGGATGGGATGAATAGGTTGTTCCTGGACCAGCCCAGTTATCAATTATATTTTGCATAGCTGTTGGAGGTAATCCTGTTAAACCTGCTGCTGTACAAGATACTTCAACTTGCATCCAGTAAGGTCCACAACCGCAAGTTGGTGAATCTGAAGATCCGTTAACGGTTACTCCTGTCGCTCCAACACTAAAGTTGTAGTTTACCAAGGATAATCCGTGGCAAGCTTTAGCAGAATCTATAGCTAAATAAGAAATCAGTAAAATAAATAATAGTTTTTTCATTAGTTTGATTTTGGTCATTGTAAATATATACGATTTTTTGATTTATCAGAATATTTTTTACTAATTTTAATGTAGTCTTTACTCATTGATAATACATTTTTGTTATGAATTTAAAATCCGTCTTTTTCTTGACGTTTTTTTTGTTAGTTAAGGCTTACTTAATTTCTCAACAAACCTGCTCTAATTTTTCTACTTATTTTGGTGGGAATCAATTTGATGAAATAAAAAGTGTTTGTGTAGATGTTAACAAAAATAGCTACGTGATTGGAAACACATACAGCAATGATTTACCAGTAACATTGGGTTTGATAAACGATACCGCTTCGGGTAATTATGATGTTTTTTTAGCAAAGTTTGATAGTTGCGGTGCGTTGATTTGGTCGACCTATTTTGGCGGTATTGGATATGAAAGTGCTGAAAAAATGGAGATAACTCATGACGGAAATATTGTTTTTTGCGGCTATACCACCAGTGTAACTACTCCTACTACTCTAGGTTGCTTTCAACCAAATAACAACGGAGGCTACGATTGTTATTTAACAAAAATAACCCCTAATGGACTTATTGTTTGGAGTACCTTTTTTGGAAAATCGGGAGGCGATTTTGCTTTTGATCTTAAAATTGACGCTTTAGATAATATTATTATTGGAGGAACCTCAACGAGTACAAATTTATATACAACTCCTTTTTCTTTTCAACCTAACCATAAAGGCAATACCGATGCTTTTATTGCACGTTTTTCAAAAAACGGATTACTAAAATGGTGCACTTATTATGGTGGTGCCGGCAGCGAAGATATTCATGCTTTAGCTGTTGATTTAAATTGTAATATAATTGGAGTAGGCGAATCTTTTAGTAATAACCTCAATACAAGCTCTACAGCTTTTCAATCTATTAACGAAGGTGCATCAGACACTTATATTATAAAGTTAGACTCTACATGCACTCGTGTTTTTTCAACCTACTTAGGTGGCAGCGGTTCGGATGACGCTTGGGGCTTAGTTTGTGATTCTCTAAATAATATATATGTTGCTGGGCATACTAATAGTAATGATTTTGACACAACAGCATTCACATATCAAACTACACATAATGGAGGCATTGATTGTTATCTAACAAAATGGTCACCTAACGGAACGCTTGTGAAATCAACCCTCTTTGGTGGGGCATTAAATGATTACAGTTCTAGGTTAATTGGTATATCTAGTACCGAGGTTTTATTGTTAACAGAAACCGAAAGTATAAATCTGCCTACATATACTTTTAGCCAACAAACATCATTAATGGGAAGCTACGATATGTACCTTACATCTTTTGATATGAATACACTTTTTCCAACATGGGGAACCTACAATGGCGGCGCAATTGTTGAGGATGCAACTGATATAAAATTAATAAATAGTACTGAAGTTGTTGTTTGTGGTTCATCAAACAGTACGGATTATCTAGTAACTTCTGGAGCCTATCAACCATTATTAAATAATAGTACAGATGGTGTTATTACAAAACTTACAATAACCAAAAATTTATCTACTGTCATTGAAAATAAATATTTAGAGTCAACTATCGAAATTTATCCCAATCCATTTAACGATTATCTATTTATAAAATCCAAAAAAACTCTTTTAATTGAAATCAAAACACTATTAGGAGAAACCATTTATAGAAGAACAAACGATGATTACATATCTACAAAGGACTTATCGCCTGGAGTGTACATTGTGACCGTTAACTCAAAATCCTATCGTTTTATAAAACAATAATTCTATTTTTTATTTTTTGTAGGAACAGACTGATTATTTTCTTTAGACTTATATTTTCCAGAAAACACTAATTTAAATGGATATGTAAGCTGAGTTAAAAACGTAGTTGGCATTTCTTTTTGATCTGGAACACCCAAAACAGGCACTTCGTTTTTTGGTAAATAATAAAATCCAAACAATAAATCCCAAACATTTAAGATACTTGCATAGTTAACTCCTAAGCGGCGAGGAATGTTTTTAGCATGATGCCACGAGTGCGTTTCGGGAGTATTAATAATATAATTTAAGAAGCCCCATTTTACTTTAATATTAGTATGTGTAAAAAAGCCCCAAACGTTTTGCACTGTTGCTTGAAACAAAAAATAATCAGCCGCCGAATATCCAATCATGGCAAAAGGAATGTAAATAATCGGTTTGAAAATAAACATTTCTACAAAATGAAATCTTCTGGTTGAGGCTGCTCCTAGTGTTTCTTGAGCGTGATGTATTTTATGAAATGCCCATAAAAAATCTGAACGATGTAATAAGTAATGGGCCACAAACTCACAAAGATCTTGAATCACAAACATAATCATGATTTGCCATAAAGGATTCCAATGAGTAATATCAACAACCAGCATACTATTTATTCCGAATAACTTTAATGTTTTTAAAAACACTAACTCTGTTACTGCACATAAGCCAAAC
Organism: uncultured Bacteroidota bacterium; assembly: GCA_903893815.1. Lineage (GTDB taxonomy): Bacteria > Bacteroidota > Bacteroidia > B-17B0 > Aurantibacillaceae > UBA4416. Next base: position 97,410 of record CAITNS010000041.1, read on the forward strand.
AATCCAATAATATAAACTAATACGTCATTAAAAAAAACATAAAAGGTGTCCAACCAAAAGCCTTTTCTGCTTAATAATCCGTGCTTCCTTTGTTTTGGCAAAATGACTTCCAACGTAAAACAAAAAAGATAGGCTAATAAAACACAATAATATATATTATTAAAAGCAGGGTGCTTTAATTGAAACACCGTATACTGATATACGTTTTTTGTGTTTTCAACAAATGCATTTATTAGTTCTGGAATTAAAGCCATGGTTTAAATGTAAAAAATTATTTACTTTAGTGTTAAATAAATTTGTTAAATGAATAAATTAAAAGAGTTTTTTAATAAAGAGCGTATACTAATTTTAATAATTGTTGCCATCTTTTATGGAAATACAGTAAAAAACGAATATTCATTAGATGATAGTTTAGTTACTGAAAAAGGGAACATAACTACCAATGGAATTAAAGTAATTCCTAAAATCATTAAATCATTTTATATTGAACAATCTAATGAATTTAAGTTTGATTATAGGCCTATTGTAAAAATATCCTATGCCATAGAGCATGAATTGTTTGGAGTAAATCCTGCAGTATCACATTTTTTTAATTTATTGTTTTATCTTATAGGTTTATATCTATTATACAATGTCTTAATTAAGTTGTTGGCATATTATCATAAAAACATTGCTTTATATTGTGTTATACTGTTTGCTATCATGCCAATTCACACAGAGGTAGTGGGTAGTTTAAAAAACAGAGACATGTTGTTGTGTTTTATATTTTGTATGGTAGGGTTAAAACATTTAATGTTGTTTGTTGAGTCTGATTTCAAAAAATGGGGGTCTTTACTAATTGGTTTTTTAAGTTTCTATTTCGGTTTTCTGAGCAAGTTAGACGTGCTGCCATATTTAGCAATAGCTCCCATTATAATTTTTATAAAAAACCCAAAACATTTTAAATGGGCCATTAATTTTGCCATATTATTTATTATGACCTACATTTTGTTTAAAATAACAAAACGAGAACTGACTGGGGGCGTTGGTGCGCAAAGGGTATATTATTATTTTGAAAACCCTTTGTTTTTTGAAAAAGGTTTAAAATATAAAATAATCGCAAGCTTAAATTGTTTAGGGTTTTATATTAATCAATCTATTATGCCGTTTAAAATGTGCTGTTATTATGGCACTGATACCATTTCTGTTACAAAACTTACTTACCATGGCTACATAGGAATAATTTGTGTTCCTCTCTTAGTTTTTGGTTTAGTGAAATCATATCTTAAAAAAAATTATTTATTATTGATAGGTATTGTCATTTTTTGCTCTTCAATTTCTATGTATCTTAACTTTGCTAAACCCTCGGTTGGCATAGTTGCTGATAGGTTTACCTTTTTCGGGTCACTAGGTATTGCGATGGTAATAATCTCATTAATTAATTCTTATTTTCCATTAAAAAATGTTAGCTCAAATAAAGTAAAAATAGGGGCTGGAATGGTAATTATTCTGTTTGCTGGAATGACTATTAAACGTAATGTTGATTGGAATAATAAACGCTCTATTATAGAGGCTGATTTTGCTAAATATCCAAATAATTCCTATTTAAATTATAAACGAGGTATGGATATAGTGCAAAGAACCATGGAAACAAACACCATGTTATCTCCTGATCAAAAAAGAAACAAATTTATAGAGGCCCGAGCTTTCTTAGAAAAATCAATACAAGTGGCACCAGATTATGCCAATTCACGTAATTATTTAGCTTATGTTTTAGTGTATTTATTAAATGATTTTAATGCAGCGCTTCCGCATATAAACTATTCGATTGCCTATAAAGAAACAACTGATTTATATTACTATAAAGCTATTTGTATGCGCGAAACAAAACAGAAAGACAGTAGTGAATATTATTTACTAAAGTGCGTTAAAATGGACGATAAATATTATAATGCTTACGGCTTGTTGGCGTATGATTATAATTTAAACAAACAGCATCAAAAGTCAATTGATTTATTTAAAGGCGCCATTGCAAAAGGTGTAAAAACGATTGAGATATATAATGCTTTAGGGAAAACGTATTGGGAAATAGGAAATAACGTAGAAGCAAATTTTTATTATCAGAAAGCACTAGAAACAGATCCATCTAACCAAGAGGCTGCGGCGATGGTAAAAAGAACCACAACAGCTTCAACAAGCACAGTTAGTGTGAACTGATTTTAAATTTCTTTTCGCATTCTAGCAACAGGTATATCAAGCTGCTCTCGGTATTTTGCAACAGTGCGACGAGCGATATTGTACTTTTTTTCTTTTAAAATTTCACAAAGTGCATCATCCGTTAAAGGTTTCTTTTTGTCTTCGTTAGAAATACACTCTTGTAATATTTTTTTAACTTCTCTAGTACTTACTTCTTCTCCGCCATCAGTGCTTAAAGATTCGGAGAAAAATGTTTTTAATAAAAACGTACCATAAGGTGTTTGAACGTATTTACTATTTGCTACACGCGAAACCGTTGAAATATCTAAACCTACTTTATCAGCAATGTCTTTTAAAATCATTGGTTTTAATTTAGATTCATCGCCCGTAGCAAAATACTCTTGTTGATATTCCATGATACAGTGCATTGAAACTAACATGGTTTGATGACGTTGTTGCAGTGCTTCAATAAACCATTGAGCTGATTCAATTTTTCCTTTTACAAAAGAACCAGCTTCTTTAATAGATTTTTCTTTAGCGCGAGAATACTCTTTTAGCATCTCGATATAATCGGCACTAATTTTTAATTCAGGTAAATTACGTTGGTTAATACTTAACTCTGGGATACCACCCAGCACACTAATATTAAAGTCGGGCACTACCTCCGACATTTGTCCTTTATTATCTCCTTCGGAGTTTCCTGGACGTGGATTTAGGTGTGTTATCTCTGCAATGATGTCTTTTAAATCATCATCTTCAATATTTAACTTACGAATAATTTTATCGTAGTGTTTTTTAGAAAATTCATCCATCATGGTTTTCACCACTTCAATTGCTAAATGCGTTTCTTTAGCTTTAATTGATTTTCTTTCGAGTTGTATTAACAAACATTCTTGTAATGTTCTTGCCCCAACACCAGCTGGATCAAATTCTTGAATGGTTTTTAGAACTTCTTCTAATTCTTCTTTCGTTGTATTTGTGTTTTGAGAAAACGCTAAGTCGTCCACAATTAAATCTAAGTCTCGACGTATGTATCCGTCTTCATCAATACAACCAATTAAATATAATCCAATAGAAAATTGTTTCTCGGTTAAATCTCTTAATCCTAATTGTTCTTCTAATTGTGAATGAAAATCTGGTCCTTCCACAACTACTGTTTGAAACACTTCATCGTCGGCACTTCTATTGGATATCTCGTATTTATAAGCATCCAAATCGCCAGCATCCATGTAATCTTCTAACTCATAGCCATCATCAATTTTATCAACTTCTTTTTCCTCGTAATCGCTTACATCTTCAGAATCTGAATTATCAACCTCATCATATTCATTTTCTAATTCTTCAGAATCAGATAAACTATCGTCTTCTTCTAAAGCTGGATTTAACTCAAGCTCTTCTTTAATTCGTTGTTCTAAGGCAACAGTAGGCAACTGCAACAGTTTCATTAATTGAATTTGTTGCGGCGACAATTTTTGTAATAACTTTAAATGTTGCGTTTGCCTTAATGCCATATATTGAAGCAAATATACAAAAAGAGCAACGAAAATTATTCGTGGCTCATAACTAATTTTTAATTAAATTAGTATTTATAATAGGGAGAAATCATCGCATAAACCACAACGCCTGTGATAGTTACATATAACCAGATTGGGTAACTGAAACGTGTAATCTTTTTATGCTTTACTCTATCGTCTTTTAAAGCATAGTAAAAAGACAATAATATCATTGGCAATACAATCACCGCTAAAAATATATGGCTTAATAAAATTACCAAATAAATTGGTCTAATGCCCGCAACTAAAACCAATTCTGTTTGCTCTAAAACTTCATTATGATTATCATCTCCAAATTTTGTATCAGGAATAAAATAATGTGCCGTTACATAAGAAATTAAAAACAAAGATGATAACAAAAAAGCGGTTAGGTTTAATTTTTTATGTAACTCAATGTTTCTTTTTTTTATGGCCCACAATGATGCCATTAACAACAAGCTACATGAGCCGTTTAAAAAAGCATTTAACATAGGTAGTTTATAAATAAAGGCTGGAAAAGTATCAGGAACAGGAATTAATTTCTGATTTAAAACTACTACTACAACGCAAATTAATGCGCTCACAGCTAATACAATTTTAAAAACTGTTTTATCGTTTTGTTTACTTAGTAATGATTGTGTGTCCATTTTAGTGTGTTGTAAATGTTCCTTTAAATTTGGTAAAGATAGTGTTTTCAAAAAACAATTGAGCGTCCACTACACATTGATTTTCTGTTGTCGTGTATTTTATTTCTACATTAAAAGCGGGATGCTGCGTAGGAATAATCATACCCGTAAACTTAATGTTACTACCTACGGTTAATATTAAGTTTTTTCCAAGCTCTTGTTGCAATAATTCTTTAATAAGTTGAGTTTGACAAACACCGGGCATTACGGGCATTTGTTCGAAGTGACCTTTAAATATATCGTGATTGGCATTTAACTTGATGGTAGCTGCAATGGTTGAATCATCTGCTTTATTGGATGTTTCTATTGTATAAAAATCGTTTAGCAAAAAAGTATCTGTCATGTTATTCGTCTATTTTATTAAGTTCAGTTTTAATTTTTACAAGTCCAAACTGCGTGCATTTAATCTGAGTATAAGTGTTTGTTTCGGTAGCAAATTTATAGCTTATAAAACATGATTTTCTGTTTTTATTAAATATGTTTTGAGAAAAAATTCCTTTTAAAGAATCGGCAATAATGTATCTCTGTTTATATCCCTCTAACTCATAATACGATTTAACTTTTTTGTTACTACAATATCCAGCACTTTTATCAAAAACATCCAACAATAACATTTGTTTAAAATTAGATAACAATGCTTTTATTAATGTTGGTTTATTTAAGGGTTCAAATACATAGGCCGCGTTCATCCCATTATTTTTCCATTCAAAATCAAACATTTTCATGCCGATTTCCGTTACAAAAATAATGTGTGTAGAAACAGAATCGGTTTGTTTAACGATAATGATGCCTGTTAAATGATTTTTTAAAACATCAATAGAAGCTTTGTACTTTGTTGCTTTAGTTTTGTTTAAAACTGGCTCAAAGGCTTTGTTTGTAATGACAACACGATTGCATTGTTTTAGATTTTTAAATTTAGAAATACGACAAGAAACAAAAAAGCTAATTAGAAAAAAACTACTTAACAATAAATATGGTTTCCGCAATTGCTGCATTTAATTTTTTGTTGGTAAAATCGAGCAACGTTAAATCCTCGTTGCTTTCAATCATTTCCACTTTAGCCACCGAAGTTACGGTTTTATCAAAATACAAATTGATTTTTTTAAAAGAATCTTTCATGTTTTTTACCTGAGGTATGAGCTCCAATTTATAGTATTTATCGCTTTCAAAATAACTCGTTTTAAACTTGTTTGATTTAAAAATGGTCCCTTGCACGCAAGACAGCATGATGTCATTAATTTCCTTAAACACCTTATTGCTGTTCATATCGTACTTGGTTGTTTTCTTCTCGTCTTTAATAATGACTTTATCTTTATTTATCAAGATTAAATATTTTGATGGTGTGTTGTATTCCCAGCGTAATAAATTTTCTTTTTTAAATACAAAATGCCCCTTGCTAATAATTTTTTCGGACAACATGCTTAAGTTTTTTTCTTGCGTAAAATCTGACTCAATGGATATTGTAGACTTACTCATGCTTTCAATTTTTTGCTTCAAGGCAGTTGTATCTTTAACTGTTTTAAAGCCTTGAGACAAACTAATAATGGGAAATAATATGAAAATAAGCGTTTTATACATAGATTAAAAGTAGAAAATAGTTATTGAAATTAATGCTCCTTTTTGTTAAGAAACATTAAGAAGATAATCCCCATTTTTTCTTCCACGATTCTATAAATGGAGGAACAGTAATATATAGTTCCTTAGTAACAGGAGCCATAAATACTTGCGTGCTTCTTCCTGTGCAGGCAACAAAACCATGTTTTACACTTATCACTTGATATTCAAATATTAATTTAGCAGCTGGCGTATCAATCAGGGTGGTTTCAATTCTCACACTATCACCATACTCTAACACTCTTTTAAAATTTACTTGTAAATCTACTAAAGGTACTGCTAACTGGGCATGTTCAAATATATCCATGTATCCTAAACCATATTGTTTACCAAAAGCTTCTCGTCCATCTTCAAAATAACGAACATAATGTCCGTGCCAAACTACTCTTAAAGAATCGACTTCACTAAATTTAATAGCATGTTCTATTGTATTTTTTAACATGTTTCAAAGATAGAATGTTTTTTAATTAAAATGATATAGGAACATTTATCATGGGTTTTTTTCATTCATATTTCAACTTTTTCATCTGTTAATTTTGTTAAAACTAGACAAAAAACAGTATTCAAATGTTTGTTTTCGAGTTTTTGTTTCGTTATATTTGTGAGACAATTAACTATAAAATTATAAACATGAAAAAAATTTACTCTTTAGCCCTTGCTAGTATTGCCCTTTTCGGGACAATGTCGGCACAACAAAACCCATTTGAAACAAATGGTGGCAGACAAAAAGCTGTTTTAGCTCCTAATGCAAAATTGCCTTACACAAAAGTTAAAGCTAATACAACAGCAACACATGCAAAAACAGCATCTCCTGTTTTTAGAAAACAAATTGAACCAATTGGTGATCTTATGACTCAAAAAGGTTTACTACTAGATGGTTCTGCTTCTGCAAATCAAGATTTGTTTTTAGCAACAGTTTTTATGGATTCTACTGTTCGTGTTAGTTCACCAACTTCAACTCGTAACGTTAGCGACATTTTAATGGGTAGTGTTTTAGATTTAAAATCAAGTTTATTAGATCCATCGTTTACTCCTATTGTAAACAGCACTGAAGGATTTAGTATTGATACTATTTTTATCCCAGGATCTTATGTAAAAGTAACTCCAGCAGTTGATACATTATATATGTGGTTAGCTTGGGGTGACACTACACAAACAACTGTTTGGACAAAAGTTACAACTGGTACTTTATGGGTTGCTCCATTATCTACTTGGAGAACTAATGTAATTGGTTCAAAAGTAACTGGCGCTATTGGTGCTGCTGGTAATAAAGTAAGATCTAATGCTCCACTTGCAAACCGTACTTTAGTAAAATATGTATTAACTAACGCTGACTCTGTTACACAAGCTGGTCAATTTAGATATATTACAATTAAACTACCAACACCTATTAATATTCCAGCAAATAACTTAGTAAATTGCTTCTTTACATTTGTACCGGGTGCTGCAATGGCTTCTAATGACTGTGTATACGCTTTCAGTGGTTCTACAGTTCCACAAAATCAAAATGGTTTTGCTGCTATTGTTTGGGGTCAAACAAATCCAGCTTTAACAGCTTTAGCTGATTATGTGAATCATCAAGTAGATTTAGATGGTTATAATATGGGTACGACTTATGGTAAAGAACAAAGACATGCTGTTTATCCAGCTTCTTACCGTGTTTACCAATTTGGTGATGTAGCTTCTGCACCAGCAATTGTTTACTCTGTATATGGTCCAAATGCACCAGTAGGTATTAATGAATTAGAGAAATCTGGTGTTGCTTTAAGCCAAAACATGCCAAACCCTTTCACTAAAGAATCTGTTGTAAGATATACTTTAGCTAAAGATGTTAACTCTGCTTTATTTACAGTTACTGACATTATGGGTCGTGTTATCACTTCTGAAAATGTTGCTACAACTACAGGATCTCACTCTGTTAAGTTAGGTGCTTATGCTGCAGGAGTATACTACTACTCTTTAAATGTAGATGGTGTAGTTACAACTAAGAAAATGATTGTAGAATAATTGCTACTTTCTATTACTTGAAAGCCACCTGTTAAACAGGTGGCTTTTTTTATTCCCTCATTTTTACTATATTTGATATAGTATTCATCCTTAAACTTATTATTATGAAAAAAATTTACTCTTTAATTTGTTCGCTTTCGATAGGATCTGTTTTGCTGGCTCAAAGCCCCGCTAACACCATGTATGAAAGTACAAGTGATTTAATTCCAACAGCAAAAAAAATTCCCACTAAAGGTGGTTTAAAGGTTTCGGCCACAGGTTTTGCTGGCCGTTTTGACCCAGCTTATAGTGTTATGACAATAAACGGCGTGCAAGATGCAGAAATTGCAGGAGGCTCAGCTGGAACAAAAGTTGGCGTGTTTGTTACTGGTACTAATTGTGATTCTACATTAACTACATGTTTTAGTACTACTAGCAATTATATTACTACCCATAAATTTGGGATGAACTTTGATCCAATTTATAGTATTGCTCATGACCAAGTTAATTTTGCTCCACTTTTAACTATGACTGAAACCATGTTTTTAGACACCGTTTGGGTTGGGAATTTTTACCAAAGAGTCACAAACTTTAATGATACCTTATTGGTTGAAATTGTTTGGGGCGACTCAACAAACACTGCTGTTTACGCACCTTTTTCGTTTGCAGCACCGAACAATTATATGGGAACGTTTTTAGGCCCAAAATTTAATACTTCTGCTTTACAGGGCAACACTTCTTTTTTAACAGCTCCTGCATTAAACAAAAAAGTAATTAAATATGTTTTAACGGCTGCTGATACAACCTTAACTAACAATACTGGATACATTCCTGTTGTGGTTAATGGCTCGGCTGGTCAAATGATTCCAGCAGGAAGCATCGTATCTGCAGTAGCTACATTTATTCCTGGCCAACCAAATGTACCAGTTGGTGCGGTTGCTTATAATCCTGGTGCGGGAGCTTCCCCTCAAACAACTAATGGTATGGTAGCTAGACTTTATGTACAAAATAGTCCTGCAACACCGGTAGTAACTCAAAATTGGTTTGATGATGTGGCTGTTGGAAAAAACCACACAGTTTATACTTTTAAAAGAGAGCGTTATGGAATGACTGGTGCTTTTCCAGGCTTAAGATCTTCATCTAGTCGTGCATATATGATGGATTTTTCTATCACAGTGCCTGTTCCACAATCCCTAAAAGAAATAGAAAAAATTGGGTTTAGTTTAGGTCAAAACACTCCTAATCCTTATACTAATAATTCAACTATTAAATATGCTTTATTAAAAGACGCTAATTCAGCTGTTTTTACAGTAGCGGATGTTACAGGACGAATCATTTCTTCAGAAAAAGTTTCTTCAAATACTGGCGCACATACTATTAATTTAGGAGCATATGCTTCAGGCTTATACTACTATTCGTTAAATGTTGACGGAAACGTTTCAACTAAAAAAATGATTGTAGAATAATCTATTCTATGTAAAAACACAAAGCCCGCTCTACAAATATAGAGCGGGCTTTGTGTTGTATGATAATTCCTAAATTATTATGGTTGTTTAGTTCCTGTAAAGGTAAAGGAACCTATAGCATTAACAGTTAAAGAACTACCAAAGGTGAGATTAATATTATTACTATTAGGTAACTTACCATCATAACCGCCGCTTGAGTTTAAAACTAATTGTGAAGCTTGAGTGATTACTTGACCAGCAGAATCTGTGGTTAAATTCAAATTAACTACTTGACAACTTGTTCGAGTAACCGTTAATGTTCCAGAGATATATGGTTCCAAAGTGGTGATGCCACTACCGTGATATGTTCCGTTATTGTTAGAATTAAAACAAGTTACCGTTGGTGTTACAACAGGGTCTGGTTCTGGTGTTTCTTCCTTTTTGTTACAAGCAATGACGCTTAAAGAAACTAATGCTATTAATAAGGATTGTTTTAAATTCAATGCTGCTGTCATAATGATGTTATTTATAATAAAGATAATAAAATTTTCGATTCAATTAATCTTCCACTTCTGCTGGTTTAACAATCATACTCGTTATTTTTTCAAACACAACAATCGCTTCGTCTACACTTTTAATGCTTTCGATAGTAAGCCACAGTTTGTTGTTCTGCTCTTTTAAGGCTGTTTGTTTAGGCGTTTTTTGGGCATAAGATAAAACCGCTTTAAACATGGGAGAATTATAATAGTCACTGTCTTGCTTACTTAAAAAGTACGCCAACATTTTATTATTTTTCAAGGTAATTTTTTCGAAGCCTAATTTCATGGCAGCCCAACGCATACGAACTACATTAATTAGTTCTGATACTTCAATCGGTAATGGTCCAAAACGATCTCTTAAATTATTTTCAAACGTGAGTAGTTCTTCTGTTTTTGTAAAATTATCTAATTCTCTATAAAGCAATAAACGCTCTGTTAAATTACTCACATATGTATCAGGAATCAATAATTGTAAATCGGTATCAACTACTGTATCCTTTACAAACTGCCGAGAAAAAACCGATTTATCAGCACTTGCACCTTGTCCGTCATTAACCACATCTTTATACCAATCTTCTTGTTTTAATTCTTCAATGGCTTCATTTAAAATTTTCATATAAGTATCAAAACCCATATCGTTTATAAAACCACTTTGCTCGCCACCTAATAAATTACCGGCTCCACGAATATCTAAATCGCGCATAGCAATTTGAAAGCCACTTCCTAAATCACTAAACTCAACAATCGCCGTTAATCGTTTTCTGGCCTCTGTGGTTAAACTAACAAAGGGCGGCGTTAATAAATAACAGAATGCTTTTTTATTGCTCCGCCCTACTCGTCCGCGCATTTGGTGCAAATCACTTAATCCAAAATTTTGAGAATCATTAATAATAATTGTATTGGCATTACTGATATCTAAACCCGATTCGATAATTGTAGTGGCAACTAAAACATCAAACTCTCCTTCAATAAAACTGAACATAACATCTTCTAATTTATCGCCCTCCATTTGCCCATGCCCCACTGCTACTCTCGCGTTTGGCACTAAACGCTGAATAATACCGGCAACATCTTGAATGTTTTGTACTTTATTGTGCACAAAATATACTTGTCCGCCGCGACTTAACTCATAAGAAATAGCATCTCTGATAGCTTCTTCACTGAACGAAATTAATTCGGTTTGCACCGGATAACGATTTGCGGGAGGTGTTGATATGACTGATAAATCACGAGCGCCCATTAAACTAAATTGTAACGTTCTGGGTATTGGTGTTGCTGTTAGTGTTAATGTGTCAACTGTGGTTTTAAATGTTTTTAATTTATCTTTTATGCCTACTCCAAATTTTTGTTCTTCATCAATAATAAGTAAGCCTAAATCTTTAAACTTAACATCTTTCCCAACTATTTTATGTGTACCAATTAAAATATCAATTTTACCCTCGGTGGTGTTTGCGATAATTTCCTTTACTTCTTTAGCACTTCTAAAGCGATTGATGTAACTAATATTACAAGGCAAATCTTTCATTCGCTCTTTAAACGTTTTATAATGCTGGTATGCTAAAATAGTTGTTGGAACTAAAATTGCCACTTGCTTACTGTCGCATACTGCTTTAAATGCCGCACGAATGGCTATCTCTGTTTTACCAAAACCTACATCGCCACACACTAACCTATCCATAGGATGAGGGCGTTCCATGTCGCGCTTTACATCGGCAGTAACTTTTATTTGATCGGGTGTATCTTCATAAATAAAAGACGCCTCCAACTCATGTTGCAAATAATTATCTAAAGGAAAACGATGACCCGGTTGCGCTTTACGCTTGGCATATAATTTTATTAAATCATAAGCAACCTCCTTAACGTTTTTCTTAGTTTTTTGTTTTAAAGTGCTCCAGGTAGTTGACCCAATTTTATCAATACGGGGCACGTTACCTTCTTTTCCGGTATACTTGCTAATGCGGTGTAAGCTATGAATGCTCACATACAAAAAGTCGTTGTCTTTATAAACTAACTTAACAGCCTCTTGTAATTTACCGTTAGCATTAATTTTTACTAAACCTCCAAAACGCCCGATACCATGATCGATGTGAGTTACAAAATCACCGGGATTAAGCGATAAAATTTCTTTTAAGGTTAATGATTCAGCGGTTTTGTAACGCGTTTCTTTTAAATGAAAACGATGGTAACGTTCAAAAATTTGATGATCGGTATAACAAGCAATTTTTAAATCATGATCAATAAATCCTTCATGGATATTAATGTTAACGTGTTCAATTAAACTGTCTGCCGTGCGATGTTCTTTAGATAATAAATCATTAAAAATCGTGTGTAATCGTTCTGCTTGTTTTGTATTATCGGTTGTTAAATAATTTTTATATCCTTTTGTTTTATTGGCTTTCAGATCATTAATCAACATGTCAAAGTTTTTATTAAACTGAGGTTGCACACTTTGATTAAATGAAACTTCCTGCGAAGCAATGTGTTTATTTAAACCATATTCAATAATTGTAAATGGTTTAATAAGCGATAAAAAATCTTCGCCCTGCACATATAATTCGTTTGGTGGCAAATGTTCTATCGTGCCTGATAATAAAGAAAATGCTTTTTCTGTTTTTTCAAAAAGCTTGTCAATTGTGTCTTTTGAAAACAATACATCATCAAAACATAATACGGTTTCTTCTGAAATATAATCAACTATTGATTTACGAATTTCGATTACCTGATTGGATTGTATATCGGGAATAATAGTTACAAAATCATAATTATGATTAGATAACTGCGTCGCTGGGTCAAATGTTTTAATGGCATCTACATCATTACCAAACAACTCAATACGATATGGTAATTCATGTGCAAACGAAAACACATCCACAATACCACCACGAATAGCGTATTGACCAGGCTCCGCTACAAAATCACATAACTCAAAATCGTAACTCAATAAAAATTCCTGAATAAAATCAATGCTTAATTTTTCACCTTTTTTTATGATTAACGTATTTTTACTTAAGCTTGTTTTTGAGGCAACTTTTTCAGCCAAAGCGGCTGCATAAGTAACTACAATACCCGAATAATTATCTTTACTTAGTTGGCTAAGTGTTTCTGCTCTTTCTTGAACAGAAGCATTGCTTGTTTTTTCTTCTTTGTAAGGAACTTTATAACTCTCCGGAAAATAATGAATGTGTTTTTCGGGAAGCAGTGCTTGTAAATCATTTAAGATGTAGGCCGCTTTTTCCTTGTCGTTACAAACAATAAAAAAATTGGAAGAGGTGTTTTGAAATAAATCATTTACCAAAAAGGCAAAAGAACTCCCGCGCAAACCCGAGATAAATACATTTGTATTAAGGTTTACTTGCTTTTGTTTTAACTCTCCCCAAAACTTACCGTTCCACCACATTTATAAAACAAAAATAAGGAACAATAATGTAATATTTCTCTTTTTTTAAGTCTTAATTTTTTATTGTAATTTTACTTTATGCAAAAAATCTTTATTCTATTTTTACTTTTTATTAGCTTCGCTATAACATCAAAAGCTCAGTTTAAAAAAATTAACGCCTTATTTTTAGGAAATAGTTATACATACGTTAATAATTTACCACAACTTATAAAAGACATTGCTTTAGCAAATGGTGATACTTTGCTTTTTGATAGTAATTGTCCTGGCGGACATACGTTTAATAACCATTTTAATAATGCGACTAGTATTTCAAAAATAAATTCACAAGCTTGGGATTGTGTTGTTTTACAAGCACAAAGTCAGGAACCGTCTTTTTCGCCGGCCCAGGTTGAAGCACAAACATTACCTTATGCGATTAAATTAGATAGTATCATTAAACACAATAATATATGCGCAGAAACTGTGTTTTTTGAAACATGGGGAAGAAAAAACGGTGATGCGTCAAACTGTGCGGCATATCCGCCAATTTGTACTTACATAGGTATGCAAAACAGATTAAGATCTTCGTATAAGTTATTTGCTGATACAACTCAAAGTATAATGTCACCGGCAGGCGAAGCTTGGAGAAAATCCATTGCACAAAATCCAAGTTTAGAGTTATATAGTTCCGATCAAAGTCACCCTGCATTAGAAGGCTCTTATTTAACCGCTTGCGTGTTTTACGAAACCATATTTCACAAAAGTGTATTAACCAATACTTATACAGCAGGCGTTTCTTCCATTAACGTAAGCTTTCTACAACAAATAGCACACGATGTGGTGAATGATAGTTTGTTGGTTTGGAATATTGGGAAATATAACACTTGCAACACAACAAATATTAATTATATTTCTACAAATAAAAACATCACTTTATACCCGAATCCAGCACAAAATATGTTATACACTAACTCCAATGGTGTATACAAAATTTACGATGTACTTGGTAACATCTGCTTATCTGGAAATAAAAGCAACTCTATCAATATTGAATCTTTAAAAAGTGGCGTTTATTTTATAGAATTATCTTGTTTAAATTCAACTAAGAAAATAAAGTTTGTGAAGGAGTAAAATCTTTAAGGTACCAAATTGGCACCTTAAAGATTATTACTAGAAATTAGATTGGTGGTCGCAAATTGCGACCACCTTTTTTTTGCTACAATTTGTAGCCATCAGCTGCTATAAAATAATTTACTTTTGTCTTCAGAAAACTAATTATTTTATGGAGAAAGCTACTTTAACAACCTTGCCTGACGAGGTTTTACTGAACAAAATTTACATGATACGCAATCAAAAAGTAATGCTAGATAGCGATTTAGCAGAATTATATGGCGTTGAAACTAAACAACTGAAAAGACAAGTCAATAGAAATATTGAACGCTTTCCTGTCGATTTTATGTTTGAATTAACTAAACAAGAAGCAGAAATTTCAAGGTGCCAAATTGGCACCTTGAAACAAGGAGAAAATATAAAATATTTACCTTATGTTTTTACCGAACATGGTGTATTAATGCTTTCCTCTGTTTTAAACAGCCCAAAAGCCATACAAGTTAATATACAAATTATGCGAGTGTTTACGCATATAAGACAATCATTAGCCGATAATGCAGAGTTACGGCTTCTTATTGAAGAACTGCGAAAGAAAACAGACAACAATACAAAAAACATTGAAGTTGTATTTCAATACTTTGATGAATTATTGGATAAGAAAGAGAAAGTAAAACCAAGAAATAAAATTGGGAAGAAATAGTTTATAATTTTGATTATACAAATCAAATTTAAAAATTTGATTTGTATAATTCTTTAAACCCGTTTTTATGAAAAATAAGTCGATAATTTTAAGTTCAATTTTATTAAGTCTTGCTGTTTGCACAACTTCATTTACTTTTTTTAAAACAAATAAGAATGAAGTAAGCTCAATTATTAAAAAAGAAATTATAGATGAAGTTAAAATTGGCAAACAAGTTTGGATGTCAAAAAACTTAGAGGTAACCGCTTTTAGTAATGGCGAAATAATTGAAGAGGCAAAAGACTCAAAGGCTTGGCGTAACGCTGGTAAAGAAGGTCGTCCCGCTTGGTGTTATTATATGTTTAAAGAAGAAAACGGAAAAGTGTATGGCAAAATTTATAATTGGTTTGCTGTTAATGACCCTAGAGGATTAGCACCAAAAGGATGGCGCGTTCCGAGTATTGCAGATTGGGAGACATTAGTTGAGGCCTTGGGGGAAGAATCTGTAGCAGCACCAAAAATGAAAAGCACTTATGATTGGGGCGGAAATACTAACGGAGACAACTCAAGCGGGTTTAATGGATTACCAGGGGGATATCAAAATGACGCCGCAGGTTTTTACTCAAACATGCACGCTGATGCTTTCTGGTGGACGTCAACAGAGTCAAACGATAAAATGGCGTGTTATTTTGATATAGCACACACTAATAAAATATATTACAATAGCACAACTAGTAAATACAAAAACAGCCATGCAAAAAAACTTGCAGGCTTGTATGTTAGATGTGTTAAAAATTAAACGAAAAATAAAATCTTAAAAAAACCGTAGCTCATCACTATGGTTTTTTTTGTTACTCGTCATCGCGAGGTACGAAGCGATCTCAAACACAGCTAAACTTTGTGTGAGATTGCTTCTCACGCTGACGCGTGATCGCAATGACGGGAGCATTACTTCAAACTACCAATCATATCTTCAGGACGAACCCATTGATCAAATTGTTCGTTAGTTACGTAGCCTAACTCTATTGCTGCTTCACGCAACGTTTTATTTCCTTTGTGCGCTGTTTTAGCAATTTTAGCCGCTTTTTCGTAACCAATATGCGTATTTAATGCTGTTACCAACATTAACGAATTCTCTAAATGTTTTTTAATTTCTGGTAAGTTAGCTGTAATGCCATCGCTACATTTCTCCGTAAACGATACACAAGCGTCACCAATTAAACGCGCAGATTGCAGAACGTTAGCGGCGATTAATGGTTTAAACACGTTTAATTCAAAATGTCCGTTTAAGCCCCCAACAGTTGCTGCTACATCATTACCAATAACCTGAGCACAAACCATTGTTAATGCTTCTGGTTGTGTAGGATTAACTTTTCCTGGCATGATTGAAGATCCTGGCTCGTTGTCTGGAATCACAATCTCCCCTATTCCACAACGTGGCCCAGAAGATAGCATACGAATATCATTTGCTATTTTAAATAAAGAAACTGCACTACGTTTTAAAGCGCCACTTAATTCAATCATTGCATCGTGTGCTGCTAATGCTTCAAATTTATTTGGAGCAGTAACAAAAGGTAAACCAGTTAATTCAGCGATTTTTTTAGCCACTAATACATCATATCCTTTTGGTGTGTTTAATCCTGTTCCAACCGCTGTACCGCCTAATGCTAATTCTTTAACGGCTTCTAACGCATTTTTTAAAGCGCGAATGCTCATGTTAATTTGTTGCACATATCCACTAAACTCTTGTCCTAACGACAAGGGCGTTGCATCCATAAAGTGAGTACGGCCCGTTTTAATAATGCCATCAAACTCTTTTACTTTTTTAGCTAAAGAATCACGTAATTTTTCCATTCCTGGAATCGTGATTTCTACCACTTGCTTGTATGCCGCAATGTGCATAGCGGTTGGGTAGGTATCGTTTGAAGATTGTGATTTATTGACATCATCATTTGGGTGCAACACTTTTGGTTCATCAGTTAAAGCACCACCTTGCATAACATGAGCACGGTAAGCAATAACTTCGTTGGCGTTCATATTACTTTGTGTACCCGAACCGGTTTGCCAGATAACTAATGGAAACTGATCATCTAATTTTTTAGCTAAAATTTCATCACAAGCTTTAGCAATTAAATCGCATTTTTCTTTTGATAAAACACCTAACTCGCAATTAGCTGAAGCGGCAGCTTTTTTAAGGTACCCAAAAGCGTATATAATTTCCTTTGGCATGCTTGCCTCAGGCCCTATTTTAAAGTTGTTACGAGAACGTTCTGTTTGTGCTCCCCAATAAACGTGCGCCGGTACATTTACCTCGCCCATTGTGTCTGTTTCAATTCTGAATTCCATAGTGGTTTGTTTTTAGATGGGCGAATTTAGTAAAAAAATGGAACGCAGATAACTCAAATCATTAAGATTTTGTAAGATTTAAATCCTGATAATCATATATATCAGTGTTATCAGCGTTCTATTAAAAAAATAGGTGGTTATAAAAACTATTTTTATATTTGTAGACTGATTAGTCAATCATTATTTTGGATAAAAAAGAAGAAATATTAAAAACTGCCCTCAAATTATTTGTAGAATTTGGGTTTCATGCAACGCCAACCAGTAAAATTGCAAAAGAAGCTGGTGTGGCAAACGGCACACTATTTCATTATTTCAAAACAAAAGAAGAGCTTATTTTAGTACTTTATTCGCAAACAAAAACACGTTTAACAGAATACATGTATACAAACGCAAGTAAAGATGAGTCTTTGGAATTGGTATTTAAAACTATTTACACAAACACAATAGAGTGGGCTCAGGAAAATAAAACAGAATTTTACTTTATTCAACAATTTTCTACTTCGCCTTTTTACGGACTAATTTCTCCTGAAGAGATTAACAAGCAAGCCAAACCTCATTTAGATTTCTTACGGGATGGTATTAAGGCAGCTGTGATAAAACCAATGCCCGTTGATTTGCTTTATACACTTATTAACAGTCACATTGCTGGCATTAATCAATACTTATCATCTCAAGAGTTTTCAACAGCTAAACAAAAGAAAATTATCAATGAGTCCTTCCAACTGTTATGGGATATGATCACCTAAAAAAATTTTATTGTGAATAGACTGATTAGTCAATCAAAAGAAATTCAATAATAAACAAATAAATTAAAATCATGGAAAAAAAAGTAGTGTTAATAACTGGGGCATCTTCTGGAATTGGAAAAGAAACTGCCAAACTTTTAGTGGAAAACGGACACATTGTTTATGGTGCTGCACGTTGACTAGATAAAATGAATGACCTAAAGAAGCTGGAATAAAAATATTGGAAATGGATGTAACCAATGATGAATCAATGGTTAAGGTTATTCAAAAAATTATAGAAACGGAAAAGCGTATTGATGTATTGGTGAACAATGCTGGCTATGGTTCTTTTGGTACCTTGGAAGATGTTCCGCTTTCGGAAGCCAAGTACCAATTTGAAGTTAACATTTTTGGACTAGCTCGATTGACTCAATTAGTGCTTCCGCATATGCGAAAACAACAGTCAGGAAAAATCGTGAACATTTCTTCCATGGGAGGAAAATTTGGTGAACCTCATGGTGCTTGGTATCATGCCACCAAATTTGCGGTGGAAGGATTAAGTGATAGTTTAAGAATGGAATTGAAACAGTTTAATATTGATGTGGTTATTATTGAACCAGGAGCCATCAAATCTGAATTGGGTGGAATAGCGAAAGAAAACCTTTTAAAAGTATCAGGAAATACAGCCTATAAAAACCTAGCCACGAAACACGCCACTTTAATAGATAAAACTTATAAACGTGTTGGATCGGAGCCAATAGTGATTGCCAAAACAATTGCCAAAGCAATTAACTCAAACAATCCTAAAACAAGATATGCTGTTGGAGGAGGGGCAAAGCTTCTATTATTTATGGGGAGAATTTTATCCGACAAACTATTTGACAAGATCTTCTTGAGTCAGTTGAAATAAAGATAGATTAAACCAATCTTAAAAGCCTCTCCAAATTGGAGGGGCTTTTATGTTTCCATTAATATGTAAAAGAAATCGTTCCACGTGGAACTAAAAGCTCTCCTTCTTCATTATAAAAATTGTGAGAGAAAATAAAGTCTAATGCAAATAACTTAACTCATTTACATTCAAAAACAATTGAGGTTTAAAAGGGAATATGCTTTTGGAAACAAATCATAAAACATACTAAAACTCACAAAAATTAGTAGCCCATAATAAATAAAGACTTTAGCTGTTTGAAACAATCCCTGTAAGAAGTTTATTGGTTTATCTTTTGAACGCCATTGGAATAACTTATACGTTATTGTTTACAGCCTTCGCATTCAACACGAACATGGAAAGCAGACTAATGAAAGGGAGAGATTGATTAGTGACTATGAAACCCAAAGGAGTTTAATAGTAATAATCCACTGGAAACCAAAAAGGAGTTAAGAGTAAATAATCTTCTCCGGTTTAAAGTTATACATAAAGTATAGTGTTCCACGTGGAAGAGGATTACGTATACATAAAACACTCCGTTTAACTCAAAGAGAATAATGAACAAATATAAATAAAAAAGCCCCAATAGAATTCTCTACTAGGGCTATTATGTTTCACGTGAAACTTATGCGTGTTTAAATACATAAATTGTGCTAGAATAAGAACTAGAATCCTTTGCTTTTAAGTTAGACATTAAACCTATCCAAAACGCTTTGACTAAATTCACAGAGCCAGTTTTACATTTCTCACTAAGCATAGATACGTAAAAGCTATCAAACTTCATTGGTTTAGTCTCAACCAATTTAAAGCCGCTATTGTGAAGCAAAGATTTCATAGACTTCAAATCAAAATGGTGAAGGTGACGAGGAACATCATAAGCTGCCCAAAACTCTTTATAATATTGTGCGTCATAAGAAACATGATTAGGAACTGCTATGATTAAAACACCATCCTTTTTAAGCTTTGCTTTAAAGAAAGCTAAAGTCTCAGGCATATCAGTTACATGTTCTAATACATGCCACAATGTAATAGCATCAACTTGCCTGTCTTTAATAAATGTCGTAACATTTTCTTTATTTGAATAAACACTTAAGTCTTGGTCTGAAGCAATCTTTCTTGCACTATCATCAGGCTCCATTCCAATAGTATTCCAACCAGCTTCTTTAGAAGCGACTAAAAACATTCCTGTCCCGCAACCGTAATCTAAAATAGTTCCACGTGAAACATAAGAAGAAACCAATTGAATCTTCTTCTTAAGGGTGTAGTTTCTTACAAAATGGTAAAGCTTATTTATAATTCCTTTTTTAGTATTAGTATGAGAAACATATTCCTCAGCTTTATAATAATCCCCTAAAACAGAATCTGAAGGACGAGGATTTGTAAATTTAAATCCACACATCTTACAGGAAATAATATTAAAATCATCCTTACTTACTGTATGGTCTTTACAAACTAAAAAAGGCTCAAACTGATTTGAGCCACACACTAAACATTTTTCTATAGTTAACATATTTAATTCTAGTTGTTCCACGTGGAACGTTTATATTTATCTGCCCAAATGTACTAACAAAACAGAAATGTCTGCCGGGTTAATTCCTGAAATTCGACTTGCTTGACCAATAGTAGTTGGGCGTAGTTTTGTCCATTTATCTTTTGCTTCTAAAGACAAACTAGCCACTGCTTTAAAATTAAAGTCTGGTTTAATTTTATAATTATCTAGTTTCGCAACCTTTTCTGCATTTTCTTTTTCTCTCTCAATATAGCCCTCGTACTTCATTAAAATCTCGGCTTGCATCATGGTGTCAGCATCCATACCAGTAACGATAGTTTTTAAGTCTGTGCAATTCTTAGCTAAATCAATAATGGAAACATCAGGACGAGACAACACATTAAAGTATCTGATTTTTTGAGTTAAAGGGGCAGAGTTAATGCTTTCTAAATAAAAATTTGTTTCTTCAGGTTCGGCACTCGTATTCTTAAAATATTTAATTAGGTTTTCGTAGTTCGTAATCTTATCAGAAACTCGACCCATTCTTTCGTCACTTGCTAAACCAATAGAGTGGGACAGAGGTGTTAAACGAACATCAGCATTATCTTGCCGTAATAACAAACGATACTCTGAACGAGAAGTAAACATACGATAAGGTTCGTCGGTTCCTTTAGTAACCAAATCATCTATTAAAACTCCAATGTATGCTTCGTGGCGTTTTAAAATCAATGGATCTTTTTCGTTGATTTTTAAGTGTGCGTTGATACCTGCCATTTGACCTTGACATGCTGCTTCTTCATAACCTGTTGTTCCATTAATTTGACCAGCAAAATATAAGCCTCCTACTAACTTCGTTTCCAAAGTTAACTGTAATTGAGTAGGTGGAAAATAATCGTACTCGATGGCGTAACCTGGACGGAACATTTTTGCGTTCTCAAAACCAGAAATTAATTTTAAAGCTTTTTGTTGAACATCAACTGGGAGAGATGTTGAAAATCCATTCACATAAATTTCAACCGTATCCCAACCTTCTGGTTCTACAAATAATTGATGTCTATCACGCTCTGAGAAACGTGTAATCTTATCTTCAATACTAGGACAATATCTCGGACCTAAACCTTGAATACGTCCTGAGTACATGGGTGACTTTTCGAAGCCTGTTCTTAAAATATCATGAACGTCTTGATTCGTATAAGTAATATGACAAGGAACTTGTTTTTTTATTGGACGTCCATCGTTTGAAACAAATGGAGATGTATTATCTAAATAGGAGAATTTGTCAATAGCGACATCACCTTCTTGTTCTTCCATTTTAGAATAATCCAAAGAACGTCCATCAATACGAGGTGGCGTTCCGGTTTTCATTCTTCCGCTTTCAAACCCTAATTTTACTAATTGTTCGGTAATGCCATAAGAAGCAGATTCGCCACTACGACCGCCACCAATTTGTTTTTCTCCTAAGTGAATTAATCCATTCAAAAATGTTCCATTGGTTAATACAACAGCTTTAGCTTTAAATTCTAAGCCCATTCCTGTAACAACGCCCTCAACTCTTTTACCGTCTTTGGAAACGATTAATTCACGACACATGTCTTGCCAGAAATCAACATTAGGAGTTTGCTCTAACATTTCTCTCCAGGTTTGAGCAAATAACATTCTATCATTCTGTGTTCTTGGACTCCACATCGCAGGTCCTTTTGAACGATTCAACATTCTGAACTGGATAGCAGACTTATCAGAAACAATTCCGCTATAACCACCCAAAGCATCAATTTCACGAACAATTTGACCTTTTGCAATACCACCCATGGCGGGATTACAGCTCATTTGGGCAATGGTTTGCATGTTCATGGTAAGCAATAACACTTTAGAGCCCATATTAGCAGCAGCAGCAGCAGCCTCGCAACCTGCGTGACCCGCACCAACTACTATAATATCGTATTTTGAAGACATTGATTGAATGAACTAAAGAGAATCAAGACAGGAAGGATAAAGACTTGTATCTTTTCTGTAAAGCAGTCGCTTTGTTTCTATTATTAGATCATGTTTAATTTAGCCAATAATTCGTCGCGGTAAGAACCGCCTATTGGAATAACTTTTTTGTTTTCTTCTAACACAACTGTTTGATTTTCAATGGTTTGTATTTTATCGATTCGAGCAATGAAAGAACGATGTACACGAATAAAATCACCATTATTTAATTTTTTCTCAATGTCTTTCATTGTAGAGTGGATAGTGTAGCGCGTGTATTGTGTATTTAGAACCACATAATCCTTTAATGCCTCTACATAAAAAATGTCTTTTAAGTTTACTTTTACTAAGCGGCTGTTTGATTTTACAAATAAAATGTCTTTTGCTGCTTCATCTTTATTCTCCACTAAAGAGTATAAGAAATCACGTTCTTTTTGAACTTCAGTATCTTTCTTATGCTTGTACAAAGCCATTTCAATCGTTGAGTGTAAGTCAATTTCTTTGAATGGTTTTAAGATGTATCCGTAAGGTTCTGTAATTTTTGCTTTAGCCAGTGTGCTTTCGTCGGCATAAGCTGTTAAAAATATAGCAGGAATGTTATAATCTTTTTTTATAGTTTCAGCCACATCAATGCCTGTCATTGGACCTTTAATCATAATATCCATCAACACAATGTTTGGCTCCAGATCAACAATATTTTTAATAGCGTCGGCGCCATTATTACTAATTCCTAAAACATTATATCCTAGTTTTTTTAAGCTATTTTGAATGTCTTTAGCAACGATGCTTTCGTCTTCTACAATGTAAACGTTAATGTTATTATTCTCCATTTTCTATTTATTAAATTCTATACTAAAAACTGTTCCTTTACTTCTTTTTAATTTAAGGGTCCCGCTAAGCTGCTCTACAAGAGTATCTACAAGCTGTAAACCTAATGTTTGCGTGTTTTTTATATCCACATTTTCTGGAATTCCAATGCCGTTATCTCCCACTTCAATTTTCACTTTATTTTTATCCACCCTCAAAGTTACAAAGATTATTCCATCTCTATTATCAGTAAATGCATATTTTAATGAATTTGATATGATTTCGTTAATAATTAAACCGCAAGGTATTGATGCATCAAGGTTTAGCATCAATTCGTCGAGGGTTAAAATTAATTTTACTTTTTTGGTATTAATGGAGTAGGTATGAACCAGGTTTTTAGATAAAGTAGTAACATATTCTGAGAAATTAACCGACTCAAAGTTCTTGGTTTGATACAAACTTTCGTGAATAAAAGCCATTGATTTAATACGATTTTGACACTCTTTTAAGAGGTTTAAAGCGTATGTATCCCTAACATAAGATGATTGTAAATTAAGTATGCTAGAGATAACCTGCATGTTGTTTTTTACACGATGATGAACCTCTTTTAAAAGCACGTTCTTTTCCTTTAGTGATTGGGTGATTTTTTCTTCGTTTATTTTGTTTTCGGTAATATCAAAGCCAATTCCTGATATTTCCATGACATTATTATTAGTGTCTTTTATTGGATACAATAAAATTTGACGAATAATTTTTTTACCAGACTTCTGTGTTCTTTCTGAAATAAATTCCACTTGTTTTCCTTGAAACGCTAAATCATATTTTTTATCCCAAACGGACTGGTATTCTGTTGTTTTATTGCTTCGCATGCTCTTACCAATTTCTGGGTAATAACCATATAAATCAAAAATAGAATTAGCATAATTTTGATTAAAAGACGTTATCTTCAAATCCTTGCTAATAGTCCACATAAGCTGATCTCCACTCTCAAAAATAGCTTTTAATTTAGCGGATTGCTCAAGGATTTTATTTTCGTTTTCAATACGTTCGGTAATGTTTTGTGCAATAATTGAAACTTCAACCACCTCATTATTTAAGAAGATAGGATATAGATATACCTCGCGGTAAACATCCGTATTTTCAATAGTACTTTTATGAACAAATACATGAGGTTTACCTTGCAAAACCAATTTATACTTATCAATCCAAAAAGCCTTTTTATCTTTATTTTGAATAGTATCTAAAATAGAAATTACTTTGTTTTCGTTTAATTTCTGTTTAGAAACATGGCTTTTAATAAGGTTAAAATAATTTTTATTGTATGATGTTAATTCTAGCTTTTTATTAACCGTCCAAATTAAATGATCACCACTTTCAAAAATAGCTTTTAATTTAGCCGACTGTTCAATAATTTGTTTTTCGAAACGTTTATTCTCGGTAATATCATGAGCTAAACAAGCCACTTCAACAATTTCATTATTAGCGTTTCTGATAGGATTTAAAAATATTTCGTTATAAATAATATTTCCATCTGGGCTAATTTGTTGTTTTTCGAGTTTTAAGGAATTACCAAAAAACACTTTTTTATATAAATTATACCAATAAGATTTGTACTCGGCTTGTTTTCTTTTATGTAATTGTGTGTGAAGTTGTGAATTTAAAACTGGCTCTATTTTATTGTAAAGTTTAAAGACATTACTGAAGTTTTTATTAAAAGACGTCGCTTTAAACTCTTTGTCAACTGTCCAAATTAAATGAGATGAACTTTCGAAAATGGAATTTAATTTTGCGACTTGGTTAATAGATTGGTCTTGTAAATATCTAAGTTCAGTAACATCGTTTGAGATACAAGAAATTTCTTCTACTTCTCCATTTTTTAAAATTGGGTGAATAAAAATTTGTCTATATAATTTTTTTTCGTTAGAGTCTAACTGTTCCGTGGCAAATTCAATACTGGTTGCTTTTTTAAATACTTCGTCATACTTAGTAATCCACCACTGATGATAGGCTTTTCCAACTTTTGTCGTTTGTGGTTTATATACTTTTTTATCTAACGTTGGTTTTACTCCATAAACATTAAACATGTTATCCGCAAAGTTTTGATTGAACGATGTAAAAAAATAATTTCTATCAACAGTCCAAATTAAGTGAGTTCCACTTTCAAAAATGGCTTGAAGCTTACCTGATTGTTCGATGATTTTTTGTTCAGCTAATCTTCTCTGAGTAGTGTCTTGTCCAATAATAGCTAATTCAGAAATTTCTCCTTTACTGTTTCTAATTGGGTGTACAAAAATTTCGCGATTGTAGGTTTTACCTTTATGGCTCGTGTCTTTTATTTCAAAATAATGAACCTTATTATCTTTCTTGTTCTTAAAAATATCTTTGTATTTATTTAACCAAAAAGATATGCTTGCCTGATTTTTAACTTTCGTATGAATGCTTGTAATATGTTCGCCTGTAGTTAAATTATGATCAAACAATAATTTAATATAATCTCCATAATTTTTATTAAACGATGTTATTTTCAAACTTCTATCAACCGTCCAAATTAAGTGAGATGTGTTATTAAAAATAGCCTCATACTTTGTGGTTTGAGTAACCAATTCATGTTGAATTTTTTGACGGTAATTAATTTCTTCTTTTAATTTCTTATTAGATTCTTCGGCAACTTCGGCTCGCAATTTTTCTCTTTGTAATTTTTTTTCTGCCGAAATGTTTGTAATAGTTGTTTGAACGACTGTTTTTCCATTATAAACAAAAGGAGCCGTTCGTAAATCTACATCAATAATGTTTCCTTTAGAAGTAGTAATTTTATAAGAACGATCAGATAATTCTTCTCCTTTAATGGCTCGTTGCATCCTATCTATGGCTTGTTGGCGTTGCTCAGGAATAATAAATTCAATTAAGTATTTTCCTATTAGTTTTTTAGGGTCTTTTACTTCTAAAATTTGAGCTGCGGTTTTATTACCATAAATACAATACCCTTCGTGAATAAAAATGCCTATTGGTGATGTATCTAATAAATTTTTATAGTTATTCCATCGTTGCTCTAACTCTATCTGAGCTATTTTTTCCTTGGTAATATCCCTGCTAATACCTAAAACAAATTTTATTTTTCCAGATTCGTCGTAAACGGGTGAATAATTATCTTCTAACCAAACTAATTTACCAGATTTTGTTTTATATTCAAATGAAGTGCTAGTATGTTTTAAAGTATTGTTTTTTTGCTTTTTACCAATAATAGCTTCAAAGTTCTTATAGCCTTTCTTATCTACAACTATTTTACTTGCTAAGTTTCCATCTCTGTAAAAATCTTGTGGGGTATATCCTAATAATTTTTTTATTGATGAACTTATGTAAATATATTTCGGTTTAGGGTGGTAGGTATAAAAATATATTAAATCATTAGCGTTTTGCGTTATTTGCTCTAAATTTTGTTTAGCTTCAAATAATTCATCTCTAAATTTTACTTGCTCAGAAATGTCTGTAAAAATGGTTTGAATAGCCTTTTCTCCTTTAAAAATGATAGCATTAGATTTTACTTCTAAGTCAATGATTTCATTTTTAGCGTTTCTAATTTTTAATTCGAATGGTTCAAAATCTTCACCATTTAATATCTTAATATTGTTTTCCTTGATACGTTTGTGATATTCTGGTAATAAGAAATCGAAAACAGAATGGTTGTAAATTGTTTTTTTTAACTCTTTATTAATTTTAAGAAGCTTTAATGCAATATTATTTAGAAAAAGGATTTTATTAGAATTAAAAACAATCACTCCAATGGGCAATTTTTCTAATACTGATATTAAAGTGTTATCTCTTGCATTACTAGGTTTATTAGTTGCAAGAGATTGAGAGGAAGTGTTTTTATTCTTCGTCTTTTTTATCATCTTTAGTTTTATCCTTATCCAGTAAAATAGTTTTATCTGGTTTTTTATTGTAAAGAGACGAGTAATCTCTTAAACTCTCCTCGTAAGTAGGCGTTACTTTTACACCTTGAAACTTAACTTCTATATCATTTTCATAAAAAATAGTTAAGTAATTTAAACCTGCTTCATCAAAAAATTTCCAATCATTTTGCTTCATTCCTCCAGTGTATTTTCCTTGAGTCATTTTACGCCCATTTTCATAATACCAAATATGTTGTCCGTCTTCATCTCCATTTAAAAATCTACCTTCAAAACGCAACTTTTCTTTTGGCATGTAATAACGTTTCCATAAACTATCTGGTTTGTCGTTCACATATCTACCTATTTCTTTATATTCAGGAGTTTCATAAACCCACAAACCTTCCTGCATATCATCAATAAATTCTCCTTTAGTAATAATTTTTCCATCTTCAGTATATTCTGTCATGATACCATCTCGTTTATTATCAATATAAAATTCCTGGCGCATTAAAGCTCCATTTTCATAATACCAATTCCATTCTCCTTGAGCACGACCTTTTTTATCGTATTTTCCTTTTTGTTCAATTTGTTTGTTAGGATAATAAAAAATCCATTCGCTAATACGTTTATCGTTTGCATATAAACCTTTTCCTCTAAATTCTCCAGAGTTGTGAAATTCAGTCCAAATACCAATTCTATTGCGCATGCTATCCACAGCACCATAATCAGTTTTAATGCCTTCTAAATAAATAATAGCTGAATCGGGCACTGGTCTGTTTCTACAAACATATTTTTTAATCATTACATCGCTCGTGTCATCTCTAGCAATTGGTAATGAATCGCATATATATTTTTGACGGTAATGATAATGTGTTCCAACTGGCATTCCGTTAATATAACCACCTTCATATTTCATGGTGCCATCATCATAATAATCTTTATATACATCAAGCTTAGCTAATTCTGGTGCATTTTTTACTGGCTTACCGTAATTAAATTTTTCTGTATTACTTAAATTACCCTTTTTATCATATGTTTTCACATAACCATCAACTACATCATCTTTATATTTTTTTTCTTCTTTTAATTTTCCATCTTCATAAAAATCCTTCCAAACACCCTGTTTTTTTCCATTTTCATCCTTACGATTTAAACGATCAACACTTGCTAAAATTCCGCCTTGGTATTTCATAATGGAAATTATAACAGAGTCTTCAGAAAATTCATAAGCATAACCATCAGGTTTACCTTTTACATAAGGCATTATTAATTTTGTTTTACCCGATGGATAATAAGTAAATGAATTTCCTTGTTTAATATCGTTTAGAAAGGCTTCTTTACTTGAAACATGTTGATTGGTATCATAATTAAACGTATAACCATTTCTTTTACCTTCCAAATAATTAACTGATTTAGTAATTTTTCCTTTTTCGGAATAGAATTTCCAGAGGCTATCTAACTGAAAATTTTTACGATTCCCTTCAATTTTTACTTTACCATTCTTATAATAGTTTTTCCAATAACCATCTGCTTTACCATCACGCATAGTTCCTTCAGATGATTTTGATCCATTATCGTAAAAAAATGTATTATAACCATTTGGATTAGTTACCTGACCAAATAATGATTGTTTAGAAACAAAAAGTATTAAGAAAAAAAGAAAATATTTACTTATAAAATTCACTGATAACTGCGTATTAATCTTCTAATTTAAAGTTTATAATCCAAAAATTAAAATTTATTTAAAGTCCAAATTTAGCCGATAACTCTAACATTTTAATAATTGGCTTTTTTGATTTTTCAATCAATTCATCACTCATTAATAATTCAGGTTGTTCATATTTTAAAGCAATATAAATCTTTTCTAACGTATTTAATTTCATGTGAGGACAATCATTACAAGCACAACTATTATTTGGTGGAGCAGGAATAAAGGTTTTTGTTGGACTAGCTTTTTGCATTTGATGAATAATACCAGTTTCAGTTAACACAATAAATTCTTGTACTTCTGATTTTTTACTATAATTTAAAATAGCTGTCGTACTTCCAATAAAATCGGCATATTCTAAAATAGCTGCTTCACATTCAGGATGCGCTAATATTAATGCTTTAGGATGTTGAGCTTTTAATTTAATGAGTTTTTCTAAACTAAAAATTTCATGTACCATACAGCTCCCATTCCATAAAACCATCTTACGGCCTGTTACTTTATTGATATACGCACCTAAATTTTTATCAGGTGCAAATATTATTTTTTGATCTTTAGCAAAAGACTCTACAATTTGAACAGCGTTTGTACTCGTTACAATGACATCTGAGAGCGCTTTAATATCTGCAGTACAGTTTATGTAAGTTAACACAATATGATCAGGATGAGAGGCCTTAAATGCGGCAAATTCGTTTGGAGGACAAGAATCGGCTAAAGAACAACCAGCTTTTAAATCAGGAATCAAAACTTTTGTTTTTGGATTCAAAATTTTAGCGGTTTCAGCCATAAAATGTACACCAGCAAATAAAATGATGTCAGCTTGCGTTTTTTCGGCTTGTTGAGCAAGCCCTAAACTGTCTCCAATATAGTCTGCAATATCCTGAATATCAGTATCTTGATAGTAGTGAGCGAGGATGATAGCGTTCTTAGTTTTCTTAAGATGCGAAATCTCTTTGAACAAATCAAGCGATGGATCAATTTTTTTTTCGAGGTAACCTTTTTCTAAATTCATTATAATTCATGGCAGTTTCAAAACTCTGCCGATCCATTATATTTTTCACCATCAGACGATAATCAGAAGTATGGTAAAATG
>CAITNS010000042.1 GCA_903893815.1 uncultured Bacteroidota bacterium
CAGATGCTCCTGCTGCACCAGCTGCGCCTACCGCTCCTGCTGCACCTGCACAATCAAGGGAGTTCCAAGAACCATCTGTGTTAATATCTTCGGCTGGATCATTTACTCCATTCCCATTTAAATCCCAGCAATTAATACCATTGGTACCTGATGATCCTACAGGACCAGCTGCGCCTACCGCTCCTGCTGCACCTGCACAATCAAGGGAGTTCCAAGAACCATCTGTATTAATATCTTCGGCTGGATCATTTACTCCATTCCCATTTAAATCCCAGCAATTAATACCATTTATTCCATTAGTTCCATTAGTCCCTGCAGGGCCCATACTTTGAGCCCATTTAACTCCATCCCAATACCAAAAGCCTAAGCCTCCACCTATCATAGCTGGATTTGTGTTATATACTAATAAACTTGTTACCGGAGCTCCAACAATTGGCGCATAAACGGAAACATCCGTTAAACTAACTCGAGGTATTAACAAACCCTTATTATTTGCTGGAGACGCATCAATATCCAACAAAGCTGAAGGATTTGGTAAAGCTCCAGTTGGGTTAATCCCAATATTCTGAGCGAAAACAGATTGGCTTATACCAAGCCCAATGCAAAAAAGGTAGATGATTTTTTTCATGGTTTTAATTTTTTATACCAAATAAAAAAGTTTAGATGGTGATACTTAATTAATAATAAAATTTACGAGAACACGACGAATTTAAAATTTTAAACTTAAAAAAGCAATTTTTTTGGGAGGAAAATCTCAAGGAAATGATTGAAATACACTTATGGCAATGTGAAAGATTAGTATTATTGAGTAACTGAATTTATTAACTTAAATTTAATAACTAATAAAGCTATTAAGAATAGATTTTAATCCTTAAACTTATATTTAATGCTTAGTTTTATTTTTTTGTAAATAATTTAGTGAAGCCCTCAAAAAAAATAATTTCGTTTAGCGCAAAGCTACTTATTGGTGTAGTTAGTTTTTGGATTATCTACAATCGTCTTAACGAAATCCCGCAACTTAAAGAGCAATGTTTATTTTGGTTTACTGAACCTCGAATGTATTTTAATTTGATGTTGGTTTTCGGATTAATGCCTATTAATTGGGGGATTGAGAGTTACAAGTGGAAATCCATTACCACTCAAATTGAACCAATTTCCTTTTCTAAGGCTATAAAATCAGTTTTTTCGGGAATATGCGTTGGCAATATTGCGCCAGGAAGAGCCATGGAATTTTTAGCGAAAATTATTTTTTTTAAATACGAAAACAGACCAAGTATTACCGTGCTTCATTTTATAAATGGGATGTTTCAAATGTTGATTACAGTTACTGTTGGCATAATAGCAATCGGATTTAAGCTTAATCAAAATCACAATTCTTCCACTTTTATTTACTTAATCTTAGCTGGTGGATTATGCATGATTTTATTTTTTTGTTGGGCAATTTTTAATGTATCGTTTATACAACAAAAATTAAAATTTATAAAGTGGTTTCAAAAAATGGGTAACACTCAAAACATTCAATTTTCAAAAACCTTAATTTTAAAATTAATTTCGCTATCAATAGTTCGTTACCTTGTTTTTACCACACAATTTTATTTAATTTATAATGCTCTAACTCCTCAAAACGAGATAATTCAAATTTTTATGAGCATTGCCGCTTATTTTATGCTCACCAGTTTGATTCCTATGATTAGTGTCATTGAGCCTGCTATAAGGGCTGCAATTGCCTTATTTGTATTTAATAATACAGGAGGCGATACCATTACTATTGTTTTAGCATCCACATTTGTGTGGATAATTAATGTTGTTATACCAAGCGCAATAGGATATGTGATTATTTTGAAAGAAAAAATAGATATAAGGTCGGCTAATGCTAATTGAGTTATACATATTTTCCTTTATTATCTTGGCCTATGGTACCTTTACTACTTTGGCTTTAATTGGCTTTGGCAGATTAAGAGAAAAAGTAAAAGAAAACTCAACAATAGATTCATATATATCCATTGTGATGTCTGCCAGGAATGAAGAATCGTGTATTGAAGAATGCTTACAACAAATTATCAAACAAAAATTCCCTAAAGAAAATTTTGAATTAATCATAATCGATGATGCTTCGGAAGATAACACTTACCCAATTGCCCTTAAAACGTTACAAAAATCAGATATATCGTATCAATTAATCAAAAAAGAAACTCACCAAGGCAAAAAGCGAAATCTATCAGAAGCCATCCAAAAAGCAAAAGGATCTATTATTATTACGTCCGACGCGGATGTGGTTTACAGAAATCCACACTGGCTTTTAACCATTGCTAACTATTTTCAATCATATTCTCCTAACATGCTCATTATGCCAATTGATTATGAAAGTCATAAAGGTTTTTTAGAGCAATTTCAACTTACAGAGAATCTAGCATTAACTGCCATTACAGCAGGATATTGCGGAATACAAAAACCATTTATGTGTAATGGTGCTAATTTAGCTTTTACAAAACATGCCTATCATATTGTCAATGGCTACCAATCCCATCTACATATTTCGTCAGGTGAAGATGTTTTTTTAATGGAAGATTTCAAAAAAATGAATCCTAATTCGATTCATTATGGTTTAATAAGAGAACTCATTGCAAAAACTAGAGCATTAAATACAGTTGAAAGTCTTTTTAAACAGCGTGTTCGCTGGGCATCTAAAACAAAATATAACTCTAACAACATCAACTTATTTGCAGGATTTATCATTTTAGCCGCAAACCTATTGTTTTTGGCTTTGTTTGTTGCAATCCTCAAAAAGTCAGTCATTACGCCCTATTTATCGATTTTTGTACTCACAAAGTTTGTTTTTGATTTTTTGTTGCTATTTTTAGCTTCCAATTTTTTAGGACGTACAAAACAAATTTGGTGGCTTATTCCATTTGAATGCATATATTGGCTGTATGCTTTAATTGTTGGAACTAGCTCGCTGTTTTTTAAACCTAATTGGAAAGGCAAAAAAATAAATTAATTGTTTAAGAAGAAAAAACATACAGATTATATTTCAGAATCACTTTCTGCGCAAACTTGGAAACGCTTTAAGCGAAACAGGTTAGCCATGTTTGGCTTGTTCTTAATTGTCATTGCGTCTGGCATTTCTATATTAGGCTTTTTAATTACTCCAGATTCTTCGCCTTATGCAAATGATCAAAAACCTGAGTTGCATATTAAAAAACCTGGGTTTAAGGCACAAATGTTATTAGCTAAAAAAAATGAGCTTTCACATCAATCAAATTGGTTTAATAAAATGATTTTTGGAGAAGTAAGTGATTTTTCATATATTCCATCTTATTCCTACACATTTAGAGGTTTTGATATTATTATCGAAGAATATACCGGTAATGAGCCAAACAATGGAAGCAAAGTTGCTTACAATATGGCCGATGTTGTGTATGACATTAATAATAATTATCCGATCATAAATGACAGTTCATCAAACAAAATTGAATTCTATCAATTGAGTACTGGCGAAAAATTAAAATTAAGCACTTCTGATTTAGAAAAAATAATTACAGAAAATCATATAGAAGACAGAAGTTATCTTTTAGGAACTGATTTAGCTGGACGAGATTTACTAAGTCGTTTAATGATTGGGACACGCATTTCGTTATCTGTTGGATTTATTTCTGTAATTATTTCCATTGTGATTGGCATTCTTTTAGGAGCCATTGCTGGATACTATAGAGGTTGGTTAGACGATGTGATTATGTGGCTAATTAATGTGGTTTGGTCAATCCCAACTTTACTATTAGTAATTGCGATTACTTTAGTTTTAGGTAAAGGAATTTTACAAGTATTTATAGCAGTAGGTTTAACCATGTGGGTTGATGTAGCTCGTTTAATTCGTGGACAAATTTTAAGTATTAGAGAAAAAGAATTCGTGGAAGCTGGAAGGGCATTAGGCTTTAAAAACATGCGCATTATTTTAGGTCATATTTTACCAAATGTCATGGGACCAGTTATTGTAATTGCTGCTTCAAACTTTGCCTCAGCTATTTTAACAGAAGCTGGTTTAAGCTTTTTAGGTATTGGAGCACAGCCTCCTACTCCATCCTGGGGTGAAATGATTAACGCACATAGAGGTTATGTATTAGTTGACGCTGCCTATTTAGCTTTTGTTCCAGGTTTAGCTATTATGGTATTAGTACTTGCTTTTATGTTGGTTGGTAATGGCTTGAGGGATGCTTTAGATTCAAAATCTTTAGATAGTAAACCATTAATGGGTCATTAGTGCTACTATCTGTTAAAAAACCAATTTAAACACTCATTTCCGATTAAATTATTATTTTTACCGTGTAATATTAGCGAATTAACCCTCTATTTTTCATGAAACAATTTATTACCCTTTTATTTATTTTTATAGTGTCTGTATCTTCAGCTCAAGTAAGTAAATATTTAAGAAAAGGAACAAAAGCTTTAGAAAAAAACAAATTAGAAAAATCAAAAGCAAATTATTTAAAAGCATATAACTTAGACAAAACGTCTTATGATGCTAATTTATACTTAGGGTACCTTCTGTCAGAGTTTATGAATAAACACGAAGAAGCTCTTCCTTATTTAGAAACTGCCCTGTCAAAAACACCAGTAGATACTGTTCCTGATTTACTTTATGCATTAGCCACATGCTATCAGCATATTGGCGAACACCGAAAAGCCTACGATTTATTTAATAATTTAATTGTAATAGCTTCTCAAGATCCTGAACAAGATAAAGCATACATCATTGATTTACAAAAACGCACAGAAGATTGTATATTTTCTACAAAAAATAAAGATTTAATATTTAATAAAAATATTTACGTTGGAAACTTAGGGACAAAAGTAAATACAGAAGCACCAGAATACGTTCCTGCTATTACTCCTGCCAGCGAACTACTTTTTACATCTCGTAGAAAAGATTTTGAAAAGGAAAAAACTAGTAAAATTGATGGCAAATATTTCGAAAATATTTACAGTAGTAAAATAGTTGACGGCAGACCTCAAGCCGCTAAAATATATTCTATTTCAAAAGATGTTTTAAAAACAAATCCTAAAAAAAGTCATTTATCCATCATTTCATCTTCTACTGATGGAAAAAGCATGTTTGTGTTTCAGAAAAACAAAATTTACGAGATAAAAACTGGCAGCAATTCAAAAGATGTGCAAGCTTTAGCTAAAAATGTAAATATCGATTTTTATCAAAACCATGCCACAATGAGCAAAGATGGAGAAACACTTTTATTTACAAGTGAAGATAACAGAGGAAACGGTGGATTAGACATTTACAAATCAAAAAAACAAAGCGACGGTAGTTGGGGTGTTCCTGAAAACTTAGGGAAAACCATTAATACCGAACACGATGAGGATTCTCCTTATTTATCAGATGATGGGAAAACATTATACTTCTCATCTAAAGGACATGAAAGTTTTGGAAATTACGATATTTACAAAAGTACAATGATTAATGGAGAATGGAGTCAACCAAAAAATTTAGAACAACCTATTAACTCTTCAGGAAATGATATTTTTATGGTTGAATCAGATAATTTAACGAGTGGTTATTTTTCTTCTTACAGAAAAGGTGGATATGGAGATATGGATATCTACAAAATAACCTATTTAGATAAATTTAATAAAGAGTGTAGAGAAAAAACTAATTCATTATTATCTATCAATTCAAAACTTATAGATAAAGAATCATTTGCAGTTAAGTTTGAAGCCTCAATCCCCAATAACTTAAATGTGATTGCTTATCAATGGACATTTAATCAAACTAAATTACCTATTGATGCATCGCAAATCACACAAACCATTTCATTAACGTCTCCTGGCGATTCGGTATTTGTAAAACTAATTGCAGGTTGCGACACTTGTATAGAACCCATTGTTATTTGTAATAACATGGTTTATAATGTACCAGCTGACATGATACCTGTTAAAACAGAAGATGAAGGACCAGGTAAAAATCCATACGATGATAAATTAATTTTGTCTTACTTAAATAAAAAACAAATTGATGCTTTAGGTTTTGATATGACACCTATCCATTTTAGTTTAAACAAATCAAATATCCGTGAAGATGCTGTTGCTATTTTAAAAAATAACATTGAAGTGTTAGCTCAACATCCTGAGATTTCCGTTTTAATTTATGGTTTTGCTGATAGCAGAGGAAAGGAAACTTATAACTTACCATTATCTAAAAAACGTGCTCAAGGTGTGAAATCGTATTTAGTTTCTAAAAAAATAAGTAAGAAACAAATTGAGCAAGTAAATGGATTAGGAGAAACGTTTATCCTAAACAAATGTACCGAAGGCGCAACTTGTGAAGATCCTGAACATGAGGTGAATCGTAGAGTGGAGTTTATTTTATTTGAAAAAAAATAAATAATTTATCTCCCGCAAATCGCGCAGATTAACGCCGAAAAATAATCTGCGAAGATTAGCGAAATCAGCGGGACTTTTACCTAAAACCTTCAAAAGCGCCTAATCCAAATAAAGAGAAATCGTATTTAATTGGGTCATTTTTATCAAAGGTTCTTAAAACAGAAGTGATTTCTTCAACCGCTTGCCAATCGTTTTGAGTACGATTTAATAAGCCTAATTTACGACTTACATTTCCTGTGTGTAAATCTAAGGGTAAACACAATTGTGATGACTTTATTGATTTCCAAATCCCAAAATCAACGCCGTGTTTATCTTTACGAACCATCCATCTCAAAAACATACACAACCTTTTAGCACTTGATTTGGCTGAAGGATTAGAGATATGCTTTTCGCTACGAGATTGATGTTCTGTATTTAAAAAAAGTGCTCTAAAATTTGTAATAGAATTTTTTACGTCAGTTTCTTTACTCGAAAAATCAGTTGAGAAAGCAGCTTCTAAACCGCCATGTTTTGTATAAATATGTTTTAATGAATTTAGAAAGAAAACACAATCTGTTGAATTAAAGGTACGATGAACAAATCCTTCAAACCTTGCAGCGTCTTTTTTTGAGAAATTTAAAATAAAGTCGTGAGGCTCATCATTCATTAATCGCATTAATTTGTTTCCGTTATTAATAATAGAAGTTCGTTGCCCCCAAGCAATCGTAGCAACTAACAAAGAGGCAATTTCAATATCTTCTTTTTTGGAGAATTGATGAGGAATAGAAATAGGATCTGTTTCAATAAAAGATTTATTATTAAACTGAAAGTATTTTTCATCTAATAATTCTTTTATTTCTGATAATTCGTTCACTAGCTAGCTTTTTGTTTTAAACCATAAAAGTCATAAAAGAAGATATAAGGTTTTATTAAATGAATATAATTCATAAATGACAAACTAGTAACTACCTACTATGTCTTTCTTTATGAACTTTTATTTCTTTTATGTTTCAAGATATTTTAGCCACTTCAAAATCACTCTAACTTCGTAATATCTAAATCTTTTAATTTGGGATTCAATTTATGTACACCTAACACTACTAATATTGTCATTACACCTCCAAAAGCAATAGATGGCACTAAACCCATTAATCGCGCGGCTACTCCCGATTCGAAAGCACCAATCTCGTTACTACTTCCAATAAAAATACTATTTACAGCGGCAACTCGCCCTCGCATTTCATCAGGAGTACTTAATTGTAAAATACTATGACGAACAACTACACTAATATTATCAAATGCTCCCGTAAATAGCAGCATAGAAAATGCCAACCAATAATTAGTACTAAAAGCAAAAAATATGGTGAATAAACCAAACGCTGCAACACCAAGCAATAAACTAATGCCAGCATTTTTAGCTGGAGGTTTCACAGTCATATAAAATGCCATTAATACCGCTCCCACCGCTGGCGCAGTTCGTAATAAACCATAAGCTTCTGGGCCTAAATGTAGAATTTTATCAGTAAAGGCTGGCACCAAGGCTACTGCTCCACCAAATAATACAGCAAATAAATCAAGAGACAACGCGCTTAAAACCAATTTGTTTTTAAAGACGAATTTTACACCAACCGTCATGCTTTCCATAAAGGTTTCATCTTTAGTTTTAGCAGGCATTGGTTTCGATTTGATTAATCCAAAACAGATTAAAGCACATACAAATAAAACACATGTAATGCCATAGCACCAATTGGCATGAAATGAATGATTATATCCATACAACAAACCCGCTATAACAGGCCCTAAAATAGAGCCTATATGCCAAGCTGTGCTATTCCATGTTGCTGATTGAGTATATAATTCGCGAGCAATAATCTGACTCATAAAAGGATGTGTGCTAACAGCCAAAAATGAACGAATAGTACCAAATACAAACACTACTGCAAACAAAGCGTACATTCCAAAGCTATGAACCCAAGTAAATAATGAATTGCTAAACCCAAATAAAAACAAAGAACCTAGTAATAATGCGGTACAGCCAATCAATAAAATTCTTCTTCTACTAATTATATCTGCAATGTGTCCCGAGAAAAAGGAAGTGGCAATAAAAGGCAAAGCCTCTGTTAAACCTATCAATCCTAATATAATTTCTTCTTTTGAGTACTCGTAATAAATTTGCAAATTAATGGTACTCATTTGCATTTGTATGGCTAAAGTTAAGAAGAAACGAGCCAACACAAATAATCTAAATTCCTTGTGTTTTAATATTTGTAGAGAAGATGAAAGCGACATACAGTATAAAAGTATTGTTTAAATCATTAAGAAAAAAGCATTAATTTTAAACTCTATTGGAAGAATCTCAACATAAACATTTAACAATTAAATCTTGGGCCGAGGATGACCGCCCTCGAGAGAAATTGGTAACTAAAGGCAGGCAATCACTTTCGGATGCAGAGCTTTTGGCTATTCTTTTAGCCTCAGGTAACAGAAATGAAACAGCAGTTCAACTAGCACAGCGTATTTTAAAAGAAAATAAAAATTCGATTAACGAGCTAGCTAAATTGCAATTAAACGACCTAAAAAAATTTAAAGGCGTTGGAGAAGCAAAAGCGGTTACAATTGCAGCTGCATTAGAAATTGGTAGAAGGCGGACAGATGAATCCATTGAAGAAAAAATAAAAATAACTTCTTCAAAAAGTGCTTATAGTATTTTAAATTCTAAATTATCTGATTTACCTCACGAAGAATTTTGGGTATTATTTATGAGCAGAAGCAATAGTGTAATTAAAACAGAGTGCATTAGTAGAGGAGGAATCAGTGGCACTGTAGTTGATGTTCGGCTAATTTTAAAACCTGCTATTGAATGCTTAGCAAGTTCCATTATCTTAGCTCACAATCATCCCTCT
Source organism: uncultured Bacteroidota bacterium (assembly GCA_903893815.1). Classification (GTDB taxonomy): domain Bacteria; phylum Bacteroidota; class Bacteroidia; order B-17B0; family Aurantibacillaceae; genus UBA4416. The sequence continues at coordinate 9,273 of CAITNS010000042.1, forward strand.
GGTAATTTAAAACCAAGTCAGGAAGATATTTACTTAACTAAAAAAATAAAAGACGCTGCAAAACTCATTGATATAAGCTTACAGGACCATTTAATTATAGGCGACCAAGCGTATTTAAGTTTTGCGGACGAAGGAATACTCTGAGTTATAAATTATAAGAGATGAGTTATAAGATTTTTAAACACTAAAATAAATTATGATTAAAATAGTAACTATTATTGGTGCAAGACCTCAAATTATTAAAGCAGCTGCATTAAGCAGAGCCATTAAAAATAAATTTTCGAATGATATTACTGAAATTATAGTTCATACAGGTCAGCATTATGATGAGAATATGAGTCAAGTATTTTTTGATGAATTAGGAATACCTGCACCAAACTATAACTTGAATGTTGGTAGCGGCAGTCACGGAAAACAAACAGCCACCATGATTGCAGGTATTGAAGAAATTTTAGTGAACGAAAAACCAAATGCTATTGTGTTATACGGAGACACAAACTCAACACTAGCAGGCGCTATCGCTGCTAGTAAAATTCATGTTCCTGTAATACATATTGAAGCTGGTTTGCGCTCCTTTAACAAAGCAATGCCCGAAGAAGTCAATCGTATTATGTGCGACCATGTTTCCACTTTGTTATTTTCGCCAACAAAAACTGGTTTTCAAAATTTATTGAATGAAGGCTTTAAAGCGAATAACGAAAAACCATATAATGCTAACAATCCAAAAATATATCATAGTGGCGATGTGATGTATGATAATAGTTTACACTTTAGTGAAGTGGCCGAACAAAAAACAACAGTAATTGCTAAACATAGCTTACAAAAAAATAATTTCATTTTAGCAACCATTCATCGTAATAACAATACGGATGAACCCATTAGATTAAATGCATTATTTAATGCCTTGTATAAAATAAGTGAAGAAAATAAATTAGATGTGTTATTGCCTCTTCATCCTCGTACAGCAAAATTATTAGAATTTAATTTAGATCAAGAATTGCATCAAAAAATAAAAGCAAGTATGCATTTTAAAATCATTAAGCCAGTTTCTTTTCTAGAAATGATTGCTTTAGAAAAGAATTGCAAGATAGTCATGACCGATAGTGGCGGCGTGCAAAAAGAAGCATTTTATTTTGAAAAGCCTTGTGTTATTTTACGTCCCGAAACGGAATGGGTAGAATTAGTGGAATGCGGAACAGCTATTATTACAGATGCAAACGAACAAAAAATAATAGAAGCGTTTAAAACCTTAACTTCTAAATCAGACATGCAATTTCCTAAATTATATGGAGATGGAAAAGCATCTGAATTTATTTGTGGAGAGATGAAAGGGAATTTATAAACTAGACTTAAATGAAGATTTTTTTGAAGTAAACCAACCGTATTTTATAACACAATACATAGCCCTAACCCCATCCCTCCAGTTTATTTTCTTTCCTTGTAATACACTTCTTGGATTATAATAGATTGGCAGCTCAGTCCATCTCAGATGTTTTAATTTAGCTAACTTTGCTGTTATTTCGGGTTCAAAACCAAAACGTTGTTCTTTTAAAATTAAAGATTGAAATACGTTTGTTGGTATAACTTTATAGCAAGTTTCCATATCAGTAATTTTTGTGCCAAAAATAAAATTACTAAGCCATGTCAAAAAATGATTTGCCATCTTACTCGAAGAAAAACTTGTTTGACTGTTTACAAAACGACTACCATAAATAATATCTGCCTTACCTTCTATTACTGGCTGAATAAGTTTAACTATATCCTTTGGATTTAATTCCAAATCCGCGTCTTGAATAATAATATAGTCGCCAGTTGCAACAGCAATTCCTGAATGAATTGCACCTCCCTTTCCTTTATTTACCAAATGGCTTATTACTTTAAAATTTACCTTAACATTATCAGCAAAAAACCTATTAACTTCTGCTAAAGAATTGTCTGTAGATTTATCATTTATAACGATAATTTCGACTTTTACACTGTCTGGAAAAACTAAATTGCTAAGGGAATTTAATACATCAAATACACTTTTTTCCTCATTATAAACAGGAACAATTATACTTAATTTATTTAACACAAGTGCAATATAGTAAATTTATTCGTTTCTAACACCTTGTCTCATCGCTGAATAATCAGGATGCTTCACAAGCGTTTCTAAATATAACAAATCTTCTTTAGAATAATTTTTCTTTAAAAAGGTAAACCAATAAGCTTCTTTAGTCATGCCATCATAATTGATAATGCCGTGTTTGTATAAATTAGATTGAAATACGTTTAGAAAACAGAAAAAAACAATAATGATATAACCTGCAATTTTCAAATATTTTGATTCAATCACTTCAAAAAACCACTGAATAAAATAAGCTAAGGGGATAATTAAAACAGCTGACACTTGAACTATTGCTCTCATTCCAAAGGCGCCACCAAATGCCCAATCCCACCAAGCAGAAATTAAATATAAATTAATTAAAAAATAAATAATAATGCTCCAAAATATTGCCTTGTTCTTTTTAAATAACTGAACAAATCCTAATAAACTCAATAGCATTAAAGGACTATAGATCAACCAACCCTTACGATAACTAAATAATACATTAAAAAATTGTGGTTCGAACCAATAAAATCGCTCATTATTGCCATAAGAGAAAAACAACCATTGACCTGATTGAATTTTCCAGTATACTAACTGAGGAAAAATGGGAATCATAAAAAGAATAATTCCAATAATTAAATAATACTTTAAGCTAATGATAGTAGCGAACTTTTCCTTAAACTGACTAAAAGAAGCAACTCCAATTAACAAAGGAAGGATGGCAACGCTCATCTCTGTTGGTCTTACCAATGCGATGAATCCCAATAAAAAACAAAAAGCTAAAAAATATTTATTTTGATTTGTTTGTTGCCATCTAACAACATAGTAAACAAACATAGAAATCAAAAAAAATAAAATACCATGTGTTAGCTCCGAATTAATTAAAGTATAACAAAACAAATTAGTGCCGTAGAAAATTACCAACAAAGCTATTGAGGTGACATTCTCAGAAAACCAATTTAATAACGTTTTTCTGCAGAAATGTAACCCTATTAACACATAAATAATACAGCCAATATGAATGGTCCAGGCATAAATTGGTTCATAACCCGTACTACCAGATGCTGAAAAAACGGAGGCGATGACATAAAAAGGTAAATAAAATAAGCTCATGCCATAAGTGACCATTGGCACTCCTCTGCCGATTGGCGTAGGCGTTAACCATACATTATTTGGATTAACAGAAAACGTTAAATCATGTTGTTTAAATAAAGCTGGTAAGTAGCCATAATACTGATTGACATCCATAATAAATGGATGATGAGCTGTTCCCCAGTTTGTAAAAAATTTAAAAGTTAAAATACTAAAAATGACAATAAGCAGCCAAACGGCTTTTGATTGAAAAAGATATTTTGAGATATTGGGTAACACAAATTACTAATAGAGCATATAACGTTAAATAATGGAATAAATTGCCTAATAAAAAGAATTAGAAATTCTTTCTTAAATAGAATTAGTAAATTTAAATAAAATGATAGAAGTAAAAGAGTTACAGATCTTATTTAGCTCCAAGTAATCCATACTTTAATATACAGTAAATAGCTCTAAACCCATCTTTCCAGCCTATTTTTTTTCCTTCTTCGTAGGTTCTGCCATAATAAGAGATGCCTACTTCATATACACGAATGTTTTTTATACGTGCCATCTTTGCAGTTACTTCGGGCTCAAAACCAAATCGTTTTTCTTTTAATGAAATTCCTTTGATTATATCAGCTCTAAACAGCTTGTAGCATGTTTCCATATCTGTTAAATTAAGATTTGTGAACATGTTAGATAGTGTAGTCAGAAATTTATTTCCAATAGAATGCCAGAAAAATAAAATCCTATGAGGTTTACCACCAATAAAGCGACTACCATAAACAATATCCGCCATTCCTAATAAGATAGGCTTCAATAATATATTGTATTCTTCTGGATCATATTCAAGATCTGCATCTTGAATCACTAAGTAATCACCTGTTGCTTCCTTAATGCCAGTATGAAGAGCAGCACCTTTACCTTTATTAAATTCATGCTTGAAATATTGAATATTTAAATCGCTATTTAATGATTTATAATTTAATATAGCTTCTTCTGTATTATCCTTTGAGAAATCATTTACAATAATAATTTCTTTTCTAACAGCTTCAGGCAATTTAACATCCTTAACCTTATTCAAAATTAAATGAATAGTTCTTCCTTCATTGTAGGCGGGTATAATTATAGATAATAACATAAAACAAACTTACAAATTAATGTTTGAAATTAAAACATTTCAACATTACAAATTTTATTATATTAGCAATCAACATGACTATATTCATGCGCATTAATTTAACAAAAGCCTTAATTTTACAAATAAAAAAGAGTTATAGAGTATATGAATAAAATCATCCTTAAATAATACATTGTATAAACATGGAAATAGAATCAAATAAAAAATATCATCTCTTTCTTTACTTAATAGGATTATTTACTTGCATTTATTTTTTCGCTTTAAATATCATAGGAACATCTTATGATTTTTTTCCAGGTGATTTAGGAGATGCTCGATTTAATAATTATTTATTAGAACATTGTTATCAATTTTTTTGTGGAAACATCGATTCTTTTTGGAATGCTCCATTTATGTATCCTGAAAAAAACATTATTACATATTCAGATAATTTAATAGGAACTTCACCCTTTTATAGCCTTTTTAGAATATTAGGATTTGACAGAATTGCTTCTTTCCAAAATTGGTTCTTATTAATGACAGCGTTTAACTTTACATCGTGCTTTATTTTTTTAAAGTATGTATTTAAAAATATCTACGCGGCAATTTTAGGAGCACTTATTTTCACGTGTTCAATCGCCTTGCAAGCACAAATTGGACATGCACAAACCATAGCTAGGTTTCCAATTCCGTTAGGCTTAATGTTTGGATTATTATATTCTAAAGAATTGAACCCAAAGTATTTTTTATTTATGTTACTTACATTAACCTATCAATTCTATTGCGGAATATATCTTGGATTTCTTATGAGTGTTCCAATTATTCTTCTGATAATTATTTCTATTTTCATTCGCTCAAAACTATACATTGAAAGAATAAAGAAGATTTATTGGATTATTTCAATGACTATTTTCTCTATACTGAGTGTAACTTTGCTTGCGTTTCTTTTATTACCTTATAAAGAGCGAGCTGAAATCGCCGGGTTATATCAATACGAAAATATTGTCTCCACTGTGCCCACGTTTAAATCCTTTTTCTATTCAAACTCTGGCAGTTTATTTTGGAGTAAATTGGAACATGTAGCAGACGATTATTCGAACTATTGGGATTATCGAATTTTTCCAGGAGGTATCGCAGTCTTTTCCGTTATTTTTTGCTTGATGGTAGTAATAAGATATATTTTTAGAAAAAAAAGGTCTGAAAAAGACAACTATGACAAAAAAATATTACTACTCACTGGATTATTTACATTTTTTTTATTCGTTCGTATAGATAATGTGTCATTTTATCGAATTTTATTTAACCTCCCAGGCTTTGGTTCGATGCGTGCTCTTCAACGAATTATTAATATTGAACTTTTGTTTTTTTCAGTAACCACCGCATACTTTTTTCTATTTGTTTTTCGAAATAACCGGTATTATATAAATTTTATACTTTTTTTGTTTTTTGCATTTATTATAGTCATAGATAATAGTGTAAATTCAACGTTTATTCATCGAACAAAGAAAACTGCATCAGAAAATAGAGTTAATAATTTACTTGAAAAAATGAAATTCACTTCTAATGATTCTATTATTTCTTATGAACCTGATTCCATTAAATCAGCTGTTCACGAGTACCACTTGGATGCAATGCTTGCAACTCAATCGTTAGGCCTTAAATGCTTAAATGGTTATTCGGCTACAGCACCTGAAGGATACCACATATATTGGGGGAATCCCAATGTGGAATCACGAAAAAATTGGTTAAGCTCAAGAAATATTAGCACTTGCAAAATAAAAGTAATAAAATAACAAGCTATCTTTTTAAACTTATCTTAAAATATTTATAATACAATATTTAAACTCTATATTTTAGCTGTTATTAGCTTTATTCAAACTTTTTAGTTGGAGCTATATTAAAATTTATTAAATTCTCTAACAAAAAACTCAAGTTCTTAATCGGAATAATTCACTTCATATTTAAATACAAACTTCAAAATCATAGATGAAATTTTTTTATTTCTAACCAAAAAAAGGTTACACTACAATTGCAAAAAATCATCTATACATTTTTTCCTTTCAGTCAAAGATAAATTATCTATATATTAATTGTTACATACTAAGCAATCAATACATCTGATCTCGCATAACGTTGCTAATATGTTTTGCTACAGCTATTCGTCCAACCTGATTATAGTGTTCGCTTGTCCAATTCTGATCAATGTAATTTCGCCCTTCAACTAACTCTAAATTATCCACAACGAAAGCTCCTGTTAACGTATACCTTTTTACTAAAAAATCTCGATTTTGTCTCATTATATCAACTAGCGCTTCCCCAACGCAAGAATCAGCGTATTCAATATTTTCAGGCATGATACTAAAAATAATTTTTACTCCATTAATTTTACCCCACTCTAATATTTCGTCAAAATCTTTAAGTCTCAGATTCGATTCATTTATATTAAAAGCATAAGCTTTTATGTAATGACATCCCAGTTCCATCTTTTTTATGTCCCAATTTCCATTTTCCAATAGCCAGCCTCCATTGCCCATGACAGAATCCCATTCTAAAACTGTTTTGTGTTTAAGATTCCTCATACTATTTAACTCTATTTTTTTCCAACTATTGATCATATCATCAAATCTTTCTTTCTCTGACTTGTTGTCAAAAAAACCTAATGATAGAGCAAATCTGTTTAAAATATTAGGATATTTCCGCATTAAGACGGTCGATTTTTGAATAGATGTTTCTAGTTTAGAGTTTATCCATCCTGCACCAAATGATCTAAGATTCATCGTAACAATAATCAATTTTGGCTTGTGCTTTAAATCAATCATATTCAACCAGTATTTATACGCTCCAGCGTGAACAGCTCCAGTATCAATACTGGCAAGCTTAAAATTTGGGAAATTGTGTGAAATTAGCTCAGAAATACTTTCCTTAGTACTATCGTTAAATGCGAATGTAGCATTGGACGATTCTCCAAAATAATATATGTCAGAGCCTTTATGCTCTATTATTTGACTTCCCATTGGAGAATAATCCTGTAAATCTATATTAAAAAAAGTATAGGAATAAATCACGTTTAGACTAACAATAACTAATATAAGTAATGTAAGTTTAACAAGTATGGTTCGGAAAACAAATTTCATTTAAAATTGGAAATAAATAAATGGATAATTTTCAACTCCTGATAATGCCATCATGCAAAAAATAAGCAGTGAATAAACGCTCCATCTGAAAGCGATATTTTTGTCACTCAACCACACATCTATTCTACTTTTTCTAAAAAAAACATCAGACAAAATCAGTAAAAAAACAAAGAAAAAAATGCAACCATAATTCAGTTCCTTATTAGAATTAGTGCCATTGTACAATAATGAATGAAATATCAATTTCGCTTTCTCAAAATTCTCTGCTCTAAAAAAAACCCAAATTAATGAGACAACAAAAAACGTCTTGAGGGTTAAAAGAATCCGTATAATAAAGTTTTTCGAAACTTTGACATATAGCATAATAAAGCGCTCAAAAACTAGCATTAAACCGTGCAAAAAACCCCACATAACGAACGTCCAACTGGCTCCGTGCCAAAGTCCGCTAATTAAAAAAACTATTAAAGTATTAATAACCCATCTTGGTAAACCTACTTTGTTACCGCCTAACGGTATATATAAATAATCTCTGAACCATGTTCCAAGCGATATATGCCATCTTTGCCAAAATTCGCCAATATTTTTTGATAAATAAGGTGAATTGAAGTTATTAATTATTTTAACACCTAACATGCTTGCCGCTCCAATTGCAATAGTCGAATATCCAAAAAAATCAGCATAAATTTGAAAGGAAAATAAAAATATAGAAATAAGAATGTTTTGAGAGCTATAATCTTGGGGGGAATCATAAACAGAATTAACTAATGGAGCAATATTATCTGCAACTACCATTTTTATAAATAAACCAAATAATATGAGCCTAAATCCATTAGCAAAATTTTCGTAAATTGGTTTATGTTCTGTTCTCAGTTCACTCCCTAATGTGCTATATCTTTCAATAGGCCCCGCTACCATTTGAGGAAAAAATAATACATAATTTGAAAAATATCCTAAATGTTTTTCTGCTTTTTGATTACCTCGATAAACCTCTATAGTATAACTCATCGATTGAAAAGTATGAAAGGATAATCCAATTGGTAAAATAATATCTAAGTTATAAGGCTCAAAATTTATTCCTATAAAACTAAATACTTCTGAAATATTTTGATTAAAAAAATTAAAATATTTAAAAAAGCATAAAATAGAAATATTAGAAATTAAACTAAGCACCAAATAAGTCTTTCGCAATTTACCTGAAGAGTTTTCTATTTTAATTGCCGAAAAATAATCTACCAAGATTACCACAAACAATATTAAAATATATTGAGGAACAAGTGCCATATAAAAATAACAACTTGAAAAGAAGATTACCACCCATCGATATTTAGGCGAAAACAAATAATATAGTATAACCACTATAGGTAAGAAAATAAAAAAAGAGGATGTAAATTAAACTGTGTCAAGTTCAAAAATAATAGAACTTTAACACACGGTTTAAGAAATGGAAAATAAAAAAGACAGCTTCGATTATGAAGCTTTAAAGAAAAAGACCCTTGAGCAATTTCGTTCGGGC
>CAITNS010000043.1 GCA_903893815.1 uncultured Bacteroidota bacterium
CCAAGTATAGGTTGATGCGCCTGCTCCTGATAACGTTGTTGATTGACCTAAACAAACAATAGAGCTTGTTGCATTAGCAGTTACTACTGGCAAAGTATTAACTGTAATTTGTCTAGTAGCTGTGTTTGTGCATCCTGTTGCGGCTGTGCCTGTTACTGTATAGATAGTTGTTGCAGTTGGCGTAAAAGCTGTACCGTTAGTTATTCCTCCTGACCAAGTATAGGTTGATGCGCCTGCTCCTGATAACGTTGTTGATTGACCTAAACAAACAGCAGAGCTTGTTGCATTAGCAGTTATTGTTGGTAAAGCATTTACTACGATTGTTAGTGTATTAGTAGAAGCGCACTGTCCAGAAGGAGAAAATGTATACGTTTTTGTTATGGTATTATTTAATGCCGGCGACCAAGTGCCTGCTATTGAATTAGTAGATAGCGATGGTAATGGTGTAAGCGTTTGACCTGCGCATATTGGCGCCACTGCATTAAAAACCGGTGTTGCAATACTATTGCAATAAGTAATCCTCACATGCCCATCACCACCATTTCCGCCATAAAAGGCACCATTGCTAACGCACCAGGCACCACCACCACCACCACCATAACTATTACCACCAGCTCCTCCTGAAGTAGAGCTATTTATACCTTGACCGCCTGAACCGCCGCCGCCTGTGGATGGAGCTACTACAGTTCCAGGGTTACCACCTGAAGCACCAGTTCCACCAGCTGAGCCACTATTCGCACCTCCACCGCCTGCACCAGATATGGTCGTTGACCCTGCTTGCCCTGCTCCCCCTGAAAATCCAGTCCCAGACTGAACAGATCCTCCTGGTCCTCCAGTTGGAACATTAAAACAACTCTGAGAAGCGATTACGCCTGCGCCTGGCAAACCTCCAGTTGCTCTCGCATATGAAGTTGAACTAGTCCAAACTTCAGAGGCTCCAGCACCTACAATTGACGTGCCACCAGCACCCACAGTAATATTTAATATAGTACCCGCAGCTAAATTTAAAGTTGTTTTAGCATAAGCACCACCACCACCACCGCCGCCTTTTTTTGGACAACTAGCTGTCGCTCCCTGGGCACCACCACCATTACCACCCCCTCCCCATGTTTCCATGAACAGGTTAGTTGCTCCAGCAGGTACAGTCCAAGTACAATTGCCAGCAGTATTACTAAAATCTACTCGCGTTATAGATCCATTTATGACAATAGTTGGGGCACAGGTTTGACTAATCGCGAGCGTTGAAAAAAACAAAGGCAGTATTAGGAGTAGTTTATTTTTCATGGTTATTTGATTTTATTGTTTGCGTTTTTTTTACTAAAATAAAATTATAGTTTTCGTTTCTAATTTATATAAATACTTCAATCAATAGAGCATAATTTGCTTTATAGGTTTTTTCTAAATTAAAACTAGCTATTGATTTACAGACTCGTCTCACTTTATAAAAGCCTATGGTATTTTTTATTTTAATTATTTTTTTTACAGCAACACCTTTATTATCAATGAATCTTTTATTATGGCTTTTCTCTAAGACAACAATTAAATAGCAAGTAATATCAGGTCTGGCAAGCTTTATTTTTAGCAATTTGTTAATATCAGCATCAATTTTAGCACCACTAACATCAGTTTTAAATTCGATAGCAAAAAGTTCTTTTCTGTTTTTATCTTTGATCAACAGATCCACTCTCTCCATAGTTTTAACGTCACTGTGATAAATTTTTTTCAACATTTCTTCTTGAAAAACATTTTGACCATCAGTAAAATTTGATTGTAATAATTTACAAAACTCAAGAGTAATTGGCGCCTCTTGTAACTTATGATTATTGAAATACATTTTATTGTACGAAACCCAAAATGCAATACCTTGTAAGGCTTTACCAAATGGCTTAATAATCGTTGTTAAAGATTTTTTCATGTTATCTTACCATTAATTTCATTACTATTTTTTTTAATAATTAGTAGAATTTTTACATTATTTGATTTTTGATCTGAGTTATATTTTCTCGAAATTATTGGTAATAAATATATTTTAGTTTAATGTTCATCATCTTAATTTTTCTAATTAAAAAAAGCTTGATAAAATGATTTTACTTTTGTTCTTGCTGAAACGCTTATTTCTGACATGGTTTTAATTTTTTAGAGTGTATCAAATATATATTTTTGATATTTTTGATTTTAGTTTAAGTTAGTCCAAGTATTATTTTGAAATTGGAGAATCTTAAATTTTGATTATTCGTTTTTTAGGTGATTGGAATATATTTTAGATTAGATGCTTTTTATAATGCAACTTATATTTCACCGTATTTATTATTTAGAGCGAATAGTATAATGCAAAAAGTTAAACACACTTTTTGATAAAATAGGTAGGTATAATTGGAAGTAGTTAGCTAGCTATATTTTCCAGATTTTAGCAGCATTTCTGTTTAAGTAGGGCAGCGCCTCCTTCAGTGAGGTTGTGCTTACAAAAGATGGCAATGTATTTAAGACGTCACTAAACATTAGTTTTAATTGCTTATGCATATCAATTTTAGTGCTCGTAGTATTTACAAACACATCTGCTAGTGTATAGAGCACAATTCGTTTTTCTTCTAACGTAAGTTTTTGTATAGTTTTTGAAACAGAATTTAATAACCATATTTCATACTTTTCCGATTCTTGTATTGTGCCATTTATGGTTAAATAAAATAATTTATATGCCAAATAACGAATTTTTGGAAAGATATGTATTGGCGCTAAATCTTTCGATGAAAAATTATATGTTTCATATAATTTAACGCCTAATTTCTTTGACTCTGATTTATCGTTATTCAAAAAATAATATCGAAACAACAAACAATTTCCAAAAACAAAGTCTTGTAATGATTTTACAGAGTGTTCTGGTTTTATTCCGAGCAAGTAATATTTTAAGCCAATTTCGTAATTAGGTATTATAAAAGTGGGATCAGCCATAAATTCAAAAAAGGCTTCTCTAACTATTGGTAATTTGGAAAAATTTTTAAAGAATAAGTCGTTTTTGTTTGGATTTGTTTTTAGTGCCTTATAAAATTCTTCGCCGAGCGCTCCTTTTTTTTGTAATTCAAGGCTTCCATCAAATTGTTCTGAAAAATCATAAACAGATTTCAATTCATTATGATGTATACAAGAGCTTAGTAAACTTAATGTGTTCCTATTTTTGACATGTACTTTTCCAAAGGACCATTCAAATGTTGATAGTTCGTTTAATTGTTTTTCTAAACTATACCAATCTTTGTAATTACAAAATTTAGCTAAAATATCTAAGGTTTGCAAATAGGGAATGTTATCACTGCCCTCTAATAAAAAAAGTCGGTACAAGGTGCTTTCTGATATTACAGGCAATCCTTTTAGCTCAAAAAGTTCACAAACCTTTCGGCAATCAGCCTTTGTGTAAATAGGAAATGCAATGGTTTCAATTACTTTCCAGTACAAGCCTTGTTTTAAGTACGGTGATAATATGTATTTAGGTTTAGGCAAAGTGCTATAAAATTAAATAAATAATAAATATAGACAGTATAAATTAATACTTGAACTAACTTGAACTAATTATTTGGTTTTAAAAGTGGGTTATTATTTATGTAATTGGCATTACTTACTAATACTATAGTACTTTGCTATTTATAGATAATACAAAGTAACAGCTTATTTACTAGTATTTATCGCGGTCATTCAACTTGCAACAACTTGCAATTGCATTATTTAAATGTAATTTGAAATATTTAAACACTAAATACAATGTTTATTTACTTTTTAATATTTGTATGATACAGAAAATATACTTGAACTAAGTTGAACTTGATGAGGCGGTTTAAACTCAGGATATTTGAAAAAATATAAGATTAATAAGGCCTTTGATTACAAAAAATGTATGTATTGCAATATTATTGAGTATAAAATATTTTTACAATTGATTAGTACAAATTAAAAAGTTAATCGTTTTACCTATAACTGCAAATATGCTTTATTTGCAGTTAGTTATATAGCAGTATGGATATTAGACAAATTATACGAATTAATAAACTCATAAAATCTGAGCGTACTGGTACACCAAAAACATTAAGCACGTATTTAGCTGTAAGCGAACGCTCAACACATAATTACCTGAGGTTTATGCGAAACGAACTTAATGCTCCTATTAAATGGAATGCTAAAAAGAGATCGTATACCTATAAAAACACTGGCGAATTAAAAATGGAGTGGCAAGAAAACATATAATAAAGCTAAACTACCACCTCAATTTATTATAATGAATAAATTACTTGTTATTGAGTACTACATGATAGTAAATAATCTAAATAATAATCAAGCAAAATAATTAAGGATATAAACATGCATTGTTTAGTCAATTTTTAAAGTAGATGATAGACTTTGTAAAAAATCAATTTGAGTGTTTTAAATTAGGGTTTGGAAATCCTAATGGAGACTATTGGTTTGTGGGGCCCGAAGAAGGGGGCAGTTCTGAATCGGTTGATTTAAGAATGCAAATTTGGAAGCAACTTAATGCTGAACATTACACTGATATATATGACTTCCATAAATTATTTAACAACGGAACACTTCGTTTTTTTGATAACCCGATTAAGTTACAAAGTACTTGGTCTGGTCTTATTGAAATTTTAATGGCTATGCGTGGCGAGGAATATTCTTTAAATCGTAAACGTCAAATACAATCTAAAGAATTTGGGAGAGGTAATTCTAATACTTGTATTGTTGATTTAATGCCCTACTCAAGCCAAAGTTTAGCGGATGTAAATTGGAACCTACACCACAAAGAAGCTAAAGTTGATTATATCGCACGACTAAAAGCAATGAGAATAACACTTTTGGTAAATGAACTAATTACGTATCAACCAAAAGTTGTACTTTTTTATAGTAAATCCTATATCAAAGAGTGGATTGAAATAATTAACAGAGTGGTTGATAACAATGTTACGTTTTTTCAGCATCCTGCTTTACCTCTGCTTTCTTATAAAAGCGACAGTACCTTATTTGTAATTACTGACCATCCAACTTCAATTACAATGAATTCAATTAAAACTGTAATTGGTTACAATCTTAAAGGCTTATTGGCTTAATAATTGTAGTGGATATGTTTTAATTCGCTAATTCATACATTAGAATTTTTTTTGAATATATATGCTTGTTTTATTTGGTTATTTAGTAATTATATTTTTAATAACTTTTTTTCAAAAAAAAGAACTTTTAAAAGGCGTATTTAAAACGCACAAAAAAACGACCTGGTTTGTTTCGGGCATTTCATTATTTATGTACTATGTTTCTGTTGAGCAGGGGCAAGTTATTACAGGTGTTTTGGCAGCTCAAGGGATGTGGGGCCTTTGGATTTTTTGGTCGAGTTTATTGGGAGCATTTGTTTTGCCATTTGTTTTTGCGCCCTTATGGTCAAAGCTTAATTTCATAACAGATAACCAATTTATATTATTTCGTTTCTCAGGTTTTAGCGGTAAAGTATTGCATGCATTTCGTGCTTTTTACGTTGGCGGCCTTGTTGTTGCCATTCTTTTAAGTTACCATATATTGGCTTTTTCGAGAGTGATTGAAATTTATTTTGAAATAGATAAATTTTATTCAATTTTTATAACGGGGTTAATTTTAATAGTATTTGCTTTAAAAAATAGTTTCCAAATTAAGTTAAAGACAGATTTTTTTCATTCGGTTATTTATTTTTTAGTGTTGTTTACTGCATTTTATTATCTGTACACTGCAAGTGGCGGCTTAAAAGCTGCTATTGATAATTTTAAACATTCAGGTCCTTTTAAATTAAATTTATTGCCACCGGCTGAAGTTAATTTCGCTTGGACATCTTGGTTTGCTTTTGTTTTTATACAATGGTGGAGCGCCCAATTATTTGATGGTGGAGGCCCCGAAATGGCAAGGTTTACAGCCGTAAAAGGAAATCGCAATGCCGTTTTAACAGCCTTATTTCCTATTTTGCTTTATGCCTTCTTATCAATCTTTATTGTAATTATGTCTATTTTAGTTTTATCATTGCAACAAACTAATTTAGGTGAATCGCAATTTATTTATGCCATATTTAATTGTGTGCCTGAATTTTTTAAAATAGTTTGTTTAGTTGGATTTTTTGGAATGTTTATCACAACTGCCGAGTCGCAATTAAGTTGGGGAGGTTCTTTTTTAACGATTGACTTGTACAAAACTTATTTAAATCCAAAACAAAGCGAAAGACATTTTCAATTCATTTCCTTTTTTTCAATGCTAATTCTAGCTATATGCGGAATTATATTTGCTTTTAATTTAGATAGCCTACAAGGGTTGCTAAAAATAGTATTTAGCATTTCTGCGGGTGTTGCACCAGTATATATTTTACGATGGTTTTGGTATCGTATTAATGCTTGGTCGCAATTAAGTGCGATGATTTCGTCAGGGGTTTTCACATTAATTTTTCCCTATTTCTTTAATAAAAATAGTGTTATTTATGGCTTTGCTTTTGAGGAAGCGCGATTGATAATTGTTACGATTCTTACCACATTTACATGGCTTATGGTTACTTTTTTAACAAAGAAAGATGATGCAGATATTATTGAAAGGATGAAGAAAATTGTACCTGACAAAAAAACGATTGTTAAGCAATTTGCTTTGGCCTTTGGTTTTGGTCTGGGTGTGGTAATACTTGTACTTGTTATTTGGAAATTAATTTTATCAATCTAATTTACCAGATTTAAAATCTTATTTGGAATCCACAATTACCTGAAAACAGTTGTTGCAATTGCCTGAATGGTTGGCATAATAATAATATCATGGTGATGGTATAAATGATATTTTAATTTAGGTAAAGATTTGACCTAAATTTTATTATCTTGGATATTCTATCCTTACATGATATATATTCATCAATCGTTTTTTAAATATTTTTTTAATCTGATTGATATCTCTGAATGTAATATCGGCATTCATAAATTGATTTTCGTTTATTTGATGGTTGATAATTCTATCTACTAACTCATCAATGGCAATGGCATCATATTTTTTTAAACTACGCGACGAAGCCTCAACACCATCTGCCATCATTAATATGGCGGTTTCTTTACTAAAAGGAATTGGCCCAGGATATCTGAATAAATCTTCGTTAATTATTTCTCCTTCGTGTTCTTTTTTATAATTATATAAGAAATACCTTGTAGTTGTTGTGCCGTGATGTGTTCGAATAAAATCGATAACGGTTTCTGGTAGTTTGTTTTCTTTAGCAATCTCTACACCTTTAATTACATGACCAATAATGATTTGCGCACTTTCCTCAGCAGATAAATCTTCATGCGGACTAACTTCACCAACTTGGTTTTCAGTAAAAAAACGAGGGTTGCTCATTTTTCCAATATCATGATACATTGCACCAGTTCTTACTAATAAAGCGTTGCCTCCAATTTTATAACAAGCTTCTTCGGCTAAATTGGCAACCTGTAATGAGTGTTGAAAAGTACCTGGGATTTTTTGTGATAGCTGCCGTAGTAAAGGAGAATTTAAATCGCATAGTTCTAGCAGGGTAAAGTCAGATACAAAACCAAATAATTTTTCAAATATATAGATGAGAGGAAATGAAAATAAAACACATACACTGCTTAATAAAAATGGAACATAACTTTGAATATTACTGATGGCTAACGGGGTACTATTTATTAGGTGATACGCCACAAATGCCAATACATAAAACACAAAAGTTAGTAAGGCGGATACAAATAATTTAGAACGCTTGCCCATATCGGCTACACTAAATATGGTTCCTATACCAGCAATGAGTTGTATAAACACAAATTCAAATTTATCGGGCGTAAAAAAAGCGCATATTAAAATGATATTTAAAAAATTAAATAGAGAAGTGCGGCTATCAAAGAAAACCCTAATCAATATGGGCACTAAACAAAAAGGAACGGCGTATATGTAGTTAACATTGTATTTTGCAACAATGCTCGTAATAATAATTATCAGTAAAATGATTAAAAATATGAATGTAACCTGTGTGTTTTGACTAAATATAGATTTTCGGAAAAACGCTAAAAATAGCATCATGATGCCTAATACTAAAATACAAGCCAAAAATTGACCTACAATAATGGATAGTTGAGTGGTTTCAATTTCTTGTTCAGATAATGCTAAGTGATAGCTTTTTAAAATCTGTGTTTGTTCTTCTGTGACGATATCGTTTTTGCGTAACAAAACATCGCCTTTTTCAATTTTAGATTTATAAATGTAATTTACTTCAGGCTCTTCGATAGCCATTTCATTTGATAGTATTTCATCATAAACGATATTGGGTTTTATCTCTCCTAAAAGTTGTGTTACAATTATAGCGTCTTTAATTTGTTGCGATAATATTTGATTTAATTTTTCCTTGTCAAATAACGTCTGTTTCCTTGTTAAAGCAACTTCGTTATTACTAACAATATACATTAGAGAATCTTGAAAATCCTTGCTTTCATTGGAATAGTAGACGCCAACTTCATATATACTATCTAAGACTAATTTTACAGTTACCGCTTTATGATGTGGTAATTCCGTTAATTTCGAAATTAAAGAATTTATATTGCTCGATTTTTTTTTGAAGTATACAATTTGTTTTGATAGTTCCTTTTTTTCAGTTGTTAACTCGGCATTAGTTTTCTTAACCAAAAAATCGATAGAAGATATTAGCTCATTATTTAACCATACATCTCCAACGTTAACCTGATTTATTTGCGAAGAATTATTTTTAGGAAGTAGGTATGTGCATACGGCAACGCAAAAGGCAAATACTATCCCTTTATACCAAAGCGCGTGTTTGTCTCTTATTTTAGTAAATAGTATGTTCACTTAACAAAAGAAAGTATAATTTTTAGATAAAATTTAAAAAGTAGCAGGGATTATGAACAACCATTTATTAATTTACGACAAATTATCTCACTAAGGTCACATGTCCCACGTGCGATTCAAAATCCTGAGTAACAATGTTTTGAAATTCACACTTCCAAACATATACATCGTCGGTACAAGGTTTGCCTTTATAAGTACCATTCCAACCAGCTTCGGTGTCATTGGTTTTATAAATTAATTCGCCCCATCTATCAAAAATCATAAAGGTGTAATCTTTTACTCCTATAACGATAGGCTTAAAAATATCATTTAAATAGTCTTTATTTCCTGGAGTAAAAGCGTTTGGTATCCAAAACCTAAATTCTGGTAAAACACGAACTAATAGAGTAGCCGTATTAGGGCAAGCATATGAATTGGTAATGGTTTGAGTTACATAATAATCTCCCCAAGTGCCATAAGTATGAATTGGATTTACATCAGATGACCCTGATCCATCAGCAAAGTCATAATACCAACTTACAATATCGGTAGTAAGCGACGTATTAAAAAAGAAAATATCAGGATCAAATATAGTTGTAAGTATTGGTGTAGCCGTAAAGCTAGCTATTGGCGATGGATTTACAGTAATGCTTGATAAAGAAACAATTTGACTACTATCTATACATTGGCTGGTTGTTTTTATACTTAGAGTATAATCATACGTACCTGGTGGACTAAACACATGAGTTGGACTTGCCTCCGTTGAACTTGTTCCATCACTAAAACTCCATAAATAACTGAGATTGGAAGCAGAAGTGCTAGTATTTATAAATTTAACAGTCATAGGATCGCAGCCTAAAGCAATAATAGGTTGTATAGAAGCCACTGGATTTTCATATAATTCAATTGTTTTGGTTGTTGTATCCGAACAATTATTTTCGGTAACCACAAGTGTTATAGGATATAAACCTGAAGCACTGTATGTTACATTGGATATTGTTTGACTAGTAGACATTTGTGTAGATGCAGGACCACTAAATGACCATGCAAGCGTTCCTCCGGGCCCAAGCAGCTGCGATGTATTTGTAAATGAAAAATTATTGTTATTAAAACACAAGCCCGATGCAGATACATAGTTAAAATCTGCAATTGGATTTGTAATGACTGTAATGCTATTAGCAGCAAGTATTTGGCTGGTTGCCACGCAATTTTGATTTGTACTTATTGAGAGAGAGAAACCATAAACGCCTGGTGGTGTAAAAACATGTGTTGGGTTTTGTGCTGTTGATATTGTACCATCGCTGAACTGCCATAAAATAGACAAGGGAGTTCCTGAAGTACTTGTATTATTGAAATTTATGGTAAGAGGATCGCACCCCACATTTGGATAGGCTCCAATAGAGGCCACGGGGCTTTCCCAAACAGTAACGGTTTTTGTTGCTGTTGCAGTACATCCATTTTCACTTACTGTAAAAATAACTGGGTAATCTCCCGGAGCGTTAAATGACACATTATTAACTGTTGCCGTATTAGCGGTTTGTGGCGTAGCATTTGCTCCAAAGTTCCAATTAATAATTCCAGTTCCTTGAAATGTGCCGCCGCCATTAAAGTTAAAGCTATTGCCATTTAAACATTGTGCAGATGGGGCTAAATAATCAGGAGTTAGTAAAGGGTTAACATTAAAAACTTCATATGCAGTATCGCCACAGGCACTGTTTGGATTAACGATTAAAGTTACTGTGTATGTTCCAGGCGATGGAAATGTATAAGTAGGATTGTAAACGTTAGATGTATCTGCTAAAGTGTTAGGGTCTCCAAAATCCCAATGATAGGCACTTCCATTATAACTATTATTCGAATAACTTATTGTAAAGCCATTACAATACCCAGTACCTTGACCGTTATTAGTAGTTGTTTGAGAAATAATATCTGCTACAACCACAAATGGACATGGAATAACATTAAATTGAAAATCCCTGTGATGAACACCAATCAATTGTCCGTTTCTATATTCACTTACACAAACCCCAACAACCCACTGCCCTTGAATATTGGGAACGCCATCTAAAAATCCAGTGCTTGGATTTATATTAATAGCTGGGCTTGATGCCATTGGGTAAGAAGAGCTGTAAGGAGCAATAAACGGAACACTTATGTATGGTTGAGGCGTGTTAACATTTGGACAAGATGAAGGTGGATTAGCGCATTGTGAAGTAGGTTGTGCAGGTGGATTTGTATTAATAATTGGACAACATGCATCTAAACCATTAAATGGATCACATAAACTATAAACTAACGAATCTCCATCGGGGTCTGAGGCAACGTGATCAAAAGCAATAGGGATTCCATCGCAAATATAAATAGGGGGCCGCTTTGTAAAACGCGGACTGCTATTAACCGACACTACTTCTGGACCAGGAATATGCTCCCAATAAGAAGCTCCAACAAGTCCTGGGTTTACCAAATTTAATATTGTATTATTTCTACAACATCTTTGGTAAACAACATAGTATCCGCCAATAGAAGGAGGTAAATTCACAATTTTTTCATAGAGCGCTTCTTCCACACATGCATTCCCCGCTGTAGTTGGGGCACAAGGACTGTTATTTGTTGGTGGTACAGTTGAAAAAGAAATTGCATTAAACGTACTTGAAATAATTGGGTTATCAAACACATCATAAACCGTAAAGTAAGCAGGAATTATGTTTCCATTATTGGCTGGAAATCCATCAAAAGGTGGAATACCATTTAGGCAATCCCTGTAAACCTTCATCGAAATTTTATAATTATTTCCTCCTAAATAATCATAGTAAATTTCACCACCAACAATATGAGTTGCTTCTGCCAGTTTAAATAGCAGCACAAATAAGATAATTAGATATGTCTTTAGTTTAAAAATCTTTTTTAATTGCTAAACACTTGAAAAAACCCATTAAACTTCCTGCCGTCAGGCACATTAAGAATATAAAAATAACTGCCATCACTTACCTTTGGCGACCAATCATTTTTATAATCGTCACTACTGTAAATTTTGTTTCCCCATCTATTATAAGAATTTAATGATGAACCTGGAAAATTTTCTAAACCATTAATTCTGAAAAAGTCATTGATGCCATCACCGTTAGGGGTTACTACGTTAGGCATGATAATATCACAATCAATGCTATTAATGTTGATAGCTAAGGTATCAGAATATAAGCACTGATCAGTCACAACAATAGTATAAGAACCACTACTTGGTGTATTACTTTGTGTAAAATAATAAGCATAACCAGTAGTATCAAATGGAATAATACCGCCCGCAGGAATTAACCAACTTACGGTGTAGGGTTGATTACCACCATCTATTCTTACAGTGATTGCTTTTATTGAGTCTAAACAAAATAATACAGGTGATGTATTAATGATTTGTGGAGAGCTTGTTATAACACTTGGCGAAAATACAGAACTACTTGTACAAGATGGAATACTTGTTCCGGTAACAGTATAGGAAGAAGTACCAATTGGAGATACAACAATGGAATTAGTTGTTGATCCTGTGCTCCAAGTATAACTAGTAGCCCCAGTTGCTGTAACGGTTGTTGTTTGGCCAGCACAATAAGGCGTGCCGGTAACTGTTAGCGTTGGTGGTGGAGTAACACTTACCGTATAAACAGCGGTATTTGAGCACGATGCTGCAACAGAACTTACCGTATAATTTGTAGTAACTGTAGGAGAAACAATAGTAGATATATTTGTTGTACCATTATTCCAAACATAAGTGGTTGGGCTACCAGAGGCAGTTAGAGTTGTACTTTGACCTAAACAAATCGAATTGTTTCCTGTAATTGAAAGGGAGAACCCAATGACAGTTACAGTTGCAACAGCTGAGTTTGTACAAGCACCATTTGCTCCTACAACAGTATAAGTTGTATTTGATGAAGGGTTCACAAACAAACTGTCATTTGCGGCGCCATTACTCCAAGTGTATGTTGAAGCACCAGAGGCTACTACAGTTGCTGTTGTTCCTGCACAAATAACGGTATTGGTACTTACTACTGTTGGCGTAGAAACTGGGTTAATGGTGATTTGTTGAGTGACAGGTTTGTTACATATATCATTCACCGTTATGGTATAAATTTGAGTAGAGTTTATCGGACCAATATTAAAGGTAGGTGTATTTACAGCAGGGGCTGTCCAAGTATAAGTATAAGGTGCATAACCATTTGTAGCACCTGCATTCAATACAATTGAGTTTCCAGTACAAACTGAAGTATTGTTTTGTCCTATACCAATTGGTGTGTAATCTTTTATGTACAGATTAAACTTAATGGCATTAGAAGATAAACATGATAATGTGTTGGTTGCGAAACTCGACATGGCAAACTTAATGGTATCCGTCCCCTCAATTAAGTTATCTTGAAGTGCATTGATATTACAAATTTTAATTGTGTCTTGGCCTGCAGCAAAAATCAATTTTGTTGGCCAAGTAAAACTTGCATTTCCAGATTGAATATAATCAGGACCTAACAATGCATTTCCAGTAACTTGTAAATTAAAAGAATCGACATTAGCTAAATTTCCATTTCTAATAAAATAAGCACAGTAGGTATTACAATCTTCTACCAAAATAGAATCTGGTATATTAGAATTTGAATTAGTGGTGAAAACATTTAGTGGAGGTAAACTACTAAAAGAACCGCCTTCTAAAAATACACCTGAATCCCAAACGCCATCACCACCATCGGCAATCGCAATTTTTATATGGTAAGTTTGTCCGCAAACTATTTTCTCTAATGCATATAAAACAGTTGTTAAACCATCAAACTCGCAGTTAATAGGATTTCCAGTATTGCTTCTGTAATAGGTGGCATTTAATCCAGCATTTACATTATCAATTGATACAGCAGTGCTAGTACCTGGCAATAGAGCCACATTTTTATTAACGTAATTTCCTCCAGCGGGATTAGGGCCGCTTAAAAAGAATGCAAAGGCATCATTTACACCCGCATTTACATATTCAGGATATTCTTCAGAACCAAAACAGTATCTAAATTTTACCGAATCTCCTGTTGGAATAAAATCAAATTCTAATACAGCCGCATCAAATGTGTTTACACCAGACACTACATCTAGTAAAGCATCACCTGGTCCAGTCCAGTTGGTTCCTGTACTTCCAGAGTTGTTTGGGCCCTGAGGCCCATTGGCATTAGCCGTTGATGCGTGACCAGTACTTAAAAATATTCCAGACGGAATCCCTAAATTAGTGCTTGGGGTAGCAAAAAATTGAGCAATTTGAAGCGGATCGCCTGAAAAAGTAATGTTACTAGCCGTAACGCCACTTCCCAATAAAACGTTCTGCACAAGTTGTTGTGGAGTTAGTGTCTGCGTTGTTGTTAATTGAGCTTTTATTGACCCAATAAAAAACATGCTTAATAAAATGTAGATGTAAAGTGTTCTCATAATCTCAAAAATAAGCTATAAACAACTAATTAACAATTTTTTCAATCATTCAAAAGCACCTTTTAAATAAAAAAAGTACATTAGTACCAAAAATCTACAATAATGGAACTAAATCAGATACAATCCTACGTCAATGCTAACAAAGAAAGATTCCTAAACGAACTTTTAGATTTATTAAAAATCCCATCAATTAGTGCGAAGCCTGAACATAAACCCGACATGTTTACTACTGCCGAAGCTGTTAAGCAGCGTTTAATAGAAGCTGGAGCAGACAAAGTGGAAATATGTCAAACAAAAGGTTACCCTGTAGTGTATGGTGAAAAAATAATTGATTCTTCAAAACCAACTGTAGTGGTTTACGGACATTATGATGTGCAACCTGCAGATCCATTGGATTTGTGGGATTCGCCACCATTTGAGCCTGTCATTAAAAAAACGGAAGTACATCCAGAAGGCGCTATTTTTGCTCGTGGAAGTTGTGATGATAAAGGCCAAATGTATATGCATGTAAAAGCATTTGAAACAATGATGAAAACGAACACATTGCCTTGTAATGTTAAGTTTATGATTGAAGGCGAAGAAGAGGTTGGTTCTTCAAATTTAGGTCCTTGGATTATTGAGAATAAAGAAAAACTAAAAGGAGATATCATTTTAATTTCTGACACCTCTATAATTGCAAATGATATTCCTAGTATTGATAGTGGATTGAGAGGGCTTTCTTACATGGAAGTGGAAGTGGTTGGTCCAAACAGAGATTTGCATAGCGGTGTTTATGGCGGCGGAGTTGCAAACCCAATCAATATTTTATGCAAAATGATTGCTACTTGTCATGATGAAAATAATCATATTACTGTTCCTGGTTTTTATGATAAGGTGCAAGAATTAAGTGACGCTGAAAGAGCTGAAATGGAAAAAGCTCCATTTGATTTAAATGACTTTAGAAAAGATTTGAATATTGATGAAGAGCGCGGAGAAAAAGGCTATTCAACAAACGAAAGAACTGGTATACGTCCAACTTTAGATGTGAATGGTATTTGGGGAGGTTATACTGGAGATGGTGCAAAAACAGTATTGCCGTCAAAAGCATTTGCAAAAATATCGATGCGTTTAGTGCCTAATCAATCTTCAAAAGAAATTAGTGATTTGTTTATCAAACATTTTGAAAGCATTGCACCAAAATCAGTAAAAGTTAAAGTTACTGCCCATCATGGTGGAGAGCCTGTTGTTGTACCAACCAACTCAAAAGGATTTTTAGCAGCAAGCAAAGCGATGCAAGAAACCTATGGTAAAAAACCAGTGCCAACCCGCAGTGGAGGAAGTATTCCTATCGTTGCTTTATTTAAAAAAGAGTTAGGAATGGACAGTATTTTATTTGGTTTTGGATTAGACAGCGATGGTTTACATTCGCCAAACGAACATTATGGTTTATTTAATTATTACAGAGGGATTGAAACTATTCCTTTGTTTTATAAATATTTTACAGCTTAGTTTTGTCTAAACAAAACATAGCAATAATAGGTGGCGGGCCAGCATCATTGATGCTGGCTTGTTCATTAGATGCAAATAAATTCAACATTTCTATCTACGAAAAAAATGCAGCTTTAGGACGTAAATTTTTAGTAGCTGGAAAAGGCGGATTTAACTTAACTCATTCAGAAGACTTTACTCAGTTCGCAGAACGTTATCAGCCACAAAAATTTATTGAACCATTTATTGAACATTTTTCAAATACAGATTTTAGAAATTGGTTGAAACAAGTTGGAATTGAAACCTACGTAGGAACAAGCAAGCGTGTGTTTCCTATAAAGGGAGTAAAACCAATTGAAGTTTTAAAAGCGATTGAATCAATTCTTAAAAAAAACAATGTTTCCATATATTATAACCATGATTGGAAAGGTTGGAGTAATGAGCAACTAATCTTTCAAACATCAAACAATCAAACATCAAGGATTAATGCAGATGTGGTTGTTTTTGCTTTAGGTGGCGCTAGTTGGAAAGTAACAGGCAGTGACGGCAATTGGACAAATTATTTTAATGAAAAAGGAGTTATTACAAATGCATTTTTCCCTTCTAATTGTGCCTATAAAATTAATTGGAATTCAGCTTTTATAAAAATGCATCAAGGTAACGCTTTAAAAAATTGCGAGTTTACTTGCGGCAATACTTCACAAAAAGGAGAAGCTGTTATTACTGAATTTGGAATTGAAGGAAGCGGTATTTATCCGTTGAGTGGAGAGATTAGAAAGCAACTTATTCGCCCCAACATTAGTCACCCTGAACTCGTTTCAGGGTCTCATGAGATGCTGAAACAAGTTCAGCATGACGTAGTAGCGAAATTATATATCGATTTCAAACCCGATTTACCTTTAGAAGAAATCATCGAACGTATAGAAAATAAAGGAAAATTTTCCATTAAAGAAGTACTAGAAAAAAAGATAAACTTATCTGATACTCAAATAGAGTTGTTGAAATTATATACTTCTAAAGAAGAATATAATAATGTTCAATTTTTAAGTCAACTCATAAAGTCTTTTCCATTACACATTGTAGGCTTGGCTCCGATAGATGATGCTATTTCTACTGTTGGCGGCATTTCATTAAATGAAGTAACTGATGGTTTAGAATTAAAAAAACTTCCCAATCATTATTGCCTAGGCGAAATGTTAGATTGGGATGCGCCAACAGGCGGTTATTTGTTACAGGCTTGTTTTAGTATGGGTAAGTTTTTGGCAATTCAATTAAACGTAAAATAGAATTAGTTTATATTACTGTATAATTACTTTTATACTATTTGTTTTTCTGTTGTTTGTGAAATTGAGTATGTATAATCCTTTTCCAAAGGACATTAAATTAATTTCTTTTTTAAGCGAGCCGTTTAAAGTTGTTAATTGCTCTGTATAAACTTTCTGACCAACCACATTAAAAATATCTAATTGATACTCTTCTTTTGTAGCTGCAGATATATTTATAGTAACGTTTCCTGAACTTGGGTTTGGATATACACTTATGTTATTTCTATTGTCTATATCTTTAACATTCGTAATTAACGAATTGTATAAATTGATATTATCTAAATACAAACCTTGTCCATAAAAACCTCTATTTTGAAATGCAAGCATCACACTTGCCTCTCCTGCGTATGCTAATAAATCAATGGTATCTTTTTTCCATTGTGCTGAGGTTGGAATAAATAGTGAGCCCGTGTTATCTGGAGCAGTTGCTAATGCCGTATTTCCTTTTACATAAAGTGGCGTATAGCTTGTTCCACAATCCGTTGATATTAAAACAGCAAGAGTGTCATTGTTTACACTACTATATCTTGCATAAGCTCTATCAAACGTTAGCATAGGATGAATAGAAGAACTAAAATCATATTTTGGTGTTCTTAATTCATCTCGTTTTCTGTTCACATCATTATTATAATTATCAAAATAAACCGATTGAGAACTTGCGCCAAATCCTCCAGCTAAAGTACTATGCTCCCATACAGTTCCGTCGTTGCCTGCATCATAATTTTCCCAATTAGCTGGACTAGCTGTTGTTACAAAGCCTTCAGTAAAAGGAATAGCTTGAGGAGCTGTGACATTAATATAAGAAACTTTTGTGGTAGAGTTTGTGCCATTACCATTTGAAACCGTTAAGGTTACATTATATAAACCGGTTGCTGAATAACTAACTGTTGGATTTTGAAGGTTTGATGTTGATGGTGTTCCTCCAGCAAAAGTCCAGTTCCAAGTGGTTGGATTTCCAAAACTTAAATCAGTAAATGCTACCGATTGATTAACACAAATCATATTTGTGTTTGATGCAAAATCTGATGCTGGACCAAAGCTTGTATTGATAGGTAATTCCCAAACACCTCTACCATAATAAGCAACACGTAGTAAACTAGCCGCTGTTCCTGGATTATACATCATGAAATCTCTAATGTTTGCAACCGATGGTAAATTATAAGTGATGTTTACCCAATTCGTCATACTAATATCTTTATAATACACCGCATTGGCAGAGCAAACATAAATAGCTTCGTTAGTGCTAAATTCATCATGGTAAATTTTTATAATATTTACCGTTGGTAAATTTGAAGAAACATTCGTCCATGTCGCGCCTTTATTTACCGAACGATACATTCTGTTCCCACATGAAATATAAACGACATTGGAATTTGTCTTTACAGTTGCAATGTTTGCTATCAAGCTTGTTGAACTAGGTGTTGTATAATTTGTAAAAGTTGGCGACGCCGCTAAAGCATTATCACTCCTATGAATTTTATTATTTGCTGTAATAACATATAGGATAGTTGAGTCTGCCTGCGAAGAGTTTATTGCTTTGACCGTTTGATTAAATGTGCTTATTTGAGTCCACGTTGGACTTGCATTATTTAAGCCTGTTGTTCTCCAAATATTTTGCTCGCCACTAAAGGCAAGTGTATTATTTTTTTTAGTGAATTCTAAAACCATATTATTTGTTGCTACAAATGGCAAGTTATAACTAGTTTCAGAATTGTTGACAGGCCTTCTATCCCCAGTTTCATAATAATAAACAACGTTATTAGTTAAATAATCGAAGGATGATTTACTAGTCCAATCCCCACCTCTGTTTGTTTTCCATGAGTTTGATTGAAAATACAACTCTCCATTATCTTGTGTGCCAATACTGATCATATCTCGTTTAATTGGACTTTGACTTGCATGATAAATTTCAGTTGCACCCAACTCATCACTTTTTGGTGCCCAATTATCACCTAAATCATTACTCAACCAAACGCCACCATCATTTACATTAAATAATTTGTTTGGATAATTTGGATGAAATTTAATACCGTGCATATCTGTATGTAATTGATCCCACCAATCTGTTAATTGAGTCCAAGAAATACCTCCGTCAGTGCTTCGCCACACAACATGCGCAACCACAAAAACTGTATTGGCGTTAGTAGGGTCGGCAGTCATTGCAAAATTATAATCTCCTTGTCCACCACCAGCAGCATCGTAACCAACTAAACTTTGCGCTGGGTTATTATATACTGTTGTAAAACTCGTGCCACCATCAGTTGATTTTAAAATAGTTCCTTCATCAGTTATCATTCCTAAATACACCACATTTGGACTAGCAGCACTAACCGCTAAGCGCATACCGTTTCCGCTTCCTCCACCTGGAATAACAACGCCATTTGTAATCTGTGTCCAGGTACTTCCAAAGTCAGTTGAGCGCCAAAATTCCGAAAATGTGCATGCATAAAGTGTACTGGAACTTCCTGGTTTAAATTGCATATCTGTAAAATCGCCACCTGTTTTTACCAAACTCCAATTTGAACCAGCATTGGTTGATTTATAAATTCCATTATCAGTAGCAGTAACCAAAACGTTAGTGTTAGTTGGGTCCATTAAAATTTCTATTGGCAATCTGTTTCCCATTCCAGTGCTTGATTGCAGCCAATTCTGTCCGCCATCTGTACTTTTCCAAATTCCAAAATCCGGATAATAATAATTGGGGTCACCTGTACCTAAATAAATAATATTATCGTTGGTATAATCTATACAAGCCGATGCGCACGCCGTTGATGGCAGTTTATCGGTTCCTGTTTTTACCCAAGTTGCTGAACTATCATTGCTAATCCATAAACCTCCTGATGCAGTAACAGCATACATTTTAAGCGGATTAGTTGGATGAAATTTTAATTGGCATACACGACCAATACCATTTACTTGTCCACTTTCATTTGTAGGAAAAAGGTTTGGCCCTGTTTGTTGCCAAGTTGTTCCTGGTTGAGAAAAACAGATGATGACAACTAGCATAAAAAAAGCTGTGAATGTATATTTGGTTTTAAATACCATGATGGAATAATTTAATAAATAAACTTAGTTTTGTTTTTGTTGGTCTTGCCATATTTTAAGTCGAGTATCTGCGTCTAAAATGGAGCCATCTTCTTGCACGTAAGGTTCCGTTTTTAGTTTCCAATGTTTAAATTTTTTTACGTCTAAGGCATATTTTTTTATATCCGCTTCATCACGTTCTTCTTTAGATTTAAACCAACGACTTAAGAAACCTCGTTTTGCTTCAACTGTTTTTGATTGACCAATAATGTCATCTTCATCCTTTGGTTTTTTTCTATTTTCCCAAAAGGCATCATACGCTTTTATGGTCTCAAAGTAATTGGCTTTAGGATCTTTCATCATCTCAATCCAATATGGTTTTTTGGAATAGTTGACTGATTTTTTTTGAGTTTGTGAACACATCACTATGCTACTAAGCATGATGATGATTATTACAAATAGATGTTTTAGGTTTATTATCATTTTCTTGAATTAAATCACGCACAACAAATTTATAAATCTTTTTAGCTATTTTCTTATTTAATTAACATGTATATGATATTCTTAAGCCACAACTAAAGGTTTTATGCAAAATATCACGATAAATGTGACCGTTTTAAGCATCTTTTTTAATTTAAACTTGTAAATTAGCTTTCTTAAAAAAAATTACGTTTTGCAAAACATTAAAGAATATTTTAACATCATTGCTTCTAAAAGAAAAGGGCGTGGACTATCAAATTACTATTGGAAAGAAATTACGAATTATTGTAATTATTTTTCTCACGAAGATAGTTCTGTTTTGGAAGTTGGTTGTGGAAGTGGAGATTTGTTAGCTGGAATTGCCGGAAGTAGAAAAGTAGGAATAGATTTTAGCGAAGGACAAATTGCTTGGGCTAAAGAAAAACATTCGGGCAAGAATATTGAATTCATTTTAATGGATGCGAATAATATTACTTTGACAGAAAAGTATGATTTTGTTATTATAAGTAATTTGATTGGTTTTGTTGAAGATATACAAGTGGTATTTGAACAAGTACAAAAAGTATCTCACCCAAACACAAAAATAATTGTTCAGTACTATAACTCCTTATGGGAACCCGCGTTGAAATTTGCAGAATTAATTGGATTAAAAACTAAAACACCTACTCAAAATTGGTTAAACACAAAAGATGTAAACAATTTACTATTTGTATCTGGATTTGATGTTTATAGAAATAGTAAACGATTTATCTTCCCCTTTTACATTCCGTTAATTGCAGAGTTACATAATTTGTTTTTAGCGAAGTTTCCTTTCTTTAGATTCTTTAGTTTAAATACCTATTCGTTTGCAAAACCTTTACCATTAAGCAATCCAGACGATTATAAAACGAAATACTCTACAACGGTTGTTATTCCTGCTCGTAACGAAAGTGGTAATATTGAAAATGCCATTACCCGTTTACCAAAATTTGGGAAGCATGTAGAGATTATTTTTATTGAAGGAAATAGTACAGATGACACTTGGCAAAAAATTCAAGAGATTCAACACAAGTATAAAGACACACACGATATAAAAATTGGACAGCAAAAAGGAAAAGGAAAAGCAGATGCGGTCCGTGAAGGCTATAAAATTGCAACAGGCGACATCTTAATGATTTTGGATGCTGACTTAACGGTGCCACCAGAAGATATTCCTAAATTTTATGATGCGATTGCAGGAAGCAAAGGCGATTTTATTAATGGCACACGTTTAGTATATCCGATGGAGGGAGAAGCGATGCGTTTTTTAAATTATTTAGGTAATCATTTCTTTAGCTGGGTATTTACTTGGTTACTCGACCAACGATTTAAGGATACATTATGTGGAACGAAAGTGATGTTTAGGAAAGACTACATTAAACTAACTAAGAACAGAACATATTTTGGTGAGTTTGATCCTTTCGGAGATTTTGATTTATTGTTCGGCGCGCATAAATTGAATTTAAAAATTGTTGAAATTCCAATTAAGTACAGAGATCGTACTTACGGAGAAACCAATATTTCTCGTTTTAAACATGGCATCATTTTATTACGTATGTGCGCTTTTGCAAGTAGAAAATGTAAATTTATTTAGTTATCCTGGACTTGTTTCAGCATCTCATTATTATTATCTTTAGATCATGGACGAGCGTATTTGGATTTATACTTTAAGTAAAGAGTTAAGCAACGAACAATTAGTTGATTTTAAAAATCGTTGTCAAAACTTTGTAAGCGGCTGGACTGCGCACGATGTGAGTTTAGATGCTTCTTTTGAATTATACCAAAGTCGATTATTGATTTTTAAAGTTAATGAAGAAAAATATAACGCCAGCGGCTGCAGTATTGATAAACAAGTTCGCTTTGTAAAAGAATTAGAACAAGCATTTTCGATTGAATTGCTAAATCGTTTATTAGTAGCTTACGAAAATAATAATCAAGTGGAGGTAGTTAAATCTTCGCAAATAAAAGAGCTGCTATCGGCGAATATAATTTCAGCTAGTACTTTAGTGTTTGATAATACCATTACTGAATATAAGCAATTAGAGACTAATTGGAAGCAGCCATTGCATCATACGTGGCTCCAAAAATACTTAACAAATTAGATAGATAATTAAAAAATGCAATTATTAAGCCCGCTTACCTCTACGAAGAAAAATAAATAAACCTAACTATGTCTTTTCCTAATTTGGTTTGCAGGGCAAGCATCTACTAAGTCGGAAGTCAATTTTTTATTTTTCAAATTCCTTGTAATGGTTTCTGTCAAAAAATCGATCAAATGACACCAACGGTTTTGAGAATAGGAGGAGGAATAACTAAATCAAAAAACAAAGTATTATTTTATAATCATCACCATTTTTTATAAAAAATTCCGATATAATATTTAAATAACTAGTAATTTTTCCGTTACAAAGGAATTATTTGTACTTTTGCTTAATGAATACATTACAAAGAGTTGCTTATGTTAATATAGAAAAATGGCTTTCTAATCATAAAGCGTTAGTTTTAATAGGAGCAAGGCAAGTTGGTAAAACAACATTGGTTAATCAATTAATTGAAAATAGTAACGAAAAGGCCTTGTATTTAACTGGCGATGAAGCAAACGTACAAAACATACTTTCAACAGCATCCTTAGCTCAACTAAAAGATTTAATTGGCACAAATAAATTATTAGTTATTGATGAAGTGCAACGAATAGATAATGCTGGACTTCTATTAAAACGCATTGTAGATAATTTTAAAACAGTAAAATTAATAGCGACGGGTTCATCTGCCCTTGAAATTTCAGACAAAATTTTTGAACCATTAACGGGTAGGCATATTTTATTGCACTTATATCCTTTTTCGTTATTTGAATTGTATAAGCATGAAAATATCATTACTATTAATGAAAACTTGCCATTTCATTTAGTACATGGGTTTTACCCTGAAATATGCACTAATAGAATTGATGCTGAATTATTATTAAAAAATTTAGCATCACAGTATTTATATAAAGATGTTTTAATTTGGAAGGATATTCGTAAACCAGAATTGCTCGATAAACTATTGCAACTATTAGCATATCAAATGGGATCAGAAGTATCTTTAAATGAATTAGCCACTCAATTAAAAGTAAAAACAGAAACTGTTGATAGCTATATTGATTTATTAGAGAAAGCTTTTGTTGTGTTTAGGTTAAAAGCTTATAATACAAACCAGCGCAAGGAAGTTAGCAAACTTAAAAAAATATATTTTTGGGATAACGGCATTCGCAATGCCATTATTAATGATTTTAGACCGATACAAAATAGACAAGATGCTGGGGCTCTTTTTGAAAATATGATGATTGCCGATAGACAAAAAATGAACGAATGGAAAAGCAAAAACAGTAAACCTTATTTTTGGAGAACTTTACAACAGCAAGAGGTAGATTATTTAGAAAAAACTAGCAGCCAACTAAATGCGTTTGAATTTAAATATAGCCTTACTCAAAAAGTTAGATTTACAAAAGCCTTCTCAAATGTTTATCCCGAGGCCACAACACAAATTATTAGTCCAAAT
Source organism: uncultured Bacteroidota bacterium (assembly GCA_903893815.1). Lineage (GTDB taxonomy): Bacteria > Bacteroidota > Bacteroidia > B-17B0 > Aurantibacillaceae > UBA4416. Next base: position 24,114 of record CAITNS010000043.1, read on the forward strand.
GATATAAAAGATTTTTGTTGGTGATAATTTCAAAAAACACTACCAACCACTCTCTTCACTATCGCAGTGAAAGCGGTTTTGTTTTTTAGGTTGAGGTTTAATGACTTTAGCGCCTTTATTTTTTTCTATAATTAATTTGGCGATGATACGCGCTCGTTCTTTTTTTATGTCTTCTTGTAATTTTACGTCATCGTTTTTATCGTAGTAAACTTGTCCGTCGATGATAGTTGTATTTACTTTAGCGTAAATACTTAAAGGATTATCTGTCCATAAAACTAAGTCAGCTGATTTGCCTACTTTAATACTTCCTACTTTGTCATCAATGTGCAACATTTTTGCAGGATTTAAAGTAATTAATTTTAACGCCTGTACTTCTGTTAAGCCACCATATTTAATAGTTTTAGCTGCTTCTTGATTTAAACGTCGTCCCATTTCAGCATCATCTGAGTTGATACCCGTGTTTACACCCACTTTAGTTAACATGGCTGCGTTTTGAGGAATGGCATCCATTACTTCTAATTTATAAGCCCACCAATCGGCAAAGGTAGAAGCGTTAGCTCCATGTGCTTTTAACTTGTCGGCAAGTTTGTAGCCTTCTAAAATATGTGTAAAAGTGTTTACTTTAAACTTCATACTGTCTGCTACATGCAACAACATATTTACTTCGCTTTGAACGTAACTGTGGCAAGTAATAAAACGTTTGTTATCTAATATTTCTGCTAAGGCTTCTAAATCTAAATCTCTGCGTGGAGTTGTTGTTTTGCTTGTCTCTATTTGTTTCGGAGTAAGTTTACCAAAATCTCCCATTTGTTTTCTATAAGCGGTAGCTCTGGTAAAATAATCGTAATACAATTGTTCCACACCCATACGTGTTTGAGGAAATCTTACTTGATCAGGGTTTGTACCGTTTGAATGTTTAACATTTTCACCTAAAGCAAATTTGATAAAGCCAGGTGCATTTTCAAATTTAAACTCGTCAGCACTTTTACCCCAACGTAATTTAATAATACAGCTTTGTCCGCCAATTGGATTTGCAGAACCATGTAACAACTGAGCCGTTGTTACTCCGCCAGCTAACTGACGATACACATTAATATCATCAGGATTAATAACGTCGCTCATTCTAACTTCTGCACTGCTGGCATCAGCCCCTTCATTTACGCTAAACAAGGCAATATGTGAATGTTCGTCAATAATACCAGGTGTTAAGTGCATCCCCTTTCCATCAATGGTTTTTGCATTAGCAGAATTGGTAGCTTGAATATTTGGAGCTATTCGTACAATTTTTCCGTCTACTATAAAAATGTCTTGATCTTTTAAAATTGAGTCTGTTTCATTTGTCCAAATGGTTGCATTTTTGATGATAATAGATTCATGTCTGTTTTTGAATTTTGTCCATTTTTCTTTTACAAGTTCTTTAATTGTATTCGACTCAGGCAAAGCTTCTCCGTAGGCACCAAAAGGATAGTAAACGCTTCCGCAATCTAAATCACTGTTTTTTGAGGTAGTATTTTTAGTTTTACTGGTATCGGTATTATTGATGTAGGTTAATTTGAAATCAACCCAAGTGCCGTCAGCATATTGACCAGAACCATTAAATGATTTTGTTTGCTCAACATAGTTACCCGATAAACGCATGTTAAATGTTGAATCGTAGGGAAAACTTAAAGTTAGGAGGTTGTTTTTAAATGAAACATTACCTTTTGATTTTAAACTATCTTTTAATTGAATAGTGGCTGTGTAGTTTTCTTGATCTTTATGAATGCTTGTTTTATATGAGTTAGAGCCATAATCTAATAGATAGTTACCAGAAATAGTTGGTATGGATAAATCGTTATATTGGTGCTTTATTCCATTGCTCCATGTTTCGTAAATGATAGCATCTTCTTCAAAAATAGATTTAGAACAGATAAAGAAATTAGCAATCATTCCTTTTTTTAAGCTTCCAATTTTTTCTTGCATGCCTATAAAGCTTGCTGGATTAAAGGTTAATGCTCTTAATGCATTGCTTTCTGATAAGCCATATTTAATAGCTTTTCGAACGTTTTTTAAGAAAACAGATTTGTCTTTTAAATCAGCAGTCGTGATGCAAAATTGAACATAATTTTTTTCGAGATACGCTAAATTTGCTGGTGCCATTTCCCAATGTTTTAAATCTGTTAACGAAGCTTGCTCAGCATCAAAAGGATCTTCTACATCAATTGCATCAGGGTAATTTACAGGAATGATATATTTTGAATAGGTTTCTTTAATGTCATAAATTCTCTGGTATTCGTTGCCTCCGCCTTTAATAATGTATTTCACTTTAAATTCATCACCTACTTTTTTTCCACGAATATCATTGTATTTATCATTGCCTTCAAAAATAGAGGGTAGCTCCTGTAATTTATTAAACGCTTCTAATGAAATATTATACTCTGTTTTTGTAGCATTCGTTTTATACCAATTTGCATCATAATAGGTTTGTCTTAACAAGGCAATCGCACCCATTAAAGAAGAAGGATAATCTTGTGGAGAGCTTCCTTTGTTAAAGGAATAAAAACCTGCTGCTCTATCTTTAATAATACTTTCGTTTTCTTTGGCATTTACTAAATTCACTAAAGCACCACTTCCTCTTACAATACCATCTTTTTGATGAGTTAACACAGCTCCAAAGCCTAATTTACGTAACTCATCTGCTTTTTGTTGATTATGTAAAAATACTTTTTGTGCTTCTACTTCGCTTTTAATTGCTTGATTCCAGCCAAAAGCACCTTTTTTTGGAGCATCGTCATTCTGCATTCTTTTTACCTCTGGCATGCCATAATCGCTGTATAAATCAATAAAGGCAGGATAAACGTGTTTTCCTTTTAAATCTATGGTAACGGCATCTTTGCTCGACACTAAATTTGCACCTGCATTCACAATTACGCCATCTTTTACAAATAAGGTCGCGTTTACAATCGTCACATCCGCATCCACATGCAGTGTACAATTGGTAAAGGCATAAAGCGTATGTATGTTGTTTGGCGCTCCATTATTAGGAAAAGTAGTTTGAGCTACTAAACTCTTATTGATAACAAAGGCAGCAGATAATATTAAAAGTAGTTTACGCATAATGTGGTTATAAGTGTAACAAATATAGCATTATAGCTTATTTATAAAAATTTGTTTGATGTATTTATTTAAGGATAAATTGTTAATTTTGAGCTAACTAAAAATTATACAATGGCTACAGGCATGCTTCATTCTCACACCTTATTTGTGGTGTTATTTACATTAATCTACTTAATTAAAACGATTTTATTATTAAGTGATAAGGAAGAATTATTGGAGAAATTTAAAAAGAAAACTAAAGTAGCAGAAATGATTGTGAGCTTTGGCTTTTTGGCAACAGGCATCTTTTTATTGACGCAAGTTCCCGAAATCAATAAGTTTATGATTGTTAAATTAGCATTGGTTTTCGCTTCTATCCCATTAGCGGTTATTGGTTTTAAAAAGAAAAACAAAATATTAGCAACTTTATCTTTCTTCTTTATCGTGGTATCATTTTCTTTAGCCTACAAATCAAAAGGCGCTAAGGCTGGAGAAAAAATTGTAGCTGTTAATGGCAAAGAAATTTTTACAGATAAATGTGCTTTATGTCACGGTGATAATGGTAAATTAGGGTTAAGTGGCGCTAAAGATTTATCGGTGACTCAATTGCCACACGCTGGTATTGTAGAAATTATTGCCAACGGTAAAAACACGATGGCGGCATACAAAGATGCTTTAACCGCTGAACAAATTGAAGCAGTAGCCTCATACATCGAAACAGATTTAAAAGGAAAATAGTACTATTGAAATCAGAACTGCACTCTACCGAAACACAAGCAAATACCGCTGTATTAATTGGCGTTATTAATAAACGACAAAACGAAGCTTTATCTTATGAATATTTAGATGAGTTGGCTTTTTTAGCCATGACCTATGGCGTTGAAACTAAAAAAGTATTTACTCAAAAATTAGAAAGACCAGATAAAGCGACCTTTTTAGGAAAAGGAAAATTAAGCGATGTTAAAACGTACATTAAAGAAAACAAAATTACCGTTGTTATTTTTGATGATGAGTTATCGCCTTCGCAGCAGCGAAATTTAGAAAAAGAATTAGGAACGAGAATATTAGATAGAACAACGTTGATTCTGGAAATATTTTCGCAACGCGCACAAACAGCTCATGCTAAAACGCAAGTACAATTAGCGCAATTACAATATTTATTACCACGCTTAACAGGTATGTGGACTCACTTAGAGCGTCAACGTGGTGGCACAGGAACACGTGGTGGAGCAGGGGAGAAAGAAATTGAAACAGACAGACGTATTGCTCGTGATAGAATTGCTCAGCTAAAAGAAGATTTAAAAGTGATTGACAAACAGATGGCTACGCAGCGTAAAAACCGTGGTGAATTTGTTCGTGTGGCTTTGGTAGGTTATACCAATGTTGGTAAATCTACCATCATGAATATGATTAGCAAAAGCGAAGTATTTGCGGAAAATAAATTATTTGCAACATTGGATACAACGGTAAGAAAAGTAACCATTGATAATTTATTTTTCTTGTTATGCGACACGGTTGGCTTTATTAGAAAATTGCCAACACAACTAGTAGAGAGTTTTAAGAGTACCTTAGATGAAGTTCGTGAAGCGGATATTTTATTACATGTGGTAGATATTTCTCATCCTAATTTTGAAGATCATATCAATGTGGTTCGCCAAACTTTAATTGACATTGGCGCTGGAGATAAAGAAACGATTTTAGTATTCAATAAAATCGACGCCTTTAAATATGTGAAGAAAGACGACGATGATTTAACGCCAGTTACTAGAGAAAATTTATCATTAGATGAATTGAAAAAAACCTGGATGACAAACTTAGATCAAACTTGTGTTTACATCAGCGCTAAAAACAAAGACAATATCACAGACTTTAAAAAACTCGTGTACGATACCGTGAAGAAAGTTCATGTGATTCGTTTTCCCTACAATAATTTGTTTTATTAGACTTAATGCTTAGAAAGCAACTCCCCAATTAACTTCTCCGTCTTAATGGTATAATCTTCATAAGCTTTACCAGTGGCTGGCCCGCTAAATCCTGTGTAAACTGATTTTACCACATGGTTAGCATCTAAAAAAATAGTGGTAGGAAATGCCATCACGCCATTTAAAAAAGGTAAGCTTTCAGAGGCTTTGTCTTTTCCTGTTAATCCTGTTAATAATATATCGTAGCCAATATCAAAACGTTTGGTTAAGCGCGTTAAGTTGGTTTTAGCACGTTCGGCATCCGATGTTCTTTCGTAAGCCAAGGCAATAATTTCTAAACCTTGTTTATTGTATTGTTTGTAAACTTTTGATAGATAAGCGCTTTCGTCCATACAGTTAGGACACCAGCTTCCCATAATTTGCACAATCACTGCTTTGTTTTTGTATTTAGGATCGCTTAAACTTATTTTTTCGTTTTTGGTATTGTAAAAAGTGAAATTAATTTCCGCATTAGGATTTTTTAAATAGGTTAAACTTTCAGGGTCGTGTAATTCAAATTTATCATTGCGTTTCCCAATCCAGTTTTCATGCCATGTAGCACCCGAATAAAAATCACCTTTGGTAATTTCTGTTCCATTATTTTCTGCAATAAATAAAAAGGCGTGTGAACCGTCAAAGCAGCTTAAGTATAATTTACCATTATGCATCATGCCATCCAAATAACGGTAATCGCCTGTTTCTGTTAAAAAGGTTCCATACACATAAGCGCTTCCGTTAGCATGCGTAAACATGCCAATAGCTTTGGAGCTATCGGCAGTACCTGGACTAAAAGTCACTTCCCATTTACCTTCATAAAAGGTATTTGGTTTTCCGGGCACATAAGGAAATCGTTTGGAGTCGCCCGCTTTGGCAGTAAAGGCAATGCTGTTATTTTCTTTTTTTGTATGATTAATCCAAAGTCCAGTTAAGATGGAATCGCCAATTAATTTGGTTCTAAATTCAGTATCAAATATGGGCATCTTAAAATTGAAGGAATCTTTCTTCAATTTTATTTCATCCACTACAATTTGCTCTTGTGCATTACGAATAATTAATTGGTGTTTGCCTTTCAGTTTTTTTATTTCAAAATTAAAAGGAAGTTCAATTTGTTTTTCTGGATTTAGAGAAAGCACGCCGCGCCAAATTCCTAATTTGGGTTGAGCAAAGCTTAAAGTGGTAATAAAAATAAGTACCGAGGCCAGTTTTAACATACTGCTAAATAAAAATTATTTTTCGATAAAACCTATTTATCTGACCTCTATTTCATCAATAAATATGAACGCATCACCTCCATTTCCTTGGTGCCAGTCTGGTAATTTACCAAAATTGGTCGCTTTTATTTTAACAAATCTCGCCTTAGCATTTACTTGATTATTATGTAAAAATGTACGCATTTGTAAATTGTAATCGTCGGCTGCTACACCATTCTCTATTACACCAAAAGGTTTGTAATTAATGCCGTCTTCAGAAATTTCGTAGGATACTTGTTTTGGGTACAAAATCCAGGAGCGAGTGTCTTGCAAAAACTCAGCCGTTACATATTGTATAGGAGTTACTTTTCCTAAATCCACAATACAGTTAAAGTCTTGCCCCTGAAAACCTTGCCATCCTCCGCTTCTCCAATTAGTAGTTGCATGTTGTCCGTCAATAATACCTTCATCACCGCCAGCATCGTATTGTTTGTTGTATTGACTTTGTATGGCTATTTTCCAATTATTTGGTTTGCGATATGCATTGGCTGTAGTTATAGAACTGCTTTCTAAATTTAAAATGGCTTTGGCTTTAATGGTAATAGATGAATCAGATGTAAAAGGACCAGTATATATTTTTGAGTTAGCTTTTGGTTCCGAACCATCAATGGTGTAAACTAATTTTACTTTAGGATCTGGATGCTCAATACTAATGGTTTTTTCTGTATTAGTTATTTTGGCGGGAGTAATGATAACAGGCACTTGTATAATTTGTTTTGTAGTAATGTTTGTAGAAGGTCTCAATAAAGCAGATTTACCAAATAGATTTTTGTCATCTAATTTTTCTTGCATTATAAACTCTAATTTTCCTCCTGCTAAAATAGTGCTGTGAGATAAAATAGAACTGTTGGATAGTTTCCCATTAATGCTAGACGATTGAATATATTGAAATGTAGTAGTTGGATTTTTTTTAGAAATCTCAAAAGTTTTTCCGTTTTCTAAATGAATTTTGACGTTGTCAAATAACGGCGAGCCAATTGTGTATTCTGCTTTACCCGGACAAACCTGATAAAAGCCCATAGAGCTTAATACATACCAAGCACTCATTTGTCCGCAATCTTCGTTACCAATTAATCCATCAGGATTATTTTTATAAAACTCGGTTAAGATTTGATAGATTTTTTCTTGTGTTTTTTGTGGCTTGCTAACATAGTTGTATAAATAGGCCATGTGGTGGCTTGGTTCGTTGCCATGTGCATACTGACCAATTAATCCTGTTATATCAGCTTGTGTTCTACCTTCAGTTTCACTTTTAGCACTAAACAAATTATCTAGTTTTTGTTCAAACTGCTTCTCTCCGCCCATTAATTTTACAAGACCTGAAACATCTTGTGGAACAAAGAAAGAGTATTGCCAACTATTAGCTTCTGTGAAATGGTTATTGACTTCTCGAGGTTCAAAAGGAGAAAGCCAATTCCCATTTTTACGTGGACGCATAAAACCTGTTTTTTTATCGTACACATTTTTGTAGGCTTGTGCACGTTTCATGTATAAATCGTAATCTGTTTTTTTATTTAATTTTTTGGCTACTTGAGCAATACACCAGTTATCGTAAGCATATTCTAATGTTTTGGAAACACTTTCTGATTCATCATCTATTTGTACGAAATTGTTTTTATTAAATGTAGGAATGTTCCAACTCGTATAATTAGAAGCAGCTACCATAGATTCGTAAATAGCATTTTTGTCAAAGCCAGTAACGCCTTTTGTCATCGCATCAGCAATTACCGAAACACTATGAAAGCCAATCATGCAATTGGTTTCATTAGCTGATAGTTCCCACATCGGTAATCGACCACTTTCTTTATGTTGTTGTAAAAACGTATTGATGATATCGGTTGTACGTTTTTGTTCAATGATCGTAAACAGTGGGTGCAAACCTCTAAAAGTATCCCATAATGAAAACACAGTGTAAGGCGTAAAACCATTTGCTTGATGAACTTTTAAATCGCGACCTCTGTATTTTCCATCTACGTCGCCAGCCAATGAAGGATGAGTGAAACAATGATACAAGGCTGTATAAAAAATAATGTTTTGTTCATCGTTTATAGTTTGTATTTCTATTTTGGATAATTCTTTTTCCCAACTAAGTTCTGCATCTTGTTTGTATTTTTCAAAATTCCAATGTGTCGCTTCAGCCTCTAAATTTAATTTTGCGCCATCAGTACCTGTTTGTGAAATCCCTACTTTAATGAGTAGTGGTTTACCATCGCGGTTATCAAATTGAAAATAAGCCCCAACATTTTTTTCTTTTTCCGACATTCCTTTTGAAAGTGTTTGAATATTAATTTTTTTAGAAATAATAGGCTTATTGAATTTGATGATATAATACACATGTTGTTCATTAGCCCAAGCTTCGCTGATACGAGAGCCAATAACTGTTACACTATCTACAATAGTTAAGGAGCAGTTTAATGTTTTATCTCTGTGCAATAAATCAAGCACAATAGTCGCAGTATCCATTTTAGGAAAACTGTATTGATGAATACCTACGCGTTCTGTTGCTGTTAATTTTGCATTCACATTATTGTTTAGCGTCACTTCATAAAAACCCGCACTTGCTTTTTCTTTCAAATGAGAAAATTTAGTAGCGTAAGTTTTATTTTTGAAATTACTTTTTTGAAGCGTTGGCATTATTAGAATATCGCCATAATCACTAACGCCTGTGCCGCTTAAATGTGTGTGTGTAAATCCATAAATAATTGAATCAGAATAATGGTAGCCACCACAACCTTCCCAACTGCCATCAATACGCGTATCTGGACTTAATTGCATCATGCCAAAAGGAACAACCGCTCCTGGAAACGTATGCCCTGCACCGCCAGTTCCGATAAATGGATTGACGAATTGGGCATGTTTTGTTTGTGCTACAAAAGTTGAGAAGCTGAGAGTGAAAAATATAAGTAATAGGCTCTTCATAAGGTATAGTAAAGTTACTCAATTAATAAGTTTAATGATTGATATCGTATAAGGAAATGTATTGTATTTGCTTGTATAATTCCATTCCTACATTTGTTTTTATTTCAATGATTTGATTAGGCTCGAGGTTTATATAATTATCGCTAAAAGAAATGTTGGGGTCTTTTGAATACAAATACAAGTCTTTGACAAAGGTTTTGCTGGAGAGTAGCAGACATTTTTTTTCTTTAGAAAATTGGATGTTGATTTCAGGCATTTGTAATTGCAATGCTTTTGGTTTTACAAAACATGAAATGTGTTTAGTGAGTAATTTTCCTTTTGAATCGATAAACTCAACTGATAAGTAAATTTCATTTTTCGTAAAAAGCTCCATATCGCTTTTTTTTATTTTAAAATATACTTTGCTTTCATTAGCAGATATAATTGCTTCATTACTGTTAGTATATAATACATGACCTTTCATGTTTTTGATAGATATATTTAGCGTACCCTTTGCGTCAGTTTGTTTGTCTGATACAACAAAAATATGAAAGTCATTTTTCTCTTCTTTGACAGAAATAGTGATATCGTTAAATAATTTTTTTGTTTCATAGTACAAGGCTTTTGGCTTATAGTTATAATCAATAGCGCTCCAAGAAGTAACAGGCCAACAATCATTTAATTGCCAATACAAGGTTCCCATACAATATGGCTTTGCTCTGTGATGTGCTTCAATGGCTATTTTCATTCCATCGCGTTGTAGTAGTTGAGACACATAATTATATTGCATAAAATCTTTTGGAATTTTATAATCACGTTCCATATATGTTTGAATGGTTTCATAACCCTTTGGATGTTTTTGATGCGCATTCACAGACTTAGAATTTAAATTTAATTCATTGCTATCGCAAAAGGTTTTAAATGTATTGATGTCAGGCATTCCTTGAAACCCATATTCGCTCATAAAGCGCCCGACTTTTTTGGTGTAAGTTTCAAAAGGTTCGTTGCCCCACCAAACGCCCCAGTAATGTGAATCGCCTTGCTGTAGACTCTCCTTGTGCCCCCAACCAATAGATGGAGATGAAGGCCAATAGTACACACTAGGATTTTGTTCTTTTATAATTTTAGGAATGATTTGGTGAAATAAATTATCATAATCATTCCAAATTTTTGCTGAATCCTTTTTTGAGTATTTATATTGTTTTTGCCAACCCCAATTTTGCCAACCTTCGTCAACTTCATTGTTTCCGCACCATAATGCTAGACTGGGATGTGATCGTAAACGTTTTATTTGTTCTGTTATTTCTTGCTTGACATTTTCTACAAAGGCTGAATCTCCAGGATACATCGCGCATGCAAACATAAAATCCTGCCACACTAAAATCCCGTTTCTATCACATTCTTTATAAAATTCATCATTAGCGTAAACACCGCCACCCCAAACTCTTAGCATATTCATATTGGCATCTTTCGCCATTTGAATTATCTTTTTGTAATCGATTTTGGTTGTCCTTGAAACAAAATTATCTTGAGGGATATAGTTTGCTCCTTTCATAAAGACAGGCTTACCGTTTAGTTTAAAATAGAAACTTTGCCCTACAGAATCCTTCTCTTGAATTAACTCTAAGGTTCTTAAACCAATTGTTCCATAATGACTAATGGCTAAACCATTGTATCTGAGATTGACATCATAACCATATAAATTAGCATCTCCCAAGCCATTACTATTCCATAGTTTGGGATTACGAATAGAATAATGAAACGTGTCGATGTTAACACCCTTTTCTAGGTTTAAGGGGTAATTAGTATTGTATTGAAGTTTTGCATTGTTTATTTCTCCACGATAGGTATTAATGTTAAGTCTTCCAGAAATAGCAGTATCACTTTTTGTTTCTACAATAAATACAATATCGGCTAAGGAATCACTGATGTTTTTAATAATTGGATTAACTGAAACAACATTCACATCATTCCAACAATTTAATTTAATTGGCTTGTAAATACCACAGGTTACAAAACGCGGTCCCCAATCCCAACCATATTGGTACTGAGCTTTTCGAGTAAATACCTTTTCATCACCCGGTAAAATATATGGTAATTTAGCGGCGTCTGCTTTTCCTTTTTTGACAGCAGACTCAAAAATTATCTGTAGGGTATTTTCTCCTCCCTTTAAATATGGCTTCACATCAACGCTCCAGGAACGGAACATGTTGTTGCATTCTAAGATTGGTTGCCCATTTAAAAACACTTTCGCGTAAGTATCTAAGCCTTCAAAATTTAATTCAAGATTTTTGTTTTTTAAAGTGATATTGTCACAGTTAAATTTCCCTACATATTCCCAACTTTCGTTTTCAATCCATTGCAAACTTTTTTCATTATCTGAATAAAAAGGATCTTTAATTAATTTGTTATTCAATAAATCAGTATGAATAGTTCCTGGCACAATTGCAGGATAATATGGATTGGAACCAGATTTTTTGAATTGCCAACTAGCATTTAAATCTACGGTTGAGTTTTGTGCCATCAAAAACACAGAACTTACAATACATATAGCTATTAAAAAGTTTTTCAAGACAAGGTTGCTTTTAAGTTTTTTATTTCATTTGCGTCTACAATGTCCGAACTATTAGTAAGTGCTGCCGAATGAAATTGGATGCAGCCTGTTTCCTTTGCAATTAATCCTATATTATTACTTCTGATACCACCTCCTGGAATAATCGTAATTTTTTCTCCATACTTTTCTTGACAAATTTTTAATGTTTCAATTCCGTTTAAAGCGTTTTGTTTTCCACCTGATGTGAGTACCTTATTAAAGCCAAGTCCTATAATTTCCTCTAATGCTTTTTCTATATCTACACATTCATCAATAGCTCTGTGAAATGTTACCGACATTGGTTTTGCGAGTTCAACTAATTCTTTATTTGCTTTTACATCAATAGTATCGTTAGAATTTAAAACACCAAAAACTACGCCATCTATGTTAAGTTCTTTGCAAAATAAAATATCATGCTTCATCATTTCTATCTCTTCAGTATCATAAACAAAATTTCCTCCACGCGCACGAATAATCACATGTAAAGGAATATGTAATAATTTTTTTGCTTCAATAATGTCAGCTTGTGATGGAGTAATTCCTCCTAAACTATAATTATCACAAAATTCAATTCTGTCTGCTCCAGCCTCTTGAGCTTGTGCGCAAGATTGTAAATTGAAGCATGCAATTTCTAATACATATTTAAAGGATGTGTTTAGCATCAATTAATTGATTGTTTATTTCAGGAGAGTATACAGCATAGTTAAAACCTTTCTGCAAGCAGTAGGCGCCATGCTCCCCTTTTTTGTTAATGGCAATGAATCCAATTTGTAATTCATCTAATGGTTTGTTTTTTCTTTTTGCGATGCTAATGATTCGCTCGACTGCTTTTCTGCAAGCTTCTTCAGGAGAGAATCCTTGACGCATTAATTCTACAACAGTATGACTTCCTACAATTCGCATTACTTCTTCACCATGTCCTGTAGCGGTTGCAGCGCCAACTTCATTATCTACAAATAATCCCGCGCCAATAATGGGTGAGTCTCCAATACGTCCGTGCATTTTAAAAGCCATGCCACTGGTTGTGCACGCGCCTGATAAATTGCCGTTCATATCTAAGGCTACCATTCCAATTGTATCATGGTTTTCGATATTGGCTATCGGTTTGTATTTTGATGTTTTTAACCACTCTTTCCATTCCTCTTCAGATTCTTTGACTAGTAAATTTTCTTTTTTAAATCCTTGTGATAAAGCAAAATCTAAAGCACCTTCTCCTACCAACATGGTATGTGGTGTTTTTTCCATTACGGCTCTTGCTACCGAGATAGGATGTACAATATGTTCCAAACAACCAACGGAACCAATATTTGCGAAATCATCCATGATGCAAGCGTCTAACGTTACCCTTCCATCACGGTCAGGTCTGCCGCCATAACCAACACTACGTTCTTTTGGATCAGCTTCTGGAATTTTTACTCCAGCTTCCACTGCATCCAATGCTCTTCCTTTAGTCGATAAAATTTTCCAAGCCTCTGCGTTGGCTTCTACACCAAAACGCCAAGTAGAAATCACAATTGGTTTGATTTGTTCTTTAGATGCATTAGTTATAACCTCTGATGCTTTACTTTTATTAAAGGCAAACAAGGAAGTTGCAAAGGCTGAAAGCTTTATGAATTGTCGTCGGTTTGTGTTCATGTTATTGTATTTGAATTTCATCGCAAAATAGCCAAGCGGGTTCTCCAGCGCCAGGATTACCAGTTGGAATGTTGCCAAAGTTGGCCGCAATAATTTTAACGTAGGTCGTTTTAATTTTAGTGACTTGTAATTTCGCAAAACGATTATCTTTTACGGTTGTTTTGCCAATAGATGTAAATGTTTTACCATCGTCAGAAATTAAAAATTCAATTTCTTTTGGCAAGTAAATCCAGCTTAATTCTTCATTTAGAAATCCAATTTGTATTTGTGAAATTTCTTCTTTGTTTTCTAAATTAATAATTGCCTCTAAATCATTTCCGCCCCAACCAAGCCATTCGTTATTGGCTCTCGGTAGTTTGGCTACAATACCATTTACCAAATTAAATCCACCACCATAATTGTAAGATTTACTAGGAGGTGTTTTTAATGTAATGGGTTTGTTGGTGGCTTTATTAATCGAATAATTACGAGAAGCTATTTTTCCTTTCAATTCTTTGCCTTTAAATAATGCACTTGTAATGGTAACATCTTTTTCTAACTCTATAGGCGATTGATATAATAAGGATGCAGCTGTTGGTGTTGTGCCATCAGTTGTAAAACGAATTTCTCCAAGAGACGAATTAGCATTTAACTCTAAGGCAATATGTTTGGTTGTTGTTGACGGTGAAACTTTTGATTCTACTTTATATAACGCTATCGCGTAATTGATATTTAATTTATCTAACAATAAAAAGTGTTTTTGAAGCCGAGTTAAAAAAGCAGTTTCATTTTTTATTTCTTTTGGTGTCCATACTACTTCGGCTAATGCTGCCATACGAGGTAGTGCCATATATTCTAAATGCTTTTCATTTAAAATATATTCCGTCCATAGATTGGCTTGTGCTCCTAGAATATAGTGTTGTTCTTCTGCATTCAGTTCATTAGGAATTGGTTCGTAACTATACACTTTTTCAATAGGAGTATAACCGCCAATTGCCAGAGGTTCATCTGATGCCGGAGCTTGATAATGGTCAAAATAACAATGGGAACCAGGAGTCATCACTGCCATATGTTTTTGTTTGGCTGCCGCTATTCCTCCTTCAATCCCTTGCCAGCTCATAACCGCAGCGTTAGGCGCTAGGCCTCCTTCTAAAATTTCGTCCCATCCAATAATTTGTTTGCCTTTACTATTTACATATTTCTCTATACGTTTAATAAAATAACTTTGTAACTCATGTTCATTTTTTAGGTGTTCATCTTTTATTCTCTTTTGACATTGCTGACAAACCTTCCATCTCGTTTTAGGACTTTCATCGCCGCCAATGTGAATGTACTTTCCAGGGAATAAAGGAATCACTTCATCCATCACATTTTGTATAAATTGAAAGGTTGAATCTTTTGTACAAAATACGTCTTCAAATACCCCCCAACCTTTTTCTACATCTATTTGTTTTCTAGTACATGATAGATAAGGATAAGAGGCAATAGCCGCAACAGCATGGCCAGGCATTTCTATTTCAGGAACAATGGTAACATGCCGCTTAGCAGCATAAGTGACAACTTCCTTAATTTGTTCTTGTGAATAAAATCCACCATAAGGGATACTATCATATTTATGATCGCTGTATTTACCAACCATAGTGCCTTTTCTCCATGCACCCACTGTAGTTAGCTTTGGATATTTTTTAATTTCAATGCGCCATCCTTGGTCGTCTGTTAGATGCCAATGAAAAGTATTCATTTTATACAACGCTAAAATGTCGATGTACTTTTTAATAAAACTGATTGGAAAAAAGTGACGAGATACATCTAAGTGCATGCCTCTCCATTCAAATCGGGGTGAATCTTTTATTTGAACGCATGGTATTAAAAGTGCATTGCCTTTTTCAATTGGCATTAATTGAATCAATGTTTGTAATGCATAAAAATTTCCTGCGCTATTTCCTTCTGCTAAAATTGTAATAGCATTTTCAGAAATGGTTAGATGATAATTTTCTTTGTTGTCAGCTTCCCAATCAGGAATTGTAAATTGAATGTAGTTCCCATTTTTTGGCTGTTTATCGACTATCTGAAGCGTAAAACCATAATAGGTTTTTAAATAGTAGTTAAGCCAATCAATTTCATTTTGCACTTTTAGCGAAGTTGAGACAATTTTTGTGGAAGAGGAAAGCACAAAATTTCCCGGCAACTGTTTGCACTCTTTAGGAAAAGGAATAATTGGTAACGAAGATTGTTGTTCTTGAGAAATGATTCTCAACGAAATAATAATTAATAGTATGAAGAATAATTTATTCCTCCTCATCGTTATTTACTAATTCTGCTAATTCTTTTGGAAAATCATCTGCTAAAATATAAACGCCAGTCATAGGGTTTACTACCTGACGAACACTTTTTAAATACACATTAAACAAGGAGCTGTCACTTGATTCAACTTTGTCTGTTTTACTCACTGCTTTTTTAGAAAAAGGTAGTTGCGTAATTGAGCCATCATCCATGGTGCATTCTAAAATCATCATGTCGGGAATTTCAAACGCAAATTCATCATCGTTAGGGTATAAACCTCTTAATAAATAAGTAGCATTATTAACCACTTTAAACTCTCTTACATTGCCTTGCACATCAAATTCATCTTCCCATAAATATTTGATATTGTCTTCTGTTTCTTCTCCTTCATTATCTTTATCGGCGTAAGCTTGACTAAATTTTGAATTTACTAATTTGACGTTAATCGTTACTTTCATTACTTGCTATGTTATAAATTTATATTAATGTGCCGCACTAGAATTAGAATCTAATTCAATGCCTTGTTTTTTAAAGATAGAAGTTACTTTGTAAGCATACCAAGCTAAATAAGCAAAGCAAAATACAGTAATAATATAGGATAAATGCGGATTTAATACATCTACTAAAAACCCTTGAAATGGAGGAATTAAGGCTCCGCCTAAAATCATCATTACTAATAAAGAAGATCCTTGATTGGTGTATTTTCCTAAACCATTAATAGCTAATGCAAAAATACAAGGCCACATCACTGAACAAAATAATCCACCGCTAATAAAAGAGTATAATGCTAAATTTCCTGTGCTCACTAATCCAACAACCATCATCACACAAGCTGTTAAGCTTAGTATCATTAAGGTACGAGCAGGATTGTCGCCCGAAAAAATGAATATTAATGTTGCTAATAAAATATATGGGATGTAAAATATATAATCGTCCACGTTGCTTCCTCTTAAATAGTTAATGCCATAGATAACTCCAAAAGCAATAAATGGCGTAATAAATTGCATAATGATTTTAATTGTTTTGCTAAAATTAAAAACCGCTAAAGCACCGGTCCAACGTCCAATCATTAAACTACCCCAATACAAGGAAATAAAGTGAGAAATTTTTGTATGGTCAATTCCTTTAATTTCGGGCATTGCTAATAATGCGCCCATGTTACTTTGTATGGTTACTTCAACGCCCACATATATAAAAATGGCTACCATCCCTAATGTTAATTGCGGATATTTTAAAGCGCCTAAGTCTTTATCTAACTTTTCGGAATTGGTTACTTCTGGTAATTTAGAAAACCATAAAATGCTAGCACACAAAATAAATAAAGCAAATAAAATGAGTGCAGGAATTTTCACAGCCTCTAAGCTGCTATCTGCTGCTGCTGGCGCACTAATGTTTCCAAATAATGCATAACTTAAAATTACGGGACCAATGGTTGTTCCAAAAGAGTTAATACCTCCAGCTAAATTTAAACGTTGTGCCCCAGTTTCTTTAGCGCCAAAGTTTATTACGAAAGGATTAGCTACAATTTGTTGTAAGGCAAATCCTAAACCAATGATAAATAAGGCACATAATAATAATGGGTAGGAATTTAAACTTGCTGCTGGAATAAAAAATAATGAGCCAATGGCTGAAATTAATAAACCTAAAATGAGGGCTTTTTTATAACCAATTTTATTTACAGGATCTCCATATGCACGAGAAGCAAAAAAATAAATTATAGAACCTACGGCATAAGCCGCATAAAAAGCTAAATCAACTAATTGAGACTGAAATTGTGTGAGTGTAAATTTTTCTTTGAATAAAGGAATTAAAATTCCGTTACTAGCGGCCACAAAACCCCAAAAGAAAAACACACTAATTAGTGCAACAAACGATGATTGTAATTTCTGCATAAAAATTAAATTGATATGTATCTAAAGTAGAACTTTTAGTTCATTAGAGTTTCAGTAGCTAAACCCTTTTATTAACAACCTTCTTTTTACTACTTCTTTATAAAATTCATAACTCATAACCCATAACTCATAACTTCACAAAATGCAATTATTAACTCCAACCCACTGGCAAGACTATGAACTAATAGATTGTGGTGATTTTGAAAAACTGGAACGTTTTGGTAAATACATTACTATTCGCCCCGAACCACAAGCTGTCTGGAAAAAAAAATACTCATATGCTGAATGGGAAAAGCAAGCGCATGTGAAGTTTGTGCCTAAAAGCAGCTCAAGTGGAGAGTGGAAGGCCTTAAAAAAAATGCCCGATCAATGGACCATTTCTTATCCTTTGGGGAATACAGAAATCACCTTGCGTTTAGGTTTAACCTCATTTAAACACGTAGGCGTTTTTCCTGAACAAGCGTGCAATTGGGATGTAATTTTTGATTATCTATCTCCTTTAGAAAAACCTAAATTCTTAAATTTATTTGCCTACACCGGAGGAGCTTCTGTGGCTGCAAGAGCAGCTGGAGCGGATGTAACACACGTAGATAGTATTAAGCAAGTTGTGAATTGGGCTAATGAAAATATGCAAAAATCTAATTTGGATAATATCCGTTGGATGATTGATGATGCTTTGAAGTTTGTAAAGAAAGAACAACGTCGTGGGAATTTATACCAAGGTATTATTTTAGATCCTCCCGCTTTTGGACACGGACCAAATGGTGAGAAATGGAAGTTAGAAGATAATATTTTAGAAATGATTGATAGTGTATTGCAAATATTAGATCCTAAGCAACATTTACTGATTCTCAATGCTTATTCATTGGGCTTTTCGGCATTAGTTCCTCAAAATTTATTAGAGCCTTTCGCTACCAAACATAAATCCAATTTAAGTATCGGAGAATTATATTTAGACGCAAAAAGTGGAATTAAATTACCACTTGGTGTTTGGGGAAGATTAGAGAAAAAATAAAATTATTTAATAATATTTTTAATCAACTCAACTTTAGCAACGTTTAATTTCTGTAGTTTCGATTCTCTAAATGTTTCGTTCCATTTAATAGCAATCTTTGATTTTTGAAGATCTCCAGCACCTGCGACTTCATTAAATACAGCTGTAAAATCATCATTTTTGCCTCTTTCTAAAATCATCGTTTTGTTCTTTTTTGCATTCGGATTTTCAGTTCCATTAGGCATAATGGCAACACACTTATTTGGACTCATGATGCCAATGCCATCACCTGTATAAATACATTCAAATTTACCATAAGCTTTAGCGGTAGCGGATTCATTCTTTTTTAATGTACAAGTAAAATTACCTTCGGTAAATTCGTTTTTAGTTGGAGGTAAATCAAAATTTGGGGCCTTTGTAACTTGTCCGCCAGCTGAAGCTTTGTAAATACCTTTTAATTCTAAAGTAAATTTATCAGCTTGCATGTCTGTACCTCTGAAATCAAGTACTTCTGTTTCCTCTTCGTTCGGTTGAACCACAAAATTTTTATCTCTACAAAATACTGTTTTTCCTTCCCCTACATAATTAATTTCACCTGGCTTTACCAATAAGTAATCATTGGTTTTATTAAAAATCTTGATTTTAAATTTCACTTTTTTTCCAACGGCCACGGCATCAATAATGTAAACATTATAGTCGTCTGTTTCTAAGGTTACTTCTTTATAGATATAATTTAAAGCTGGGTTTATTTTTTCTTTTTTTTGTCCGAAAGATTGTAAACCAATTAATAAAGTAATAGCCAGTAGAATATGTTTCATTTCAAGTGTAGTTTTGTGTTAAATAAATATAGTTTAATGGAATAATTAAACCACTATAATTCCTGATTTTTTTGTTAATTTTGAGCATGCATATTGATATCATTACAGTTCATCCACCATTATTAGAAAGCCCATTTAGCCACAGTATTTTAAAAAGAGCCGCTCAAAAAGGTTTGGTGTCTGTTAACGTGGTTGATTTACGCGACTATGGCATTGAACCACACAGAAAAGTAGATGATTATGCTTTTGGTGGTGGCGCAGGTATGGTGATGATGATTGAACCAATTGCCAACTGCATTAATGATTTAAAAAGCAAGCGAACCTACGATGAAATTATATACATGACTCCAGACGGAGAAACACTCAAACAAAGCACTTGCAATCATTTATCGACTTTAAAAAATTTAATTGTTTTGTGTGGCCATTACAAAGGAATTGATGAGCGTATTCGTGAGCACTTTGTTACCAAGGAAATCTCCATTGGAGATTATGTATTGAGTGGAGGTGAATTGCCAGCTGCTGTTTTATGTGACGGCATTATTCGATTAATTCCAGGAGTTTTAAATGATGAAACGTCTGCATTATCCGATTCATTTCAAGACAACTTATTGTCACCACCAGTTTATACTCGTCCTGCTGATTATAATGGCTGGAAAGTGCCAGAGCTTTTAACCAGCGGAAACACTAAAAAAGTAGAAGAGTGGAGGCATGAACAGTCTTTGGAAAGAACTAAATTAAGAAGACCTGATTTGTTGCTCTAAACAAACAACCCTCTGTTAATTATTCATTATTATATCTCAGTTGCGTTTTTATATACTGCTTATTTTTAGTAGATATTAAAATTAGTAAACGTGTCGAATAAAACAGCTACTCAAAAATTAAAAACATCTTCGGTTACCGTTGTCATTAGTTTGGCTTTGGTGTTATTTATGCTTGGCCTTTTAGGATTAGTGGTTATCAATGCTAAAAAGTTATCTAACCATATTAAAGAAAATGTAGGCTTTCAGGTAGTGTTAAAAGACACAACCACTCAAGCTGAGTTAGATATTTTAAAACAAGAAATCAGTTCATCTGCTTTTACTAAGGAAGTAGCATATATAAGCAAAGACGAGGCCGCGAAAAAATTACAAAAAGACTTAGGAGAAGATTTTATTACATTCTTAGGTTACAACCCTTTATTATCATCCTTAGATGTAAAGTTGAATTCAGATTACGCTAATATTGATAGTTTAGCAAGTTTCGAAAAACAGATCATGCAAAAACATTTTGTGAAAGAGGTAATCTATCACAAAGACATGATTAAGCAAGTGAACGATAATGCAAAAGTGATTAGTATTTACATTTTAATATTTAGTGGTTTGTTACTAGTAGTTGCCATTGCATTAATAAATAACACCATTCGTTTATCCATTTATGCAAAACGCTTTTTAATTAGAACGATGTATTTAGTGGGCGCTACGCAAGGTTTTATACGAATGCCATTTATTTTGAAAGGTGTTCGTCAGGGAGTTATTGCGGGCTTACTAGCAGGGTTTTTATTAGCTGGCTTTTTAGTGTTGAGTACAAATTATATCCCAGATTTATTACAACTGCAAGACCCTAATTTATTAGCGGTTTTATTTGGAGGTATTGTGGCTTTAGGCGTATTAATTTCTGGCTTAAGCGCCGCTCTTTCGGTGAGTCGCTACTTACGTTTAAAAACGGACGATTTATATTTTTAAATCATCGTAAATAAAAACACATATTTTAAATTTGGTGTTTTAACCTGTGTGTTATGTTTAATTTCTGTTTTTGCTTTTCGTAAACAACAACCTTCTTTATTAGTTATTTCTACTGGAAAAACAGTTGCAGAACGTTTCTCAACACCTACAGGTTTTGTCAGAGTAAAATCTGAAATAAATTCTTTCGGAGCATTTCTCCAAAGCACGTCTTTAAAACCAAACGGCACGTTAGTTCATTTTTATAACGGACAAGAAAAACCAAATAAAGTAGCCGCCGCAGTTTTAAATGTTGATGTCGGTTCAAAAGATTTACAACAATGTGCAGACGCTGTGATGCGTTTACGCGCTGAATATTTATATCAAAATAAATTATACGATGCTTTGCATTTTAATTTCACTAACGGGTTTAATGCAGAGTATACTAAATGGAGAAAAGGCTATCGCATTGCGGTAAAAGGTAATAAAGTAAGTTGGGTAAAGACAACGAAAGAAAGCATTTCTTACACATCGTTTAAAGAATATTTAAACATGGTATTTACCTATGCAGGTACGGCATCTTTGAGTAAAGAATTAAAACAGGTTGCTCAAAAAGATATGCAGATTGGTGATGTGTTAATTTTGGGAGGAAGTCCCGGACATGCGGTTATTGTGGTTGACATGGCCATTAATGTAAAAACAAACAAAAAATTATTTATGATTGCTCAAAGTTATATGCCAGCACAAGACATTCATGTTTTGATTAATAATAACAATCCAGCAATCTCTCCTTGGTATGAATTGGATATAAACGCTGAACAAATTAATACCCCAGAGTGGACGTTTAAAAGCAGTCAATTAATGAGATTTAATTGATTTATTTTGAAATTACCATTTTTTGCACAGGTAAATTGACATCGTCCGAAAGAATTTTAACATAATACAATCCATTTGCAAATTCTGTTAATGGTTGTAGTACAAAAATATTTTTTCCTTCTTTAAATG
Organism: uncultured Bacteroidota bacterium; assembly: GCA_903893815.1. GTDB lineage: Bacteria > Bacteroidota > Bacteroidia > B-17B0 > Aurantibacillaceae > UBA4416. The sequence continues at coordinate 46,194 of CAITNS010000043.1, forward strand.
TTTTCTTTATTGTTTTAAGAGTTCTTCCGATTGCATCCGTAATTTCAATATGGCAAGAAGCGTTGTTTTTTAAGTTTAATTCTAACACAAAATGATCTGTAGCAGGATTTGGGTAACTAATAATCGAGTTCTCTCCTTCATATTTGCAAGAAACTACAGAAGACATAAATATTTTTTCTTCACCATTAAAATCTATTTGTCTGATTCTGTAGTAGGAGTTCTCATTTAACGGCTTAGTATCTATAACATCATAATTTTTTATTGTGTTACTATTTCCGGCGCCATTCACGCGTGTTAACTCTTGCCATACATAGCCATTTTCACTTCTTTCAACTATAAACTGTGCGTTATTGTGTTCAGAAGCAGTTACCCAATTGATGTTTACTTCTCTGTTATTACAACCTGCGTTAAACGAATATAATTCAATAGGTAAAATATTTAAATGATCGGAAGCAATTGTAAACCATGAAAAACCAGTTAAACCTGTTCGTGCAATAATTACATCTGAAACAGTTCCAGTTGTTGGAGGCATATGAGAACCATCTAAAGTCCAAACTACATGTGGCGGTGGAGACTTTATTATTCTTAATGATGGAAGATAAGCAACGCCAGCAAATCCGTTAGCGCGCAATGTAATATCGTAATTCCCTAAAGAAGTTCCTCCTAAACCACCACCAGCGGTTGTTTCCCAATAACCATCATTATATAAGTTGTTAAGAATTTGTCCTGCATCATTTAATGGAAGGTTAGCGTAAAACAGAGGATTAGCTAATACAAAACGCATGGTTAAGCTACCACCTGGATTTGGTGCGTTTGTGTAATCTACTCTCGACCAACGATTAAATACTATACCGCTTATATCTACACCAACAGGAAATAAGCCAGTTAAACCACTATTAGTAGAGGACGAAAACCAGCGCTTAAACCTTCCTAATATTGTTCCTGAAGTTCCATATGCATAACTTAATGATCCTAAACTTACTGGACTTGTTCCTAGTTCTAATACGGTAGTTCCCATTAAATCAATGTCACCAGTAATCATATTTAAATTATTATAAGCAGTAGCATTTTGATTTAAAACTAATTTTGTTCCATTAGTTTTTTCAATAATTAAATCATAAAAATTTGTGGATGATGTTCCAAAACTTCCTCCATTGTAAAGGCCTCCTGTAAAGCGAGTTTTCCCTTGATTTAAATTAATAGTGGAACCATTATTATTAAAATCACGATAAACATCTAATTGATTATTTTGATAATAGGTAAGTGTAGTTCCGTTTTGCAAAGTCAAATCTCTTACCTCCGCATCTAATGCTCCAATAGTTGGCCAAAATGGTCCAATTGGTGTTGTTGGAATGATTGCATCTGTAACTTGGGTTGGAATTCCTCCACACCAATTTACGGTATTGTTCCAATTATCATTCACGGGCGTATTTACTAAGCCTAACCAAGTTCCATTTTTAATCACCGTCAGCACAATTTGATCGGAAGCATTTGTGCAGCCAAATAGAGCTGTACTATTGATGGTTAAACTAACGGTTCCTGTACTTATGTCAGATGAACCTGGAGTGTAAATAGCATTAACTATCGCATTATTGTTGAAAGTTCCATTTCCGCTTGTGCTCCATGAAACAGATGCTGCATTGGATGAACTTGCTGCCGCTAAAATATAAGGACTAGATTCGCAAACCCATCCGTCGGCACCTGCAAGTGGTGTTGGCTGTGGATTTACAGTTACAGTTGTGTAGTAAGGTCTTGACCAACCGCAACAATTTTCTCTAACACGGTATCGTATACTGTATGTGGTTGGTGTGGTAACTGTAGGTGCAGTAAATGAGGCGGTTTGAGAAGTAGCTGTTAATAGTGGTGTATTTGCATTTGTTGTATACAAGGCCCAATCGTATGCTAATTCAGTTCCCCAAGCTGGTACACTAACGGTAAACGGACTGCCTGAACAAACCGTTTGACTAGAAATTGAAAATGCGACCGTAGCTGGGCGAGTGTTATCAATAATTCTTATCCAATCTTCATAAGTACCTCCGTTGGTGGTAATATCGTAAATTCCATTAGCTGTGTAAAATATTTTCGTCGGACTTGTTGCATTATTGAAAGAGGATACTGTATTGGAAATATCATCTATATAAGACGCTGCTCCAGAGAACACCCAAGTGCTAGCCGACGCACGTGAGAGTTCGATTTCCGAGTTAACACAACCTTTGCCGTTTATAGGATGAGACATGGCCAAAGTTGTAGGATTTGGAATAGAAGAGCTAGGATTACTAACAACTCCATCAGTTATCATGTAATCATTTCGTCCATTAGCACCAGGTTGTCCATTTCCTCCAATTCCACCATTTCCTCCACTACCTCCTTGTCCTCCAGCTCCAACTTCACAATTACCACATGATCTTCCGCCTGTTGCAGAACCACCAGCTGTTAAGCTATTATTATTACCACCACCACCTAGTCCGCCAGAACCTCCATTTCCTCCCGGACTTCCTCCGTTTCCTCCATTTCCACCACCAGCTACACTGCTGGGCAAAATAATCGTTATATTTTGAATAAGAGGTCCCGTTGTAGAAGTTGTTCTATAAATTCCAAATGAACCGCCGCCGCCATTACCGCCAGTACCTCCGGTACCACCCTGTCCTCCGCTTCCACCGCCACCGCCAGCGCTTCCACCACCATCATCACAAAAAGTACAGTTTTGGCGACCGCCGCCGCCGCCGCCTTCGCCACCACCACCACCACCGCCATCTGCACCACTAGCACTACTCCCGTTAGGCACCCAATAAGTTCCAAACGTGCTATTTGTAGTTGGAGGCACTCCAGATGCAGAAGTTCCTGCCGTTCCGTTGGTGCCATTTTGTCCTTTTCTGCCATCCCTGTTACAATCTGTTCCACCACCACCACTGGCACCTGCTCCGCCATTCGCATTTCCGCCACTGGCTCCGCCGCCACCATTGTTTCCATTGGTACCAGCAGCATTATTATTACTATTGTAGTCGGCTCCTCTGCCGCCTGCGCCGCCTGCGCCACCTAATGTTGTTCCCGAACCAGCCGCAGCACCTCCTGCTCCTCCTAAAGTATTTGATGTATTATTATCACAATGACCTGAGTTTCCGTTTGCCCCAGCATTTCCATTTGCGCCAGCAACCCCATTAGCCCCATTACTTCCGCTCGAAGCGTTTCCAACATTTAAGGCACAGCGATTAATGGTGTAATTGGAACAGTTATTCATTAAAATTCCATAATTACTTTTTCCTAAACCTCCAGTACTAGTTCCTGTAACGTTAGTTGTAGTTATATTCAAATCCTGCAACACCCAGTTATTAGCGCTAAATGCTTTGATTCCCACTCTATGAACTGTTGTAGAGCTAATTATTTCTTCAGCAGAAAAAGTTAAATTGGTATTTACGGCACTTGATTTTGTCCAAATACCAGCACTGTTTATCCATCTTCCATCAATTACAACATTAGATGGTAAATTAATTTGGTTTGGCTCAGTATAATTTCCTCCTGTCATTCTAATGTTCGTTCTACTTCCACCTACCAATTGTATAGCTCGCCAAAGATTTTGAACAGGAGATGCTGGATAACCTAGATTGGCATTATTTCCTGAAGTGGCATCCACATATATCATATCGCAAGAAGGCGCGTTAACATTGGTATTACAAGTAGCAATAGCATCTGCTGCTCCACATGCATCTCCATAAGTTAAATTGATGGTGTAGGCTCCTGAGTTCGAAAAAGTAATATTGGTGCAACTATTGGTTGGTGCAGAAACAGTTACACCAGCTGAAGGACTTACAGACCATCCAAAGGAGGTATTATTGACACTAGCATTAGCATTGGGTTGAGCAGTAGTGCAAAATGAATAAGGAACTCCAGGAACAATAGATGTGCCGCAGGCTCCGCTAACTATTGGAGAAGCAAAGGGATGATAAGTTACCCTAACACAATTTGAAATAACAGTTTGTGTTGAAAAATTAGCCGTGCAATTAGAAGTGATTAAACAACGGTATAAACGAGTTCCAGGAGTTTGAGGTGGCACATAGGTCGAAGCTGTAGCTCCAGCTATATTTGTCCATCCACTTGCAAAGGCACAGTCTGTATTTGTGCTTACTTGCCATTGGTAAAAACGACCAAGAGACCAACCATTGTATGAATTAACAGATACAGATAAGGTGGTTGTTGAACCAATACATAAAGTTCTATCGTAAGGAGAAGGTTGTGTTAGTATTGTTGGCGCAGAGGCAAAAGACCAGTTTATAATTAATTGATTGATTCCATAACCAGCGCCATTATTATCGGAACAACGGTTGTACATCGATAAAAAGTTACTGGTTGTAAACCCGCCTGTGTAAGTGTTATTCTGACAAGGAGGCAATGCCCAAAAATTAATATCGCCTATTCTCAATCGTCCGCATCTTGTATCATCACTATTAAAAGTTGGAAAACCACAAGTATTAGCAGAGCAATTGCTACCGCAGCCATCATCTTCCCAACTTTCCATGTCCACATTAATTTGATTAATTGGTTGAGCAACAATATTAGCGGCATTTATAATTCCTGGATTCCATGTTGAACAAAAAGTAGCGTCGGCACCATAGGTATCTGTACATCCACTATAGATGCCAGGAGCACTTGTAACACCATTAAAATTGGCATTATCAGTTCCAATCCAAACTCTGTAGCGAGGGTCTGGTTCATTAAATCCCCCATCATTTCCACAATCATGATTATGCCTAAAACCATTAATTTGCACGCTAGCATTAATATTTACCTGTGCAACAACAGACAATGAGGCAAAAATCAATATAAAATGAAGAATAAGGTTTTTCATAACATACATTGCGCTGTAATAGCGTTGCAAATAAAAAACAATCATGTAATATTAACATTTGCTAAACATTAACATTTTTCATTTGCATGTAAACTTTACATCAAAAAGTTGACTAATAGTTAATGATTTTTCAAATTTTTATCTAAATATTTTGCTAGAAATGTAAATGACCCAGTCCATTAAAAAAGGCATTTTATAATAGAGATTGGTAATCGTAGTTTTAAAATAATAATTCCTAAAATATTTTTTTCGAATGTCTTTATCGTAACTTTTCATAAAGTCGGCCGAAAAAATATTTTCTTTAAAACATTTTTTAATTTGCCAAGCGGCATAACGTCCTGAGGACATCGCTGGCGCAATACCTTCGCCAGTAGCTGGTTCTACAAGCCCTGCGGCATCTCCGCATAATAGTATGCGATTGCCAGAGATTGGTAATTTACCATCAAAGTAACCGATAGGAATTGACCAACCTTTTTCTTCACCAACCAATTCAGCGTCAGCAAAGCGTTCTTTAAATTACGGCTCTTCATTCATCAGGTAATGAAATTCTTTACGCATATTGATGTGATGCTTGGCTAACATTTTTTTATTAGCGGCAATGCCCACATTATTTAAACCATCAGTGGAAGGAAAAATCCAGAAGTAACCTTTTGGAATGTTTGGTAAAAAATGAATCTCTAAACAGTCTTGTTCTACACCCTTTACATTTTTGTAATAAGAACGAATGCCAGGATAGGTTTCAACTAACGTTTCACGCGCATTTGTTAAAGCGGATTGAACGTTGGAGTGCGAACCGTCAGAACCAATGATCATTTTTGCTTTTAATTGTGTTCCGTCTTGTGTAGTGACGATAACGCCATCTGATTGAACTTCTATTTTTTGTGCAGTGGTATTTTCGAAAATGGTTGTTTTGGTTTCTTCTTTTACCATCTGCAATAAAAAATTGTCAAACACGGTGCGTGGCAGACTAGAGAAAAATCCCTTTAAACGAATTTCAACTAAGTGTTTTTTAGGAGATACAAATTTGGCGCGTTTAATAATAGCGCCTTGATTGATGGCTAATAGTTTGGCGCCAAATTTTGTAGAGATGGTATTTAAAATTTTATAAGCATAACCACCGTAAGCATCGCCACAAATTTTTTCTCTAGGAAAAGATTGTTTATCCAATAAAGCAACATTTAATCCTGCATCAAACAAACCCAAAGCACATGTGCTTCCAGCTGGCCCCGCTCCGCATATGATGACATCGAATTGTTGCATTTCATTACTCACAATTTTCTCTTAATAATTGTTCAATAGGTTTTTCTCCTTCTAAAACAACATAGTCTTTGAGTTTTAATAGAAAATTCCAATCGGAACAAGCGTTTATTTTATTATGAATTTTTGTGTAAACTAAACCTCGAAAGTAATACGAATTGGCAATAGTTGAATCAATAGCAATTGATTTATCAAAATCCTTGATGCTATTTTTATAGTCACCTAATCTGTAATAAATACATCCTCTGGTGTCTGTTGCATTTCCGTTTTTTTTATCAATTAAAACAGCTTGGTTAGCATAAATTAGCCCTTCTTTATAATTTTTCATTAAAAAGCAACACCAACCTGCTTGGTTATAATATGTTGATGATTTTGGATTAAGTTTAATGCATACTTTATATGATTGCTGAGCATTGAAATAATTTTTATTTTCCATTTCAGCATTTCCTAACATGTAATATAATTTGTGATTTTTCGGAAAATACTTTTTACTTGTTTTGAAATCTTTTATAGCCATGCCATACTGTTTAGAATTATAGTATGCTTGAGCTCTAAAATATACTGCAAAGTAAAGGGAACTATCTTTTAAAAGCATTTTATTATAGGCATTTATTTCTGTTTTATAGTCTTCCTCTACATCACATATTTGGGCAAATAGATATAGTAGATTAGTGCCAGTAGAATCAAAAGATAGTGCTTTATTGTAAAATAATTTTGAGCTTTCTATACTATCAAGATTTATATAATTAAATCCTAGTAAAGTATATATATCAACTTTGTCTTCTATTTCTATATTATATTCTCCTTTATATTTTAAAAGAAATTTTAAATTTTCAATTGATTCTTTATATTTATTAAGTTTAAATAAAACTTCTGCTTTAAGTTTATTTGCCTTAATATCATCAAAATAATATTCTAAATAATTGTCGTAATCTTTTAATGCGTCTTCCCATTTTTCCAAAAGAAAATTACAATCTGCTCTCATTTTAAGCACAAATGTTTTATTTGCTATACTATTGTCTAGTAAGAGGGATTTACCGCAATCACTGATAGCTTTTTCAAATGATTTTGTGTAATAATAACAATATGCTCTTCGTGTATAATATTGTGCTTCTTTTGGTTCAGAAATAATGAGTTTGTTATATAGAGCTAAAGCTTTTGTGTAATTATTATTATTGAACGCGATATAAGCCTGTTCCTCTATTGCATTAGATGTTTGGCTATGTATGTTACTACTTAATGTGAAAAATATTACTAAAAAGTGTAAAAGATGTTTCATAAAATTATCAGAAACAAATATAAGCCATAGCAAACAAAAAAGGCCGTCTTTTCAGACAGCCTTTAAGAAGGGTAAATGAAGGGGCTCGAACCCTCGACCCTCGGTACCACAAACCGATGCTCTAACCAACTGAGCTACATCTACCATTTTGGGCTACAAATGTAATGTTTTTTTTGTTTTTACTAAAATTTATGAGTAAAAATTTATTTTACTGCATCTTTGCTATAATTCACCATATAATGCAAACCCACAGACTCCTTGCGGCGCATAGCGTGTTTGATGATTAAATAGCCAATACAAATCAAATTACGCAATTCGCCCAATTTTTGAGTAACCGTTGTTTTTTCGTAAAGCGCTTCATTTTCTTTATATAAAATCTCCAAACGATCAAAGGCACGTTTTAAACGCAATTCGGAGCGAACAATACCTACATAATTACTCATAATTTGCTGTACTTCGCGTTGCGACTGGGTAATTAATACCATTTCCTCGGCATGTTCTGTTCCTTCGGCATCCCAGTTGGGAATGTTTTCGGTAAATGAAATGCTTGGTAAATTTTCGGAAGTCAATTTAGCAGCTCTATGCGCAAATACGACTGCTTCTAGTAATGAATTACTAGCTAAGCGGTTTGCGCCATGAAGGCCGGTGCAAGCACATTCGCCCACGGCAAATAAATTACCTATGGTAGATTGCCCGTTATTATCAACCAAAATGCCACCACATAAATAGTGCATGGCAGGCACCACAGGAATTAAATTTACAAAAGGGTCAATATCCAAATCCATACATTTATTGTAAATGTTAGGGAAATGCTCAATAAATGCTTTTCTATCTAAATGCCGACAATCTAAATACACAAAATCTTCACCTCGGGTTTTTAGTTCATTGTCTATGGCGCGAGCAACAATATCACGAGGCGCCAAGGATAAACGCTCATCATATTTTTGCATAAACTCTTTACCATCTATGGTTTTTAACACGGCACCAAATCCACGGATGGCCTCTGTAATTAAAAAACTCGGATACTCTCCTGGATTGTATAAAGAGGTTGGGTGAAACTGTACAAACTCCATATCCTTTACTCTTCCTTTGGCCCTGTATACCATAGCAATGCCATCGCCAGTAGCAATAGTTGGGTTGGTGGTGGTACCATATACATGACCTGCGCCACCAGTTGCCATTAAGGTAATTTTTGAAAGAACGGTTTCTATTTTTTGAGTTTTAGTATTTAAAATATAAGCACCAAAACATTTAATATCTTTTGAGTGAGAGGTGACAACTTCTCCTAAATGATGCTGAGTAATCACGTCAATAGCATAATGATGATCGAGTACGGTAATGTTTTTATGTTTACGAATTTGCGCAATTAAAGCACGTTCAATTTCATAACCCGTAATGTCTTTATAATGTAAAATGCGGTGTTCAGAGTGACCACCTTCTTTAGCTAAATCGTAAGTACCTTCTTTATTTTTATCAAAATTAGCACCTAGTTCAATTAATTCGCGTACTCGTTCCGTGCCTTCTGTTACTACTACCCTTACTGCTTCTTCATCACATAATCCTGCGCCTGCAATTAAGGTGTCTTGTATATGTTTTTCAATCGTGTCCTTATCATGCCACACAGCTGCAATGCCGCCTTGTGCATATTTAGTATTCGATTCGTCTTCGTTACTTTTAGTCACAATAAAAACAGAATTATTTTCTGCAACTTTAAGCGCATAACTCAAACCAGCAATACCGCTACCAATAATTAAAACATCTACTTTTTGTTGCATGATTTATTTTTTAAGTAAGCGAGCCACATACTTCCCAACAATATCAAACTCTAGGTTAACAACATCGTTTACTTTTAAATGTTTAAAAACGGTGTTTTCAAATGTATAAGGAATAATGCAAACAGAGAAAGCATCGTCTTTTGAATCAACTACCGTTAAGCTTGTTCCGTTAATAGTGATACTTCCTTTTTCTACTGTGACGTTTCCTAATTTATTATTGTATTCGATGGTGTAAGTCCAACTGCCTTTATTATCAATTATAGAAGTTACAATTCCTGTTTGATCGACATGGCCTTGCACAATATGTCCATCAAATCTTCCATTAGCAGGCATGCAGCGCTCTAAGTTAACTTCATCTCCCACTTTCAAATTCCCTAAATTGGTTTTTTGTAAAGTTTCATCAATAGCGGTAACTGTATATTGATGCCCGTTAATTTTTACAACAGTTAAGCACACACCATTATGAGCTACGCTTTGATCTATTTTTAATTCGTGAGTAAAAGCACAACTAAAAGTAAAATGCACATTAGTATTTTCTTTTTCAATAGCTTCTACTTTCGAAAGTCCTTCTATAATTCCTGTAAACATGATACAAATATACTAAATTAAAAAAACGCCCTTACTTGAGCGCCGCCAATATTTATAATTTTACTATTGGGCGATTTTCTCCCGTTGTAATTAATACTAATTTGTATGTTGTTGGTTAAGTTACGTTGGTAGCTTAATTCCCATGTGTAGTTATAACCTGTTTTTAGAGCGTTCAACATTTCGTAGGCTACAGGCGTATTTTCAGGGGCATTATATGATATGTTAATGAAGTTAGCTTTACCAGTGATACTTCCTTTTTCTACCTGATTAAATTTAAATTCTAAACCAAAATCGTTGAGCTCAGCTTTTTCAGCATTACCAATCGTCATGGCTTCTGTTCTATTAATAATATTTTGTTTTTTGTTGTGTTTATAAAGTACGCTAATTCTAAAGGCAGTATTAGGTTGATAGCTTAATTTTTGTTCAAAGTCATAAGACTCTAGCTTATAATTTCGAGTACTAAAAAATTCAGATACCGTTGATTTAATGCCATACAAATTAGTGCTATTTAAACTCCAAGCCTTGGTTACATTCCATCTCCAACGCCATTCATGTGTCGTATTTTCTCTTGTTTCAAAGCCATTGGTTAATAGCTGTTTGCTTAAATTACTTTGATAGGTGTAATCTGTGCCAAATACAGCAGCACTTTGATTAAAAAATAAACTTTGTCGTAACGAAGAATTTAATGCGGTTAGTAAAGAGTCGTCTAAACGAATATCCGTAGGGTTAAACGTAAATAATTTTCCGTTATCGTACGATTTTTTATCAACTCGATAAACAGATTGCGTAGCAAAACGACTTATAAATTTAAGCGCTTTGCCAGAACTATCTTTTAAAAAAACAGCGGGGCGAAGGTTTAATGAAAAACTAAATTGATCGTGTAACACTTTTACATACTGATTGGTGGGCGTATACACTTTAATATACAATGCTTGATCGGAAAATTGCGCAATTTCAAATTCATTTAATTCGGCTATGCCGTTATCGTTATAATCTTTCCAAGTATACGTTCCTTGCCCTGCAGCTACTAACAAATAGTAGTATTCTTTTTTATTTTCTAAACCATAGCCAGTTTCGTAAAACATGCTCGACGTGATAAAACCTTTTATTAATCGTGGCGAATATTCTATTCTGCTTAATAAGGTATTATCAGGCTTAATCGTCATGGAGTCTCTTTTTAATTTCAATTCACGGTATGTAAATACGACTGAAAATGGATGATTACGAATGCTATTAATATTTGCCGAGAAACCCGTGTTTTGTGCATAAGTAGAGTCTTTTAATATGGAATTGTAGGCTTGCTTATCTCTTCGCTCTCGATAAAATAATTTGTATAAATTCCCGCTAGTATCTTTATTAGTGATGTTTCCTTCCCATTCCCAAAATTGGTAACTGCGAGATAATAAACTATCTGAAGTGTTTTTTCTAAACCTATTTTGTTCAAACTCATCCAAAAAATTTACTCTCAATTTCCAAAACGATTGAGAGAAAGCTGTTTTGTGTCGATAAAAATTACTGAGTTGAGAGTTGTAATTACTAGTTAAATAAGAACCGTTGTAGGTTATATTACTTGTTTTGGTATTAAATAAACCTTGTACGCTGTGCTTTAATCCATCATAAAAAACGCCTTCTTTAAAGAAGTTAACACCGTATAATAATTTTAATTTATTATTTTTTTGAATTCCTACTTGAGCAAAACCTACATGCTGGTCGGTATTGATGGGTGCATTAATTGGCCGATTCCAGTCGCGCTCAAATTCAATAGCTCGGTAGCGTTCTATAGGATTAAAATTTTGTTGTACATATTCGTATCCTATATTATAAACTGCATTTAGAGATTGTTTACTGACTGTATCTTGTTTTATAACGCTTTGATTATTGCTGTTTACCTTTAGTCCATATCCGTCATCGTTTTGAGAATTGAATTTACTAAAGGTGTTAATGTCATTTTTGGTATACACACCTTCTACGTCTAAATTATGATTTTTATTAAATTCATAATTGGCACCGGCTGTAAACATTTGTTTTTTCTTAGGAGTAACTAAAGGAATTACTGGCTCATAATTTCCTTGTAAAACACCGCCTACTGGCGCTACCCATTTATACACTTTTCCGTTAGCTGTGGTTGATACTTGAACATAGTATCCATTATTTTCGCCTACGTAGCTATACTTTACGGTGTATTTAGCGCTATCAGGATTTGTTGAGTAAACAAAAATGCCCGGGTATAATAATGCAGAAACAATGGTGTCTTTTTTCCAATAAAACACATCGGTAGTGTTAAATGTTGCTAGGTTAGCTCCGCTCGTTACGGCTTTGCTCAAAGTGTCACCAATATTAAACATGGTAAGTTTTTGCGGTTCGGTTAAGGTTTGTTGCAGGGTTTTGTTTTTGTTATCTTGCTCACCAAAAAAGTTAAGTCGCACTTTTAATTTCTTTGCTTCTATTTCTTCACTAAAAAAATATAATGAACGCGCGTAGTTTCTTTCGGCATATTGAAACTCTGCAATGATACGTTTGTCTTTGGTAATAATTTGTTTGGCAGTAAAGGTTAATTCAGAAGTATTATAATCAATGATGTAATCATTCTCTTGTCCACGTTGAAGTAATTTTCCATCAATATATATTCGTTCAGTACCTGAAAGCACAATGATAAACTGCTCATTGTTATCGCCACGTAATCTGTAAGGTCCTTGATTGTTTTCTGTTCCTTGAATTACATTTCTTGCAAATTTTCCTCTACTAACAGCGCCACTCAATTGTGTTTTAAAAACCACTTGTTGTTTGTTAATCGTGTCGTAATAATTATTAGAAAAATAAGCGCCTTGCGAACGTTTATAAAAGTTCATGAAATAACTAGTGGGACGTTGTAATTGAAAATCTCCAACAATGAGCTTCGAATTTTTATTGGATAATTGCACAAACACTTTATCAAACTCTTGCAACTGAGCCGTTGTTCCATCTGCTTGAAAAGGAATATTATCATCCGTGGCAGCTAATAATAAATCTACTTCTTGTGTTAATTTTCCACTTACTTGCAAGTTCAAACTCGAGTTAACCACTACATCTTGGTTGTTGCCAAAACTAATACCACGACTAATACTTCCGTTTTTATTTAATCCGTCAGATACAAACGATTCGCTTGCCGGAGCTGAACCTGCAAAAGCTAAAGTAAGCGGGTTTTGTGGTAGCGATAAATCTTTCGTGAGTTTTGATGTGCTTTGGTGATAGTATGATTTCTCAAAATTATAGGGAAATGTTTTATAGCTTACCAATAGTGGGTCGCTAGGTTTTACTTTAAATATGATGGCTTTTAAAGGATAGTTAATGCGATAAGTAGAAGAATCTAATGTGTTATTTTTTGTAGAAAGATTTAATGTACCAGGAATTAAACTTAAACTATCTAAAAAAAGAGTATCAGATTTGACGAAAAAATATTTTTGTTTTAGGTTCGTTTGAGATTGGGCGGATATAAAACATCCACACAAAAACGTAACTATAAAAATAAATCTAAAACTCACCATGCTTATAACGGTTTATAAATATAGAAATTGTATTTTTATCCTTTAAATTGATTTTAAATGAAGATAATTACATACAATGTAAATGGCATTCGTGCCGCAATGAATAAAGATTTAGTTGGCTGGTTAAAAGCTGCAAATCCAGATGTATTATGTTTACAAGAAACAAAAGCCACATCCGATCAAGTGGATGTTAAGGCATTTGAAGCCTTAGGCTATCATTTATATTGGTATTCTGCTCAAAAAAAGGGCTATAGTGGCGTGGCCATTTTCTCTAAAATCAAACCAAAACATGTTGAATATGGTTGTGGAATTGAAAAATACGATTTTGAAGGCCGAATTATTAGATTAGATTTTGATACTTGTTCAGTGATGAGTGTTTACCACCCAAGCGGAAGTAGTGGCGATGATAGACAAGCGTTTAAAATGCAATGGCTCACTGATTTTCAGAATTACATTGATGATTTAAAGAAAAAGCTACCAAATTTAATTTTATGCGGAGATTACAACATCTGCCATAAGCCAATTGATATCCATAACCCTAAATCAAATGCTAACACCTCAGGGTTTTTGCCTGAGGAAAGGGAGTGGATGGAGCAGTTTATTCAATCAGGCTTTATAGACTCTTTTAGGCACTTTAACCAAGAACCCCATCAATACAGTTGGTGGAGTTACAGAGCAGGGTCGAGAGGCAAAAACTTGGGTTGGCGAATTGATTATAATTTAGTGGCTAATCACCTAGAAAAACAACTCAAACGAGCAGTGATACTGCCAGATGCGGTGCATAGTGACCACTGCCCAGTTCTTCTAGAAATCGAATTTTAAGAAATTGATCTAATTTTTTAGTTTTTTTAGTTTTTTAGATTATATTTGTCTTACTATAAACTTATATACCTAGGTATGAAAAAAATATTTATTACACTAGCATCAGGCTTATTCGTATTAGGATTAGCTTTTTGCAGCTCATGTTCAGACGAAAACAAAGGTAATCACGACGGTGCAGAAGGAAAAGGCGGCGTTTATATGGGCGGAATGATGCGAATGAACGAGGTTGAGGCTTTTAAAAGTTTAAATCCTATTGCTGTTAATGAAGTTGTGGGTTTCCATATAGGTGGCCAGTTGTTTGAAGGATTAGTAAAGTTTGATCAAAATGATTTATCAATAAAACCAGCAATTGCTAGCTCTTGGGAATCAAATGCTAATCAAACAGAATGGACTTTCCATATCCGCCAAGGTGTTAAGTTTCATGCAGATGCTTGTTTTTCAGATGGTAAAGGAAGAACGGTAACAGCTAATGACATTAAATTGTGTTTTGAAAAATTATGTACTGCTGATCCTAATAATGCTCAGTTTGACGTAACGTTTAAAGATAGAGTAGTTGGTGCTAATGAGGCTTTTGCTTCGTCAAAGGCAGGAAAAAACATGCCTGTGTCAGGTATTAAAGTCATTGACGATACAACTTTAGTTATTTCATTAAAAGATCCATTTGCTGGATTCTTAAACATTTTAGCTATGCCAGGATGCTGGGTATATCCTAAAGAAGCTATTGATAAATACGGTGTAGATATTCGTATTCACCCAGTAGGAACAGGCCCTTTTTACTTAGAAACAGTAAAAGAAGGCGAAGTTTTAATCATGAAAAAAAATCAAGATTATTATGGAGTTGATAAAGACGGGAACAAATTACCATACTTAGATGGATTAAAATACACGTTCATTCGTGAGAAAAAAGCAGAGATTTTAGAGTTTAAATCTGGTAATTTAGATATGGTATATCGTTTACCTGTTGAGATTTTCCATGAGATTATGGGAGATTTAGAAAATGCTAAAGATCGTAAAACAGATTTCCAAATCTTAAATTCAACAGCTTTCAACACCAATTACCTTGGATTTAACAATACAAGTGCGGTGTTTAACAAAAGAGAAGTTCGTTTAGCATTTAACTTTGCTATCGACAGAAAAAAAATTGCGGATTTCACAATTCAAGGTGAAGGTAATTCAGCTGATTATGGTATTGTGCCTTATGTTGAAGCATTTGAAAAAGATGGATATGATTTTAAAGGCTTAAAAGGATATACCTTAGATGTTGCTAAGGCAAAAGAATACTTGAAACAAGCTGGTTACCCAGATGGCAAAGGATTCCCTAAAGTAACATTGCAAATTAACAGTGGCGGTGGAGATAGAAATATCTTAGTTGCTGAGGTTGTGCAAAAAATGTTGAAAGAGAACTTAAATGTGGATATCGAAATTAATACCGTTCCATTTGCTGAGCATATTGAACAAATTTCTGCTGGTAAATCTGATTTCTTCCGTTTTGCTTGGGTTGCTGATTACCCTGATCCAGAAACATTCTTAACTATTTTTTATGGAAAACATGTTCCAGCTAGTGCCACTGAAAAGTCATTTGTTAACTACACACGATTTAAAAACGCTCGTTTTGATTCATTATTTGCAGCTACATTTACTGAGCCTGATAAAGCAAAACGTTATGCAATGTTAGCTAAGGCAGAGCAAGTGTTATTGGACGAGGCGCCATTTATGCCAATATTTTATGATCAAAATTTCCGTTTAGAACAATTAAACGTTCGTAATTTTCCTGAAAACGCAATGAATTATATGGATTTATCAGTGGTATATTTAATACCGAAAGATAAAATGCCTAAAAAATAAATTTAAGAATAAACTATTTGAAACCGTCCGCCAGTTAGCGGCCGGTTTTTTTGTTTTAATTATATAAGAATGTAAATAAACTTGACTCATATTTTATCAAATCATTGATTTTTAGTAAATTCGCATATATGACAACCATTTCTAAAAAAAGTAACATCGATAGTAAACAAAGTTTAGTTATCGTTTGCAGTTCATTTAAAAATAAATCAGAATATAATTTAACGAAAGAACAAGTTGATTATATATCTAACGACATAAAAACAAATGATAAAAAATTTGTTTGCATCAATACCTTATCTCGTTTAGTTTTTGTGATTGTAGTAGATGATAAAAAAAATCATTACACCATGTTAGAGGCAATTCGTAAAAACGGTGCAACTATAGCAGATACAATAAATAGCGAAAAGCGTACATCTGTTTGTTGTGTTAATGAATTATCTAACACCGATTATTCTTTAGCTTTAGCAGAAGGCATCGCCTTAGCTAATTATCAATTTATTAAGCATAAGCCAAGTGCTAAAAAAACAGCTAATACATTAAAAGATATAGCAGTAGTAGATTCAAAAATTTCTGCACAACATATTTCTAATTTATCTATTGCAATTGACGCAACATTAAAAGCTCGTGATTTGGTAAATGAACCTGTAAATACTTTAAATGCAACGGATTTAGCAAATGCATTTAAGGCTATGGGAAAGAATGCCGGTTTTAAAGTAGAAGTTTTAAATAAAACTAAAATTAAACAATTAAAAATGGGTGGTTTGTTGGCCGTTAATCAAGGAAGCGTTGATGAACCAACATTTTCTGTAATGGAATACAAACCAAAAACCGCAAAAAATAAAAAGCCTTATGTATTAGTTGGTAAAGGTGTTGTGTACGATACGGGCGGATTAAGTTTAAAGCCTACCCCAAACAGTATGGATTTAATGAAATGCGATATGGCAGGTGCTGCAGCAGTAGGCTGTACGATGTATGCGATTGCAAAAGCAAAATTAAATGTTCACGTTATTGCATTAGTTCCTGCAACAGATAATCGCCCTGGATTTAATGCCTTTGCTCCTGGAGATATTATTACAATGATGGATGGCAGTACTGTTGAAATGTTAAACTCAGATGCAGAAGGGCGTATGATATTAGCAGATGCTTTACATTATGCAAAACGTTATAAGCCCGAAATGGTTATTGAGTTATCTACTTTAACCGGTGCAGCAGCTGCGGCTATTGGTCAGTATGGCATTGTAAGTATGGGAACTGCAACAGATGAACAAAAAACTAATTTAACGGTTAGCGGTTTGCGTATGCATGAACGTTTAGCTGAATTTCCGTTTTGGGATGAATATGATGAGTTAATTAAATCTGACATAGCTGATCAAAAGAATTTAGGTGGGCCTTATGGAGGCGCGATTACAGCAGGTAAGTTTTTGGTAAAATATACAGACTATCCTTATATGCATTTTGATATTGCAGGGCCCGCATTTGTAACTGCTAAAGACAGTTATAGAGGAAAAGGTGGCACCGGTTATGGTGTAAGACTATTATTTGACTTTTTCTCTAGTTTGTAAGATTGAAGTATTTACTACATATTGTTTTATTTTGTTCTCTACTGAGTTTTGCTCAAAACAATACCACGGAATCTTTAATTGTAGTGCATTATGATGAAAGCAATAAAGCAAACTTAGGCCAATTCATTTATCGTTATAATTTTGTAAATAATGTATATGCTGGCAGAGATCAAATAATTTCTATAAATGGCAGAAAGGATAATAAAGATTTTGTGCGTTGCGATAAAGGAGAAAATACTTTATATAAAAATCGTTATTTAATTTCAGGAATTGGCAATGTTATTGATTTATCAGAAAAAAAAGTAGTTTACGAGGGTACAGGTAAGTTAGTCCGTTGTTCAAATGATAGCATCATATTTTTTGTAAACGATATTTTTAAGGGCAAATATTATGCCTACTTCGATTTAAACACAAATATTTATTCCGAAATAAAGTCATTGACTTTTAAAATAATACTTGGGCAAGATGTAGAATTTGATAGAAGAAAATCACCCTACAAATTAGAATATTTTCCAATAGGAAAACCCAAAGTACTTTTAATGGATGATGCCGGACATGGAGGAGTATCTTCTGTCGGAAATAAAGCAGATATTCCAATATTTTGGCTTGATGGTAATACCTTTTTATTTCCAAACATTAAGGTAACTGATTTAGAAGGAACTATTGTGAAATACAATCTTCTAACAAAAACATCCAAGATTCTTGGAACTTTTAACTCAACGGCTAAAATACCAGCAACCTATAAACTAAATAATGGATCCAACTCACAAGTTGAGTTTTATTTTAAAGATAAATTGTATATAATTAACCCAACAAAAGAAACAATGCTCATTTCAAATTATAAAGAAGTTGATTCGTTTTTTTCAATTGAAGTTGAAGTAAAACCTACTGGTAGAGGCGTTTTTTATAAAGGAAAAGATATTGGTAAAAATCACTTTCAATTAAATAACTTTAAATCAACTCCTAATTTTGCGGCTATTGTAAAAGAAATTGTAATGGGAGACGAAGCGTATCAGCAAGGACTATCGGTATTTAATGTTTCGAAAATGAAATGGGAAAACATTGATGCAGAAGATGTGGCATCATTAATAGGTTGGATAAAAAAATAAATTATGGTTGATAATAAAATTGTAGTCGGAATATCTCAAGGAGATTTAAATGGTATAGGTTTAGAAATTATTTTAAAGACATTGGCTGAACCGGGCATATCAGAAATTTGTGTTCCTGTTTTATTTAGTTCTCAAAAAACAGTTTCCTATTTTAGAAAAATGTTAAGCATGGATGAGTTTAACTTCAATCCGTTAAGAGACTTTAGTCAATTAAATATAAAAAAACCGAATGTGTTTATTTGTTATGAAGAGGAAGTAACGATTGAAATGGGCAAACCAACAACGCTAAGTGGTAAATATGCAAAACTTTCGTTAGAAGCAGCAACATTAGCCTTATTTGATAAAAAAATTGATGTTTTAGTAACGGCACCTATTAATAAACACTCCATGCAAGAGGCGGGATTTAATTATCCTGGCCATACAGAGTATTTGGGAGATAAATTAGGCGGAAAGCCATTAATGTTATTATGCGCTAACGATTTGCGAGTTGCGGTAGTAACAGGCCATGTTCCACTAAAAAACATTTCCGAAAAAATAACCATTGAAAATGTACTTGAAAAAATTAATCAGCTACATGCATCTTTAGTTAAAGATTTTGGGATTCGTAAACCGAAAATTGCTGTGCTGGGTTTAAATCCACATGCTGGAGAAAACGGGGCAATTGGCGATGAAGAAAAAAAAATGATAATACCAGCTATTGAAAAAGCAAAGGAAAACATGTTGGTTTTTGGGCCATATTCAGCAGACGGTTTTTTTGGCAAAAACATGCAATCTCAATTTGATGGTGTTTTAGCCATGTATCACGACCAAGGGTTGATTCCGTTTAAAACATTAGCATTTGGACATGGCGTTAATTTTACTGCAGGTTTAGATTTTGTTCGTACTTCTCCCGATCACGGAACTGCTTATGATATTGCCGGCAAACAAATAGCAGATGAATCGTCTTTTAGAGAAGCATTATACACCGCAATAGATATTTATAGACGGAGAGAATTATTAGAAGAAATTTCAAAAAAACCTTTAGCCTTTTCTCCAATTAAAAAAGAAAGAGGATAAGTAATGAAATGCTATCTAATTTAATAATATTGCTGTTTATAAAGATTACAATACCTTCACAGTTGGACAGTAGTGAAATAAAATATTAAAAAATGAGCTGAATTGAAGAGTATTCATTTTTTACCTTAAGCTCTAGTCGAGCTTTACCTCGCTCTTTTTTAGCTATTTCTTTGAACTTACCTCGCCAGAGATTATTTTATCTGCTGCCATATTACCATAGACAGGCAAATATAAGATTTTAAGATGATTGAATTAACTTAATCAGGGATTCCGTTATTCCAAGCAAGGCTATCAATTTTTGATTTAGTTCTTTTTGTAACGTATGAAAAAACTTTATTTTCATAAAAGTATTTTGGTGTTCCTTTTTCAAATTGGTTGGAATAAATAATCCATTTATTAAATAACTCTGTATAACAAGAGTCTTTGATTTCGAGTAAAACCAATTTTCTTGACTTGTTTTTATAATAGGGATGTTGATCGTATTTTAAAACTCGATTTTTAAACGAATGGTATAAATTATTTGCCATTGCAATAAACTTTAAAGAATCTGAGAGAGAAACAATTGTGTCTGCAATCATTTTATTAATTTCTTTGGTTACTTCATAGTATTCCGTTTTACTTTTTTGGTATTCCAAAATCATTTCTTTTGTGTTCAAGTTTTCATTTTTAGAAACCGATACCGGAGAATCAAATATTACATTTTTAGAATTGTTTTTCCTTTCCACCAATTTATTATTTATACTATCTTTTATGGAATTGAAAGGCTTCGTTAAAAGGTTTTTATTTTCTTTAAAAAAATCAGAAAAGATAAAATAGCTAATGATTGCGCCAATTATAATTATCCCTATGGTTAAAAATAAATTTCTTTTTCGGCTCTGATAATATCGTGTAAAACTATATTCAACTTCACTTATATTCTCGGGTCGATTAATAGGCAATTCATTTAAACAAGCCTTTATAACCTTTCTATATTGTTGAGGGAGTTTATTTATTAATTTCTTATTTACATCTCCTGTAAAAAGCTCCAATACAACTAATCCAAAAGAATATAAATCACTTTTTGCACCTTGTCTTGATGGCTCTTTTATTTGTTCGGGAGATGCGTATTTTTTTGTTCCTGATGCAATTCCTTCAAAAGCATCCGTAGTTGCAAGCCCAAAATCAATCAACTTAATGTTTCCTCCTTTATGACTCAGCAATATATTTTCGGGCTTCAAATCCAAATGATAAATTTGGTGCTTATGTAAATAATCAATCGCTCTTATTAATTGCATTATTATTTTGTCGATATTATTTTTACTGACAAAATTCTTATTTTGAAATGCTTCGCGTAGTGAAATTCCGTCAATATATTCCTGAATAATAAACACACCTTTTTTATCGTAACCTTTATGTAAATAACGAACTATGTTTGGATGGTCTAATTGCAATCCAATTTCAAACTCTTTTTCAAGTGATGTTTTATAAAGTGTATTATTTAAAAATTCAGGTTTTAATCTTTTTAAGGTGTGCCATTTACCATACAAAAGAAATTTTCCAACAAAACACATTCCTCCATCTTTTGAAACTTCAATAATATCTGAAAAAAGTTTTTCAGTTTCATCTTCATTTGTAAAAAAACCGGAAGGCTCAAAAATATTTTTGTTATAATCCATTTCCAACCTTTCTTATATATGTAAGACCGCTTACTTTTCCAGCAATGTATTGCCCTAAATCTTTATTATTTCTTTTCACTTCATTTATTAATAATGGATAGCCTAATACAAAATGGTAAATTGTAATTATATCCCCTATGATTAATTTACTTTTCTCTGACTTCATTACTTCAAATTGCTGTTTTCTGAGAAATTTTACGGCAAGATTTCTATCCGGTTTATAACCAAACTCTATTATTTCATTTTCTATTATAGTATCAATACCGATTTCGGACAATGAAATAAATTCGGAATGAGTAACATTATTGATACTTTTAATTAGCGCATCCCAATCAGGAAAATTTATATATTGTGCAATTAAGTCTAATGTGAATCGTCTAGGTTGCTCTACACCTGAAACAAATCCGTAAAGACGTTTTAATGTTGAAGCACTCACGCGCTCATTACAAGCGGAAGATATTATTAACGCTAATGCTTCACAATCTTTTGGGTAACGCACTGCTTTACCAAATCGTTCTTCTATTTTTTGCTTTATTATTTCTGATAACATACTTTTTTATTTGTAAAAATAAGGTATAGCAATATACAAAATTCGCAATGAACGAAATGAATGAACGAAATGGTCGAAATGAACTTAGGAGTTTATAATAAACTTTATCTCCTTTGCAGTGAAATAAAGTTTATTTAGATAGTAGTTTAAACTGAAATAGTTCAGATAGAGGGATTTCAAGAGCGCGCGAAATAGCAAAAACAGTACTAACAGTAGGGTTAATACGGGCAGCTTCTATACGGTCAATTTGACTGCGTGATACACCCGACTCAAAGGCAAGTTGCCGAATTGTGTAATCCTTACTGATTCTTGCTTTTTTAAGCTCAATAGCAAGTAGTTCTATCCCCTCTTGATCGAATATTAAAGTTCGTTTATTGAGCTTGTTCCTTTGTTTATTCACATCGGAAAGTTTGCAAAAATGGAAATTTTTATGACAGCATAGGTGCTGTCATTTGATTTTTTAACCTATATTAGCTTTTTTAAAAACAATACTAAGAAAATGCAGACTGCAAAAAACTTATAAAAAAAGAGGCGGGAACCTGAAAAGCCTTAAGAGTAGGGAATTTTAAACTTAAAAAAATGAAAACGATACTTACAATTTTAATTTACGGATTATCTCTAAATACTTTTGCCCAAAAACTCGTAAAAACATACTACGATTATCGCAACACGAAAATTCAATCAGAATATTACACTGACGCCTACGGAGTAAAGAACGGTACTTATAAAGGATATTCCGAGTACGGTGGCATATTGCTACAAGGATCATATAAAGATGATGCACCGATTGGAAAATGGACAGAAAATTACTTAGATGGTAAACTACATTTTATAAAAACTTATACCTCTCCGGGTTATACGAATTTTGACGTGAAGGATGGTAAAATCATTTCATATTATGAAAATGGAAAAACGATTAAGTATGAGAGAAATTTCATAAATGGAGAACTTGATGGCGATTATAAAACATATGATGAAAGCGGCACTTTAAATGGGGAAGGAAAATATGTAAATGGTGTTTTTGAAAGAACTGGAGAAAGTAAAAGAATATATGATGAAGAGCAAGAGAAGCTAAAACAAAAACAGAAAGAGCAGGAGGCAGCAACTCTGCAAAAGAACACTGAAGAATACAAAAACATTATACCAGAAGCAGACAAGGCTATAGCAGCAAAAGATTACAAAAAAGCTTTTGAATTATTCAAATCCGCATCTGACTTGCTGAAGAATGAAAAATATCCTAAAGACAAAATAAACGAAATGATTGAAACATTTCATACAAACAGTAAGTTTTTTCAGGAATATATTAAGTCCCAAAATGATACATTGGATAATGACTTTAAAACACTAAAAGCAGACTTCAAAATAAAGAGCATTAAAGAATACAATAAATACACATACACTTATGATGATAAAAAACCAAGAGCATCGTCGGCCGGTTATAGTAATTGTAACTGCCTAGAACCTTGGAATGAAAAAGCATATAACGCATTGATTTGTTTTGATTTAAACAAAGAATTTTACGAGCCTTATCAAAGAGCAATTACGGAGGCTTATTTTAAATATGATGAAGCTTTAACAAAGGAAGAAGGTAATGTTAAAAGGTCAAATTTTAGTTTCTACTTTGAGCAGACAAATAATCAGTTTTACACCTACGACAAGACTACTTTTTTGAATAATCTTAAAGTTGAAAAGGAAAATTTTGAGTCCAGTAAATCGGTAAAAACAAATTACTTAAAAGCAGTAGATAACAAAGTTAACATCACAAACTTAAACGACCAAAACAAAAAGAAGACCTTATTAAAAAAATACTTAATTGTGTATGAAGACTTTATTTTTAAAATCAACGCATATCCTGGTTTAACTGAAACAATCTCTCTATTAAAATCATTAAACTCTATTTCTGATAATGTAGTGGCTTTATATAGTCAAGAAACAAAGGATATGGAGAAAAAATTAAAAGATGCTGAAACTTCAGAACAAATACAAGCTATGATACTCGGACAATAAAATCATACAAAAATGACATTCATAAGAGAAGAAAATTAGGATACGATTTGTAAGCTAATTAAAAAACTTGTTGACCTATTAAAAAATGGGGCATCATCATTAACTAAGAAAAATAGGCCGCAATTGCAAATAGAATAACGAAAACTTAATAGAATATTGGAGCAAATAAATCGTTAAAAGCCCAAACAATGAGAGAGGCTGGGCATAAAATATTATTTAAAATGAATAACTAATGTGGACAACAAAACCACTTTAAAAAAAGAGGCGGTAACCTGAAAAGCCATACGAGTAGGGAAAATTTAAATTAAAGAAAAATGAAAACGATTTTAACAATTGCAGTTTTAGCTTTATCTATTAATGCGTTTGCACAAAAAAAACATCCAAAAGTTACAAGCGAAAGTGTTACAAAAAAAAACATGTTAGATAGAAAAACCCATCCAAATAGCGAAATTATTGATTTCCAATTTGGAGATGGAATTTCTTGTCACATGGTCAAAAAAGATGATACTTGGTATAACTATAATATTAGAGGCGAAGAAAAGGAAAACCCTTTTGAATCAAAAGAAGCGGGGCTCCAAAAAATATGGAGTGATGCAGTAAAAATGGAAGCAGTTGGTGCAGCGGCAGCAGGAACCGTTATTAAAGGGAAACAAAAAAGAGAAGGAACAGAGGGTAAAATTGGAGTTGACAAACAGGGCAAAGAATATAAAATAACAAGTGGTCAAAAAGTATATACAAAAAACGCTTATTTACCAACAAGAACAACGAAATAAACTTTAAACATAATTAAATCAAATTTGATCATGTTAATGATTTTATTTAAAATGATGATACCAAAACCAATTTAAAAAATGGGGCGAAACCGAAAAGCCAAATGAGTAGGAAAAAATTAATAAAATAAACATTATGAAAAAAATAATGACAATTTTTGGAGCTATACTTTTTGCTTCATTTATCTTCGCCAGTTGTAGTGGAGGTCAAAGCGAATCAAACAAAACAACTGGCGAAACTACAAAAACAGAAGTAAAGGTTGAGCAACCAAAATCAGATAGTAAAGAAGTAATAAAAACTATTTCTGAAAAATACTACATTCCAGTTAATGAATCAAAATCAAATTTGATTTTTACTATTAATCAAAACTTAAATTTTAATTTAGTAAATTATAAAGGTAGTTTTGAAGGCAAGTACGTTGATGGCAAAGTTCAATTTGACGACAAAAACACAACAATTATTAATTTTACTTTAAAAGGCGAAAATGTTGTTTTAAAAAATCAAAATGATGTTGAAGTTGAATTTAGAGTAACTACAGAAAATGAACTTTTGGCTGGAACATGGTACTACAGTTTAGGTGGTACTCCATTACGTATGATCTTTGATAATAAAGGCAATTGGAGCGTACCTGATGACCCATTTGGAACAAGAAAAGGACAGTTCAAAAAAACAGGTGATAAGAAATTTACTGTTCCAAAATATACAGTTGGTATAACAGCTAATTTATCGCTAAACAGTCCTACAAGTTTTCTTTTGACGTGGGAAAGTGGCGGGCCATTTGGAGTGCAAAAACTAAATCACAAAAAAGCACAGAAATCTAAAATGCAATCTCTAAACCAACTTTTCAACTAAGCGCCAATGGCAAAAGAGCAAACAGGCATATTGGGTGAGTTTTGGTTTTTCAGTCAACTTCAGCGATTAGGTTCTGAAGCCTAAATCAATCTTGGTGAAACAAAAGGCATTGACATTTCACTTAAACTCAACAATCAACATATTCTGAATTTTGAGGTGAAAAGCAAAATGAATTTTGTTGGCTCGTTTTGGAACTTGAATATGAAAAATGGCCTAGTATGCGTGTTCGCTGTGTAAAGGATTAGAAAAAGACTTGCTAAATATATTTAATTACTTTAAGATATGGTTGCAAAAAGATTTCTGAATTAAAAAGTGGAGTCCAGAACCCACTCTAAAAAACGGAACGTAAATAATAAAAGTGGCGACTACGCAAATACAAAATGAAAAAATTATTGACAATTTTCGGAGCAATATTATTTGCTTCAACAATTTTAACGAGTTGCGGTGGTGGAGAAAATAAAGATGAAATTGCCAAGATAAAACCTAATAAGGTTGAAATATTAGGAGATTTTGCCGACAATTTACAAGTAATTGATCGTGATTATGAAATAAGTCCTGATGGTAAACTTGCAATAAAAGTAAAATATATTGATTATTTTATGGAAAATGAAAATGACAAATATGAAATGACGATTTCATTACTTAATGAAGATGGAATGCCTGTTGCAGGATCTGGATATTTTAAAATGGATGATATTTCACAAACCAAGCTTCATACACTACTAGCAAATGCAATTTTTGAAGCAGATGGCAATACTTTGAAAAAGGGGCAAGAGGAAATCCTTCAATTTGTAGCTGCTTTTGGTGCATATAATGCAAAAGAACACGCGGGAAAAGTAAAAACGTTTTCTGTTTCCAGCACAATTAAAAAAGACGAGAAAACTACTGTTTCATCTGCCGCAGAGCCAGAAAGCAGTTCAACTTCCAGCAATACAGATTGTGCCCAATTCATCAAAGATTATTCAGATTTTGCAGACAGTTACATTGCAATTCTTAAAAAGTACAAAGCCAATCCAACAGACGCAAGCATTCTTAGTGAATATACAGAAGTTGCCCAAAAAGCAATGGATATGCAGAGAGATGCTTC
Source organism: uncultured Bacteroidota bacterium (assembly GCA_903893815.1). Lineage (GTDB taxonomy): Bacteria > Bacteroidota > Bacteroidia > B-17B0 > Aurantibacillaceae > UBA4416. Next base: position 72,776 of record CAITNS010000043.1, read on the forward strand.
AAGTTGCACAGACCCAGCTTATGCTTCCAAATTAATGCAGATTGCAAATAAAATTGCACAAGCAGCAATGTAATGTCGACAGGTAAAAAATCTATAACTTTAAAAAAAATAAAAAATGTATAACGAGCAAATTGAAAATTTAATAACCCTTGCTCTTGCAGATGGAGAGTTAACGGAAAAAGAAAAATCAGGTTAATACTTTTTTGCAACAAATAGGCGATAACATTCGTAAAGAGCGAATAAAAAAAGGCTACACGCTTGCTGGCTTAGGTGAAGATATTGGCTTAGATAAATCTAACATGCATAAAATAGAACAGGGTAAAAATATTACTCTAATAACCTTATTAAAAATTGCCGCTTTTTTAGAAATTCATCCAACAAAATTATTTTCTCAAACATCGGAAGTCACTATCCAAGATGTTGAGAATTATAATTCGCAATAATCTATTTACTTTTCTCTTCCCAAATTGCCGCTAAATGCACAATAGTTTGTGTTGCTTTTTCCATATCCTGAACACTTACCCATTCTAATTTACTATGAAATGCATGTTCGCCGGCATAAATGTTCGGGCAGGGCAAACCCATATAAGATAATCGTGAGCCATCAGTGCCGCCGCGAATACTTGATAAAACTGGTTTTACACCTGTTCTGCTAATTGCTTCAAGAGCATGCTCTACAACGTGGTAACATGTATCTAACATATCTTTCATGTTGCGATATTGTTCTGTTACTTTAAATTCGTAGCTAGATTTTTTATAGTTTGATAAAACAGATTTTGTAATTTCTTCTAATTCTGCTTCTAATGATTTTAAAGTGGGAGTATCAAAAGCACGAATGATAAATTTAATTTCTACTTGTTCTAAACCACCATTGATAGCAACTGGATGAATAAATGGTTGTTTCTTTTCAGTAGTTTCTGGTGTTTTATCTTTTGGAATACGATTGATAATTTCTGCGGCAATTTTAATGGAATGTTCCATCTTGTCTTTTGCAAAACCTGGGTGTGTTGGAATTCCATTAATAGTGATTGTTACACCGTCTGCACTAAATGTTTCATTCTCTAGATGTCCTAATGATTCTCCATCCATGGTGTAGCCATATTGTGCGCCAAGTCTTTTCATATCCACATGGTCAGTTCCTCTACCTATCTCTTCATCAGGTGTAAACAAAATACGTATATCACCATGTTTTATTTCCGGATGATGCATTAAATAATTGGCAGCATCCATAATTTCTGCAATCCCCGATTTATTATCAGCTCCTAATAAAGTAGTGCCATCAGTTGTAATAATGTCATTACCAACTTGTGCAGCTAAATCTGGATGTTCAGCAAATTTAATAATTTGATTTTTATCATTTGGCAATACAATATCTTTTCCGTCATACTTTGTATGTACGATTGGATTGACATTTTCGCCACTACAATCAGGCGACGTATCCATGTGAGAACAAAAACAAATGACTGGAACTTGTTTGGTTGTATTTGAATGAATAGTTGCATAAACATAACCATGCTGATCCATTTCAGCATCAGTAATTCCAATTGTCGTTAATTCTTGTACTAGTAATTTACCAAGATTTTTTTGCTTCATGGTACTCGGTATAGTTGTAGAATTAGGATCTGATTGCGTATCAATTTTTGCGTAACGAATAAATCGTTCTGTTACTGTGTGGTTGTAATTTGTAAAGTCCATGTAGTATAGTTGTTTGAATTAAGTTTTTGGTTGTTGGAAAAAAATTCAATCATTAGAGGCAATTAATCTTAAATCTTTTGTCATTTATCCTTAATCGTTTTATAGATTATCAATAAAGTAATTCGTTATTTTTTCCATTAAGTGCGCTCTGTCTTTTCCTAAGACGTTGTGCTCATGTCCAGGATACAAATAGTAATCTAATTGAATGCCTTTATCAACCGCTTTCTTTTGGTAAAGCACACTATGTTGCCAAACAACTACAGGGTCTTGAGCTCCATGTATCATTAACAATTTTCCTTTTAGTTTATCAACGTAGTTTAATAAATTATTTTTTTCATAGCCTTCTTTGTTATCTTGTGGAGAATCCATATAACGTTCTGTATACATAATCTCATAATAAGTCCAATCAATTACAGGCCCGCCGGCAGCACCAACTTTAAATGTTTCGGGCGAACGTGTCATTAAAGTGGTTGTCATAAAACCACCAAAGCTCCAGCCATGAACACCTATTCTTGAAGCATCAACATATGGCAATGATTTTAAATAGTCAACACCTTTTAATTGGTCTTCCATTTCTTTAGTTCCTAATTGACGATGGGTTGCTTGCTCAAATGCTTTTCCCCTGTAAGAAGTTCCTCTTCCGTCTAACGTAAAAACCATAAAGCCTTTTTCGGCCATGTATTGGTACCATAACTCGCCACCTGCCATCCATGTATTAGTTACCATTTGCGAATGTGGCCCGTTATACAAATAAACTAATACGGGGTATTTTTTTGTTGAATCAAAATTGACTGGTTTAAATAAACGACAGTGTAAATCGGTTCCTTCATTATTTTTAATCGTAAATAAATTCCAGCTACCTGTTTTGTATTCTTTAATTGGATTTTCTGCCTTAAAAATATTGATGGCTTTTTTAGTAGAAGTATTAATAATGTTGTATTCTCTTGGCGTAGTTGAATTAGTAAAGTTGTCAATGAAATAATTTCCTTTTTCATCCAATACACAGGTATGAAAACCATTGCTATACGTTAAACGTTTTACTTCTCCACTTTTTAAATTTACACTATAAAAATCTTGGTTAACAGGGCTTTGATCATTTGCATGAAAAAACAAACGCTCTCCTTTTTCGTCAAATCCATTTTCTGCTTTTATTTCCCAATTACCTTTAGTTAATTGTTTTATTAAAGTGCCATTAATATTATACAAGTAAAGATGTGTATACCCATCTTTACGACTTTGCCATATAAATTGCGAAGGATTATTTTTTAAAAATAACATAGGATGTAAAGGCTCCGTATATTTATCATCATGTTCTTCAAATAACGTACGAACATAATTTCCAGTTGCTGCATCATATTCATTTAGTTTCATGTCGTTTTGTGTACGACTCAAAATAGCAATGTAAATGTGCTTTTCATCAGGACTCCAAGCAATATTTGTTAAGTACTGTTCTTTGTCGCCTTCTGTTTTCACAAAAATAGTTTTGTTTGTTTTTACATCATAAATCCCTAATGTAACATGGTGGCTTTTGTTACCGGCCATAGGATATTTAATGTTTTCGTTTTTTGCAGGACGAGTTGTCCAATCAATAATTGGATAATCAGTTACTGGAGATTGGTCCATTCTGTAGTAGGCTAAAAAGTTTCCTTTTGGGCTCCAAAAGTTTTTGCCATCAATTCCAAATTCATTTTGGTGAACATTTTTTCCAGTATAGACAATTTCGTAAGAGCCATCTGTTGTTACTTGGCTTTCTTTACCATCCTTTACAACATATAAATTATTGTCTTTGCAATAGGAGTAAGCACTCGTAAATGGTTCTTTTTGATACGCATCTAAATTGCTAGGCTCTGCTTTTCTATCAGTTTCTAATACCGCTTTCTTGTCAATGTCATACATTAACTCTACTTTTTTATTAGAGAAATAAAATTGACTTAAGTTTTTCCAGGTTAATCCTCCAATTGCGGCTAATGTATCTTTACTAGAAGCCTTAAGTTTAGTATTTAAGTCTTGTAAAGTAATGAGAGGAACGGTATTTCCATTTTTCTTGTCACCAATAAAAACTATATTATTGTCAACATATGAAAACTGATTATGAGATGGAATAAATCCCAAAGATTGTAAACGTTTTGGAGCAAGAGTTGTGCGTCCTTTTAAAACAGCATCTTGAATGGTAAGTAGTTTATCTTGAGCAATTATAAATGTTGAGTAAAATATACTTGCAATAGCAACAGTTGTTGTGATTTTGTTTTTTAAACACATAGACACATAGTTTTTAGTTTTATTAATTAGGGTAAAAGTTTGAAATAATCATTTACAAATGTCTTTTGACCTTCATGAAAGATATTCTTTACATTGAAATTAATCAAAATGCCTTTTGGCACTTCAAGTAGTTTCATATAGGTTAGAAGCTGCGCTTCAAATATAGGCAACATAGTTTCAACGGCCTTCAGCTCCACAACGATTTGGTTTTCTATTAATAGATCGCATCTTAATTCTGTTTCGAGGGGTTCGTTTTTATACACTAGTGGAACAGAAAATTCAGATTTGAAATCTATGCTTCTTAGAGATAATTCTTTTTTTAAACACTTATGATATATAGACTCTAATAGACCGGGACCAAGCTCTTTGTGAACTTCAATTGCAGAACCAACTATTTGATAAGTCAATTCATCTAATTGTTTTTTTGTGGTTAATCCCATTCTATTTAATTCTATGTGACTATGTGTTTTTTAAATCTATTTTTTTATCGAATTATATAATTCTAAAATCTGTTTTTTAGTATCAGATATGATTTTTAAATCAGCAGTCATTGTTGTAACATCCTGGTTTTCTTTTTTAGCTTTTTCGATTTTAGCTTTTATCTTATCTTCTTTGTCTTGCCATACATTTACTAAGTTATCTTTCATCACTTTTTGCGCAGCAAATTTCACATATTTACTATCACTCGCACCAATTTTTGCCAACTCCGTAGCACCGTCAATTGCCGTTTCAGGTTTAGTGCAACGTTTTAAAAATTTGCCATAGATATTTCCATAGGCTAATAACTCAAAGCCATTAAAATATTTTTTCACTTTTTTGAAATAAGCATGATTTTCATCTGTTCCGTTTTTAGAATATAAATCTGCAACCGAATAAATTATTTCTTTTGAAGGTTCATTTTCTAAGGCCACTGCTTTTTTCATGGCTAGTTCAGGATTTATTTTTGCGATGGCATCAAAACCTTCAGATACGATAGCGTATGATTGTTCTCCTAATGCTTTGTCGTATAGTGCATTTAAATCTTCTCCCTTATAATTAGCTGCTAATGCTTTAATAGCTGACGCACGTACTTTTGTGTTAGCGTCTTTTTCAGAGATAGAAATAAATAAAGGTTTTAATTCTGATTCATTATCTTTTGCTTTGTCTGTTAATATGCCAACAGCGTCAGCTCTAAATTTTCTCCATGGATCATTTACCGCAATAGTTTTTACTAAAGCATAAATTTCTTTATCATCTATGTTTTTTTCAAAATACTCCATTGCTTCATCTCTGTCTCCCCACAAAGGAGCGTTTTTATATTGGAAGATATATTCTTCTCTTGTTTTTTCGTATGTGGTTTTCGCTAATAACTGGCGTTCTGCATCAATATTTACTAAATCAGGATTGGATGCTATATCGAATGTGAAGGTGTTTTTTACATCTTCAATCCAAATACGTTTACGTTCTTTTTTGCCTCCTGCATAAATATCTATATAAACAGGTAATTTATATAGTGGTGCTACTTTAAAATCTTGTTGTTGAGTAATCTCAATTTTTAATTTTTTAGTTGCTCCATCATACGACTTTTTGATATCTAATTCTGGATGCCCTTTTGCAAAATACCATTCATTAAAAAACCAATTTAAATCTTCACCTGTTACTTCTTCAAATGCCAATCGCAATTCATGAGCTTCAGCCGTTTTGAATTTATTTTTTTCTAAGTATAATTTTAATGAAGCGAAAAATGCATCGTCGCCTACATATTTACGCAGCATGTGCAATATTTGTCCACCTTTATTATAACTAAAAGCATCAAACATATCTTCACGTTCATCATAATCAAAACGAACCAAGTCAACTTGTTTTTGACCTGATTGAGCAAAGTAGCCAAAGCGCGAACCAGCATGGTGGTCGTCAGCGGCGTCTCTTCCATATTCAAATTCTTCCCACAAATATTCTCCATAAGTAGCAAACGATTCATTTAAAGTTAGATTACTCCAACTTTCGCAACTTGCTAAGTCACCAAACCATTGGTGAAATAATTCGTGAGCAATAGTACTTTCTCCTTTTGCTCCGTCAATCATTTCGCGAGTTGTTTGGTAGCAAACAAAATCTCCATGTAATGTTGCAGTGGTATTTTCCATAGCACCACTCACATAATCTCTTGCTACAATTTGCGCATATTTTTGCCAAGGATAAGCAACTCCAAGTTTTGTAGAGTAAAATTCAATCATTTTTTTTGTTTTCCCAAAAATAGCCTTTGCGTGTGGTTCGTATTCTTTTTCTACATAGTAAGAAATTTCTTTTCCGTTCCATGGCTCATCAGTTACTTTTTTAAATTCACCAACACCCATCATTACCAAATATGGCGCATGGGGCAAATCCATTACCCAATGATCGGTACGTGTACCATCTGCATTTTTTTTAGAATCAGCTAACAAACCATTTGACAAAGTTGTGTATTTATCATCAACAGTCATATAGATTTCATTGGTCATTTTTTCTGTTGGATTGTCGTTTGTTGGAAACCATACAGAGTTTGATTGTGTTTCGCCTTGAGTCCATATTTGAGGCATTTTATCTGGGTCTTTCCCATCTGGATTTATAAAGTATAAACCTTTGTCGCTAGAAATAGCACCGCTACCACCTTCTTTTAATTCGTTTGGTTTAGCTACGTATTCTATGGTAACCGTGTATTTGTCATCTTTGGTATATGTATTTTTTAAATCAATTTTCAAAGAATCATGATCGTAAGTGAATGTAGATTCTTGTGGTACAATGTTTTCGATGTCTATTGATTTCTTTTTTCCTTTTTCTAATACCGTTCCTTGCGCAACTACTCTGCGAGCAACAGAAACCGATTTTATATCCATGCCGCGCGCATTTAAGTATAACATATTAGTTGCGTAGAAATATGGTTTTATAAGTAGTTCGGCTTTACCTATTAGTTGAGACTTCTGCCAATCAAAGCTTACCCATAATTTTGTATGAATAATATCGTTGCTCTTAGTATGAGTTGCTTGGTAAATTTGCTTTTTTGGCGGCTCCTCTGCTATAACTCTAATGGTATCTAAATCAATAGCAGGTTCTGCCATTGTAATAGGTTCATTTGTTTTGCTAGTTTTTTTAGAGGATGAACAAGCAGCAATAAAACCAAAAATAATTGCTGGAAAAAGGATGTGTTTGTAGTTCATGTAAAATTTGTTTGAAGAGTAAATGTGCAATTAATTTGGGGATTTGCAAAAAAAGAAAACCGCTTAGTTTATAAACGGTTGAGGTTAATGATTGGTGGATTTTTTTAGCTTGTTTTAAAGGTTTTTAAGGCTATTTTTATTTATGTGGTTTATGGTTTAATCCTTACATTTGCGCCATGATGCAAATTCAAGTAATGAAATCTAAATTGCATTGTGTAACTGTAACACAAGCTGAATTAGATTATATAGGAAGTGTAACCATTGATGAAGATTTAATGGATGCAGCTAATATGATTGAAAACGAACAAGTTCATATTTTAAATAAAAATAATGGTGAACGTTTTATTACATATGTGATAAAAGGAGAGCGCGGTAGTGGAGTTATTTGTTTAAATGGTCCAGCAGCAAAATTAGTGAGTTTGGGCGATGTAGTTATTATTATTTCTTATGCAAATATAGAATTTGAAGCGGCAAAAACATTTAAACCTTGGGTAGTTTTTCCAGATACTAAAACAAATCGTTTAAAATAACATTCATGAACAAAGGCACCAAGTCTATTATTCAATTTACTGTATTGCTTGGTGTAGGCATTTTGTTAGCTTGGCTATCTATTAAGTCGGTTTGGGGCGAGAGAGATAAAATTGCAGATTCGTTTGCAACAGCCAATTATTTTTGGGTAGGTGTTTCAATTGTGATAGCTTTTTTAAGTCACTATTTACGAGCGTTTCGCTGGAATTATTTATTAAAACCATTAGGTTATTCTGTTAAACCACCAAACGCTATTGGCGCGGTGTTAGTAGGTTATTTTGCAAACTATGGATTACCCCGTATGGGCGAATTAACTCGCTGTACTTTAGTTGCTAAGTATGATGATGTGCCCTTTGAAGTAGCTTTGGGAACTGTTATCACAGAACGCATTGTGGATATGCTTTTGTTACTAGTTATTTTCGTGTTAACGTTATTTGCTCAATTTTCGCAATTAAAAAATTTAGCAGTAGAATATATTATTGACCCAATGATGCTTAAATTGAGTGGGGTTGTGGCACAGCCAGTAAAATTTATTATTCTCATTTCAATATTGGTTATCACTTTTATTGGGTTTATGTTGGTTCGTAAAAAATTAGCTAAAGCATTAACAGGCAAGTTCGGAAATATTTTAAAAGGATTTGGTAATGGATTAAGTTCTGTAAAAGATATTGATAAAAAATTTCAATTTATCGCTTTAAGTATTGCTATTTGGGCGTCTTATTTTTATAGTTTGTACGCATGTTTTTTTGCTTTTGCAGGCACATCAGATTTAGGACATTCGGAATGTTTAGTATTATTATTATTTGGAACGTTTGGCGTTGTTTTTTCTCCAGGTGGTTTAGGCGCCTATCCTGCTATTATTACAGCATTGTTAACTGCTACCTATCATGTCGAAATAATATCAGCAGTGTCTTTTCCTTGGATGGCCTGGACATCTCAATTTATTTTGGTGGTTGTTTTAGGAATCATAAGTCTTATTTTATTACCGATCATTAATAAAAATAAAAGTGATGTCGTATCATAAAAAATTATCTGAAAAATTTCATACGAAAGAGTCTTTAAAAACTCTTTTGAATCAATGGAATTCTGAAAATAAAGAGTTGGTTTTTACCAACGGTTGTTTTGATATTTTGCATCGTGGCCATGTAGAATATTTATGCCACGCTCGTGATTTGGGAGATAAATTGATTTTAGGCTTAAATACAGATGCTTCGGTTAAACGTTTGGGTAAATCGCCTGAAAGACCTATCAATTCAGAAAACACGCGGGCCATTATTTTAGCTGCCTTAGAATGTGTAGACGCCATTATTTTATTTGATGAAGATACTCCTCTTGAATTAATTGATTTTGTGCAACCAGATATTTTAGTAAAAGGAAGCGACTATAAAGCTGAAGATATTGTAGGCTACGATATTGTAAAAGCTAAAGGCGGAAAAGTAATGACTATTCAACTAGTGGATGGTTTTTCTACCACAAAATTGATCGAAAAAATGAAGTCCTAGTTACTTTATATTGAGTGAAACTACATTTTCAATTATTTAGGAAACTGATTTTTGTAGTTTTTTGGTATATTTTTGAAACTCATTCAAAACTAAACTATGAAAAAATCAATACGTATTATTTTTCTGTTAAGCCTTTTAATTTCATTATCACAACTATTAAAAGCAAGTCACGGTTTACCTCTTGTAAATGCTACTTATACTGTGGGTACAGCAGGTATTACAGTTACAGCTTCTTCAGACGCTGCTACCTGTGGTAGCGGCCCATTTTGGATGCAAACTAAAGTTTCTTGTAACCCTTTAGCATTTTCAAATATTCCTCCAGATTTATGTTTAAAAACTTATTTACAAAATTGGACAGGTACTGGTGTGAATTATAATTCATTTCCTTGGTATAACACTTTGTTAAATGTTCCAAATTACAATTTAGCATCAAGTTGGCCTGATCAATGTGCCTTAGAACCATATCATACAACCTATATTCCTTTCACGGATTTATGTCCAGGGAAAGTGTATTATTTTTCTTGTAGAGAGATTGTTACAGGAGGCTTCGGTTCTCCTGGGCCTTTTGGACCAGTAGTTTCGTTCACCGTTCCAGGCACTCCTATACCTGAAGTACCAGGTTTTATTTCTTCTAATCCCGTTACATCGTTATCAAATCCATCTTGCGGTGGCCCAGTGCTGCTTACCTTTACTCCACCCCAAGGTTGTAGTCCTTTAAAAAGTTTAATTCCAGGTTGTGCCACCTGTGATTCCATAGTCTGGCGAGGCCCCAGTGGTGTCATTGCCGTCAATACATTAACCGTATTAGTAAATCCAACGTCAACCACAACTTATACGTTGTCTTATGATACCTGTAGTGCCGTTGCTAAAGAAGGATGTGGCATTCCTTATAATCCTAACATAACAGTTTTTGTAGCCAACACTAATGCTTTGTTTTCTGGCCCGCCAACTCTTTGCTCAGGCTCAAATGCTAATTATATGGCAGTATCACCATCCTTAAATGATATTTGGACAGTTAGTCCTACAACAAGTGTAACGCCAGCCTTTGGCTCTGGGCCAATGTTTTCACCAATTTTTGATAACCCAGGAGTTTATGTCGTTACCCACCAATCTATGAATGGATCTTGTATGGCTGTGCATAGCGAAACTATTAATATTACTCCAGGCATTACTTCCTCACTATCAACCTCTGGTGGTGGTTGTGCTGGTTCAAGTGGATTTGGAACAGCCACTGTTTCAGTTTCTTCATCAACCGTTGGTTTAACTTATTCTTGGTCACCAACAGGTAATACAAGTAATATACAAACCAATATTCCATTTAATACAACGTATTCGGTAACGATGTCAAATGGTGGATGTGTAGTTACTAAAACTGTTCAAATAGCTAATAATCCGCCACCAAGCATTACATCTTTTAGTGTAACTTCTCCATTATGTAATGGGCAATCAAACGGTATTATAGTTGCAAATTTAACTAGCGGAAATCCTCCATTTACTTTTACTTGGTCGCCAACTATTACACAAACAACACAAACTGTAACAGGAGTAGGTTTTGGTACTTATTCGGTATTAGTGTTAGATAATAATGGTTGTTCTACAACGAGTATTGTAACTGTATCAGAGCCAACGGCACTAACTTTAACGACATCTTCAAATGCTACTATTTGTTCTGGAAATTCAACAACATTAACGGCTTCTGCAGCTGGCGGAACGTCTGCTTATTCCTATACTTGGAATCCAGGAAATGTAAGCGGCGCATCCGCAGCAGTAACGCCAGCAGCTACCTCTCAATTTACTTGTACAGTTAATGATGCTAACGGTTGTGCTGTAACACAAACTGTTGGCATAACGGTAGGATTACCTTTAACAGTAGCAGCTAGTTCTCAGTCAATTTGCGCATCAAGTGGTTCGGTTATTTTAACGCCAACAGTTACAAGTGCAGGTAATGGCGGGCCATACACCTATATCTGGTCAAATGGAGCAACTACTCCTACCATTTCTGTTCCTGCTGATGCCACGCCAGGAGCAGATAACTACACAGTTAGCGTTTCGGATGGATGCACCGCACCTTCAGCTGTTTCTGTATTTACAGTAGTTACAACAACAGCGCCTTCTGTATCTTCATTTAATGTTATTCAACCTTTATGTAACGGGCAATTAACAGGAACAGTTTCTGTTAATTTAACAGGAGGTTCAACTCCATTTAGTTTTACTTGGTCACCAACTATTACTCAAACAACACAAACCGTAACAGGAGTAGGTGCAGGAACTTATACTGTATTGGTTTTAGATGGAACAGGGTGCTCTACATCAAGCGTCGTTAACGTTTCAGAACCAACAGCTTTAGCGTTAACTGCGAGCCCAAGTTCTACAACTTGTTTTGGAAATTCAACAAACTTGTCTGCTTCTTCATCAGGAGGAACGCCTGCGTATTCTTACACATGGAATCCAGGTAATTTAACCGGGGCGAATGCAATAGTTACACCAACAACAAGTACACAATACACTTGTACAGTTCGTGATTTAAATGGTTGTATTCAAACACAAACAGTTTCAGTTACTTTAACGCCATCTCTTTCGGTTAGCGCTACCTCTGTTGCAATGTGTTTAGGAGACTCTCTGATTTTAGTTCCAACAATAACTAGCCCAGGAAATGGCGGGCCATATACTTATTCGTGGAGCAATGGTGGAACAACACCAACTGTCATGGTTTACGGATCAGTACCAACAAGTACAAATTATGTTTTAACAGTATCAGATGGCTGTACTTTACCATCGGCAACAGCTGTATTTACAGTAGTTACCAATCCTCCACCTGTAGTTAATATAGTGGCTGATTATTTAAGTGGAAACGCACCTTTAACTGTAAATTTTGCTGATTTAGGAAGCGGCGGTACTACTTTTAATTGGAATTTTGGAAACGGAAGCACCTCTACTTCACAAAATCCAACGCCACAAACCTATCAAATAGGTGGTACTTACCAAGTAATATATACATCTACAAGTTCTACAGGCTGTATTGCTCTTGACACTTTATCAATTGTAGTGATTGATTTAATTCCTGAGATTATAGTGCCAAATGTATTTACACCAAATGGAGATAAAGCCAATGATTTCTTTGCGGTTAAAGGAACAAACATTACATCTTTCGAGTGTTCAGTATTTAACAGATGGGGTAAATTAGTATTTAAATCTTCAGATATTTCAAATTCTTGGGATGGTAAAATTAATGGATCTCCTGCTGATGATGGAACGTATTTCTATATCATCAGAGCCTCTGGGGCTGTTGGCGAAGAGATTAAAAATCAAGGTTATGTAACTTTATTTAGATAATTTAAATGATACATTTAAAAAGGCTTTCAAATTTCTTTGAAAGCCTTTTTTGTTTTATGAACACTTTTACCCGTTAATATCTTAATGCTTAGCATAAAGCAAATCAGGCTAAATAACCTATTTTTGTAAATTAAATTACAAACTTGTCGAACCCACTTAAAAAATTAGCATCGCAAACCGCCGTTTATGGTTTAGGAAGTGTTCTTCCTCGTGTGATTACTTTTTTATATTCTTTTGTATTAACCTACATTTTTGAGCAGCCATCTCAATTATCTGCTAACACAGAGTTTTACGCCTATATCAGTTTTCTAAACATCTTATTTACCTATGGGTTAGAAACTGCTTTCTTTCATTTTTCAAATAAAATAGAAGATAAATCTCGAGTTTATTCAACCGCTATCATCTCTATTTTTGGAAGTAGCATAGGATTATCCTTATTGTTCATTTTGTTTTCTGGCTCTATAGCCGATTTTATAAAAGAACCTGAACATGTGAACTATATTATTTGGTGTGTATTAATTGTGGCTACGGATGCCATGATGGCTATTCCTTTTGCGCGTTTACGATTAAATAATCAAGCGAGGAAATTTGGAATGCTCAAATTATTAAATGTGTTTGTGTTTATTTTAATCTGTATTTTTTATTTCAACATTTGTAAGCCGGCATATTTTAATGAACCAGATTCTGCTTTTGCAAAATTTTATAATCCAGAAGTAGGAGTAGGCTACATGTTTTTAGCTGGGTTTTTAGCAAATTTGGTGAGCTTGTTATTTTTAGCAAAAGAATTTACCGGCATTCAATATGTGTTTGATAAAGAGTTATGGAAACAAATGCTAAGGTATGCTTGGCCCTTATTAATATTAGGTTTTGCAGGGATGATTAACGAAACCTTTGACCGATTTATTTTGAAGTATTTGCTTCCCGAAGATGTTGCGCCAACACAATTAGGAATTTATGGTGCTTGTTATCGTATTGCTATGTTCATGACCATTTTTACAACCGCTTTTAAATACGCAGCAGAACCATTCTTTTTTAATCAAGCAAAACACGAAGATTCAAAAAAATTAAATGCGATGGTGATGAAGTACTATGTGTTATTTTGTTTGTTTTTGTTTTTGGGAACCATGATGAATTTACCTTGGTTAAAATATGCGGTTAGCGAAAAATTTAGAGATGGCTTAGGTGTTGTGCCTATTTTATTACTAGCTAATTTGTGTGTGGGTGTTTATTGGAATTTGTCCATTTGGTTTAAACTTACGGGGCAAACAAAATTTGGCGCCATCATAACCGTTATGGGAGCAGTAATTACTTTAGTGATTAATTTCGTGGGCATTCCTAAATTTGGTTACATGGCGTGTGCTTGGGCTACATTAGCATCATACGGTGCCATGATGGTTGCTTCGTATGCATTAGGACAAAAGTATTATCCCATAAAATATAATTTACGAAGCATATCTGTATTTACATTTTTAGCTCTTGGTTTTTATTTTATTTCTACTCTTTATTCAACTATGGAAAGCACTACCATAAAGTTAATATTGAATAATATCTTGTTGGCTTTATTTACCTTGATATTTTATAAACTAGAATTTGACAATTTAAAGAAATTAAAACATTTAGAATCATGATCATAAGAGTTGTAAACCAATCCAAACATGAATTACCACAATACGCCACAGAATTATCTGCAGGATTAGATTTAAGAGCGAACATTGATTCGCCTATCGAATTAAAACCCTTAGAAAGAACATTAGTTCCTACTGGATTATTTATTGAATTACATAAAGGATACGAAGCACAAATTCGTCCGAGAAGTGGTTTAGCATTTAAAAATGGCATTACCGTTTTAAATTCTCCTGGCACTATTGATGCTGATTATCGTGGAGAAATAAAAGTGTTATTGGTAAATTTATCTAACACATCTTTTATGATTAATGATGGTGAGCGCGTTGCCCAAATGGTGATTGCTAAACACGAACAAATCACTTGGGAACAAACTTCGTCGTTAGATGAAACCGAAAGAGGCGCTGGTGGTTTTGGGCATACGGGTACTAAATAAATTTTAGTTTTTAAGCTTTCAATATTTTCACAAAAAAACTTGACTTTTGTAATTTAATGTTCTATCTTGTAATAACTAAATTACCAGCTCATGACTATAAAATTACAAAAAATTGTTTTAGCTTTTTTCGCTACAACTATTTCATTATGCCTTCCGGCTCAAAATGAATTATGGATAAAAACCTCTCCCGAAAAATATAACAGCGATCCTAAAGCTCGTAGAAATGCGGTGCCTGAAAAAGCAGATTATTATAAGTTAGATTTAAACTTATTAAAAACTAAATTGGTTGGCGCTCCTGTAAGAGGGCAATTTATCGGCCAATCTAATTTAATTATTAGTTTTCCAAATGCTTATGGTGAACTAGAACAATTCCGCGTGATGGAATCATCAATTATGCACCCTGATTTGGCGGCTAAATACCCAATGATAAAAACCTATGCAGCACAAGGAGTAGATGATCCAACAGCGACGATGCGTTTTAGTATCACGCAATTTGGCTTACACACCATGGTTTTATCTGGCTTACATAGCACTAATTATATTGATCCTTACACAACTACATCAAACGTGTATATTGTGTATGATAAGAAATCCTTAGGCGCTAACACACAAAATTTTTCTTGTTTAACTGATGAAGAGGTGAAGTTACCTTCTCTAACAAATGATGTGGCAAAAGTATTGAACATTAACGATCAAAAATTAAGAACGTATAGATTAGCACAATCTTGCAACGCGGAGTATGGAAATATTTTTGCAGGCACAGGAACTTTAGCACAACAAAAAGCAAATATCCAAGCTCAAATGGTTTTAACGGTGAATCGTGTAAATGGAGTATATGAAAGAGATTTATCCATTACCATGGAGTTTGTACCTAATAACGATTTAATTATTTATTGCGGAAGTACCACAACTGATCCTTGGAGTAATGAATGGAACACAAAGACAGCACAAACAATTGATGCGGCTATTGGCGTAGCAAATTATGATATTGGACATAACTTTAATACAACAGGTGGCGGTAACGCAGGTTGTCTTGCTTGCGTATGTTTAAGTACAAGCCAAAATGGCACACACAAAGGACGTGGTTATACTGGAAGTACAAACCCAACTGGAGACCCATTTGATATTGATTATGTGGCTCATGAAATGGGACATCAATATGGCGGTTATCACGTGATGAACACCTGCAGCAGAAGCGGAAATGGCTCTACAGAAGTAGAACCAGCGAGCGGAAGCTCCATTATGGGTTATGCGGGTATTTGCGGAACAAACGTTCAAAACCAAAGTCATGATGATTTTAATTATGTAAATATCAGAGATATTAGTACAAACGTAAAAACTGGAAACAGCAGTACCTGTGCTCAAATAACTAATTTAACAAACAACCCTCCAACAGCTAGTGCAGGTAATGATTATGTCATTCCAAAAAGTACTGCTTATATTTTAGAAGGAACAGCTTCTGACCCAGATGGTGCGGCTTCATTAACCTATAATTGGAGTCAAAATGATGTGACGCAATCCCCAGGTAGTGCAGCGCCCTTATCAACCTATGCGGTTGGACCGTTATACCGCGCTCTTCCTCCATCAGTTTCTCCCAACAGATGGATGCCAGCAATCACAACTGTTTTAAATAACACATTAGCTTCCACTTGGGAAGTAACGCCTTCAGTTGCTCGTACTATGAATTTCTCTTTTATTGTTAGAGATAATGATGTGACTGGCGGACAAACTGCTTCTGATTTAATGTTAGTAACGGTTAATGGTGCATCAGGTCCATTTGTTGTGACCTCTCAAGGTACAGCTACTACATGGAATTCGGGAGCTAACGAAACCATTACGTGGAATGTAGCCAATACAACGGCAGCTCCAGTTAGTGCCGCTAATGTCAATATTTATATGTCAACCGATGGAGGTTACACTTATCCTATCACTTTAGCAACTAACGTTCCTAACAATGGCTCTGCAGTTATTACCGTGCCAGTTATTACAACAACGCAAGCACGTGTGATGGTGCGCGGTGCAGGAAATATTTTTTATGATATCAATAATACAAATATTACGATACAAGCATCCGAGTTTGTGATGAATTATAACACACAGTCAACTGGCGTTTGTCCTCCAAATAATGCAGTTTACACATTTACGTATAATACGTTTTTAGGATTTAACGAAACAACGGTTTTCTCAGCAACAGGTTTACCAGTTGGTGCAACAGCAGTGTTTAGCCCTTCTTCAACGTCATCAAACAATACAGTTGTAACTATGACAGTTAGTGGATTAACGGCTGGCATGGCTGGTTCTTATGCTGTTTCGGCAATTGGAACTGCAAGCACTGTTACAAAAACTAATACATTAACATTAAATGTATTGTCTCCTACACCAAATCAAACGTCTTTATCTACGCCAGCAGATTTAGCAACAGGCGTAACCACTTCTGCTAATTTAAGTTGGGCAGCAGTTGCAGGACCAGGCATTACCTATCAAATTCAAATTGCTACGGATGCTGGATTTACCAATATTGTAGATAACGTTTCTGGATTAACGACTAACTCTTATTCATCATCTTCATTACTTTCTTCAACAACGTATTATTGGAGAGTAATGTCAATGAACGCTTGTGGTTCATCTGCTTATTCTACGCCATTTTCATTTACGACTAATTCTTGTAATATGTTAACTAGTGTGAATGTGCCAGTTACCATTTCAGCAACAGGTACGCCAACGGTGACTTCGACTTTAACTGTAAGTACAACAGGTACTATTACAGATGTAAATGTAGTTGGTTTAAATGGAACACATTCATATATGAGCGACTTAGCATTTACATTAAAGAGCCCTGCAGGAACTAGCGTTGTTTTATTTTCAGGAATTTGTACAAGTCAAAATGATTTTAATTTAAGTTTAGATGATGCCGCAGCCGCCGGCGCAATTCCTTGTCCTCCAACCACTGGAGGCACGTATCAATCTCAAGCAGCATTAAGTGCTTTTAATGGGCAGCTAGCTGCTGGTGTTTGGACATTGACTGTTGTGGATGATGCCAATCAGGATGGCGGTGCATTAGCTGGCTGGGGATTATCTATCTGTACCAATGTAGTCACCGGAATTAATCAAAACACTTTCGAAAATATCACTACTATTTATCCTAACCCAACAAATGGCATATTTAATTTATATATTGGTTCACAAGTTGAAGAACAGTTTACGTATAAAGTAACGAATAGTTTAGGGCAGTTAATTGTATCAGAAAAAATGGACGCTAATAACACGCAAAATATTGATTTATCAGGCAATAGTGTGGGAGTTTATTTTGTAACCATACAAGGTGCAAACGGTATTAAAACTGAAAAAATTATTTTACAGAAGTAATATTAATCTATGTGACACAAAAAAGGAGCTATTGTTTGATAGCTCCTTTTTTTATTAAAAACAAATTACTTAAAAATAACGATGTCCAATTAAATAATTGGTCACATAATCACGCACGCCATCTTCTAAACTAGTAAATGGTTTTTTGTAACCTTGTGCAATTAATTTATTCATGTTAGCCTCTGTAAAATATTGATATTTATCTCTGATATCAATTGGTGTATCAATAAACTCAATGTTAGGTTCTTTACCTAATGCTTTAAATGTCGCCTTTGCTAAATCTAAAAACGGACGCGCTTTTCCGCTACCTAAATTATAGATACCATTTTTTAATGGAGCTTCGTATGCAAAATACAATACATCAATTAAATCTTTTACATATACAAAGTCGCGTAATTGGCCGCCATCTGTATAATTGGGATTGTGAGAACGGAATAATTTCACTTGTCCTTTTTCGTTGATTTGATTAAAGGAATGAAATATCACCGATGCCATGCGGCCTTTATGAAATTCATTTGGTCCGTACACATTAAAAAACTTAAAGCCCGACCATTTTGGAGGACAAGCTTTTTGTGCAATGGCCCATTTATCAAAATCGTTTTTACTATCTCCGTAAGGATTTAGTGGTTTTAATAAATTTATTTTTGTTTCGTCATCATCATATCCAAACTCTCCTAAACCATAAGTAGCAGCCGAAGAAGCGTATACCATAGGAATAAAATGCTTGGTGCAAGTTGTCCAAATAGATTTAGTGTAATTTAAATTCAATTCGTTAAATAATTCCACATTAAACTCTGTGGTATCTGTGCGAGCTCCAATGTGAAACACAAAAGTAACTTCGGGAGCGTGTTCTTCAAACCACGTTAAAAATTCGGAACGATCAATTTTTTGCACAAAGTTTTTAGTGTGATAATTATCAATTTTTTGCTCTTGCGAAAAATCATCCACTAAAATTAAATGCTCTAATCCTTCGTTATTTAATTTACTAATTAAACAACTTCCTATAAAGCCTGCGGCACCTGTAATGACAATCATTGTATTATTTAATGATGGTTAATTTTTTTGTAACAGTATTATTTTTAAACGACATCTGAACACTGTAGTTTCCAGATGGTAATGCGTTTACATTTAAAATATAATCTACATTGCCAGCCGATAGGTTTTTAGTTTCGATGTAAACTAATTCGCCTAAAGTATTGTAAAGGTTGATTTTTACAAACTCATCATTTTTTAATGAGAAGTTTAAATGACAAACATCGCTTGTTGGATTAGGAAATACGTTTAATTGAATTGCTGTTTGTTCGTGTTCTTTAATTCCAATCACTACTTCTGAGTTTGTGTTTAATTTTACTTCAGCGGCATTTAAAATTATTTTTTCATTAAGTCCTGCATTGTATTCGCTAACAGTGGCTATTAAATAAATGTTGTCTGAATTAAATCTAAACTCTCCAGCAATTGCGGTTGGTAAGACGTACGAATACGTTTTTGAATAGGTTTGACCAATAGTTGAACCATTACTTGGTATGATGCCCGAAGCGCCGTAAGCACCATCAGCAATATGATTAATAACGTATTGGTGTTTGTATGAGGCGGCGCTCATTACATAGTTACTGCCAATTAAGTTACCGTACTGGTAGTAGGGTGATGCAGGAATGCTATATAAAGCATTGTGCTGATTCCATTGATTGTTTGTACTATCACTAAGTGGACCGTACACATTATTTTCTTTAATGTATAGGTTAAGTCGGTAATCGCCTTTTACATCACCCACAAACGTACTCGATACAGTGGCATCAATTTGATTAGTTGTTGAATTGTAACTAATATTTGTAATGGTAACGGTGGCAGGCACTTTCATGGCTAAACGTTGCGTGATATAATTATTCCAATTGGGAGTTTTAACTGTCGTTGCTTTATTGGCAGCAAAGTAATAACGGTCAATTAGTGCGTTTGGAAATTCAGGAGTATAATCAGTAACTAAAACATCACCATTTACTGTCGACATATTATCGCCATCATGAATGGAAGCGGCGATGACATTTGTGTTCGTGCTAACGATTGATTTTAAAGTCGTGTAACCGTCTGGAGACCAAGCGTGCGTTGCTCCAGTAAACTGCTCTACCAATACTTTTTTAGTTGGCGACGAAGACGATATGGTTATAGAACCAGTGATAGTGTCGTTACTAGCAACTTGATCAGCTTGAGCGTTAATGGCGCTTGTCCAAATTTTAAAATTATTATAAACAGGAACTGAAGAATTATATAATGTTGAAAATGCAATTTCTCTGCTTTCTAAATAATTTAAAGCAGGCGATAATAATTTTGATTCAGAAATGATTGTGCCGTTATTCATCTTGTAATTAATGGTAAGGTTGGTAATGGGAGTGTAGCCGTTATTTTTAAATGTAGCTGAAATCACATTGTTTGTATTTACCGTAGAGTATTTATAAATAGCGTGAGATATTGTACTTGCATCAAATTGGGTCGATATATTTTCTACTTTAATATCATCCAACCATAATTGGTATTTATCGGTTGAGCCGTTTTTAAAAGCTATGCGAATGGTTTGTCCGTTAAATGCAGAAAGCGATAGGCCTCTTGTTTGCCAAGTATTAGATTCGGCTGTTTTGCTGTACATTAAATTTGTAAAATCACTTAATAGCGGAGTAGGAGCTGTGCTTGTAGTTACATACACTTCGTACCCATCCGCATTATTTACATCTGGCGACATAGATTCCCAAGTTAAAACACTATTTGCAGCAACAGTAATGGTTGGTGTAATTAACCAAGCACTTGCAGTACCTATTGGTTTTAGCCAAGACGTAGAAACTGCAAAAGTATCTGATGGATTTGTAGACGGCACATAGCTTAACCAAGCTTTTTGTTTTTGCCCGTTTGCTCTAAACGGAAAGTTACCGCTTAAGGTATCAGCAATTAAGTTCCCATTATTAATCGAAAACATTCCTGTGGGAACATCGGCATACAAATATGTTTGCGAAGCATTATTGGTTGCTGTGGTTAAGGCTAAGTTATTAAATCGTTCGCTGTAGATAACTTGAGCAAACGATTGTTGTAAACTCAACGAAAGAAACAATAAGTACAGTATTTTTTTATGCATAGTATAAAAATAGTGAGGGCTGACATTTTTGTCAGGCCCCACAAAAATAGGGTTTTTAATTAAAAAACAGGCTTAATGAGTAGCAATTTGGTAAGCAGAATGCTATTTTTAGTTAAAATGGGGTAAAAAGCAAAAGGCTTGATGTTTTTACACCAAGCCTTTTGCACTTTAAACTAAAAAAAGAAAAATTATTTTGTTACCGATAATTTTTTTGTAACCGCTCCGTCTTGAGAAGCAATAATTACATTATAAATACCAGAAGCTAAGTTTCTAGTATCAACATTAATTTTGTTTGAACCTGCAGATAAAGTAGACATTGATTGGTAAACAATTTGTCCTACGTTATTTAATACAGTTATTGCTAAGTCTGAAGTATTAACTAAAGTAATATTTACAGATGTTTCGTTTACTGTTGGGTTAGGATATAACTCAACAGAAGAAATGTTAGCATCAATTGTATTAATTCCAGTTGAACCAGATAAGTTTACTTGATCAACAAAGAAATTATTACCATAATCACTTGTTGCAACAAATTTAACTAATATAGTAGGATTGTTTGCATAAGCAGTTAAGTCAATCAACTCAGCTCTCCACTGATTAGCTGTAGGAACGAAAGCAGCTGTAGCAGCTGGAGCTGTATTTAATGCAGCACCTGCTTTGTTATATAAAGTAGTCCAATTTGCACCACAGTCAGTAGATATCATTACTTCTAATTGATCATTTTCAGGAGGTGAAGAGTAAGGTGCAGAAGCAACATCAAAACTTAAATTTGCAGTTGAAAATCCTGCTAAACTTAGAGGAGGTAAAACTAAATCATCAACATCACCAGCAGCTGCATTATAAGCAGGGTATCTAACTGATTGAGTTGTTCCTTGACTTCCAGCAGCAGTTGATCTAGCCCAAGTATTAGTACCACCATCAGGGTTAATTAAAAGCCAGTTTGTTGGTGGGAATGTTGCTAAAGAAAAACTTTGTGCAATTGGAGCAGGTCCATAAGCACCAATAACTGAGAATTTTGCTGTTGTTGCATTGTTACCTAAATTATAATCTAAAGCACCATTTACGTTTGAAGCAATGTTTAAAGAGAAAGTTTTTGCGCCAGCAGTTAAACCAGTAATAGGATTTAAAGCAACCGTAGTTGTTGCACCAGCAGCTAAATTACCAGTCCAGTTAACAGATGCGCCGTTAGCTACACCATTAACAAATGGATTAATAGTCATACTTGTAATAGCGTTAGTGCCATTGTTTTCAATAACAGCAGTAGGATTTAAAGATGTATTACAAGTCATAGCAGGTAATCCAGAAACAGATGATGCAGCAGCATCATTTTGTAAAGCAGAAGCAGCAGCTAAACCAGCTTGTAAAACATATTTATTAGCATCATCTTGGATAAAACCAACCATTTCTACTTCGCTCTTATCCCAAATATATGCTGGTAAAGGGCAAGATACTGTAAACGTTTGAGTTTGACCAATTGTCCAAGTGTTAGCCATAGCAGTACCACTTGTTAATGTAGGGAAAGATTTACGAGCAACCCAGTGAAAATCTTTTTCACCATTTGATCCTGGAGCAACTGCATAAATAACTTCTTTTTCAGTCATTACTAAACGGAACTTTAAGTTTGTTCCAGTAGTAGTGTAGTTACCAGTAGCCGTTAATGTAACACTAACAGTTATTGTACTGAATGTTGCATCCCAAGCTCTAGTCATTGCAATTGTAAAGGGAGATGTAACTGCAGCAGAAGCATCTAATAAAGCAGCATCTACGTAACCTGGATGATCAGATGTTGCACCAAATACTACTTGACTTTGACCATCTTGACGACCGCTTGGAGCAGACGAAATACCATAATAAGCATCTCTTGCATCAATTTCAGTTTTATTTTGCTGATATAAAGAAGTTAAAGATGTTGGAGCACTTGGAATAGCAACTTGCCACTTTAATGGAATAGTGTTGTTTGAATTTATTGCTAAAATAGGGTCAAGAATTGGATTTGTTCCTGCGCATGGCGGACAATTCTCTCCAGTGAATTCTTCGTATAATGACATACGAGGGCTTTGAGCAAAACCAAAAGTGGTAAGTGCTAAAAAACTTAAAAGTGTAGTTGTTTTTTTCATGTTATTGTTGTGTTATTAGGTTATTATTTATTTACTGTGAATTTTTTTACAATTTTTGTTTTGCTGGAAGATATTGTTGCGAAATAAATGCCAGAGCTTAACGATTCAGAATCAATTGCAACACTATTTTTACCTATTGATAAATCGATATATTTTGTTGAAATTATAGCACCCAAACTGTTAGTTATTGATAACGTTGCGTTGTCAATCGTCTTATTAGAAACAACAGTAATATGCGCTTTATTAATTGCTGGATTAGGATAAACATTAGAAACAGAAGAGAATAATTGAGAATTTTCTTTTACAGATACGGCATCGTTATAATATATTGTAAAGGTAAACACATCATTTGCATCGTTTACATTAAAAATTTCATATCTAATATGAGATATACCGGGATTTACTCCTTCTTCTAAATCTAATAAATACATTAAATTTTGTGATTGTAAATTGTCATTTGCTGTCCCACTAGCGGTAAGTGTAATTGATAATGGAGATACCAAAGTAGTAGGACCATAGCAATTACCAGAACCTACACAAAAATAAGCGCTTGCACCCAGATTTAAAATATCATCAAAACGTCTAAGTTTATAAATCTTTGTTGTAGTTGAAGTGTTTTCTACATTAATTTCGGTAGTAACCTTTTCGATACTAGTTGTCGTAATTGTAATAGTACTATTGTTAGCTATTGGCAGCTGACCATTTGAAAAATCATTTACAATAACTGATGATTGGGCATGCATGTAAATGTTTCCAATAAATAAGATTGATGCTATAAGTAAAAGTTTTTTCATGCATATAGGGTTTATCTGATTATTAATTAATTCTTAATACAATATTATGAAATAAAAAACAAAAACAATAATACTATTTGAAAATAAATAGTATTCCTAAATAGGGTTTGTGAGGCAATAAAACAATTAAATACAGTTCAAAACATCAATAAAATGGACACTAATGGAAATATAAACTGCTTTTTATGGTAATAATTAAAGGAAACTTGATAATTTCAAAATTGAGATAATTTATTGGAATCCTAATTAATTTAATTACCTATTTTTTATAGAAATTCATTTCATCCAAATACTGCCAAACTGCTTGCGGCACAAAGAAAGAGACGTTTTTTTTGTCTTTTATCGCTTGTCTAATCATGGTAGAGGAAACTTCCATTAAAGGAGCCTCTGTCATAATAACGTTTGGATGCGTTTTTGTCCCGATATCTATCGGGAATCCTGAATTTGAATTTGGCCGAGGGTAAACATATAATTTGTGGTTTTTCAGGATTTCCTCGTAGTTTTTCCATTTAGTAAAAGACTGTAAATTGTCTTCGCCCATAATTAATGAAAATTCATGTTTTGGGTATTTCTCCTTTAAATGAGCCAATGTATTAATGGTATAAGAAGGTTGAGTGAGCCCAAATTCAATATTACTGCTTTTTAGTTTATTAGTGTCGCCAATAGCTAAATTAACCATGTGTAGGCGTTGATTTTGGTTTAAAAGAGATGATTTTTCTTTTAATGGATTATGCGGAGACACTACAAACCAAACCTGCTCCAAATCAGTAAATGAAGCCATATAGTTTGCTAGCACCATGTGTCCCACATGAACAGGATTAAAAGACCCAAAAAACAAACCAATATGCATAAAACAAAATTAAACATCATTTTCGATTTATTGTGCATTTTTTAATCAGCTAAATATGTAAATTAGCCTGTGCTTTTTAAAAACCTTATAGGGCAAATGCCCGTAAAACAAAAATTACTAAACATGTTGCAGGATGGGCGTGTGCCTCATGCTTTAATGTTTACTGGCCCCGAAGGAAGTGGTAACTTGCCCGCTGCTTTTGCTTTTGTACAGTATTTATTTTGTCAAAACAAACAGCAACACGATTCGTGTGGAGTTTGTGGCTCGTGCTTAAAAGTGAGTAAATTAATTCATCCCGATTTACATTTAGTATTTCCAATTCCTCTCAGTAAGCATGTTCGAACGAGTAATGATTTGTTGCCTGAGTTTAGAGAAGTATTTATTGAAACACCCTATATTACTGTTCACGATTGGTTTGATAGTTTAAGTGCTGAAAATAAACAACCGACAATTCTAACAGATGAAGCCAATGATATTTTAAAAAAATTGTCTTATACAAGTTACGAAGGTGGCTATAAGATCATGATTATATGGCAGCCCGAAAAAATGAATGCTTCGGCCGCCAATAAGCTTTTAAAAATATTAGAAGAACCACCTGAGCAAACTTTATTCTTATTGGTGTGTAATCATCCCGATCAATTATTGGCAACAATTATTTCGCGTGTACAGCAAATTCCGTTTTATAAAATAGATACAGAAGATATTGTAAAAGGATTGCAAGAACAATTTGATTGCCAGCCAATAGCAGCTAAACAAGCTGCACTATTGAGTGATGGCAGTTATAGAGAAGCGCAATTACTATTACAGCATTTAGATGGTGGAACAGCCTATTTGCAAAATTTCAGAACCTTTATGTTAATTGCTTTAAAGTTTGATGCCATTAAAGCGGTTGCTTGGGTTGATGAAAATGCTCGTATTGGAAGAGAAAAACAAAAGCAATTTTTGCAATACGGGTTAGAAATTTTTAGAGATTGCTTAATGTTTAATTTTGGAAGCGTTGATTTAGTAAGACACTCTGGTGAAGAAAAAGAATTCGTTACGAAGTTTGCTCGTTTTGTGCATCAACGTAATTACGAAAAACTCCTAGAAGAATTCAATTCTTCTTTTTATCATGTAGAGCGTAATGCAAATCCTAAAATTTTATTTATGGATTTAATTATGAAAACGAACGAGTTGATTAATCGCCCTGCGTAATAAAAACCAAAACTTACTCTAACGAAATTGTTAAATACTGAGTACTCTTAGTGTTATAAAATTTCATAATGTGTGTTGTAAAATAAATTATACTAAATCATTCATCTAAATGAGATTGTAAGTTTTACAATAAAGACAATTTGAGCAGGATACATAAAAAAGCACCTTCTATTTTAGAAATAGAAGGTGCTTAATTTTTTAAACGTATCCGTTATGCTATTCTTTTGCAACAATTAATTTATAAGTTACTTCGTAGTTGTCAATTGTTTGCTTCAAAAAATAAATTCCAGTTTCTAAATCTATTAAAGATACAGATTGGTTGTAATCTCCTTTTGGTTGCGAAATTAGTGGTTGGATAATTTTTAAACTTTTCCCCAAAAGATTATATAATTCGATTTTTACAAATGAATTAGCGTGTAAAGCATATTGCAGTTTGAATTGAGTTGTAGCGGGATTTGGAGAAATGTTTATCGAATAATTATCAGAATTTAATTCTCTTACTGAAACATCAGAATTGGAAGCATTGCTTGAAGGAACTATTTTTGCCGAATCAACTACAAATCCTAAATTAGTCAATTGGTTGCCATTTATAGAAACATGATGTGAAGAAGCTGTGTCTAGACCGGGAATATCAACTAAAACAAAAAAATCGCCATTTGGTAAATTACTAAATATATAATCACCGTTAGAATTAGTTGTAGTTTGCGCAAATAATTGCCCTCCAGGGTTTTTACCTCCTTTTACAATTACTCCTCCAATAGGAGTTCCTGGTACAGTTACGCCTGAAGTTTTTTGACCGTATTTTTGGCCTTCGACAATTTTACCTGATATAGCTCCATTGCCAGAGCCAACTAACGCATCATAGGGCTGAGAGAAAAAATTGGCAATAAAGCTATTAAAGCAAATATTATTATAAACAGTTGCTTGGTTCCATGATTTTGCTGTATCTGAATATGATATTTGATATAAAGGTGAAGAGGGGATAAACTTTAAAATGTAACGTCCACTATCGGGAATTGCCATAGTAAATGAAGGCGTAGATACAGTTTGATATCCTACAGAATCCATCATAGCACCCGTGGTGGTTTTTCTATAAATAATTACTTTTCCGTTAGCGCTTGCAGTGGGATTAATATTGCAACTAAATGTTCCTGTACATTGAGCGGTTGAGATTAAACTACAACCAATAGAAAGTACTAAACTTAATAATAGATTTTTCTTCATGACTTCGTAATTTTAAACAAAATTATAAAAAAAAATACTATTACTCCAAACCAAAACTATTAATTTTTTTAAAAAAAATTAGTATTTCTGCGTAAGATCAATCTGTAAGAACTTTACTTAAAAGTTGCTCCCATTAATTCTCTGTTCATACGTGCAATATTTTCCAAAGAAATTCCTTTAGGACATTCAGCTTCGCAGGCGCCTGTATTTGTGCAGTTACCAAATCCTTCCTCATCCATTTGCGCAACCATTTTTAATACTCGCTCTTTACGTTCAACTTGTCCTTGAGGTAATAATGCTAATTGAGATACTTTTGCCGAAACAAATAACATAGCTGAGCTGTTTTTACAAGCTGCTACGCAAGCTCCACAACCAATACAAGCAGCTGCTCCAAAAGCCTCATCTGCATCTGTTTTAGGAATTAAAATGTTATTTGCATCTTGCGCATTACCAGTGTTTACTGAGATGTAACCGCCACTCGCAATAATTCTATCAAAAGCACTTCTATCAACTGCTAAATCTTTAACTACCGGAAAAGCACCACTTCTCCATGGTTCAACAATAATTGTATCACCTGTTTTAAACGAACGCATGTGTAACTGGCACGTTGTTACACCTTGTTTAGGCCCGTGTGGACGACCATTGATATACATACTGCACATACCACAAATACCTTCGCGGCAATCATGATCAAAAGCGATGGCTTCTTTTCCTTCGCTAATTAATTTCTCGTTTAATACATCAAACATCTCTAAAAAAGACATGTCAACTGAAATGCCTGTTAATTGATGCGTTTCAAAGCTTCCTGTTGCCTTTGTGTTTTTTTGCCTCCAAACTTTTAAAGTTAGATTCAATTCTTGCCCATGTCCTGATCCCATTATTTTTATATTTAAATAATTAGTATTGTGTGTATTTATTATATCGTGAACTGTAGTCCTTTAAAAACTCAGAAATATCTTTATATGTGCGACTGTAATCTTCGTCTAACGCTTTGTGACTTGCTAATGCTTCATATGCCTTATCAAAATCTTTAGTCCAAATTGATGCTTCTGCAATATTTAAATATAATGCCGCAGCAATATCTTTATTGATACGTGCATCTTTATTTGTTTTATCAAGCTCAGTAAGATCTTTTTCCCAAACAGCAACAGCTTCTTTTAATTTAGCAATCATTATATCTTGTTTTGCAGGAATATTAACATATACAAAAGCATTTTTAACTTTTTCAAGTGCTTCGTGGCATTCAGGATAGGATTGTTTTTTATCTTTTATATCAAAAAATGTGCGATCTTTTTTTTCAACATTATATCCGTAATTAATTTTTAGGTAAGTATTAATGTTTTCTACAGCTAAATTTTTTGCACTCGTTTCAGCACCTTTTAAAGTTGAAATCATTGATTTTTCTAAGTCGTTTGGTGTAACTGAATTTGTTGAACGTGTCACCCAATTATTAGGAACACTACCAGAATATACCGTTGCGCCTTTATCATTTACAATAGTTAAAACAACTTGTAAAGGGTTAAAATTAATTTTTGTTTTAGATGGATCAACTGTATAGCTTAATTCCGAAAACAAAACTGTGATTGAACCTTTTGAATCTGGCACTTTACTGTAGCCCGGAATTACTATTTGTCCTTTAACAGTTTCTTCAGGAAAAAGAGTTGGAACAAAAGAATTGTTATTATAAACTCCAGTAGGTTTTGCTTCACCCATTACTTTAGTCGCTAATAATTTTTCGCCATAATTTTTTTTGTCATACTCTGCCTTATCAGCTGCGGCTTGTTCTTTTCTTGCAGCGGTTTCAGCAGCCGATTCCCCAACTTTACTTCTATAGGTGTAATCAACAATTACAGACACTTTTTTTTCCTTTGAAATAAGTTCAACAGGAAACATTTCAAGTTCGTAATCAACGTTTGTTTTATCTGTTTTTTGAGCAAAAGTTATGCTCGTCATCAGAGAAGCAAATAGTATGAATGTTTTTTTCATTTTTTAAAATTATATTACTTGTAGCTTCTTTGTGCAATTTTAATATTCTCGTATTTTAACTCTTCTTTGTTTAATTCCCATTCGCTCACACCTTTGTATTCCCAAGCGGCAACATAAGCAAAGTTTACATCATCACGTTTTGCTTCACCTTCTTCTGTTTGATGCTCTTCACGGAAGTGACCACCACAACTTTCTTCGCGATTTAAGGCATCTTTACACATTAACTCTCCCAACTCAATAAAATCGGCTACACGGCCAGCTTTTTCCAAATCAGGATTAAACTCATCGGCTGTTCCTAATACACGCACATCGCTCCAAAATTCTTTACGTAAAGCTTGAATTTCAGCAATAGCATCTAATAAACCTTGCTTATTACGAGCCATACCACATTTATTCCAAATAATTAATCCTAAACGTTTATGGAAACTTTCTACTGATTTAGTGCCTTTTATATTTAAAAATTTATTGATTAAATCTGTTTGCTCTTTTAATGCAGTCTCAAATGCCGGATGGTTTGTTTTTAATTTATCAATTGAATCTGATTTATCTTTTTCAGCACTCATACGAGTTACTTCGGCAGATAAATAAACACCTAACGTATAGGGAATAACAAAATAGCCATCTGCCAAACCTTGCATTAATGCAGAAGCTCCTAAACGGTTAGCGCCATGATCAGAGAAATTAGCCTCACCTAAGGCGTATAAACCTTTTACAGTTGTCATTAAGTTATAATCTACCCATAAACCACCCATTGTGTAGTGAACTGCAGGATAAATTCGCATTGGAACTTCGTATGGATTTTCGCCCGTAATTTGCTCATACATAGTAAATAAATTACCATATTTTTCTTTTACGACAGCTTTTCCTAAAGTCATAATTTGCTCATGACTTGGGTTATGAATATTTTGCTTAATAGCTTCTGTTTTTCCGTAACGCGCCGTATTAAATGCAAAATCTAAATATACCGCCATTTTTGACTTACCAACTCCATATCCAGCATCACAACGCTCTTTGGCTGCACGAGAAGCCACATCACGAGGAACTAAATTTCCAAACGCAGGGTAACGACGCTCTAAATAATAATCTCTCTCTTCTTCAGGTATGTCAGTTGCTTTACGAGTGTCATCTTTCTTTTTTGGAACCCAAATTCGCCCATCGTTACGCAACGATTCCGACATTAATGTTAATTTAGATTGGTGATCACCAGAAACAGGGATACACGTTGGGTGAATTTGCGTGTAGCATGGATTTGCAAAAAACGCTCCTTTTTTATGAGCTTTCCAAGCAGCAGTAACATTACTTCCCATAGCGTTAGTAGATAAGTAAAATACATTACCGTAACCACCAGTGCATAATAAAACGGCATGACCAAAATGTTTTTCCATTTCGCCAGTAATTAAATTACGCGCAATAATTCCACGAGTTACACCATCAATAGTTACAATATCAAGCATTTCGTGACGGTGACATAGTTCGATGTTACCTGAGCCAACTTGACGCTGTAATGCAGAATATGCTCCTAATAATAATTGTTGCCCAGTTTGACCAGCTGCATAAAATGTACGTTGTACTTGTGTACCACCAAACGAACGGTTACTTAACAATCCGCCGTATTCGCGAGCTAATGGGACCCCTTGAGCAACACATTGATCAATAATACTAGTTGATACTTCCGCTAAACGATGAACATTTGCTTCACGGGCTCTGTAATCACCACCTTTTATTGTATCGTAAAATAAACGATACGTGGAGTCGCCATCATTTTGATAATTTTTTGCAGCATTAATTCCTCCTTGCGCTGCAATTGAATGCGCACGACGAGGAGAGTCTTGAAAGCAAAATACTTTTACTTTGTACCCTGCCTCAGCTAATGTTGCAGCTGCAGATGCACCGGCTAATCCTGACCCTACAACTAAAACTTCTAAACTACGTTTGTTAGCTGGATTTACAAGAGCTATGCTTGAACGGTATTTTGTCCACTTCTGTTCTATGGATCCTTCAGGTATTTTTGAATCTAATTTACTCATATTGAAAAATTAAGAATGTAAGGTTGAATATTTTAATTATTTAATGATGCCTAAATACATTAGTATTGGCATTAATGCGAAAATGAATGGAATAAAAATTGAAAAATAAATACCCACCTTTTTAATGATTGGTGTATATAATTTATTATTTAGTCCTAAAGTTTGGAATGCCGATTGAAACCCATGTAATAAATGGTATGCTAACGAAATCATTGCTAGTGTATACAAAATAACTACCCATAACATTTTAAATGTTTCTTGCATAACTGCATATAAATTTTCGTTGCCGTTAGCGTCGTGTCCAGGTAAACCAGTAAAGCGAGATTTTACCCAAAAGTGTATTAAGTGAATAATTAAAAACATTAATAATAAAGTTCCTAATAATCCCATTGAGCGGCTGTACCAAGAAGAGTTTGCAGCTCCATCTACTTTTAAATATCCAATAGGACGCGCTTTTTTATTTTCTAAAGTTAAAATTAAGGCCTGAAAAACATGAATTATTAACCCGGCAAATAGCACAAGTTCTCCTGCTCTGATTAGCCAATTGTGCGCCATAAAATCAGCACCAATGTTAAATGTTAAACCGCCATCATTAAAAAAGATTAGGCAATTAATAAAGCAGTGCACTACTAAAAATGTAATAAGGAATAAACCTGTTGCGCCCATTACAAATTTTTTTCCGATTGATGTTTTTAAAAATCCTTGACTCATAAAGTTGATTTTGTTGTTTTAATTATTTTATGATTTTCCCATCATTTTCATAAAAATTATACTTTTTTGAACGATGGGGAATTCATAATAGAAATTGTATTTAATTTTTACTTCGCAAATGTA
The DNA here is from genome assembly GCA_903893815.1 of uncultured Bacteroidota bacterium. Taxonomy (GTDB): domain Bacteria; phylum Bacteroidota; class Bacteroidia; order B-17B0; family Aurantibacillaceae; genus UBA4416. The sequence goes on from CAITNS010000043.1 coordinate 104,835, forward strand.
TAATTGTGAAGCGTTTATTGCAATAAAATTTAGTGCTTTTATCAACTTAATAACAAGAATAAGCCTAATTTGGTTTAAACAAGGATGAAATATTGCTTATTTGGAATAGTTCTAAATTCTAGTGTGCTATTTTATTGTTTTTTAAACATCGGTAATCACATCAAAGCCTTTAAAACTTCCCACGATAGCAAGTCCAGTTACATTTTTTGCTACTTCTTTATTTTTAATTTTTTCTGCTATTTGATTTAAAGTAGAACCTGAACCAACAGCATCATCAATTAGCAAAACGTGTTTAAAGTTTCGATTATCCACAACCGCAAAGGTATTTTCGGCGTTTCTAATACGCTCATTCATTTTTGATAATGACTTTTGAGGAATTGGAATAATGCCACTTATTTTTTGAATCTCTATATGCGGTAAACTTAAATTTAGTTTTTGCTGAATGAATTTCATTATTTGCACTTCTCTCCTTACCGTTGGCGGGACAAACGCTACAGCATCTACTTTGTGATTCTTGATGAAATCTTTGATTTGTTTTTCAATTTCGTTCATCATAATTTGCATTAGGTATTTATTTTGCCCTTGTTTAGCATAATGTAATAAAGTTCCTAAGCGTGTTTTTCCAAATCGCTCAATTGCATAAAAATCATGGTAATAAAGCTTGTTAAGCCAAATTTTTTTATACTCTTTTGTGTTTACGAGTTTATCTGTGCCATCAATAAAACCTGATTTATCATGATATTTTTTATATTTATCTTTTGTTATTATAAATTCTTTTGCTGTTTTTTCAATTGGCAAATTGCGCTGTTGGCACCAATAACTAAATGCTTCAATTCCATCTAATAAATTTCCCACATCGGTGACAATTAAAAAATTTTGAGCTAAATAAATTAATTCGTCTTCGGTTAAATTTAAACTAGGAATTTCCTTTGCTTTTTTTGTTTCAGATAATTTGCGATAAATAGTTTTTGGAGGAGCCCCAAGTTTGATAATGATGTTGTTTTCCAACAATTGTTTAATGGCCACATGCACCATTTGCTTGGATACATTTAACTTATTAGAGATTTCATTAACAGATAATTCGTTATAAACATCTAATAGTTTTTCTATATTTTGTTTTACCGTCATTTGATAGTTGATAGTTTACTATCAACTATCAAATATAAAGCTATTTTCTGAATTTTAAAATCTAAACAATAAATTATAAGTATTTGATTTTAAGTTTTATAGCGAGCTATTCGCCACAAAACATTGCGGTTTAATATATTAATGGACGTTATAATGCCAGCAAACATAGCCGAGCAAACTCCCACGGCGATAATATCTTGACCAGTTAGGTACAGATTTTTGTAGTTTGTTTTAGGGCGTAATTGTTTTAGTTCAAATCGTTCAGGGGTATGTTCTAAACCATAAATTTCTCCTTTATCATAATTACTAAAGTGCTTTGTAGATAGAGGAGTGGAGAGTTCGCAAATTTCAACTTTACCTTTTATTTGTGGTAATGTTTTGTATAATTTTTCGAGAAAAACGTTTTTCAAATCCTCTTTAACAGCCTCGTAATCAGCACCACGTTTTTGCCACCTCATGTGTTCCCATTCTTGCATCCAATTAAATGGGTAGGAACCTAGTACTTGAATGGCAGCAGTACCCGGATGTTTTTTTGGCCATTCGCTATCTTTTGCTGAAGGAAATGAAATATAAAATACTGGCGATATACTGTTTTTGGTTTTTAAATGCAGTTCTCTCGTTTCATCAAACTTATAGTTTTCGTAGAGCCAAATATTATATTTCGGCAAATTTAGTTCTTCGTCGCTGGCATTTAAACCAACATAAATACACACATGTGACACCGAAGGCATCACTTTATTCAACGCTATCGTATTTTCTGGTTTTTGAAGTTTGGGTAAAATTAATTTATTGAATGTATTATGAGCGCCGGCATTGCTGATGATATTTTTAGCATATAATATATCGCCATTTTGCATGAGAACGCCAATGGCCGTATTGTCTTTAATAATAATATGCTTAACATCAGCTTTAATAGCAATCATACCGCCATGTTTTGCAATCACGTCTTCCATACTTTTATGGATGTTAGCTGCCCCGCCAACTGGATAAGCTGCCCCCTCAATATAATGTGCTACTACTAAAGCATGTACACCAAAACTACTTTGTTTGGGAGTTAAACCATAATTGCCGCATTGCGCACATAACACCGAAATTAGTTTTTCGTTTTTTGTTAAGCTACTTAATACTTTGTGAGTGGTTTGTTTTGAATATTTTAAAAAGTTTTTGCGTAGTTGATGTCCAACTAATTTACTTAACCAGTTAGGCATTGATTTTTCTGAAAAAAATACAGAGGCGTGTCCGCTTACTTTATTTACTAGAGCGTAGTATTCTCTAATGGCATTTTCATCATTAGGAAAATACGCAATCATTTGATTGATTTGATTTTGCAACCCTTTTTTAAAGTTGTATGTCTCACCTTCAATAATGGCTTGGTCATAAATATCGCCCATATCTTCCCACTGCAATTTGCTATTGGTAATATAATCAAAGGCTTTACGAATGAGTGAGTTTGGATTATTTACTTGTCCAATATAATGAGCACCAACATCCCATTCAAATTTTTTACGTTTAAAGGTGTGCGAAAAACCACCAATGGCATAATGCTTTTCGAGGACTAACACTTTTTTACCTGACTTTGCTAAACAAACTGCTGTAGTTAATCCACCTACGCCCGAACCAATAATGATTGAATCATATTTGTTTTTGGTAAGCTCAGAGGTGTAAAGGTTTTTCAAGTGTTCAGCAGTGTTTAATTTTCAATACTATAAATACAAACAATCCTATAAATTGGTTTACCAAATGTAAACTTTTAAATGGTAATTTTACACTACAATAGTTCTGAATGTTAAATTTATTCGTGGTCTTTTAATAATGCTGGAGGTTGGTAAACGGTGCAACCAATGAGTTTGAGTATTGTTTTTCATTTCTAATAAACTTCCGTTTTGTAATACTATTGAAGTAGTATCTTTTGTTACTTTGTGTTTAAAGGCAAATTTGCGTTCGGCACCAAAAGTAAAAGAGGCGATGGAACCATCTTTTTGCAGCATTTTTTCTGCATCACTATGCCAACTCATTCCTTCATTACCATTGTGATATAAATTTAATAAACACGAATTGTAAGTAGCCTTCGTTGTTTGTTCCGCTAATGTTTTTAGTGCTAATAGTTCTGTTGTCCACGGTAATGCTTTTTTAGTGGTGTTGGAGTAAGAGTAACTGTATTCTTCGGTTCCATACCAAGCTACTTTTCGTGATGTAATAATATGTTTTCCAAAAATAATAGCTTCGTCATTTCTCCATTCGATGGTATTATATAATTGGTTAAAATAATGATTAGCTTCTGCTTGAGGAATGACCGTTCCGTAATAAAAAACAGTACCATCATAAGGTAGTAAGTTGCTGATTTGATTATCGGAGAATAGATCCATTTTAGACTTCGAAAATAATCAATTTGTTCTTTCGGAAGACGTATATGAATAATTTTAAAATCTAAATTAAATAGTAATAATATTAATGACTAACCGTGTATAGTAATAACGGGTACAGGACTATTAAATGCTACTTCATTTGTTATACTTGGGTAAAATAGCGTATGAAAAAAAGAATGTTTCTTTGGTTCAATAATAATGGCATCAATATCGTGGTATTCCATAAATTCTAATAAACCTTCGCTTACATCATTATCAGTTATGATAAATGTTTTATGAGTAACACTTTCTAAAGAATGTTCCACAGAAGAATCAACATGCGATTCTTTAAAATTTAAATTGTGATTTTCGGGAACGACGTGCAATACATTTAATGTAGCGCCTAAAATACTGTTTAGCGCTTTTACTTGTAGCAGAGAGGTGTTACTTTCAATATGTTCGTCATAATCGCAGGCAAAGGCTATATTTTTAATTTTTTTGTAACTCGCATCTGGTGGCACAATAATTAAAGGTGTCGTTGTTTCTTTAGAAACATTTACGGCAGTACTTCCCAAAAAAGCTTTCATTAATTTATTGCCGTGCCCACTAATTCCCATTATTGTAAAAGTGATATCGTAATTTTTATTGTATTCTACAATCACATCATTAGCATTGCCAATTTCTGCATAACAAGTAATGTTAGTAATGGTGGAATGTTCTTGTTTAATTTTAGCGGCTAATTCTTCTAATAATGCTTTGTTATCAGCATTATTGTTAGGAATTGAATAACTTGTTAAACCAAATTCTGAATTCATAACAGGTAGTTGAGCTACATGTAGTAATAGTAAATCGGCCGATAAATTCTTAGCAAACTCAATTGCATAGTTTAATGCGTTTTTTGATGTGTCAGAAAAGTCGCAGGGAACTAAAATTTTATTCATGGCTTTAATATTAATGGGTTAAGCAAATTGCTCCAATCAAATTTAAAAAGCTTTTCATGCTTTATATATGACAATTGTCATAATTATAAACTGTAAAAAATCATGAATTCGCATAGTGATTTAAAATTTAAATAAAACAAAAACGCTTGCCGAAAAAATTTCGACAAGCGCTCTCTATTGTTTAAAAATAAAAACTACTCTTTAATAAACTTAATGGCTTTACCAGATTTTGAATCTTGAATAAAATAAACGCCTGATTTTAAGCTGCTCACATCAATTTTACTTAAACCATTAATTGTTTGTGTTAAAACAACATCGCCTAAAACATTTACAATAGAAATTTGTGCTTGTTCTTTTACTTCAATGTTTAAAATAGTTGAAGTTGGGTTTGGATAAATTATAAATGGATTTGTTGTATTTATTTCATTAATACCAGTTGTTAAACATAATGGATTTAATGTGTTATTAAATGGGGCACCAACAAGATAATTGGAAGTTGCTCCATTTCTTGTGAATCCAGCTATTGAGCAATTGTAATTATTTCCAGAAGCATCCAAAGTGCTGATGATACTTGTATTATTAGCCGCAGGAGTTCCCTCATTAAATTTGTAATACGCTTTTAACCCGGTTTGACTTCCTGTTAATTCTATATTCATATTTTGATTAATCTCATTACAAGTTCTAGCAACTGTCCAAACTCTAGCATCATCTATTGTTCCGTCCCAAAATTGGCTAAGTGTTGGATGTTTACCAAAAGTCAAACCGCCTGAAGCTGCGGACAACCCGCCCAAAGTAGTTACAGATGAAGTTAATACACCATTTTTATAGGCTTTTAAAACCGTCCCATCATACGTTGCTGCTAAGTGATACCAAGTATTTGCTAATAAAGAGCCGAATGAAGCACCATAAAAATTATTTGAAGCATCTTGTACTGTTGCGCTTCCTCTATAAATAAGAGTATTATGGTCCCAAACAATACCCATGTTTGCGCCATACATTGGACCATTAAATTTGCCACTAGTTGGAGTACTTGGACTTTTTGCCCAACATTCAAAGGTCCAGCTGCTTGTAAAATCACTATATAATATACCAGTATTTAATACATCATCTGTTCCATTCATGTTTAATGCTTTTCCGCTAGCTCCGCAAACTTCAACGGTTCCCGTTGTGTTAGCCGATGCACAACCAGCTGCGTTAGTACCGGATACGGTGTAAGTTACAGTGCTTGTTGGACTAATAATACTTGAGCCAGTGCTATAAGTGTATGAGGTAATTGGTCCACCAAAAATTACGGTAGGGGAAATAGTATAACTACTACCTGAGCAAAAATAACCCAAATCGTTTGATAAAACTGGCGCAGCAGATACGCTAACGATAACAACTGCGGCAGGACCATAACAACCGTTTACATCGCTACCAGTAACAGAAGCAGACATAGAACCAGTAAATGCAGTTTGCGAATAGGTGCTTGCAGTAGAGCCATTATTCCATACATAACTAAACGCGCCTCCTATGGCTGTAAAGGTAACCACAGAACCGGTACAAGTTAATGTTGCTGAAGGGTTTATACTAAGCACAGGTAATACAAAAGAGGTAACAGCAGCGCCAGAAGTAATTGCGCCAGTCGCAACCCAGTTGGATGCTGTTCCAGTTAATGCAAAATTAGTTAATGTTCCATTTCGATTAAAGCCTGAATCATCAAGGGCAGAAACAACAGTTAGGTTACCGCCACCAGCTATGCCTTGATTAAAATGATAATTTGTAACTAAACCTGGAGCTGTTGTAGCAATCTCACCATCTTTATTATTTATTATTTCCTCTAAACATAATTGGCGGTTCCAGATTCTTACCTCATCTAACTCCCCATTAAAATAACCTACACCAATAGCATTTCCACCCAAATGAAATTTGTTTAAATTTTGCCATATAGTGCCAATATTAAATGCAGATACGGTTTCATTGCTGTTTACAGTAATTTTCATCTTCCCATTATTTTTTGCGCTGATTGCCACGTGATACCATGTTCCGGTAGTAACAGTAATGGTGCTAGTAAGAGTTCTCGCCGAGCCATCATAAAGATAGTGTTCAAATTTTCCACTTACTAATTTTATTTGGTGGGAAGCGCTAATTGAAGTTCCCAGATTATCAGTAGCAGTTATGATATTTTGATTATTTAAATTATTTAACTTAATCCATGCTTCAACAGTGTATTCGGTTAATACAGAATGAGGACTGGACACAACTAAATCATTAGCTCCATCAAAATTTAATGCTGCCCCAACTTGCGATTGCATTGCTGTTTGCATACCCAAGCAAATGGAAGCAACTAAAAGTAATTTTTTGATCATTTTTTTAGATTTTATAATTTTACACAAATCTAAAATATAACTGTAGGCTAAAAAAAAGCGTTTTGTGAATGACGCGTTTGAGTTTGTGGCACTTAAAAAAGAAAACTCATTTACACCACATAAAAATTATCTAAATCGATAAATATCAAAAAATCACTGTAATTAAAATGATTTTAGAAAACAAATAAGATTAAATTAAAAAATTAAAGCATAAATTTTTCTACGGCATTAAAAAAGTCCTCCCGCTTTTCTCTAGCTAAATCAATAATAGCATCATCATTCATAATAATTTCGCCTCTATTTTGTTTGTCAAATTTTTTCATTTGCAAAAGATTTATTAAATAACTTCGATGCACTCGTATAAATTGAGAATAGCCATCAAGAGCAGTTTCAAAATATTTTAAATTTTTAGAAACGGTGATTGACTTTTCTTTATCAAAAAATATATGAGTGTAAGAACCATCTGCTTTCATATATAAGATAGTATCAATTTTTAAAAATTGATACCCCGAAGCAGTTGGAATGCTTAATGTTTTTGGAAAAGCAGTATTGTAATTAGTTATAAATGTTTTTAGCTTTTTTTCTTCCTCCGCTTTTGGATGTACTTTTTTTATTTTCTCAATTGCTTCTTGTAAATGTTTTTCATTTATGGGTTTTAATAAATAATCAATAGCGCTTAATCGAAATGCTTTTAAAGCATAATCGTTATAAGCTGTTGTAAAAACGATTGCTGGATTTATTTTTTCAATCAATAATTGTTCAGCTAGTTGAATTCCAGATTTTCCTGGCATTTCAATGTCTAAAAATATCACATCTGGAAGGTGTTTTTTTATCAAATCTAAACCTTGAGCAGCTTGTTCGGCTTCTGCAATTACTTCTAAATCTTTAGTATATTCTTCTAACATCATTAAAAGTAGTTTTCTAGCTTGTGGAGAATCGTCGATGATTATCGCTTTAAGTTTAGTCATTTGATTTAATTTTTATTACTACCGATGTGCCAATACTTTCGTGATTGTTATTGTATAAATCTAAATAATTGATGGCAATAATTCCAGGTTGATTTTGATTTAAAACAGTAACTTTATTAATGGCATCTGTTGAAAAAGATTGATGTTTTTTATAATTACTATCATTAACTATTTTCGATTGACTTCGTCCAATACCGTTGTCGGTTATCGTCACATTTAAAACAGTGTTTGTAGTATCCATCGCAAAAAGTATATCCAGCTTCTTTTCTCCAAGTTTATGCCTTAACCCATGTTTAAAGGCGTTTTCTATAAAGGGTTGTAAAATAAGGGATGGTAGAGCGGTGTGGCTAGTATCGATATTGTCATGTATTTGAATAGAATACTGAAACTCATCAATAAACAGCATCGACTCTAGTTCGATATATAATTTTAATAGTTCTATTTCTTCATCTAATTTTACCCACGACATGGAGCTTTGTTCTAATATTTTACGCACCAAATCAGAAAAGCGTTGAAGATAACTTGCCGCTTTTTTTTTGTCGTTATCATAGATATAACTTTTTATAGAATTTAATACATTAAATATAAAATGCGGATTCATCTGAGCTCTTAATGCTGTTTCTTGTGATAGTTTTAATTGATGTTCGAGATTAATACGTTCTAATTCTTTTAATTGTTTTTTATGAATAACTTTTACGCGTTGCTTAAAAATAATAAGCGCAAGTAATATACAGGTAATCCCAATCATAAGATAAAACCACCACCTTTGCCAAAACGGAGGGTTTACTGTTCCATTTATTAGTACAGAATTAATGGAATCTTTTCCTAAATGATCTACTAATTTTATTTCTAAATTAAAGGGGCCAGAACTGAGAACAGGTAATTCAATTTGATTTATTTCTGCTGGCAAAAATATCCAAGAGTTGATAGTGTCTAATCGATAAGCATATTGAAACTGATTTTCGGAGCTTAATGCAACTGCATTCAATTCTATTTTTAGCTCATCTTTATAGTTTAGATTTAATGGCTTTTTATAATTAACAATGGAATTATTGACCGAAATGTTTTTTAAATATATTTTTGAGGACGTAATTTTGTTATTTGTATGTAATGGTATTTGCTGAATACCTTTTGAAGTTGCCAGCCATATATATTCAGAATCGATGTCTAAACCATCTATAGTATTTGATGCTAAACCAGATAATCTATTTTTAAGTTGCCATTCTTTATTTTTTAAATTATATATCCAAAGCCCTTTATTAGTTGCCGCAAATAAACAGGAATCATTTTCTTTTAATTGATAGCTAGTTGTATTTTGATTTAAAGTTGTGAGGATATGAGGAATTCTGTTGTTTTCTATTTCATAAACATTTCCGTTAAATGCTAAAGCATGTAATTTACTTTTATAAGATAGTGAAATAATTTGAATGCCATCAAGCAACGTTGTAATATATATCCAATGATTATTTTTAAATTGATAAACATCAATACCACTATTAGTAGCTACCCATAAACGATTTGTAATTTTATTGTAAGCAATAGATCTTGCCCATTTTTCATTTAAAACCTCCGTTTTTGAATTCTCGTCAGGACAATACCAAAAAGTGCCTTTTGAACTTGCAACAATATAATTGTCCCCTATTTGTAAAACATCTTTAGCAGGAGGAAGTTTTTCACTTATGATTTTTGTTTTATTTTGCTTGAAATTAAAAACACTCACTTGAATTCCAAACAAAACTGACTGACTGTCTTCTGCTAAAGTAAATGATTGAATATCTGATTTAGTATCAAGCGAGATTGTATTTATGGTGTTATCATGTAATTTTAGTTCCCCAATTTTACCATTAACTGAAGCAAAAAACACTGAAGATTTAGCGCGCACTATTTTATTAATCTTTGCAGTCCCATTTGCATCATCTTTTATAATCCATAATTTATTTGATAATTCAGGAATTCTGAGTAAGCCATCATGAAGTGTGCTGAACCAATGAGAATTCTCGTTATCTTGTATTCCGCAAGAAAAAGATTTGTCTTCATACAACAATTCACTAGTGTCATGTTTAATGTCATAAATTATAATTCCACTATAAGTGTATATCCAAATACGGTCTTGATTATCTTCTTCTACTCTAGTTATTTTTTTATCTTTAAGAATAGGATTTAAATTATTTGAATAAAAAGGCTTTATATTTCCATCCATTAATCTAAATATTTCACCGTCAACTCTACTGAATATAAATTTTTGTTTATTATAATAGGTAAGTTGATAGTCTCCAGATGCTTTGCCCTCAGACCAACTTAAAGGGTAACACTTTTCAACACCTTGGTCTATTTGAATTAAACCTTTTGGACCAATACACCAAAATACATTGTCTTTATCAATATAACATGAATGCGTGAAATTACCTGTTGGATATTTAGGGGTAGTTGCAAAATATGACCATTTATTAGTTTTATTTGATAGTGAGGTAATGCCTTTGCTATAACTCACCCATAGATTACTGTTTTTGTCAATACAGATGTTTGAAACCGATCCTTTATCCCAAGCAGTCAATAATTTTAAAGAGTCGTTTTCAATATAAAATATCTGACCATTAAAATTATACGTGTATATTTTACCATCTATCGCTTTTTCGAGGCCAGTTAATGAACGTGATTTTTGCAAAGGATGCTTGTATTCATAATAACGTATGCCGTCATATTTATATAATCCAGCATCAGTTCCTAGCCATATAAATCCTCTATTGTCCTGAATGATGCTGTAGATGGTTTGGTTTGGTAACCCCTCATCTGTTGTAATTGGGAATGCAACAGGGTTTTGAGCGTGTAAAATCTGTATTAGATTAAACACTATAAAAATATTTATGTAATAACTTTTTATCACAACTGTTTATAATAGTAAACAAAAAACCCTCTAAAATCAAATTGATTTAGAGGGTTTTTAGAGGTCCCGTCCAGGTTCGAACTGGAGTAGCAGCTTTTGCAGAGCTGAGCCTAACCACTCGGCCACAGGACCAATTTGTTATTGGTTTTATTATTTTAATGAAAATCCAAGAACGGGTAGCAAAAATAAGATTTTTTTAGCAACTTAGTCTAATTATTACAAAAAAATATGCAGATAAATTCAAAATTACCAAATATTGGCACTACCATCTTCACGGTTATGAGTGGTTTGGCTAAAGAACATAATGCCATTAACCTTTCTCAAGGCTTCCCAGATTTTGGTTGCCATCCTAAATTATTGGAATTAGCCCAAAAATACTTAACTGCTGGGTTTAATCAATATGCACCTATGACTGGGGCGCAGCCTTTAAGAGAGGTTATAAGCGAATTATTGCAAAATTGTTATGGCGCTGTTTATCATCCCGATACAGATATTACCATTACGGCTGGAGCAACGCAAGGTATTTATACCAGTATTGCTGCTTTTATTAATAAAGGAGATGAAGTGATTGTATTTGAGCCTGCGTATGATTGTTATATTCCAGCTATTGATGTGCATGGTGGCGTTGTAAAATCTATTCACTTAGAGTACCCAAATTTTACGATTAATTGGAACACGGTACGAAATACTATTACTGATAAAACTAAAATGATTATCATTAATTCACCTCACAACCCCAGTGGAACAACACTTTCCGAAAATGATTTGTTAGAATTGCAAAAACTAGTTGTCGGTAAAAATATCATTGTTGTGAGTGATGAAGTATACGAACACATGGTATTTGATGGAAAGCCTCACCAAAGTGTAGCGCGTTTTAAAGACTTAGCCGCACAATCTATTATTGTTTCTTCTTTCGGAAAAACCATTCATGCTACAGGGTGGAAAATTGGCTACGTGGCAGCACCAAAAGAGTTAATGATTGAGTTTAGAAAAGTACATCAGTTTTTAGTGTTTTGTGTCAATCATCCTTTTCAGTTGGCTTTAGCCGATTATTTAAAAGATGAATCAACGTATAAAGGCTTGCACCAATTTTATCAAGCAAAAAGAGATTATTTTCGAAAACTGGTTTCGGGATCTCGTTTTTTGATGGAGCCATGCACTGGAACCTATTTTCAGTTATTGAATTATAAAAATATTACCGATGAAAAAGACACAGATTTAGCGATAAGATTAACTAAGGAAAAAGGATTGGCCTCTATTCCATTATCAGTTTTTTATACGAATCAAGAACAGCAGCAATTATTGCGGTTTTGCTTTGCTAAAAAGGAGGAGACTTTAGAAAAGGCAGCCGAGATTATTTGTAAATTTTAATTGGTATATTTACTACACTAAAAATTGTTTATGAAGTCGATTTCTATTTTACTGTACCTTTTAGGAATTGCAACATTTGCTTATTCGCAAGACACTATTCAATTTATTAATAAAGTAGCACAATCTGCCAAAGTTGCTGAAGTAGGTATTGATGAAATTAAATATCATCGATTTGATAATCTAGACGGTCCTTTATATGTTGTAAGTAAAAGTGAAATTAGATATATTAAATATTCTAACGGGCACGTTGATTCTGTTGTTAGTAAAATAAAAACTGAAACACCCGAAACTTTGACGATTTATAATGGTCCAATTTCTCCTTATGGAAACGAAAAAATAGTAATATCAGGCAGTAGATTATCTCATAACGGTAAAGCTGTTGGAGAATCACGATTGTATCGTTTAATATCAAACGTGCCTATTCCCGAAAAAAAAGCTGAATTATATAAAGAGTATCTTGTAATGAAATCGTACAAAAAACGTCAGTATTTATTTGGTTTTGTTGGTCTTGGCGCTGGATTAGCATTACCTTACATTGGATTAATGTCGTCGTTTATTTTTGATGACGGAGTGCCTCTTGCTATTGGTTTAGCTGCAGGAGCTACTATTGGTATAACAGGCGCTGTGCTTTCAGGAATTAATAAACATAAACGAACTAAAAAGCGAATAGATATTGCTAATCTCTATAATAATTAAAATCATGACATTTTTCCAAAATAAATCGAGTTTATTTGCAGCTGTATTACTTATTATTTCTTCTCAGTGTATTTCGCAAGACACTATTTTTTATAAAAATGCAACTAAGGTGGTTGCTATTGTAAAAGAGGTTTCTCAAACGGAAGTACAATACAAAAAAGTAGATATGCCAGATGGGCCAATGTATATTGTTAGTAAAAATGATCTTACAAAAATTATCTATAAAAATGGCTATACAGAAGAAATAAAATCGACAGTTGTTGAAACTCCGAGCCAACCATTCACTGTTACTTATGCTGTACCGATATCTGAGGGTAAACCAACAATATCTTATTCTGATACTAGAAGAAATTCGAAATTAAAGGTACTAATCAACAAACACCCTGACGAATCAGTAAAAACAACATTAATAGGATATCATAAAAGCATGAGAAGTTTGAAAGCTGGTCAAGATGTTACAAGAACAGTTGCGGTTGTTTTTGGTGCGCTTACTATTCCAGCAAGTGTAATTTCAGTTTTTGCTATTACTTTTGGAGGAGGTGATTCATGGATAGCATTGCCAGTTACAACAGGCGCAGTTGCTTTGGTTTGTACAGCTGCTGCTGTAACTTTAAATATAAACTTAAAGAAAAAAAGACGCGCGTTTGTTAATCTCTATAATCAATAATTATTTCAGATTATTTTTTCTGTGTGTGATTAGTATCAGTGCTTTTGCGCAGGATACTATTTTTACCAACACGTCTCAAACTCTTTTAGTAAGAGTATTAGAAATTTCCAAGACTGAAGTGACATATAAAAATTTTTATAATCCAGATGGAATCATTAGAAGTATAAGTAACGAGCAGATTGCCAAAATTATTTATGAAAATGGCAAAGAAGAATCAAAATTTCAATTAAAACAAAAAACATCAGGAGCAACCTCACCACTTAATTTATTTGTATTGGAAGGAAAGCACATTGCGGTTAATAATACCGATATAAGCCACAAAGCAGCATATAAAATGATGATGAAAAGAGACGTTCAATTAAATTCAGAAGAATTGAATGGCGCTTTAGTGGATGCAGATAGTAAACGAAACGGACAAATTGCCTTTAATATTATTGCGCCAGTTTCAGCAGTTGGTGGCGTTTATTTTGCCAGACAGCATCGTTATAATGATCCAAGACAGAAGATGATTTTAAGAACTTTTTTAATTAGTGGTTTTAGTGTTTGTGTAGTATCTATAGTTACAGCTCAAATTTATAAATCCATAAAAAATAAACATATTCGTAAAGCGGCACTTTTATATAACACTGATATTTTATAATTACATTTATTAAAACATTCAAAAAATGAAAGCAACTTTTATATTTATATTTCTTGTTATTCAGTTTTGTTTGAGTGCCCAAGACAGCATTTATAAAGGAAGAGGACTTGTTATTCCTGCTAAAATTTTAGAAGTCAATATTAAAGAGATTTCGTATAAGCGAGCCGATTTATTGGATGGACCGTTGTTTATTATAAATAAAAATGAGGTTCAAAAAATTAAATATGCTAATGGTACCATTGATTCATTTAAGGTGGTAAAAGAAGTTGCAAAAGTACCAACGGTAGTTTTTGTAAATCCTAAATACATTGCGCAAGACTTTAATCAAATTAAACCTTCTATACGAAGAGGTACATACAAGTATCAAGGACATCTCCTTTCTGATAGAAATGTGTTTTCATTGGCATTGGAAAAAAATGACCTTTGGAAAAATACGGATATAGAACTAAATATTATCGCTTCTAAGAAATATAAAGTGATGCAATATTCTATAGGTTATAGTGGAGCTATTATAGGTGGTATTGGTTTATACGCATCTGCTCTAGCTGGCGGCTCAAATTCTAGTACCAATGATGCAGCACTTGCCGCTTTTGCTGGCATTTTAAGCGCAGGTATAGCGGTAGCATCGCAAATTATTTCTTTTAAATGTAAATTAAAGCGAGTTAAACATGCTGATACAGTAGCAGAACTTTACAATCAATTGTCAAAAAATTAAACATGGATCATTTAATAATTACAACGATACAAACTAATTTATATTGGCAGCATATTGATAAAAATTTGGCGCAATTTGATGAAAAAGTAGATGCGATAAAAGAGCACACTGATATTATTGTGTTACCAGAAATGTTTTCGACAGGCTTTACAATGAATCCTAAAGAATTTGCTGAGGAACATGGCGGCAAAGGATTACAATGGATGCAGCAGAAATCGAAAGAAAAAAATTGCGTATTAGTTGGAAGTATTTCAGTAAAAGACGGAGAGAAGTTTTATAATCGCTTATATTGGGTAATGCCTGATGGAAGCTATCAGTTTTATGATAAACGCCATTTGTTTCAAATGGGGAAAGAAGATGAGCATTATACAGCAGGATCTGAAAAGCTAGTGATTAAATATAAAGGTTGGAAGATTTGCCCTTTAATTTGTTACGATTTACGTTTCCCTGTGTGGAGCAGAAATAGAAAAGATAGTAGGTATGATATTTTAATTTATGTGGCTAATTGGCCTGAAGTAAGATCTTATCCTTGGAAACAGTTATTAATTGCCAGAGCTATCGAAAATCAAGCCTATGTTGTTGGAGTTAATAGAATTGGACAGGATGGAAATGAGATTGCGTACTCCGGTGATTCTTGTATAATTAATCCTCGCGGAGAAATTGTAAGTGAAACTAAAGCATACGAAGATGTTTCAGAAACGGTGAGTTTGTCTTTTATTTACTTAGAAGAATTTAGAAAAGTGTTTCCAGTGATGCTCGATGGAGATGATTTTAGTGTTTTATAGATTATTTATATAATTCATAGACCAGCTTTCTCTTTAACTTGGCGGTTAACCATTTTTCATAGTTTTCATTTAGTAAATTGCTAGATAAAAGACTAGTTGGTTTATTTTTGTTTAATGCATTCACTAATGCCTGAAATATAGAGGTTTCTTCTTTTGGCGTTAAGTGTTTTGCGTTTGTTATTTTATACAACGCATTCAATATATGTTCTTCGAAAGGCGTTAAAATATTTTTTGAAGTATTTTTTTTAAGTATTTGTTTTAAAAGAGAAGAAACTAACGCATAATTTTTTAATTCGTAATGGGTAATAACATTTAAAACTTCAATACGTAAATATACCTGTGGCCTTTCTCCAAATCCGAATTCATTTAATGTTTTATTGATAAATTTTAAGGCCTTATGGAATTGACCTACATATATTAGTGTAATAGCATGTAAGTAGTAAAAATAAATAATATGATATGGTTCAATATCTACACTTAATTTTGATATTTCCTTTTCAATTTCTTTTATCTTATTTAATGCCTCTTGAAAATTATTATTAATTAAATAATATTCTAGTTCGTGAGTATTGGTATGGATAAATACTCTTTCGGCAACAACTTCTTTTCTGATGTTAATTTTTTTCGGAAACTCATTTAATACTTTGATGTCTTCAAAAAATGTAGATTTTGGGAAGAATTTTTTAATTGAAAGCAAGCGATTATAAATCGACACATAATCTAATGGGTTTTCCACCGCATAAGTTTTCGATTGATTAAGAAGATCTACCAATTTTTGTAGGTTGTCATATTCCTTTTGTTTGTTATCCAGCGAATAGTAGTAGTTAGAATAAATTAAGTAGTAAAATATTTTAGCTGAAAATGAAAGTGCATGTTTTTCTGATTTTAGTTCTGGCTGACTTAATATACTATTTAGTTTTTTTAAAACTTCCTTCTGTGATTGTTTTTCATTTGTTGCTTGAATTAAATTACTCTCGTAATATAAATCTGTTATTCGCTTAACATTATTTAGCAGCAAAATGTACTTATCTATTTCTGAGTTTACTTCAGCCGCTTTTTTTAATCCTAACGAGTAACCACAACATTTTTTCTTCCATATTAAAATGTCTATCATTAATTGAAAGTTTTCGCACTCTTTTGCTAGTTCTTCTGCTTTTGCAATTAACTTTATGGATTCATGGTATAACCCTTTATGAAATAAGACTTCTATAGATATTAATGCCTGCTTAATTTCTAAATTATAGGTTTTAGAATCATGAAAAACATTTAGGCTTCTTAAAATTAAGTGAAATAGATAATTTTTATCTGCCGAAATGAATTCTGGATTTACCCCTAGCTTTTTCAATTTCAGTTTCAATTCCTTATCAACCTCTTCTTCTGCTTTATCTAATTCATCAAATAAGGCAATGTATTTGTTTCGTTCGCCAATAGTATGCCTCTCAGAAAATATTTTAAAATACCTCTTTTCTGACATGGTTAAACTTTTGATTAATATAAAAGCGTTACTATTTTTTTTCATATTTAAATCAGACTTACTAAAAGTAATCAAATTTTAAACAAAAGTAGCAATAGGATAATATAATTTTGATGTTACATTAATATTAAAACCATGAATTTTAAGATACTATGTTTTGTTTTTTTTTACTTCACGCATCTCATTGTGGTTTCTCAAACATATAATATGTCAGCAAATAATGGACAAACTATTACAACTTGTTCGGGAAAATTTGAAGATAGTGGAGCGGGAACAGCTGATTATGCTAATAAT
This sequence comes from uncultured Bacteroidota bacterium, assembly GCA_903893815.1. Lineage (GTDB taxonomy): Bacteria > Bacteroidota > Bacteroidia > B-17B0 > Aurantibacillaceae > UBA4416. The sequence continues at coordinate 122,091 of CAITNS010000043.1, forward strand.
GAGGATTATACGATTACATTTTGCTCTGGGTCAAGTCAATTATTAAAATTTGATTTCTCAGCATTTAGCAATGTTGTAATTGAGAGAATAAAACCAGGTGACACATTATTTATTTACGATGGCAATTCAGTCTTATCTCCTCTTTTATATAAGGTTACTGGTAATGCAGCTAATTCTGATCGGTTGCCATATTTTAAAGAAGCGAGCGATGCAATTTTCACATCACCTGGTTCTTGTATAACTTTCAGGTTTAAATCAAATGGATCTAGCACCTATGATGGCTGGCAAGCACAAATATCATGTGTTAATCCTACTACCTGTGGCTCGGGAAATTCCCCAGCTTCTGATTTATTTTTAGGTGCACCGACTATTTGTAATTTTAATAATTACTGTGGTATTACTAGTGGAGATTTTGGTGCAGACATGCCAGTTGATTTAAATACAGCCGGAGGCAGTTGCCCTTCTGGCTTGAATTTTTTGGGAACTGTTGAAAATAATTCATGGCTAAAATTTCAAGCTGCTGCAACAAGCGCTTCTTTTGTTTTTAATGTTCCGTTGGGGGGCTCTTGTTTAAATGGCGTTCAAACTGCTATATTTAGTTATAATGGCTCTTCTTTAACAAGAATGACGCCATGCGCAAATTCCGATAATAGTTGGAACTCTACATTTACCTTGACAACAAATACTGCATTAGTTCCTGGTAATATGTACTATTTAATGATTGATGGTAATGCCGGTGATGTTTGTAATTATAACATCAGCGCCAATTCTGGAGTAGCAATTGCTGATGCTGGAATCGATAAATCTGTTTGCACGAGTAGTACGACGCTAAATGCATCAGCTGCTGTTGGAACAGGAACATGGACAGTAATTAGCGGAACTGGAACTTTTTCAAATCCAAATAACAACGTTACTAACGTTACAGGTTTAACAGCTGGGACAAATATTTTTCAATGGACTATTAACACTCCATATTGTGGGACTATTTCTGATAACATAACCGTAGACGCAGGTTGTTTACTATCAGTTAATTTGACTCGATTCGATGCAAATTGTAATGGAAATAGTGTTCTATTGACTTGGCAAACAGCTTCTGAAAGCAATAATAATGCTTTTTATATCGAGCGATCAATAGACGGGGTTAATTTTCAGATTATCGGCTCAGTGAAAGGGGTTGGTAATTCTGCTCGATACAATAATTATAGTTTTGTTGACGAAAATAAAATCGATGGTTTAGTATATTATCGCTTGGTTCAAATTGATTTTAGTGGAAATACAAACCAGTCTTTTGCGATAACAACCGAGCACACTTGCGGCGAAAATACAAGTCCTGAAATTTCGATTTATCCAAATCCAGCCCAAGGTAATACTATTCTGAGTTTAAAATTAATAAAACAATCTTTAATTCATATTGAAGTTTATAATTCGATTGGTCAGCAAGTAAAATTGATTCCTTTACAAACTTATGATACAGGGCTCAATGATATTAATATTGAAACAATTGAATTTCCCTCGGGTATATATTTTATCAAAGAAATAATAAATGAAAGAGAATACATCCAAAAACTACTAATACTATAAATGGAATCGTACTCAAAAGAAATACTGCGTAAAAAAGTCATTAAAAGAATTTTAAAATGTTCTACAGAATATTCTTTAGTTCACTTATATAAACTTAATTTAAGTGAACTATTTGAAATACAAAGTTTCGTTTTTAAAGATCTGCTTTTAAATTCAGGAAGAAACATTAAATTAGAACAGACTTACTAAAATTATAGTTTTTATTTATATGGAACTTAGTTTATTTACTATTTTTGTTGAAAAATAAATGAAAAACAATACAACACATATAATCATTAACATTCCAATCTCGTGAGGGAAAGGTATTGTTATGATAACAACTAAGCCTTTCTGACGAGAAAGGCTTTTTTTATTCCAAAAACATTAGTAATTTAAATAATACCAAAAACAATAGAAAATGTATTACAACGACAACACTGTAGTCTTCTTTAATGGAGAATGGGTAAAAGCAAAAGATTTAATGGTTAGTCCATATGTGCAAGTGATGCATTATGGAAGCGGAGTTTTTGAAGGCATACGTTCATATGCGACGCCTGATGGAACTAGAGTTTTTAAATCAGATGAGCACTATAAACGTTTATTGTATTCTGCTGAAAAAATGTATTTGAAAGTAAATTATACAGCTGAAGACTTTACTCAATTAACCTATCAATTATTAGAAAAAAATAATTTAAGTAATGCGTATATCCGTCCCCTTATTTTTGCAGGAGCAAATATGTCTTTAACACCAACAGACGAGGTACATGTGATGTTATGTGCTTGGGAATGGGGAAAATATTTGGGAGATAAATTATTGGATGTTACCATATCTTCTTATGAACGCCCTAATCCTAAATCCTGTCATGTTGATGCAAAAGTAACAGGACATTACGTTAATTCCATTTTAGCAACTACTGAGGCTAAACAAAAAGGATTTGACGAAGCTTTATTGTTAGATGCAAATGGGAATGTTGCAGAAGGACCAGGGGCGAATTTCTTTTTCGAAAAAGATGAAGTATTATATACATCTCCATTAGGAAATATATTGCCTGGCATCACTCGTGCTACGATGTTTGAATTGTGTGATGAATTAGGGTTTAAACTAGTCGAAAAATATTTTACGCCTGAAGAAGTTAAAGGAGCTGATAGTGCTTTCTTTACCGGAACTGCTGCAGAAGTAGCAGGTATAGCTTCATTGGATAAAGTACCATTTAAATTAAATTGGGAAGACTCCATGGGCGCAGTTCTTCAAGCTAAATATGCGCGTCGTGTTGCTTTTAACGAATACGGAAATTTCTCATTAGTATAAAATATAAATCATGGAATTAAATCGCTATAGTAAAACAGTTACTCAAGATGAGTCTCAACCAGCCTCTCAAGCAATGCTTTATGGCATAGGCTTAACGGAAGAAGATATGAAAAAACCACAAGTTGGTATTGCTTCAACTTGGTATGAAGGGAATACTTGCAATATGCACTTAAACGGATTGTCGATTTTTGTAAAAGATGGCGTTCGTAAAAACGGAATGGTTGGGCTGCAATTTAATACAATCGGTATAAGCGACGGTATTACAAACGGAACTGAAGGCATGAGGTATTCATTAGTGTCTCGTGAAATTATTGCTGATTCAGTTGAAGCTGTTACTGCTGCTCATTATTATGATGGGTTAATAACAATTGCAGGATGCGATAAAAATATGCCTGGAGTGGTAATGGCAATGATAAGAGTAAATCGTCCGTCAATTATGGTATATGGCGGAACTATTGCTTCTGGAAATTATAAAGGAAAAAAACTAAACATTGTTTCTGCATTTGAAGCCTTAGGCGAAAAATATGCGGGCACAATAAGTGATGAAGATTTTAAAGGAGTTATAAAAAACGCTTGTCCTGGCGCTGGAGCTTGCGGAGGAATGTACACAGCAAATACCATGTCGTCAGCTACCGAAGCATTAGGTTTAAGTTTACCTTATAGTTCTTCTAATCCGGCATTAAGCGATGATAAAAAAGAGGAATGTTTAAAAGCTGGTGAATTTTTAAAAGTATTACTTGAAAAAAATATTAAACCATCCGATATATTAACAAAACTTTCGTTTGAAAACGCATTTACTTTAGTTGTAGCTTTAGGCGGATCTACCAATGCCGTATTGCATTTACTAGCAATGGCTAAAACAGCTAATATAGATTTTACATTGGATGATATAACACGTATTAATGAACGCACACCAGTTTTAGCAAATCTTAAGCCAAGTGGGAAGTATTTAATGGAAGATGTTTTTGCAATTGGAGGTGTACCTGCAGTTATGAAATATCTTTTAGAAAAAGGATTATTGCACGGTGATTGCCTAACCGTAACTGGAAAAACAATTAAAGAAAATTTAGATAAAGTTGTTGCGTTGCCATTAGAACAAGATGTGATATTACCAATTGAAAATCCTTTAAAAACAACAGGTCATTTAAGAATTTTGTTTGGAAACCTTGCGCCTGAAGGGTCTGTAGCTAAAATAACTGGCAATGAAGGAGAACTATTTACTGGTTCGGCTATTGTTTTTGAAAATGAATTTGAATGTATAAAAGGAATTCGTGAAGGAAAAGTGAAACCAGGTCAAGTAATTGTTATTAGAAACGAAGGACCAAAAGGTGGACCAGGAATGCCCGAAATGTTAAAACCTACCTCCGCTTTAATTGGAGCAGGATTAGGTAATAGCGTTGCCTTAATAACAGATGGTCGCTTTTCTGGAGGCACACATGGTTTTGTTGTTGGGCATGTAAGTCCGGAAGCTTTTGATGGTGGACCAATAGCTTTAGTAAAAGATGGTGATGTGATTACAATTGATGCAGTAAATAATAAAATCGACATTCAGTTATCAGAAAAGGAATTATCCGAAAGAAAAAAACAATGGCAACAACCTGAATTAAAAGTAAAATTTGGGGTTCTTTATAAATACACTAAACAAGTAAGCTCAGCAAGTTTAGGCTGCTTAACAGATTTGTAGTTATTACCCTTTAATTATTTTTGAGAAAAATAGGTTGTTTCATTGAGCGCAGTCGAAATGTAAACAACAGAGAATTAAGAAAAATGAAAATGAACACACATAAAAAATATAATACAGAAGTAACAGGTGCCGAAGCCGTTATATTAGCTTTACTTGATGAACAAGTAACCGATATATTTGGTTATCCCGGAGGCGCCATCATGCCCGTTTACGATGCACTTTATGATTACATGGATCAATTAAATCATTATTTGGTTCGTCATGAGCAAGGCGCAACGCATGCTGCTCAAGGCTATTCAAGAGTTTCCGGGAAAACAGGTGTTGTGTTGGCAACCTCTGGGCCTGGCGCTACAAATTTAATTACTGGTATTGCAGATGCTCAAATAGATTCCACACCAATGGTTTGTATCACTGGTCAGGTGCATTCTCATTTATTGGGAACTGATGCGTTTCAAGAAACTGATGTAGTAGGTATATCAATGCCCGTTACTAAATGGAACATACAGGTTACCAAGGCAGAAGACATAGCACCCGCATTAGCAAAAGCTTTTTATATTGCCTGCTCTGGCCGTCCGGGACCTGTGTTGGTTGACATTACAAAAGATGCGCAATTTGGAAAGACCGCTTATAAATATCAAAAATGCGAAAGTATAAGAAGCTATTTTCCTTGCCCAAAAGTTAAAGATGACGATATTTCAAAGGCTGCTGAATTAATTAATAACGCTCAGCGACCTTATATTTTATGCGGCCATGGTGTTTTGCTTTCAGGAGCCGAAAAGCAATTATTAGCTTTTGCAGAAAAAGCAGATATTCCGGTGGCGTCAACCTTACTTGGTTTATCAGCCTTTCCTCCTAAACATCCTTTATATGTTGGTTATTTAGGAATGCATGGAAATTATGGACCAAATTTATTGACAAATGAATGTGATCTTTTAATTGCTATTGGAATGCGTTTTGATGACAGAGTAACTGGCAACGTAAATAAGTATGCTAAACAAGCTAAGGTTATTCATTTTGAAATTGACCCTTCCGAAGTAAATAAAATAATACACGCTGATGTGGCAGTTTTAGGTGATGCTAAAGAAGCATTAGAGTTATTGCTTCCTAAAGTGAAAACACAAAAACATACTGAATGGTTGAAGCGTTTTGAAGATTGCACAAAAATAGAATTTGAAAAAGTTATAAAAGACGCTATTGACCCACAAACTGAAAAATTACGCATGGCTGAAGTCATTGATAAATTTCATAAGTTAAGTGAAGGGAATGCTATCGTTGTAACGGATGTTGGTCAACATCAAATGATAACGTCTCGCTACTATACGCCTAACATTCCAAATTACTTTGTAACCTCTGGTGGTTTAGGAACTATGGGATTTGGCTTGCCGGCTGCTATTGGAGCCAAAGTAGCTTTGCCAAATACACAGGTGGTTGCTGTTTTAGGTGATGGCGGTTTTCAAATGACAATACAAGAATTAGGAACAATTATGCAAAGTGATATTGCTGTTAAAATAATTGTACTTAATAATAATTTTTTAGGAATGGTTCGCCAGTGGCAGCAATTATTTTTTGACAGACGTTATTCTTTTACTGAAATGAAAAATCCAGACTTTATTGCTATTGGTTATGGTTATGGAATTAAAGGAAGAAAGATAACAGAACGTAAAGATTTACAAGCAGCACTTGAGGAAATGTATGCGTCCAAAGAAGCATATCTACTAGAAGTAGTAGTTGAAAACGAAGAAAACGTTTTCCCTATGATTAAAACTGGCGCAAGTGTAGCGGAAATAATATTAGAATAAAAATAAATAAAATGGATAATACATATACACTGTCTGTTTTTACAGAAGATAAAATAGGATTACTAAATCGGGTAACAATTATTTTTACTCGCCGACATATAAACATTGAAAGCATCACTGCCAGCGAAAGTGAAGTGAAAGGAATTTATCGCTACACTATTGTAATAACTGTTTCGCAAGAGCAAGTAGAAAAATTAGTTGGTCAAATAGAAAAACAAGTGGAAGTTTTAAAAGCATTTTATCATATTAATAATGACATTTTATCCCGAGAAATAGCACTTTACAAAGTATCTGCAGAGGCCTTAAAAGAAAATGAATTATTTACACGTATTGTAAATGAAAATCATGCAAAAATATTAAGCATTGCTCCTGAATATATTGTGATAGAAAAAACTGGAGATGAAAGAGAAATTCTACATTTATTTAATGATTTAGAAAAATTTGGGATTTTAGAGTTTGTAAGAAGTGGAAGAGTAGCGATTACCAAGCCAATGAAAACATTAAATACGTTTTTAAAAGAAGTAGAAAATAACAGTAAAACAGTAATTAAACATTTTAGTAAATAAAAAAATATGAAATAACCATGTTGCCGTTAGTGATAGTATTAATAGATATAACATGGTTATCGCATATGACAATTAAAAATAATAAAATAAACATATGAAATAGCCATGTGCCTGAACGCACAAACACAAATGAAGATACATGGCGTATACCATATGACAATTAAAAAAATAAATATCTACATATGAAAAACTATTTCAACACGCTACCACTTAGATTGCAGTTAGAACAATTAGGTGTTTGCGAATTTATGGATCAATCCGAATTTGCTGACGGAATTGCTGCGCTTAAAGAAAAAAAAATTGTGATTGTTGGCTGTGGCGCTCAAGGTTTAAATCAGGGTTTAAACATGCGTGACTCTGGTTTAGATATTTCTTATGCACTTCGCGCCGAAGCCATTCAACAAAAAAGAGTTTCTTATACAAATGCTTTTGATAATGGTTTTAAAGTAGGAACTTATGAAGAATTAATTCCTACAGCTGATTTAGTTTGCAACCTAACACCAGATAAACAACACACATCTGTTGTAAAAGTAATCATGCCTTTAATGAAAAAAGGTTCTACCTTATCGTATTCTCATGGCTTTAATATTGTAGAAGAAGGAATGCAAATTCGAAAAGATATCACTGTAATTATGTGCGCTCCAAAATGCCCGGGTTCTGAAGTTCGCGAAGAGTTTAAAAGAGGATTTGGTGTGCCAACTCTTATAGCAGTTCATCCGGAAAATGATCCTAATGCGCAAGGTTTTATTCAAGCAAAAGCTTATGCTGTAGCAACTGGTGGTCATAAAGCGGGGGTTTTAAATTCTTCATTTGTTGCAGAAGTAAAATCAGATTTAATGGGCGAACAAACTATACTTTGTGGAATGCTTCAAACAGGTTCAATTTTATGTTTTGATAAAATGGTTGAAAAGGGAATTGAACCAGAATACGCTTCAAAATTAGTTCAATATGGTTGGGAAACTATTACTGAAGCCTTGAAACATGGGGGAATTACAAATATGATGGATCGTTTATCGAACCCGTCAAAAATAAAAGCGTATGAATTAGCAGAAGAATTAAAGAACATTATGCGCCCATTATTTCAAAAACATATGGACGATATTCTTTCAGGAGAATTTTCAAAAAACATGATGGCTGATTGGGCTAATGATGATATTAATTTATTGACTTGGAGAGCTGCAACTGCTGAAACTATTTTTGAAAAAACTCCCGCAACTAACGATTCAATTTCTGAACAAGAATATTTTGATAATGGTGTTTTGATGATTGCAATGGTGAAAGCAGGCGTTGAATTAGCTTTTGAAACCATGACTGAATCAGGTATTATTGAAGAATCTGCCTACTATGAATCACTACATGAATTGCCATTAATAGCTAATACTGTAGCACGTAAAAAGTTATATGAAATGAATCGAATTATTTCTGATACGGCAGAATATGGTTGCTATTTATTTGATCATGCATGCAAACCTTTATTAAAGGACTTTATGAAAACTGTGGATTCTAATGTTATTGGAAAGTCTTTTGCAACTTCCAATGCGGTTGATAATAAATTATTGATTTCTGTGAATCAAAGTATCCGAAATCATCCTATTGAAGAAGTAGGTAAATGGTTAAGAGAATCCATGACTGAAATGAAAAAGATAGGGTAATAGATTATAAAAAAGACAACATGGTATCATTAGATAACATAATTAAAGCTGCTCAAAATTTGCAAGGCGTATCAATGCATACACCTTTGCAATATAATTTGCAATTAAGTGAGGAATTTGGTTGTAACGTTTATTTAAAACGAGAAGACCTACAAGTTGTTCGTTCTTATAAAATTAGAGGAGCCTATAATAAAATTAGTTCTTTATCTGATTTTGAAAAACAAAATGGCGTTGTTTGCGCAAGCGCTGGTAATCATGCACAAGGCGTGGCTTATTCATGTCGCAAATTAAATATTAAGGGTACAATATTTATGCCTGCAACCACTCCTTCACAAAAAATCAACCAAGTAAAATTATTTGGCAAGGAGCATATTAATGTTGTTTTAGTAGGTGACACTTTTGACGATGCTTATAAGGCAGCTGTAGAATTTTGTACTTCAAAAAGCGCTGCTTTTGTGCATCCTTTTGATGATGAAAAAGTAATAGCTGGGCAAGGAACGGTTGCGAAAGAAATAGTGGAAGACGCTGATTTTGAAATTGATTATATTTTAGTTCCAATTGGTGGTGGAGGATTAGCAGCTGGCTGTGTTAGCTATCTGTCACGAACCAAACCTAATATCAAAATTATTGGTGTTGAACCTGAAGGAGCTCCATCCATGAAAACTTCTATTGCAAATGGTTATAATACAGAATTGAAAGAAATTGACAAGTTTGTTGATGGCGCTGCTGTAAAAAAGGTTGGTGATATAACTTTTGAGATATGTAAGCAAAAATTAAGTAAGGTTGTTTTAGTTCCTGAAGGTAAAGTATGTACAACAATATTAAACCTGTATAATCAACAAGCCATTGTGGTTGAGCCTGCAGGAGCATTAACTGTAGCATCTTTACATTATTTAAAAGATGAATTAAACGGTAAAAATGTGGTGTGTGTTGTAAGTGGCAGTAATAATGATATTATGCGCACAGAAGAAATTAGAGAACGTTCTTTGTTGTTTGAAGGGCTTAAACACTTCTTTGTTATCAGATTCCCCCAAAGAGCGGGCGCTTTAAAAGAATTTGTGGGAAATGTTTTGGGGCCAAATGATGATATTATTCATTTTGAGTATATGAAGAAAAACAATAGAGAAAATGGACCAGCATTGGTTGGATTGGAGATTAAGGAATCACAAGATTTAGAGCTACTAAAAAACAACCTTTTAAAGTCAGGTTTTCAGTTCGAGTATCTTAATAAAAATGATAATTTACTACAGTTTTTAATTTAATCAGACTTCCTATTTTTTTTCCATAAATATCAAAATTTAACATAAGGTTGATGTTTAATTTCATATTTTTAGAAATATAATTACATAATATTATGAATAAGTATTTTCTATCGTTTTTTGCCATTGTTTTTAGTATATCTGGCGTACTAGCAAAAAAAGTTTATGTGAACGATAATTCAACAACTGGAGATATTTACACTTCTGCAATTGGTGCCGCTGGTAATAATGGTACAACAACTGCTACTCCAAAATCATTGTTATTAGACGCAATTAGTGTTGCTGCTTTAGGCGATACAATATATATTGATGCAGGTTCCTACAATGAAGCAAATATAAATATTACATTGAATGGACTAAAAATATTTGGAGCAGGCTATAATGCAACAGTTTTTGATCATTTATTTGCTGGACCCACCTCCGATTATTTTTTATATATTAATGCAAACAATGTAACTATTAAGGATCTAAAGGTAACTCGTTATAGCAATCAAGGTACTCAAGCGCCTGGTCATAGTGGTCAAGCAATTACAATTGGCGGAGGGGCAACTCCAATTACAGGAGTATTAATAGAAAATATACAAGCAATATTAAATGGCCAATCAGGCGGAAATCCTGCAATTTCTGTTTTAGCTAGAACAACTGCTACAATTACAGGCGGCGGAAGTTTTTGTAATACAGCAGGAACAGCATATACTGGTGGAGTTGAAGCGTTTGGACAAAACATCAACTTATTAATTACTGATTATCTTTTAGGGAATAATTACAAGGTTGGATCATTTGATGGTGGTGGATTAAGAATAGAAGGTGATAATACAACATTAGTGACAGTTAAGAGAACGTTAATTTCAAAAAATATTGCATCTCAAGGTGGCGGTATTTCTGTTATTAATGGGGATTTAAAGATGTATGATTGTGTTATTGATGCTAATTCTGCAGGTCAGGTATCAACAAATATTTATGGCGGTGGTGTTTATATTAGTGCAGGAAATGTTTGGTTTTCAAGATGCTACTTTAAAAATAATTTTCAAGCAAATGGGACCTTAAGAGGTGGCGCTATTTCTGCTCGCTATTTTGCAACTGGTAGTTTTTCTACAAATAAAACTATTAATGCTACAATTGATTCTTGTGTGTTTCAAAATAATTCACCAGGCGGAGCAGGTAGGGATATATACGGTGCAAGTGGATTTGGCAACGCTTGTAATATTACGGCAAGAGATTGCCAGTTTTTAACTGCTGGTAATTTTAATATTTTTAGTGATGGTGCTTCACCTGCTACTAGTATTAATGTCACTTATTTCGGAACACTTCCCACATCAAGTGGTTCAAATGTTACACGTACTTTAAGTACAAATACATTATACACACCACCTTCATTAGTTCCAGAGTATTCGGGTAATTGTCCTAACATTTTTATTGGACCATGTACACCCACAGTTTCAATTTTATCTGTAAGTAGTCCTACGTTGTGTATTGGAAATAGTTCCGTAATAACACCAACAGCAATCCCACAATCAGCTTCATCTTATACATTAGCAAGTGCAACAGAAACATTAACATCTTTCCCTTTTACTGTTAACCCAACTGTAACAACTACTTATAGTTTAACAGGAACTAGTGCAGCTGGTTGTATAAGTAGTAATACTGCTACAACGACAATAGTTGTAAATTCTTTGCCTACGGTTTCAATATCTTCTTCTTCTTCAACATTAACTTGTAGTTCTCCTTCTTTATCGCTTAACGCTTCGGGAGGCGGCACTTATGTGTGGTCAGGAGCAGGGATAACATCAGGTAGCACAACAGCAAGCCCAACCGTAAATTTACCAGGAACTTATAACGTAACAGTAACGGCACCTAACGGATGTACAGCAACAGCAAGTACTGCTATTACGCAAAACACAACTGCACCGACAGCAGACGCATCAAATACAAGTACTTTAACATGTACCACAACGACAGCGCAATTAACTGGCACAGGTGGCGGAACTTATTCCTGGTCAGGAACAGGAATCACATCAGGTAGTACCGCAGCAAACCCAATCGTAAATTTACCAGGAACTTATAACGTAACGGTTACTGCTTCTAATGGATGTACAGCAACAGCAAGTACTGCTATTACGCAAAACATAACTGCGCCAACAGCAGGCGCATCGAATACGAGCACCCTAACATGTACTACAACGGCAGCAGTTTTAACAGGAACAGGCGGTGGAACCTATTTGTGGTCAGGAGCAGGTATAACATCAGGTAGCACAACAGCAACACCAACCGTAAACTTACCAGGAACTTATAACGTAACGGTTACTGCAGCGAATGGATGTACAGCAACAGCAAGTACTGCTATTACGCAAAACACAACTGCACCGACAGCAGGCGCATCAAATACAAGTACCCTAACATGTACTACAACGGCAGCAGTTTTAACAGGAACAGGCGGTGGAACTTATTCCTGGTCAGGAGTAGGAATAACATCAGGTAGCACAACAGCAACACCAACCGTAAACTTACCAGGAACTTATAACGTAACAGTAACGGCAGCCAATGGTTGTTCAGCAACAGCAAATACAACCATCACACAAAACACAACAGCACCAACAGCTAACGCTTCAAATACTAGCACATTAAACTGTACAACATTAACAGCTAACTTAACAGGAACAGGTGGAGGAACGTATAATTGGTCAGGCCCAGGCATTACAGCAGGAGGAGCAACAGCAATACCAACGGTTAATTTACCTGGAACTTATAACTTAACCGTAACAGCAGCTAACGGTTGTACCGCAACAGCTAACACCACTATTACACAAAATACAATTACGCCATCTGTATCAACAGCTACTAGTGGTGTATTAAATTGTACCTTAACATCAGTTAATGCGAGCGCAACGACGACAACAAGCCCAGTAAGTTACAATTGGACAGGAGCAGGTATCACAGCAGGAGGCACCACATCAACACCAACGATTAATGTAGGAGGAACGTATAATTATACTGTAACTAATACAACAAACGGTTGTCAAACAACAGGAAGTGTAGCAGTATCCCAAAACACAACAGCCCCATCAGCGTCGGCAGCAGGCGGAACGTTAACCTGTGCAAATACTTCTACAACATTAGTAGGAGGACCAGCATCAGGAGTTACTTATTCTTGGTCTGGAGCAGGATTATCAGGAGCAACAAACTTAGCGAACGCGACGGCTACTATAACAGGAAGCTATACATTAGTAACAACAAGTACCACCAACGGCTGTACAAATACAGCAGTAGCAACAGTAACTAATAATACAGTAATACCAACAGCCAATGCAGGATCGACACAAACTTTAGTGTGTGGTGTAAGTTCAGTTACTTTAACAGGAGCAGGAACACCATTAGGATCAACAGCTAATTGGTTAGGAGGAGTAACTAGTCCAACAACGTTTACAACAACGGCGGGTGCACCAGGCACTTATACCTTGGTGGTAACACATCCAACATCAGGATGTACAAGTACATCTACTGTCGCTGTGAGTTCATCAACCGATGTACCGCAAGCAACCGTAAACGCTATAACAAACTCTATTACGTGTACAAATAGTGTAGTCGCTATAGGAGTAACTTTAAGTAATACAGATCCAGTATCTTATACTTGGACAGGCCCAGGAATAGCAGGCACAAATAATACAGCAAGTACCACAGCAACAGTTGCAGGAACGTATAGTGTCACAATTACAAACACCATATCTAACTGTCAGTCTGTATTTAATGTAGTTGTACCAACCAATACAAATAACCCAGTAACAGCGGCAAACAGTTCAAATACGATTACCTGTTCAACAACAAACATAACAGTATCGGCAACACCAACAGGTACTAATTATGGTTATGCATGGTCTGGACCAGGAACAATTACTAATGGAACAACCGCAAACCCAGGAGTAAATGTAGGAGGAACTTATACCGTAACTATCACCGATAATATCAATGGATGTATAGGAACAGGCACCGTAAACGTTGCAACCAATACAGTAATTCCAACGATGACTTTAACACCAAGTAGTTTAACCACAACTTGCGCTAATCCAACAACCACTTTATTAGCAACGAGTAGTGCAGATCCAGATGTAAATTATGTATGGACAGCACCAGCAACAGGAAGCTTAAACAATACAACGATTAATAATCCGGTAGCTAATGGTAGCGGTGTATTTACAGTACAAGTGACTAATACAGTTAGTGGATGTGTATCAGCAACAGAAACGGTAACGATTACGGCAGATGCTAATGTACCAACCTTAAACGCAACTGCAAGTAATACAACCATCTGTTCCAATCAAACCACAACCTTATCAATTACTGGAGCAGACACGTATACATGGAGTACGTTAGAGACGGCTACGACAATAACGGTTAGCCCATCAACAACAACGACTTATAGTGTGTCAGGAACCAATACCTTAACAGGTTGTTCAAACATTACGAACGTAACGGTGAATGTCACGCCAACACCAACGGTGAACGTATCAGCATCAGCTATTACAATCTGCGAAGGCAATACAACGACCTTAACGTTTACTGGCGCTACTAATTATACAGTAACGAACCCAAGTCAAACTACAACAGGTACCATTGTATTAACACCAACAGTACAAACAACTTACACCATAGTAGGAGAATCATCCAACTGTGCAAGTACTACCCAAACCATCACGATTGATGTAAATGCTTTACCAATATTAGCGACATCTAATGCAACCACTTGTGCAGGAGTAGCAACTACACTATCAGCCACAGGAGCAGATACCTATAACTGGCAACCAACAGGAGCTACTACAAATACAACAAGTGTATCGCCAACAACCAACACAACATATACAGTAACAGGTACTAATACGGTAACAGGTTGTACATCTACTATAACAACAGCAGATATAACAGTTAACCAATTACCTAACATCACAGTAAGTGCTAATCCAAACACAACCTGTACAAATGGTACGGTTAATTTAAATGCTGCAACTACAGGCACAACTGCTATTACAAATTATACTTGGACATTAGGTAATGGAGTAGATAACACGAACCAAAATCAAGGAAGCATCACGTTCCCAGCAAGCGGATTAACAACTGGAACGTATACCTATACAGTAGTAGCAACGGATGCAAATGGCTGTGTGTCGTTACAAGCAACCACGACTTTAGATATAATAGATACACCAAACGCCAATTTTGATTTAAGTGATTTATCTATCTGTCAGAATGAAAACGGCACCATCAGCATCAACACCCCACAAACGGGAGTGACTTATGATTGGAACATTAACGGACAAGCCGTTACGAATACCAATCCATTAACGGTACCATCCACTATCACGAGTGCAGCAGGAACTTATACCGTAAATGTGATAGCAGGTATAGGCACTTGTACTAACACGGCAGCAAATACACTAACCGTAAACGCCCTACCAACCGTAGCTTTAGTTAACTCAATTACATCAGCTTGTGTGAATACAGCTGCGCAATTAGATGTAGCAGGACCAAACAGCACATACACATACAACTGGACAAACGGCTCAAACACAGCAACGGGACCAAACTTAAATGTGAACCCATTAACTCAAGCAACAGCAGGAAGCTACACTGTAACTGCTACAGATGTAAACGGCTGTGTCAACAGAACGATAGGAGCGATAGATGCACAAGAATGTATTACAGAAGTGCCAGAGATATTTACACCAAATGGTGATGGTAAGAATGATGGTTTTATGATCAAGAACATCGAGAACTTCCCAGACAACAAGTTAAAAATCTTTAACCGTTGGGGTAACTTGGTTTACCAAAAAAATGGTTACTTAAATGAGTTCGAAGGATTTGCGAACACAGGCGATCAAGTAGGAAAATCTAAATTACCATCAGGAACCTATTATGTGATCTTAGACTACGGAGACGAGAAAACAGAAACATATAACGGGATATTAGTATTGCAATATTAAAACATAGTTCCCGCAGATAACGCAGACAACGCAGATAAAAAAATATAATCAGCGCAAATCTCTGAGATCTGCGGGAGATAAATAAAAGAAGATATGAAATAGCCATGTTTGCTAAAACACAAACACAAATGAAGATAAACTGGCTAAACCATATGACAACTAAAAAAAAATAATATCTACATATGAAAAAACAAATAGCCTTAACGTTAAGCTCACTGTTACTATTACTCATAGGAACGCTGAAAGCTCAACAAGAAACACAGCACAGTATGTATTTCTTTAATCCTATATTATTGAATCCAGCCTATGCAGGAAGTCAGGAAGCAGTGCAAATAACAGGAACGGTGCGTGACCAGTGGACCAATTTAAAAGGCGCGCCTAAAACGCAAGTATTGTCTATTCACTCGCCATTAAAAACAGAAAACATTGGAATTGGTTTAACGGTGTTGAATGACCAATTAGGTGTGACTAAAAACACAGGCGTGTATGCAGATTTAGCCTATAGCGTTAAAGTGAATAAGAAAAACAACCGTTTAGCATTTGGTGTAAAAGCAGGCGTTGATTTTTTCAGACAAGACTTTTCTAACTTAAGAATTAACGATAATACGGATGAAGTTTATTTAGAAGGATTTCAATACAAAAAGAATTTGTTTAATGTTGGTGCAGGCTTATATTATTATGGAAAAAGACATTACATCGGAATCTCCACCCCACGCTTAGTAAAGAACAAAATTAATTTAGCAGCAGATCAATCCGCTTTACAAGAGAATCACTACTATGCTTTTGGAGGCATTGTTGTTAAATTAAATCCTGCTATTAATATGCGCCCATCCTTTATTGTGAAATATGTAAACAATGCGCCTTTATCTATTGAAGGAAACTTATCCTTTTTGTTTTATGAAAAATTATGGATAGGAGCGATGTACCGTCATAAAGCAGCAACTGGCTTAAACATCATGTACAACATTAGTCAGAATTTAAGAATAGGCTACGCTTACGATTATCAATTAACCTCTTTACAAAAATTTAGTGTAGGCTCTCATGAAATTATGATTAGCTATGATTTAAGAAGTAAAGCCAAAGGATTTAAATCGCCACGCTACTTTTAGAGTTATGAGAGAAGAGTTATAAGTTATAAGAGCAAAGCCAAAAACCTCTTAAACTCTCAGTCTCTGTGTTGAAACAACAAGATCAAACAACCAATAACAATGAACAAGAAACTATCTTTTATGAAGCAACTACTATTATTACTAACCCTAGCCTTATTTACCACTACCATCAAAGGACAATCTTTGTTTCAGAAGAAGGCAGACCAATTGTATAATGAATTGTCTTATTTAGCCGCTGTTGATTATTATAAGAGCTTAGTAAAAACAGATACGCCCACCGAAGAAAACATGCGTCGCTTAGCGACTTCATATTTTAAGATCTATGACTTTATAAAAGCAGAAGAAGCCTATAAAAACTTACAAGCCAAATTTGCAGCCACCACTACCGAAGCAGATTTGATTAACTATTTACAATGCTTAAAGTACAATCAAAAATATACCGAAGCAGAAAACGCACTAAACTTAATCGAACAAAAACGTAAAGACAATCTGATCACAAAGAACCACTCTAAAAACAAGAACTACGTTAAGCAATTAAAAGAAGATTCAGCGGCTTATAAAGTCACCAACGTGGAAGCGATTAATACAGAGAATGCAGAATTCTCACCTGTGTTCTTCAATAAAAACCAAGCGGTGTTATTTGCTTCCAACAGAAGAAACACCGCTGCCAGAAACAAAACCTTTGCATGGGACGATAGCTACTTTATCGACATGTACACGTCCAACAAAAAAGATTCTTTAAAGTTTGAATCGACTGTTCCTATGGCAAAAACAATTTCTAGTACTTACCATGATGGCCCCGCTTCTTTATCAGCCGATGAAAAAACGGTTTACTTAACTAAGAGTAATATCATCGTTAAAAAGATAAAAGGGGTAGCCGTAAACGTAATTAATTTAAAACTCTACATCTTAACGAAAGACGCCGAAGGCAAATTATCTAAACCAGAAAACTTTCCGTTTAACTCCAATGATTACTCTGTTGGACACGCAACGGTTACCAAAGATGGGAAGCGTATGTATTTCGTATCGGATATGCCAGGAGGTTACGGACAAACTGATTTATACCTATCAGAAAACGTCAATGGACAATGGCAAAAACCAGAGAACTTAGGACAGGCTATTAATACTGAAGGAAGAGAAATGTTCCCATACGTGCACGAAGATGGAACGTTATTTTTCTCAACGGATGGAAGAGCGGGTTTAGGAGGTTTGGATTTATACTTTACGGTTCCAGCCATGGATGCCTATTTTGAACCACAAAGTTTAGGTTATCCCATCAACTCCAACTTTGATGATTTTGGTTTTGCATTAAACGAAGACTTAAAAACAGGTTACTTCTCTTCTAATAGAACAGGCGGAAAAGGAAAAGATGATATTTATTTCTTCCGTTCTAGAGAACCATTGATGGGTGTTACGTTGAGCGGTATTGTGTTTGATGAAAGTAACAAGGAAATCATCAATAACGCCTGGGTGTATTTATTAGACAATAATAAATTAGTAATAGACTCGGTAAAAACCAACAACAAAGCCGAATACATGTTCACTATCAACGATCCAAGCAAAGAATATTTTGTTGGTGCTAAAGAGCGTGTAAAATATTACGATCGTTTAGTACCAGTTGGCAAACTAGTAGTTGGCGATAACAGAAAAGATATTGGCTTGTTCCCTAAGTACAAGTTAATTTGTAATGTAAGCGATGCTAAAACCGCATCACCAATAGATGGCGTTAAAACCACCTTTACTGATAAGGCTACTAACTTACCAAAAACATACGCCACAGATGCTACAGGAACTTTTACGGACATTATTAAAGGAAAAAAAACTGGAGATAAATTACAGTTCTCCATCAAGTATGAAAAAGAAGGATACATCACGGTAGAGAAAAACTATGAGATTACCTTAGACGTGAACACTGTTATCGACTTAAAAGAAACGATGCAAAAATTAGAGATTGGTGCAGACATTGCAAAGATCATCCAAATCAATCCTATTTATTTTGACTTAGCAAAATGGAACATCCGTGCTGATGCCGCAAAAGAACTTGACAAGATCGTTAAAGTGATGCAAGAAAACCCAACGATGACCATTGAGCTTGGTTCACATACGGATTGTCGTTCATCAAAAGCTTACAATTTATCTTTATCTGACAAGCGTGCTAAATCATCAGCAGCATACATTGTATCAAAGGGCGTTGCTAAAAACAGAATTGTTGGCAAAGGTTATGGCGAAAGCAAACTCATCAATGGTTGTGCTTGCGAAGGTAAAGTTGTTTCATCCTGCTCAGAAGACGAGCATCAAGCCAATCGTAGAACAGAGTTCTTGATTACGAAGTTTTAATTTTAAAGTGTACGTCTAGGCCTGAAAAAAGTTGACACGGGTTAGATTGTAAAATACCATTAAATTAAACCTCGGAAGTTAAAATTTTCGAGGTTTTTTTCTTCCATTTTTTAATAACATTAGCTAAAGTCATTCAACTACAAAGTTTGAGTAATAATTTAATGTTGGCTACTTTATCTGGCTGAGTAAATCCATTGAATGTAAAATTTCTGTTCGCTTTCGGAGATGGAATTAAAAAAACGCAATGCATCTGGTTCATCTTGCAAGCACATTAGCATTTCATCTGGAATTTTTAAAGGTTCGTTATCAGGATACAAAATCACATGTACATAAGCGCCTTCTTTTTTCTTGGTATGTTTTCTAATTTCAGCTTTTACTGGTAAAAACAAAGTTCCATTTCCCATGGGCATTAAATGGTATTTTCTAATTTCATAACCATCGATGGTTCCTCGTACTTTTACCCAACCAAAATGGGCTTTTTTATCCTGCGGCATTTCGGGAATGCGAGTAAATGTTCAACCGCCTTTACTAGGAAATTTTTCTAAAAGAGAGAGTTTATCGACTGGTGGTTTCAATAGATGTTTAAATTAAGAATAGCCTAATTTAAAAATAAATTTCTTAGTTTTATGTGTATAAACTATCTGAACAATGACAGTAAAAGAAATTATGGCTGAATTAGAAGCCAAGGGAAATGCAGCTGTGAAAAACATATTTTTGAAACACGGCATTAAAGAACCGTTTTTCGGCGTGAAGATTGAATACCTAAAAGTGATTCAAAAAAAAGTGAAGAAAGATTATCAGCTGGCTAAAGATCTTTATGCTACTGGCAATGCTGATGCTATGTATTTAGCAGGATTGATTGCTGATGAAGATAAAATGACCAAAAAAGATTTATCGCTTTGGGTAAAACAAGCAGTGTCAACTAATATTAGTGAATATACCGTGCCATGGATTGCAGCAGAAAGTCATTATGGATATGAGTTAGCATTAGAGTGGATTGATTCTAAAACAGAACATGTTGCAACTGCTGGTTGGGCAACGTTATCAAGCGTGATGTCAATTAAGCCAGATAATGAATTAGATATTTCTGCATTAAAAAAATTAATCGCACGGGTTGAAAAAGAAATTCATAGTGTTAGCGACAGGGTACGCTCAAACATGAATGGTTTTGTGATTGCAGCAGGATGTTTTGCGCCAGCTTTAACAGATGCAGCGATGAATGCTTCTAAAAAAATTGGCGCTGTAAAAGTTAATACCGATGGCACAGCATGTAAAGTGCCAGATGCCGCCATTTATATTAATAAAGTAAAAGATAAAGGAACACTTGGTAAAAAGAAAAAAATGGCGAGGTGTTAGGCAGTGAGTGATATTTTTGATCATAGGTCTGAAACAACTAGCAGCGGAATTATTTTCTAGGACAATTTTTTATTAGTTAGTGCAATAACCAATCCCAAAACTCCAACACTAATGCTTGCCGCTAGTATATCCAGAAACATCACCGTGTAATTCGAATAAAAATGACTGGTTGCAAACCAATAGGAGTCGGTCATGATGGCTACCAATATACCAACGGTAGAACCTATCATAAAAGCCTTTATTAATGTTTGATGTTTAATAGATAAACGAGTATAAAACTTAAAAGACATGCATAAGCTGTGCACGAAACAATTAATAATGGCATACTGAATTGTTCTTCGGTTTTTTTAAAGCCAGTGAGTTGTGTGGTGTTCAAATTGATATAGTTTCCTAAAATAAAATCGAATACAAGCTACCCAAATAAATAGTAGGCAATCGTTCCAATCACTATGGTTATAAATATCTTTTTAATTATAAACGTTTTTTATTTTACATCGCAATAGGATTTCTTGTCGCGTGACATGTTTTGTTTCCCCCATTTAGACATACTATCAATGATTGGCAGTAGTGTGTTTCCATAAGGTGTAATTTTGTATTCAACTCTTGGTGGAATTTCCGCGTAAATAATTCTTTCTATGATACCATCACTTTCCAATTCTCTTAATTGATTGGTTAGCGTTTGTTTACTGATTTCGGTGATGTTTTTTAGTAACAAACTATGTCGGTTTTTATTTGTTCGTATCATATGAATAATACTTGGTTTCCATTTACCACCAATAATGTTCATGCAATACACAACAGGGCAATTGCCCGGTGTAAAGTCTTTTGTCTTTCTAACTGCTGTATTTGCCATTAGTCTAAAATTGTGGTCTATAACCAAAATAGGTGATTATACTTATTAGTTAGTCAAAGGTAATACTTTTGTTTCAAATCAATTAATCATAACCAATCATGAATAGAATAGCAGTTATTTTTACAATTAATACAGATAATGTACCTGAAAATTTTCAAGACATATTAAAACACGAAAAAGAAGTTGTGGCGCAATGGAAAGATGAGGGTTATTTAGATCACATGTTTTTAAGACAAACCAAAAATGGAGCAGTATTGGTGTTTAAAGATATGGATGAAGCTAAAGTAAATACGTTAATGGAAACGTTACCACTTTATCAATACAAGAAATCAATAGAGGTATTGTCATTGATTAAACAGTTTTAAGAGAACCTATGCGAAAATAATTTTCGAATTATGCGTGTTATGTGCCATAAATGGTTAGTTTTTCTGATATTTAACCTCTAGAAAAACAAAACAATTAAAAATTAAATGGACTCGTTATCGCATATAGTTATTGGCGCGGCCATAGGTGAAATTTTTCTTGGGAAGAAAATTGGTCGTTGGGGTATGTTGTTAGGAGCCATTGTTAAAAGCGCTCCTGATTTTGATTTGTTTGTAACTGGCTTAACCGACCCACGCGCTTATATGTGCGATCATAGAGCCCACACCCATTCCTTATTTATTGAAACATTGTATGCCATACCCATCGCTTGGTTGTTGGTGAAACTATTTAAGCAAAAAGTGTCCTTTAAACGCATGTTGGGTTTTTTACTAGCTTGTTTATGGGGTCACTCTTTGTTGGATTGGTGTACGAATTTCGGCACTCAATTATTACTTCCTTTTACGAATGAAAATTATTCTTTAAACACGCTGGCTATTGTTGATTTACTATTTACGTTACCGATGTTAGTGTTGCTTGTGGTTGCTGTTTTTTATAAAAAAAATGAGGTAAGAAGATACAAGTTATCACGAGCCGCTTTAATCTATTGCTTTGCGTATTTGGGATTGACCTTTGTAAACAAAATGCAAGCAAATAGTTTGGTTGAGGAGTCAATTGCAAAAAATAATATTCCCGTTACCAATTATATGACCAATCCAACGATGTTGAATAATGTATTATGGTATACGGTTGGCAGTAACGATAGCACTGTTTTTATAGGCGAGTTTAGTTTGTTACACAAGCAAAATCCTATCACTTGGCATAGCTATCCGCGTAACCAATATTTAATGCAACAATGCAAAAGCAAAAAGGATGTGGAGATATTAAGATGGTTTAGCGATCCCTACACGATTGCACAAAGCAATGGCGATACATTGAATATGTATGCTGTAAAGTTTGGCCGAACAAACATGCAAGAAAGCGAATTGCAAAAAACATTTGTATTTCATTATAAACTCTATCAAAAAAACGACGTCGAAACAATGGGCATGTTAGAAGCCAACAATAAAAACATGAACATGAAGGAAAGTTTTAATGACTTGTGGGAACGAATTTGTGGAAGGAGATATTGAATTACAAAAGCCAATAACGCTATCAGGGCTCTGCTTTTTTTGTTTTTCTAAACTGAAAATTTTTTTATAGCGCCGGATTGCTGCTAAAGCAGCGGACCATTTTGTGTCGTCTTGAAAATGAAAAAGTAAAATTCTGCAGATTTTCTTTTTTGTTTCCATTCCTCCATTCAAGCAAAGCTTGATGTCTGGCTGAAAACAAAAAAGGGTCAAAGCAAAGTTTTAACCCTTTCTTATTTATCTCGTACCCAGCGCCGGACTCGAACCGGCACGGTTTCCCACAGGTGTTTGAGACCAGCGCGTCTACCATTCCGCCAGCTGGGCATTTAGTTTTTTTTATTGCTTAACTCTGCAATCTGGGCGCGTCTACCTCCCGATAGCTATCGGGACCGCCCTGGGCATTTTAGACTCCTTTTTGTCAGTTTCCCAACAATAAGGGCTGCAAATGTAATAGAATTTTGTGGAATAGAAAAAAACAGGCAAAAATAGTATGGAAAACCGCTAAAAATGCTATATTTGCGTCGCTTAAAAACAAAATGGAAACAGACGTTAGATTATTTTCAGGTAGTGCCACAAACACTTTAGCCGAACAAATTGCAAAATTTTATGGCAAAGATTTGGGTAAAATGTCTCACTATCGCTTTAGCGATGGAGAAATTCAGGTTTCTTACGATGAAAGTATTCGTGGACAAAGCGTGTTTGCTATTCAGTCAACCATGCCTCCTGCTGATAATTTAATGGAATTATTATTGATGTTAGATGCTGCTAAACGTGCGTCTGCCAAAGAAGTAATTGCTGTATTGCCTTATTTTGGATATGCTCGTCAAGATAGAAAAGATCAACCTCGTGTAGCTATTGGTGCTAAATTAGTAGCCGATATGTTAGCATTAGCTGGTGCAACTCGTGTGATGACCATGGATTTACACGCCGATCAAATTCAAGGTTTTTTTGATATTCCAGTAGATCATTTATACGCTTCTTCTATATTTTTACCATATATCCAAGGTTTAAATTTGCCGAACTTAACTATTGCAGCGCCTGATATGGGCGGCAGTAAACGAGCAAATGCCTATTCAAAACACTTGAAAGCAGAAATAGTTATTTGCTACAAGCAACGAACAAAAGCAAATGTAGTAGATCACATGACTGCTATTGGAGATATTGAAGGAAGAAATATTGTATTAGTAGATGATTTAGTAGATACGGGTGGCACTTTATGTAAAGCAGCTGACATGATGATGGAACGTGGCGCATTAAGTGTAAGAGCAGTTTGTACCCATGCTATTTTATCAGGAAAAGCCTACGACAATATTGCTAACTCGAAATTAACGGAATTGATTGTAACAGATACAGTGCCATTAAGACAAGAGAGTGAGAAAATTAAAGTATTATCAGTAGCCGAATTATTTGCTAAAGTAATTCATAGTGTACAAAACTATGAGTCTATCAGTAGCAATTTTATTATGTAATTACACTCGCATTAAATAAATAAAAATAACAGATGTAAAAAAATGAAGCGAGCATTTTAAACACATCACAAAAAACAAAATAAAATGAAATCAGTACAATTGAGCGGTTCGTTGCGTGCGAACGTAGGAAAAGTAAACGCTAAGGCGGTTAGAGAAAAAGGAAATGTGCCATGTGTAATTTATGGTGGAAAAGAACAAATTCACTTTGAAGCAGATATTCGTGCTTTCAAACCAGTGATCTTCACTCCAAATGCACACATCGTTGAAATTGACTTAGATGGTAAAGTTTACAAAACTGTATTACAAGAAGCACAATATCACAAAATCAATGATAAATTAATTCATGCTGATTTTTTAGAAATTCAAGATGGTAAACCAGTAACAGCAAATATTCCAATCGTTATTACAGG
Source organism: uncultured Bacteroidota bacterium (assembly GCA_903893815.1). GTDB lineage: Bacteria > Bacteroidota > Bacteroidia > B-17B0 > Aurantibacillaceae > UBA4416. The sequence continues at coordinate 146,916 of CAITNS010000043.1, forward strand.
TCAATCTGATGGTGTTAAAAAAGGTGGTAAATTGGTATTGAAAATGCGTAAATTAAAAGTACGTGGTATTGCAGCTACATTACCTGATACTATCGCTATTGACATTACAAAATTAGATATCGGTGATTCAATTGCAGTAGGTGATATCGTAGTAGAAGGTGCTACTTTATTAAATGCTAAAAACGTATCAGTTGTTTCTGTAACTACAACTCGTGCAGTTGCTGCTGAAACAAATGCTGCTCCAGCTAAAAAATAATTTAAGATTATGTAAAAACTAAAAGCCTCTTTCGGAAACGAGAGAGGTTTTTTTGTGGTAGTCACCCTGAACTTGTTTCAGGGCTCTGAGAAGTTGATTTTATTTTCTATGAGATACTGAAACTAGTTCAGCATGACGTATTGTAATCTGTTTAATCAGCGTTATCCGAGTTTCAATAAAAATTAGTTTAGAACAAACTTCGATTTCAATTCATTCTCTGTTTTAATCAAATGAATAAATAACTTAATTTTTGGCTTTAAGTATTCTTCTTTGTTAATAGCAGATTTTGCTTTAATGAGTTCATACTTTTCGGGCGCCGATAAATCCAACAATCTTGCAATACCATAAACGTTTGTATTATCAAAAGCATCTATAGGAATAATGTTTTCTTGTGATACCCACATGTATTCTTTCGTTAATTCTTGAAGCAGGTGAGAAGGTTTTTCAGTAATTTCTTCTTCAAATTGTATAACACCAGCACCATATAATTTTGGCATTAATACTTTCGAAAATTTAATGATTTTAAAAACTCTAATAGCCTCAATAGCAATATCCAATTCGCCGTTTTCGTATAACTTAATCACATTGCTAATTTTTACTTCAATACCATAATCACCCATCGCTTTTTGATGCATGAATGGAATACCAAAATGGGCTTCATTATCTAAACAGTCGGCCACTAGTTGCTTATAACGCTCTTCAAATATGTGAAGGGTTTTTATTTCGCCTGGTAACAATACCATATTTAGCGGAAACATAGGGATGGTGAGTTGTTGTGTTGCCATTGTTTTATCTTTTAATGGGTTTACATAAATTAACTCGGGGATTCTGAAACAAAGTTAATAAAAAACCGTGCCATTAACTTAACAGATGGGTGAAACCCGACATTGACTTAGTAAAGCAGCTAGTTTACTAAACAAGCCGTTCACATATTTGTTGTATAAAAAACGCTAATTGCTAAATTTTAATCCATTTTTTACAGTATTTTTATGTATCCCTATGTTTAATTGATACTTATATCACTATTATGAAGAAATATATCATCATCGGCTGTTTATGCATCGCTTCTGTGTTTGCATTTAATTTTTCTCAAGATTATTTTGAGGTTTCTAAAAACTTAGATGTATTTAATACGCTTTATCGCGAATTGAATATTGCTTATGTAGATGAAACAAAGCCCGGGCAATTAATGAAAACAGGTATCGAAGCTATGTTAGCGTCTTTAGATCCCTACACAAATTATTATACCGAAAATGACATTGAAGATTATCGCTTTATGACTACTGGCGAGTATGGTGGAATTGGTGCATTAATACAAGATGTTAATAATAAGATTACGGTAACTGAGCCCTACGAAATTTTTGCAGCTTATAAAGCAGGCTTAAGAGCAGGCGATGAAATTATAGAAGTAAACGGCGTAAATGTTTCTGGTAAAAAAACAGAAGAAATTACTAATATGTTAAAGGGCCAAGCCGGCACACCAATTAAATTAAAAATTATTCGTTTAGGTCAAACCACTTCTTCTGAAGTTAGCTTGGTACGTGAAGAAATAAAAGTAAAAGCGGTACCTTATGCTGATATGCTAAACGCAGAAGTTGGATATATTAAGTTAATCAGCTTTACAGATAATTGTTCGGGCGAAGTAAAAGACGCTTTATTAAAATTAAAAGAAAAAAATTGCAAGTCTTTAATTTTAGATTTACGCGGTAACCCCGGTGGATTACTTCACGAAGCTGTAAATATTGTGAACTTATTTGTAGAAAAAAACAACGAAGTAGTTTCTACAAGAGGAAAAGTAAAAGATTGGAACAAACAATATTTTTCGTTGTATGCGCCAATTGATACACAAATTCCATTAGTAGTTTTAGTGGATAATAATTCGGCTTCCGCATCAGAAATTGTTTCAGGTGCTTTGCAAGATTTAGATAGAGCCGTAGTTATGGGTCAACGTTCTTTTGGAAAAGGATTAGTACAACAAACACGTCCGTTAACTTATAACGCGCAATTAAAAGTAACGGTGGCTAAGTATTACATCCCGAGCGGTCGTTGTATTCAAGCATTAGATTACACGCATAAAGATGAAGATGGTAGAGTAGAGAAAGTTCCAGATTCTTTAATCACTGCTTTTAAAACTAAAAACGGACGTATTATTTATGATGGAGCTGGTATATTGCCAGATGTAAAAACAACTCCTATCAAATACAGTAATATTTTAGCGACTTTATTAAATAGAAATCATGTATTTACTTATGTGAATTCTTATATATTAAAACATCCCCAATTTAATGCAACTTCAACTTTTTCAGATAATGATTATAATGATTTCATTAGCTATTTAAAAGATAAAGACTATAAGTATAAAACCCAAAGCGATTTTGCTTTAGAAGACTTAAAATTAGATGCATCTAACGAACAATATTACGAAAGTATTAAGACGGAATATGAGGCATTGTTAAACAAAATGGAGTCGAATAAAAAAGATGACTTAATGCGTTTTAAACCCGAGATTAAACAGTTTATTGAAGAGGAATTAGCATCACGTTTTACATTTCAAAAAGGAAGAATTGAAACGGCATTGAAGTATGATACTGATGTGAATGAAGCGAAAAAATTATTGAGTGATAAACAAAAAATGACCTCGATATTAACTACTATTGAGAAGCCGACTAAACCTTTTAACCCTAATAAACGTTTTTAGTAACAAGACTTCAAATTTATGTTTGAAAATACCATTAAATAAGCTATTTTTGAGTCAATTAATTTAAAACACATTTCATCATGGGAAAAGGCGATCAAAAAACAAGACGTGGAAAAATTCAAGTAGGTTCATTTGGAAAAGTTCGTCCACGTAAAAAAGCAACAGCAGTTACGGCAGAGCAAATAGCAGCAGGCTTAGCAGCTAAAAAAGCAGCACCAAAAAAAGCATCAGCTAAAAAAGCAGCTAAATAAATTAGGAAAACCGCTCTAGTAGCGGTTTTTTTATGCGTTAAATAATCTTTTGGGCGTGTCGGCGCAGAGAGGCAGCGCCGTCGGGCTGTCGCTTCAATCTTTTACTTCACTTCGTTACGTAAAAGGATTTCCGCTTGCATCCCTCACGCGGAATTTAGATATAGGCCATAGTATAAGTTTCATACTTAAATTACTAAAAAATATTTACCTTTAATCCGTGAACTATTTTCAACCCGATAAAATTAAAATAGGCGTTTTAGGCGGCGGTCAGCTTGGCCGAATGATGATACAAAGCGCCATCAATTACAACTTATACATTTGTTGTTTAGATCCTGATGCTAATGCTCCTTGTAAAGCCATTGCTAACGAATTTACCAAAGGTAGTTTAACCGATTACGATACTGTTTACAAATTTGGTGAGGATAAAGACATCATCACCATTGAAATTGAAAATGTAAACGTTGAAGCCTTAAAAGATTTACAAAAGCTTGGAAAAAAAGTATTTCCTCAACCAGAAGTCATTGAAATTATCAAAGACAAAGGATTGCAGAAAATGTTTTACCAACGTAATGATATTCCAAGCCCTGATTTCTTTTTAGTAGAAAATAAAGCACAAATAGAAAAGTATAAAGACTTTTTCCCTTTCTTTCAAAAAATGCGTACTGGCGGTTACGATGGAAAAGGTGTTGTGAAATTAGGACATCCAAATAAAATTGAACATGCTTTTGAAGTACCAAGCGTGTTAGAACGCTTAGTGGATTTTGATAAAGAAATTTCGGTGATTGTTGCTCGCAACGAAAGCGGCGAAACCAAATGTTTTCCTGCAGTTGAGTGTGAGTTTAACCCAGAAGCTAACTTGGTTGAGTTTTTATTTTCGCCAGCTAACATTAAAAAAAGCATTGATAAACAAGCCACAGAAATTGCAATTAAGATTGCAGAAAAATTAAATATTGTTGGAATTTTAGCCGTTGAGTTATTTGTCACTAAAGATGGTAAAGTATTAGTAAACGAAGTCGCACCTCGTCCACACAATAGCGGACATCAAACGATTGAAGGCAATATCACTTCGCAATTTGAACAACATTTGCGAGCTATTTTAAATTTACCTTTAGGCGATACAAGTATTATTAAGCCAGCAGTGATGATTAATTTATTAGGCGAAAAAAATCATGAAGGTGCAGCAAAATATGAAGGCTTAACTGATGCCATCAAATACAAAGGTGTGTACATTCATTTGTATGGAAAAACTACAACAAAACCTTTCCGTAAAATGGGACACATAACCGTGATAGATGATGATTTGAATTTAGCGAAGAAGAAAGCAATCACAGTTAAGGACTTGGTTAAAATAGTTAGTTAAAAAAGATAATTACGAATTTTGTACGAATATACGAATCTGGGTTTACTAAGTTTCGATTCGTATATTCGTATTGATTCGTAATCAAAAAGATAAAACATTAAATAGTAAAGATATGGTAGGTATTATAATGGGAAGCATTAGTGATTTAAAAATCATGAATGATGCAGCAGATTTTTTAAAGAAAATGGGTATTCCTCACGAGGTAACGATTGTATCTGCTCATCGTACTCCAGAGCGTATGTTTGATTACGCAAAGAATGCTCACTCAAAAGGCTTTAAAGTTATTATTGCTGGAGCGGGTGGAGCAGCACATTTACCAGGCATGGTAGCTTCTTTAACGCCATTACCAGTTATTGGTGTTCCTGTAAAATCAAGTAACTCAATTGATGGTTGGGATTCATTATTATCTATTGTACAAATGCCAAATGGCGTTCCTGTTGCAACAGTGGCAGTAAATGCTGCTCAAAATGCAGGAATATTAGCGGCTCAAATTTTAGGTTGCCAAGACAAAGCTATTTTTGATAAACTTGTTTTATTTAAAGAAGAGCTAAAAGAAAAGGTAATGAAGAGCTTGGACGAGATTGGGAAATAAAAATGAAGCGTAAATATATCATTAGAGTACTGATTTTAATATTGTTGGTAGTCTTGATAGATTTCTCCCCTGTAATTTATTACAAAATATTTCCAGCTCAAGGCTCCTGGCCAAATTTTTATAATTACGGCAACACAACGGCTAAAGAATTGATCGCAGAATTGGATAGAATCAAAAGCGATAAACTCAAAATAACTTATCTTCCTGACACAGCGAGAAATTCTCATTACACTCAAGTTATCTTTTTTGATAAAAGCGACTTGAATTATTACCATACCTGGATCTTGGTTGATACAATTGAATGTAAAAATTATACCAAAATTGTTTTTGGGTACATCGGTAAATCAGATGATTATAAGTTAGGCAAATCAATTAATTTAGATTATGATCTTCTTACAAATTACTTTAAAACGAAGGCATTTGAAGAATTAGTCATTGATAAACTTTACGTAAACTAGTCTTGGGTGTTTATTTCCCTTCTGCCAAAAACTCCATTTTCCCTAAAGTCTCCATTAATTGAAGCATACTTTTTTCGATGGTAGCGTATTCTAATTCTTCATTACTCAAACAAATAAACATAATGTCTAGCTTTTGAGTTTTTAGGGCTTCATATAATGTATGCTTGTTGAGGCGGTACACTTCGCGCATGCGGCGCTTTATGTCATTTCGTTTGTTGGCCCGTTTATGTTTCTTTTTAGGAACTACAAACATCGCTCTTACAGGAAATGGGCTTTCAAACACTGCTTTCTTATAAATTAATTTAAAAGGAAATTGATTTTTTGATTTACCATTGGCAAATAAATCGTCGATAGCTTTTTTGCTACACAAACGTTCTATTTTAGTAAAGGTAAAATCCATGAATTGATAGGTTAAAAGTAAGGTATTTTTAACCACATAGATACATAGAAATGGAGAACAAAAAAGTTCAATATAGAAAACTTTGTTTTAACATAGAGTCCTATGCAACAGCTACGCTGTCTATTTTATCCTTTAGCTTATCTTGAATAAACCTATGTTTCTATGTGGTTATTTTTTTATTTCATTTTTATCCTTGTTTGCCTTAAGTCGGGCACATAGGCACATAGTTTTTTTAATTTGAGAAATGTAATAATGTCTAGTTAAAGCTTTGCTTCAAACATAGTAACTATGTGAAAAACGTCGTTTCTTGAAACTCCTTTTGCTGTTATGATTATCTATGTATCTATGTGGCTAAATTAACCTAACAATAGAAAATAAAACATACTAACGTTTGTTTGCTTCCTTGATGTACTCATCCAAAGCACCCGACATACTTGGGTTTTTAGGATTAGGCGCATAAATATCTAAACGGTAACCGTGTTTTTTTAATGTATTTGCCGCAGCAGCGCCAAAACATGCAATACGCGTATTACCTTGTTTAAAGTTAGGGAAATTTTGCTTTAACGAATTAATACCTGCAGGAGTAAAAAATGCTAATACATCATAGTCGTTTAAATTTTTAATATCCGATAAATCAGCACTCACAGTTCTGTACAATACAGCTTTTGTGTACTTAATATTGATAGCATCTAAAAATTCACATATTTGTTCTTTGTGAACATCAGCTGCAGGTAATAAAAATTTCTCTTCTCTGTTTTTTCTAATGACATCTACTAAATCTTGAATTGTTTGATGTCCGAAGAAAATTTTACGTTTACGGTATTGAATATATTTTTGCAGATAGTAAGCTGTTGCCTCGTTAATACAGAAGTATTTCATTGATTCGGGAACAGTTACACGCATTTCGTTACACATTCTAAAATAATGGTCAACTGCCATACGGCTAGTTAAAATTACCGCTTTATGTTCTAAAATATCAATACGTTGCGATCTAAAATCTTTTACAGGAATACCTTCTATTTTAATAAACTGACGAAACGTTTCAATTAAATTATATTTTTTTGAAAGTTCGTAATAAGGATTTTTATCATTCTCAGGTTTAGGTTGAGAAATTAATATAGTTTTAACTTTATGTTTAGGGTAATTAGATACTTCAATAACAGGTTGAGGTGTTACGACTACTAATTGTTTTTTTGTTTTAACCCCAACTTTTACAAATTTTTCGGTACTTGTACTTGGTAATTCTGCTTTTGGCGCAGTATTTTTTGCAGCCACAGGAGCTTTTACAATAACTGGAGCACTTTCTTTTTTTGCTTTTTTAGCAACAGGAGTAGGTTTTTTAGCAACAGATGCTTTAGCTACTACTTTTTTAACCACTATCTTTTTCTTAGCAGGAACTTTAACGGTTGCTTTTTTTGCTACTGGCTTCAAAGCTTTTTTTGCTTTGGTAGCTGGAGCTTTTGCCACTGCCTTTTTAATGATTTTTTTTGCTTCGGTAGCTGTTTTTTTTGTCAAGACTGGTTTTGACACAGTTTTTTTCACGCTAGTTTTTGCTTTTTTTGAAGAAGCTGCAACTGGGCGCGCTGCCTTTTTGCTTTTGCTTGACGAAGCTACCTTTTTTGAAGACGCTTTAATAGATTTTTTTTTCTTTGTAGGCATATAAAAATCGACGCTTAAAAATTAACTAAAAGAAATTTTATCAATACTAACATTGGTAAAATTTCCAAGGCACAAAGGTACAAAAAAATATAGAGAATTCCTATGCTTTGTTCGGTGGTTGAGATAATAAAGCCTCTAAACATTCTTAAACCGTAAAATCCAGCACAAATAATCAACGCTGGGTATAGAAACCACTCGGCTGGGTATTTTGTAAATTGCAGGCAAATAATTAAGGGAAAGATAACAATGCCTATGGTTTGAGCAAAAACAAACACATTAAACAAATATTCCCTCGATAATTCGTTGTTGGATGAAACAAAGGCTAAAACAAAATTGGCTAAAAATTTAACCAAATAAACAAGGCTTACAACCATTACAAAAAAGCCATATTGTTGTAAGTGAGAGTAATCATAGAGTATAAGTCCAAAGTATTGATTAGTGAATTGGATTAAAAAGGCTACAACCAATATAAAACCAATTCCTAATAAAATAGACAACCTTTTGGTGAGTTTAAATTCCTCTCTAAACAGTTGTTTAGATTCTTGAAGACTAAATACAGAAGTAAAAACTTTCAATATTTTTCTGGGTTCAGAAACTCGTATTAAAACATAGATTGAAAAAATAACAAACAAAACAACGCCTTGCCAATATGTTGACTCAGTAATTTTGAGCATGGGAGTTGAGTGAACAATTTTAAGGGAATGTCCTGAAAACACAGATGGATAATATTCTGTGTGTATCCCTTTTAATTTTAAAGAGTCGTTTTCTGTATGTAAAATAGAATCCTGTTTGCTCACAAAAGTTACATTTAGTTGTAAAATCTGATTATAAACTAAAGTTTAAGTATTGATTTTTCAACTGTCAAATATAAAAAATTTTAACGCAGACCAATAGGACTGTTGACAGATGTTTTAAGCAGTTATTCCCAATTTAGCAGGATTTTGCGACTATTGATTTAAGTATTTAGTGATGAGTTGAGGTAAGCCAAAGTTGTTTAAATCTACCCGTTTTATCTTCGATAAGGTTTTATTTGTGAGTTCTGTCTTTATATCTAGTTCATAAAACGTAGCATACAAATGCTGATGCGATAATATGTGTTTTTTGGCTGGAATAACAGATTTTATTTTAAATTTTGAAACTAATTTTTTAAGTGCTTTATCTTTAAATACTACCTCTGCTGTCTGTGGCGCATCTGTTTCAATTAAATAAAACTCGTATAGATTTTGCCAAATATCTTTTTCGGTTCGTTTTTGAATGTAAACGTAATTTTTGTAATTGAAGATGAAGTAATGTAAGTATCTGTTTTTTATTTTTATTTTTTTATCCTTTACAGGTAGTTGTGCAACTGTTTTATTTTGAAAGGCCAAGCATTGTGCTTGCAATGGACATTCTTCACATTTTGGATTTTGTGGTCGGCACCATAAAGCTCCAAATTCCATGATGGCGCTATTGTGCAAGGCGGGTTGCTTTTTATTTAACAACTCATCTGCCAGTAATTGAAAATCTTTTTTGCCTTGAGTAGAGTTAATAGGTGTGTCTATATTAAATAAACGAGAAAGTACTCTATAAACATTTCCATCAACCACGGCATGAGGCAAGTTATACGCAAAAGAGGATACCGCTGCTGCTGTATAATCACCAACACCTTTTAATGCTTTAATCGATTCGTAAGTGTTTGGAAACTTTCCTTTATGATTTGATTTAATAGCTTTTGCCGCTGCATGCAAATTTCTGGCTCTTGAATAATAGCCTAAACCTTGCCAAAGTCGCATCACTTTATCTTCTGGTGCGTTTGCTAAATCAACAACTGTTGGAAACGTTTCTGTAAACTTTAAATAATAATTTAAACCTTGAACAACTTGTGTTTGCTGTAAAATAATTTCTGATAACCAAATTTTATAAGGATCGCTAATATTTCGCCAAGGCAAATCGCGTTTGTTTTTTTTGTACCAGGAAATTAGTTTATCAGATATTGGGTGCATTAATGATTAGCTCTCTACAGCAAAAATTTTATTAATAGCGTCTATATTTTTTTCTTTAATGATTTTACGCTTTAAACTCATTTTTGGCGTTAATTCTCCTCCTTCAATGCTCCATTCTTTACTTAAAATCCCTACACGTTTTAATTGTTCATATGGCGCTAACGTTTTATTCATCACTTTAACGTGATCGTTAATGATTTTTTTTAATTCTTCGTGAGCACTCATTTCTTCGTTGTTAGTCCAAGTAATATTATGGTCTTTGCAATACTCTTTAAAGTTAACAAATGAAGGAACGATAATAGCGGAGGCAAATTTTTGATTTTCGCCAACCACCATACTTTGTTCTACAAAACGGCATTCTTTAATTTTGTTTTCAATCATTAAAGGAGCAATGTACTTTCCGGAACTTGTTTTAAAAATCTCTTTTTTTCTATCTGTAATTTTCAAGAAACGCCCTTCTATAAAAGTACCAACATCTCCTGTGTGAAACCAACCTTCGCTGTCCATTACTTCTGCAGTAGCTTCTGGATTCTTGAAGTAGCCCAACATTAAATTAGGTCCTTTCACTAATATCTCACCATCTTCTTCAGCAATTTTTACATCTACACCGCTAATTACAGGGCCACAAGTTCCAATACGGATATTATCTTCTCCGTATCTATTTACACTTACAACCACACAGGTTTCTGTTAAGCCATAACCTTGTAAGCATACAATATTGGCACATAAAAAAATACGTTCTAATTTTGGATTTAATGCTGCCCCACCTGAGGCTATACAAACTAAATTGCCGCCAACTGCTTCGCGCCATTTACTAAACACGAGTTTATCAGCAATTTTATGTTGAATTTTATACCACAAACTGTTTTTATTATTAAGTTCGTAAGTATTAGCAATGCGCATACTCCAATCAAAAATTTTACGTTTAAAGCCTGTCAATTTTTCGCCAGTAGCGGTAATTTTTTCATATACGCGTTCAATTAAACGAGGTACTGAAACAAATATTTGAGGTTTTATTTCTTTTAAATTATCACCAATCGTTTCTAAGCCTTCGGCATAATAAATAGAAATTCCTTTATATAAATATAAAGTGCTCACCATTCTTTCGTACACATGATTTAGCGGCAAAAAGCTCAAGGCTTTCCAGGTGCTTTGAAATGGAGCAAATCCTTGGCAAGCAGTCACATTCGACACTAAATTATGATGCGTAATCATTACTCCCTTTGGTGTTCCTGTTGTTCCTGATGTATAAAGGATAGTTAAAAGGTTGCTTGGTAAGATTGCTTTTTTTGTTTCAGCTAATTTTTGAGGGTTGGCGTTTTGTTCCCCTAATTTTATAAAATCAGCAAAAGACATGACGCCATCAATAGGATTAAAACTAATAATGTGTTTTACATTCGGAATTTCTTTTTCAATCGCAACTAATTTCGCATAAATGGATTTATCAGAAATAAAAATGGTGGTTACTTCACCATGATTTAGTATAAACGTTAAGTCAGTATTACTAATTGTTGGAAAAACTGGAACTGTTACAAGATTAGCTTGCTGGGAACCGTAGTCGCAAAAGTTCCACTCAGGACGGTTGTTTGAAATAATGGCAACTTTATCTTTTTCGGTTAGTCCAAGCGACATTAAGCCATAACTTACAGAGTTAGTTTTGGTAATTAAATCGTCGCTACTATATTTTTTCCATTGTTTGTTTTCTTTGGCAGATAAAACGTCTTCTTTTTTATAAGTTGTTTTATATAGTTCTAAAATGTCAAATACACGAGTAATTTCCATATAATAGTTTAGTTTTTAGAAAGTAAAAATTAGTTGTTATTCAAAGATTATCAAATTAAAATGAATATACAAATATGAGGCTAAAAATTATTGCTCCATCAATTTAAGAATTTGATTTAAATACAATTCATCTGTTTTATTAAAGGTGCCATATTCACCACTGTCAACATCCAATACACCTATAATTTCATTTTTAGAATTATAGATTGGCAATACAATTTCTGATTTTGATAATGAGCTACAAGCAATGTGTCCTGGAAATTTGTCTACATCGTCCACAATAATCACTTCATTGTTTTTCCATGCTGTTCCACAAACACCTTTTCCTAAATGGATGCGCGTACAAGCTACTGGCCCTTGAAATGGAGCTAACACTAATTGATTATCTTTTACTAAATAAAACCCAACCCAAAAAAAATTGAATCCATATTTTAAGGCAGCACAAATATTTGCCATATTGGCTATAGTGTCTGTTTCCCCATCTATTAAAGCTTTTATTTGCGGAATAATTGACTGATATTTTTCCTCCTTAGTGTTTCCTTTAATTTGAAGATCTTCTGCCATTGATAATGTATTGTTTGTGGTTAAGTAAATTTGATTATTTTTATATACAAATATAGTAGTAAATAGTTTGCTACATTTCTTAATTTTTTACTGATTGATGCTTTTAAAATTTGTACAATTAAATATTGCTGTCTCATACGAGATAGGTATTACAGAAATATTAATATTTTTTGCATTGATAGCTTTTGTATTATTTAAACTAAGAGACAAACGTTTAAAAAAAGCAAAAAACGAGTTAGAGAGAGTTGTTGAAGAACGCACGGCTGCTTTAAAACACAAGGAGCAAGAAGTGATGGATAGTATTAGGTATGCATTAAGAATTCAACTATCTATAATTCCTACTCAGCAACATGTAAAGTCTCTTTTGCCAAAAAGTATGATTTATTATTGTCCAAAAGATATTGTGAGTGGTGATTTTTATTGGGTAGATGAATCGGAAGATAAAGTGTTTTTTGCAGCGGTAGATTGTACAGGGCACGGTGTGCCAGGAGCCATGATGAGTGTAATAGGTTTAAAATTATTAAATCAAGCGGTTCAGGATAAAAAGTTAGTCATACCGGCTGATATATTACAGTATATTGATACGGGAGTAAATGATACGTTGAGACAGTCTTATGACCCAAATGCGGTGAAAGATGGAATGGATTTAGCGTTGTGCAGTTTGGATTATAAAACGTTAACACTAAAGTATGCTGGAGTATTTAATTCGTTATGGATTTTAAGAAAAAATGTATTATCAAGCTATAAGGTAACTTCTGACAGAGAGGTTTTTTATGGAACGGATTTATTAGAAATTAAACCTGATAAATGTTATATAGGAAATAATAAAAATGGTGTTGCCGATATATTTACAAATCATACGATTCAATTGCAAAAAGATGATTGTGTTTATATTTTTACAGACGGCTACGCGGATCAATTTGGAGGACCAAAAGGTAAAAAGTTTAAATACAATAAATTTAAAGATATTTTAATTCAGTCGGCACATTTGCCTATCGATGATCAGTATAATGCTCTTAACAAAGCATTTTTAGATTGGAAAGGTAATCAGGAACAAGTGGATGATGTATTAGTAATTGGCGTGAAGATTTAATGTTACAAAAATATTTCATTGCCATAGTTCCTCCCGAACCCTTATTGTCTGAGATTCAAAACATCAAGCAATCTATTTCTGATAATTACCAGTCAAAAGGAGCCCTGCGTTCTCCGGGACATATTACTCTTCACATGCCTTTTTCTTTTGATGAAAGTAAAGAGAATAAATTAATTGACTGCTTGAGTGATTTTAAATTTAAAACACAATTTCCAATTTCCTTAAATAACTACGATTGTTTTGAGCCTCGCGTTATTTTTATTAATGTTGAAGAACAAACTGAATTGTTTGATTTGCAAAGGCAATTGGTGAGTCATGTAAAACGTCATTTGAATATTTTTAACCAATCAGATGATATGCGTGGCTTTCATCCACATATTACTATTGCTTTTAGAGATTTGAAAAAAGGTGTGTTTTATAAAATATGGGAAACTTTTAAGGGTAAATTGTACTACAAATCTTTTTCTTGTCATTCCTTCTGTTTATTAAAGTATAATGATGAGAGATGGGAAGTGCATAAAGAGTTTCTTTTTAAAACATAATAGTTATATCTTAGCATTTGGCGATAAACTTTTCAAATAGTTATCTATTTATTAATTTTTAGTTTTTGTTGTGAAAAAAAAATTACGCTTTATATTATATCAAACCTCAGCGATATCGGCCTTACTTTTTGGCAGGAAGAGGAGGTTTATGAATTTAGGTTATGATACAGAAGACAATACAATCATTAATATAACTGATCAAAAAGATTATCATCATATTTCATTATATATGAAGTTGCTAAATATGGTGCCAGGCATTAATGATGTCGGGAAAAATTGGAGTGCACTTGAGTTTGGTTGTGGTAGAGGAGGAGGATGCTATGTTATGGAAAATTACTATGGCATTTCAAAAATTACAGGCATCGATTTGAGTTCAGCAAATATTAAATTTGCATCTAAATTTTTACCAAAAATTCGTTTTATAACTAGTGACGCAACAACATTTAATGCCGAAGAAAAATTCGATTTAATTTTAAATTTAGAATCTTCACATGCTTATTCGTCTAGACTAGAGTTTTTTAAAAAAGTAAAGTTATCTATGCATAATACTTCTTTTTTTGCATTTGGCGATATTATTAAAAAAGAAAACCTTGAAGAAGTTGAATTGATGTTTAAAGACCTCGGTTTTGTAATCATTAAAAAAGAAACAATTAATGAGCGTGTTGTTAAGTCAATTAAGAAAAACAGTATTAAGCAATATTTTTTGCCAACAAAATTTCCTTTTTTGTTTCCAAGGAAACTACATAGTTTTTTTGTTACGGTACATTCTAGAGCATTTTATAAATTAACTGCAAAAGATGTTTTGTATCAGTTGTATTTAATTCAAAAGAAAATTTAGAAGTTTTAGCGGTTAAAGTTATTTTGATATTCCGTAGCATTTAAAACTTTGTTTATTTGAAAATCCATATAAACTGCTATTTTTACAATACAATTCTAAATTTATTTTTTATGTAAAAACTATCTTTCAGTGAAAAAACGCGCTATTATTTTGAAAATACAATTGCCTCAGGACCGATGGGAGTTATTAAGTGGCTTGCCATTTTTTCCTTATTCTTGGTGTTGAGTTTAGGTGCTATTATATTAATTTTTGGAATCACAAGTTCGGATGAACCAGGCGCAGAAGGTTTAGGCTTTATAGAAGGCTCTTGGCAAATACTAATGTCAACCATAGATCCTGGTGCAATGGTTGGCGATGGGCCAGTGTGGGCATTTCGTGCGGTTCGTTTAATTACTACATTAGGAAGTTTATTTTTAATCTCTATTTTAATTGGTACCATTTCTTCTGGCATTGATGGAAAGTTAGAAGAATTAAAAAAGGTCGTTCGCGTGTTTTAGAAACAAATCACACTTTAATATTGGGTTGGTCAGAAAAAGTATTTTCTATTATTTTAGAAATTATCGAAGCTAATTCTAATCAAAAAAATCCAAGCATTTTGGAGTGGCATTAAATCCTCATAAAGCTAACACAGTAAAATTTAGTGAAGAAGATTTTATCATTGATGTAGCAGAAGATTAGGTTCTCATTTTAATAGGAACGCCGATGAAACGGATTTGACAAATTTACACAGATTGAAAAATTCATGCAGATTGACTATTAAAAAATCTGTGTAAATCAGCTTTATCCGTCCGATCCGTGTTCCTGTTTTCTAATCATAATTTATCATAATCATTTTTGTTATCAGTGTTCTATTAACTAAAAAACAAAAAGGCCCGCTTATCTTTCGATAGCGGGCCTTTTCATTTATTGCGAAAATTA
This sequence comes from uncultured Bacteroidota bacterium, assembly GCA_903893815.1. Taxonomy (GTDB): domain Bacteria; phylum Bacteroidota; class Bacteroidia; order B-17B0; family Aurantibacillaceae; genus UBA4416. The sequence continues at coordinate 162,309 of CAITNS010000043.1, forward strand.
TTTTTTCATTAATACTTCGTCAATCATACCGTAGTCTTTTGCTTCTTGAGCAATCATCCAGTAATCACGATCACTATCAGCCCAAACTTTCTCATAAGTTTGTCCGCTGTGTAAAGCAATAATCTCATACAACTCTTTTTTCAATTTTTGAATCTCACGAGCAGTAATTTCAATATCAGAAGCTTGTCCTTCAGCCCCACCTAATGGTTGGTGAATCATCACACGTGCATGTTTTAAAGCTGTACGTTTTCCTTTAGCACCAGCGCATTGTAATACAGCACCCATACTTGCAGCCATACCTGTACAAATAGTAGCTACATCTGGTTTAATAATTTGCATAGTATCATAAATACCTAAACCAGCATACACGGATCCGCCTGGAGAATTTAAGTAAATTTGAATGTCTTTTTTAGGATCTACTGATTCTAAAAATAATAATTGAGCTTGAACGATATTAGCAACTTGGTCGTTGATACCAGTTCCTAAGAAAATAATGCGGTCCATCATTAATCGGGAGAATACATCGAGAACCGAAACGTTCAATTGTCTTTCTTCAATAATATTTGGAGTTAAGTTTCTAATTCCAGGAGTAATAGCAGATACATAACTATCGTAAGTTATGCTATTGATGCCAACATGTTTAGTGGCGTATTTTTTAAATTCATTTTGATCAAACATAGGATTAGGTTTATTTGTTAAACAAATATACTTGTTGGATTGGGTAAAGCCAAATGAATGCCAAAAAGTTTTTAACGTCAATTCGTCAGTAAAGATTATAAAATGTAAAGGATTAATTTCTAATCTCTAAAAAGACTTAAAAAACCTTTTTCGGTTTTCGTTTCATTTTCATTATTAGTATAGTTGACAATGAAAAAATAGGTGCTATCTGGCGCTAGACCTGTTTTTGTTTTTCCATCCCAATAACCATTGATATCATCCCATTCATATAACTTCATTCCCCAACGGTTATATATTTCGCAATGCAATGTTTTTAGCCCCTTACTTGTAATTTTAAATACATCATTTGCTTGGTCGCCATTAGGCGTAAATACATTGGGAATTAAAAGTTCAAATTCAGAAATTACCTTTACACATTTTGTAGTTGTATCTGTACATATATTATTGTAGGCAATTAACGAAATACAACAATCGCCAATTGTAGTTAGTGGTAAAGTTAAAATACTATTGGTTGAGATAGCATTGTCACAGCTCACCCATTTAAAAGAAGTGGCATTAGTACTCAAATTACTTAACTGCAAAATGGTGCCCGTAGTTAAATTTAAATCTGTAATGCCATTAAAATCGGCAATTGGAATAGCAATATCTACAATAATGGTTTGGGTATTTGTAAATGAACAAATGCCATTTGTACTTTGTATGGTATAAATTGTATTACTTGTTGGAGTTGCAATAACAAGTGTTCCTGTGCTTGTGTTTAAAGTATTGGAGGGTGACCATGAATGAGTTCCTAATGCGCTTGCATTAAAAATGACAGAACTACCAAGACAAATAGAATTAGTAGTACTAGTAATAATTGGTTTTTCAATAACGGTAACGGTAGACGTATTTAAGCCAGCGCAAGCATTACTGCTAGTTCCAGTAATGGTATAAATGGTTGTAACCGAAGGATTTGCCACAACCGAATATCCAGAAGCTGAATTAAGTGTTGACGCATTTGACCATGAATAATTTACGGCACCATTTGCTGTAATGATGGTGTTTGTCCCAGCACAAATAGTTGGACTATTGACTGTAATGGTTGGTGATGACCCACTTCCTGTGTTTACCAAACAAGTTACAGTTGTAACGCAAGCATTATTATCTGTAATGGTTACAGTGTAGTTGCCGGCAGTTAATCCTGTAAACGTATTACTACTTTGGTTGCCACTACCTATGTTATAAGTATAGGGTGCTTGTCCTCCAGATAGAGATACGACAACACTACCATCATTAACATTGCAAGCAGGAGTTGTATTTGCTAAAGCAGATGAAACACTACAAGCTCCAGCAACGAGTGCGGGGTTTACTAATGTAAAAGTGTCTCTTATTTCATCAAACAAATTTAACCAAATGGAACCTCCGTTGCTACCTCCCGAGCACCATAAGGTACCATCAGCTTTTACTAAATAGGAAAAAAATTCACCAGCCATAATATCAATCACATTAGTTGCTACTAAAGAAGGAGTAGAAGTAGTAACACTTGATGGAACTCCAAGTTGTCCGAAATTGGAAGCGCCCCATGCGTAACAATTTTTATTTGCATCTAACGCCATAAAATGATAACCATCATCGCAACCAGAAATAGCCACAATATTACTAAGAGTCGTTATTTTTTTTGGGCTATACTCATCGCTATTATCACCATCTCCAATGCCATTGCCCAGCCCCCAGGTATAAACATCACCATTAACATCCAAGGCAATAACATTTTGTGTGGTGGCTTTTATATCAATGATGTTAGAAAGTAACGGGATAACCGAAGGAGATAATGTTTGAAAAATTGAAGTGTTTCCAACACCTAAATTGCCAAAGTTGTTTGAGCCAACGGATTTTAGGGTTCCATCTGCCAATAAAATAGTAGTGGAGTAATAACTATTAGCAACCCTAACGGCATTGGTAATATTTTGCATTTGAATAGGCGTAGTATAGTTATCTGTTGTGGTACCATCCCCAAAATTTCCATTACTGTTACTGCCAATACTCCAAATGGTGCCATCATGTTTTACAAAACTAATGGTAGCTGAACTGGCATCTAAAAATTTAGCATTTGTAATGGCTTGCGAGGGAATTGCACCAACGCCAGAGCCCCACACCCAACCCGAATTATCATTTTTAATAGCCCCAATAATATAACCAGTACTATAATACTTTACATTGGTCATGTTTGGTATAGGAGTAGGAGTAGTTACACCTACCATAATACTATTACTATAGCCTAGTTGTTCAGTGTTGTTAGATCCCCAACCATATAATTGATTAGCTCCATTACTACAAGGTCCCGTATAACAAATACTGTATGCAGAGTATGAACCAACTGTATAATTTGTAGGTTGATACCATAAACGTCCACCAAAGCCATCGCCCACCATACTGTTTTGAGTAAACAGTAAATGAGAAAATAATAGAAGGCTTAATTGTAATGTGTATTTTGTTTTTTTCAAAACTGTCTTTATTAATAAGCTATATAATAAAGATATAAAAAAATACGTAAGTATTTTAAAAATTTGGTTTAATGCGCTGGATTCCTTTTATCATTATTTGGTATTTTGGTTTTGTTATCAAAACAAAAAAATCGCTTTCTTTGTATAAAAAATTGCAAAAATTACTCATATATATATGTATCGTTTTTTTGTGCGCGCAATGTGCTCAAGTAACGCCTTTAACAGGAGGTAAAAAAGACGACACGCCGCCTAAGGTTTTAACTTATAAACCAGAAAACGCTTCTTTAAATTTTAACACCAAGGTTATTGAAGTTCAGTTTAACGAATACATTGTGTTAAAGGATGTGGCTAATCAATTTATTATTACACCACAAACTAAAGAGATGCCAGATATTCAAGCATCAGGTAAAAAATTGAAAATTGCATTTAATGAAGAACTTTTGCCAAATACAACCTATAAAATGGCATTTGGAAATTCAGTAATAGATTTAAACGAAGCTAATGTGTTACAAAACTTCGAATACATATTTAGTACAGGCTCAACCATTGATAGTTTAAAGTTATCGGGACAAATTTTAAACGCTACAGATAAGAAACCTGCTTCACAAATTTTAATTGGCTTATATAAAGCAGATGCTAATGATAGTATTATATATAAGGACAAACCATTATATATTAGTAAAACAGATGGCGCTGGAAATTTTAGTTTCAATTATTTACCCGATTCTAAATTTAAGATAGTGGGGATTAAGGATCAAAATAAAAATTTATTGTATGATGGCTCCGAAGAACTAATTGCATTTACAAAAGAATTAATAAGTGCAAGGGACAGCCAACGTATTGAATTAACTCTATTTAAAGAAATTCCAAATAAGAGCTTTATTAAAAAGTCATTTTCACCAGAATATGGTAAAGCTTATATAATTTATAACAAACCACAAACGAGTATTAAAGAAATTACAGCTAAAGGATTAGTATACCATAAGTTAAATAACTTAAAAGACACACTTACTCTTTATTACAGAAATAAGTTTGACACCTTAGAAGCCCATATAAGGTATGAATCTCAAAAAACAGATACACTTTATATAAAGTTAGTGTCTGCTGTTGGGCTAGATAGGGCAAATAAAAACAAAGGGGTTAAGTATGAACTTAAAACTAATATAAGTTCAATTTTACCGTACTATAGCAATCCGTTTTTTGAATTATCTTTTCCAGTGGATCATAAAAATTTGAATAAGGATAAAATTAAGTTAATTGAAAAAACCGATACTATTATTAAGAATGTACCTATTAATTTATCTGTTCGTCAAGAATTAACTACTTTGATTGGAATAGAAGCTGAATTGAAACCAGAAACAAGTTATAGCTTAACTATTGATAAGGCAGCGTTTACAGATAATGCAGAAAGAAACAATGATTCTATCACGTATAAATTTAAAACAACTGCAATAGATGATTATGCTCAGTTAAATATGAAATTGTTCTTTCCAAAAAAAGAAAACTATATAATTATTCTATTAAATGAAAAAGAGCAATTAGTGAACGAAAGTTTCGTAGAATTCTCTTTAAACTCTACTTCAGAGAAAATAATCACGTATAAAAATTTAGTTCCAGGAAATTATTTTATTAAGATCGTTGAAGATGCCAATAAAAATAAGCTTTTCGACATGGGTGATTATTTTTTAAACAAACAACCTGAAACTATTTTTGTAAATGCAACCGCTATAAAATTATTAGCAGGTTGGGAAATTGAAAACGAATGGATTGTAAAATAAGAGTTGATTCTTTTTTTTTAAATAATAATTAATTTTTTTTCATCTCATTTTTTCATCTCATTTTCCGTTTTAAATAAAATTTATTTTTGTGAATGATGTTTTATAAAAATACGACCTCTTGAAACACCTTTAAAATCAATGCATACAGAGTGTTTGTTTTTTGTATGATGTTTTGTTTTTTCATATTGTTAATTTTAGTTGAGGTATTGTAAAACGGTATTAACAATTTCAACAATTTTATGTTAATAAATTAACTCCTTGGAAATTAGTTAGCGTTAATAAATTTATTTACTTCGTAGTAACAAAAATCTTAAAAACAAAAAACCATGGCAACAACTAAAAAAGCAGCTCCTAAAAAAGCAGTAAAAAAAGCAGCTCCAAAAAAAGCAGCAGCTAAAAAAGCAGTTAAAAAAGCAGCTCCTAAAAAAGCAGTTAAAAAAGCAGCTCCTAAAAAAGCAGTTAAAAAAGCAGCTCCTAAAAAAGCAGCAGCTAAGAAAAAGTAATAAAAGCCCCGCATTAGCGGGGTTTTTTGTTTAAAGGCTTTTCCTTAATTCAATTAAACAATCAACGAACACAAATGCCACTATCTAAAATAGTGGCATTTATATTTTTGTAACACGTGTGTTTACATTATATTTGTTCAACAAAAAAACAAACAGACATGAAAAAATTATTTACAGTATTATTAGCTTTATCGTTAGCAATTAGTTCTTGTGGTGATAAAGGCACAAAACAAAATATAGAAGCACCTACAGGAATGGTTGCTCTAGACTTAAGTAAATTTGGAAAACAGTTTTCTATTTTTGTTCCAGATACAACAGCAGCAAAATTAGAAGTAGTTGAACAAAGCTGGGGAGCATTAGAAATAAAAGTTGGAAAAAACTTCCATATCTCAGTTACTGAAGATCCAGGAGATATTGAATTGAGAAAAAGTGACATTAAATCAAACGATGTAAACATTTTTAAATCCTTTGTTGTAGAGGAGCCATTAACCATAATGTGGGAAAGCGCTATCACAAAACCTGAATATCACTTTTATTCAATTAAAAAAATTGGAAATAATAATTATGTTTTTGAAGATGTTGTTCCAACAGATGGCGAGCCGTTAGGAAAAGAAGCTATACAAAAAATGTATGATTCAGCTAAAAACATTATTGAGAAAGCTGCACCAGACGCTTAACTAATTTTTTAAATATAAAAAACCCCATTCACTAAACAGTGAATGGGGTTTTCTTTTTAAATGAGCTTACTGTAATCTAAATGCCACTGGTATATTAAATCTAACTTTAACAGGATGACCTGCATTTTTACCTACTTTTTTCCAACGAGGCATTTTATTTACAACTCTAATAACTTCTTCGTCGCAACCATAGCCAATACCTTTTAACACTTTAGCGCTTTCTACATTCCCAAATTCATTTACTATAAACGACACATAAACTGTACCTTCTATACCAATTTCTCTTGCAACAGTTGGATAAACAATATTTTGTCCTACATATCTCATTAAACCAGTTGCCCCTCCATCAAATTCAGGCATTTCATCAGCAAAGGGAGCTGCTTCTGTTGGAGTAGTGTAAGGCAGGTTAGTAACAGAAGGATTAATGGTTGTTAAAGTTCCGGTTCCTTCTGTAGAAATACCCGTTGCTGTTTCAGTTCCAACTCCAGTAATAGGACTAGTTAAATTTGTAGTTGTAGTTGGTTCGGTAGCATCATCGATAATAGTTGTAGCAGTAGTAACGCCTGCTGGCGCAGCGGCTGCAGCAGTATTTTCAACTGGTTTTGTAATTGGAGTTAAATCAACTTTAGTTGTATACTCAATTGGGTCTAGTGCTGGATCGCTGAAAATGGTTAACTTTTCTTTTGAAGGCGTTTTAGTTGCTTTGTTGTAGGCAAAAGCAGATCCAAATACTAAGACAATGATGCTGCTTAAACAAATGATAGATTTCATAAGTGAATCATTATAACTTTGTCTGATAGCATAAGCACCGTAATTTTTGTTTCTGTTTTCAAAAATTACTTCATTTAATTTGCTGGAGTTGTTTCCTAAGATATTCATAACTTTAATTTTATAAGGTTTATACTTCTTTTTGCTTTCAAACTTTTCTTTTTCGCGATTAAGATGGTTTGCTGATATAAAAGTATATCGACTTAAAACAAGAAACCACATCCGTTTTGGATGTGGTTAGTATGACTTGGTAAGTGGTTAAATTTGACTCAAAAATGGCATTATTGTTTTGTGAAAACTGCCGTACAATTATCTGCCGCTGTAGCGCCTATTGTATTTGTGTAGGTTAAGGAAATAGTATTAGCATTAGTTAATGTTCCTGACCCTTGTGTAAACCCAACAGTTCCAATTTGCTGGTAAGGTATGGTAATATTATTATTACTCACAGATGCTCTTGCTGAAATAGAAAGACCTGAGAAATTATTAAGAATTATTTCATTTGAATTTGTAGTAGATTTTGTAATATTTACTACAAATGAATTTGTTCCACCAATTGTGGAACTATTTTCAATAACATTCCAAAAAGCAATAAAATTATCTCTTATATCAGAAGATGGCTGTTGAGAATTAGGATCGTCGTTTTTATTTGAGGCACAAGAAGCAAAAAAAATTGCTACAGTAATAAATGAAATTTTAAGTAATGGTTTCATAATAAGAATTTTTATTAGTTATTGCATAATATGGTTATTTGTTATTAATTAGTGAATCCCAAAAATAAAGCAAAAAGTGTTCCGTTATTTTTCTCTTAACGTATTTTGAGAGTAATAGGCAATTTTTTTATCAAATTTGGTTTTTGCTAATAAAGGAGTTAAACGAGAAAGAATGGTAATAATAGGTGATAATAATAAAATAGCTGTTGGTAAAACAATTCCAAAAACACGAACTCGTGTTCTACGTTGCTCGCTTCCTTGTGTCCCTTTTTTAGAAATGTAATTAGCATATAATGGAAATAAGGCTCTTCCTCTTCCTTCCATTAATAAAATATTTCCTCTAATATCTAATGCGCCTTGTTGGTTTAACTGAGGCTGGATATTTTGCAATTGATTATTTTCAAAATTATCCAGAATTATTTTTCCAAATACTGGCGCATGAGCTAAATCTTTATCAGTTACTCCATATTTTGGAAAAATACCCATAAAGTTTTCTTTTTTTCCTTTTAAAACAAAAGCTAATACAGTTACCAAACTTACTAAGTTAGATGATTTGTCTACAAAAGTTATATTACCAACTAAGTTTGCTTTTACATCTAATAAACGTTTTTTCATTTTCTCTTGAGCTCCCAACCACATATTGCGACAATTAATTATGGTAATCACAGGTTTGTTAGCTAATAGTAGTTTAGCTTCAGGAGTTTGTAAAAAACTACTAATAGGCACACAGATGCTTAAAAACCAAGGTTGATAAACAATCACCACCAAATCATAATTCACTGAAGTGTCTATAGATAATTGTTCTAGCTCACATGGAATGCCATGCACCGTTTCTGGAAAGGCGTCAAAAAATTGAGTATAACTCCAAGGGTAAGGAAATGCATTTTTTGGTTTTACCAATAAATAATCTAATTGATAATTTTTATTATCCTCAAATGGTTTTAAAGTAGCATCTAAAGCTTGTTTTGCTTGGCCTGTTTGAGTGTAATAAACAATGAGTACTTTCTTCATGATTTTTAGTTACTCAAATATAGCTTTTATCAATCTAATCAATTCTTTTTTATCAGATTTTATTTATTGTACCTTTACTGTATGATAGCGATTAACCACACTCTTATTTCGGAAGACATCTTTGACAAAAAATTTGTATGCGACTTAAATGCCTGCAAAGGGGAGTGTTGTGTGTCTGGGGATAGTGGTGCTCCATTAGATAAAAAGGAATTGAAAATTTTAGACAAGATATATCCAACAGTTAAGCCTTATATGAACGAAAAAGGAATTGCTGCGGTTGAAAAAACCGGAACTTATACTTTAGATAGTGATGGAGATTATACAACTACCTTAGTAAGTGATGGAGCAGAATGTGCCTTTGTGTTTTTTGATGATAAGAATATTGCGAAGTGCGCTATTGAGCAAGCTTATTTGGATGGGAAGATTGATTGGAAAAAACCAATATCTTGTCATTTATATCCAATACGTATTAAAGAATATAAAGAATACGAGGCCGTAAATTATCATTCGTGGCATATTTGCAAACCAGCTTGCGAATGCGGGCAACAATTAAATGTTCCGGTGTTTAAATTTTTAAAGGAACCTTTGATTAGAAAATATGGCGATGCTTGGTATGAAGAGTTAGATGCCGTTTATCAAGCGTATATTAGTAAAAAGAAATAAAAAAATCCCCACCAATTTAGGCGGGGATTTTTAATTTTATTGGTTATTCAACAGTTACACTCTTAGCTAAGTTTCTAGGCTGATCAACATTACAACCACGCATTACTGCAATATGATATGATAATAATTGCCAAGGCACAACAGAAACTAATGGAACCAATGATTCATCCGTTTCAGGAATTTCAATCACATGTTCTGCCATTTTTTTTACATCAACATCTCCTTCGGTAACTATTGCAATAATTCTTCCTTTTCGAGCTTTTACTTCCTGAATATTACTTACAACTTTTTCGTAGTTAGGCCCTTTTGTTGCAATAACAAATACCGGCATTGCTTCGTCAATTAAAGCAATTGGTCCGTGTTTCATTTCGGCAGCAGGATATCCTTCTGCATGGATATAAGAAATCTCTTTTAATTTTAAAGCGCCCTCTAATGCCACAGGGAAAGAATAACCTCTTCCTAAGTATAATGCATTTGCAGCATCTTTATATTCAGCAGCAATTAACTTAATAGAATCATTTAGTTTTAAAACTTCCTCTACTTTAGCAGGAATTGCCTCCATTTCATAAAGTAACTGACGGTAACGACTTTCGGCAATAGCTCCTTTTACTTTAGCTACATGCAATGCCATTAAAGTTAAAACCGTTACTTGTGCAGTAAATGCTTTCGTGGACGCAACGCCAATTTCAGGCCCGGCATGTGTATAAGAACCTGCATGTGTAGCGCGTGCTATAGAAGATCCAACCACATTACATACTCCAAAAATAGTAGCGCCTTTTGTTTTAGCTAATTCAATTGCTGCTAAAGTATCAGCTGTTTCTCCACTTTGAGAAATAGCTATAACTATATCGTCTGGATAAATAATTGGATTACGGTATCTGAATTCAGATGCGTATTCTACTTCAACAGGGATGCGAGCATATTCTTCAAATAAATATTCTGCTACCATGCCAGCATGCCATGAAGTGCCACAAGCAATTATTAAAATACGCTTGGCATTTTTAAATTTACCCTCGTGTTCCTCAATCCCACCCATTTTTAAATGGCCCGTTTCCGAATTTAATCGACCACGCATACTATCAAAAATAGAACGCGGCTGCTCATAAATTTCTTTTAACATGAAATGTTCGTAGCCACCTTTTTCAATAGCTTCTAATTCCATTTCTAATTGCTGAACATAAGGCGTAATTTCTTTATCGCGAATGGTTCTGATTTTTAATTCTTCGCCTCTGCGAATAATCGCCACGTGCTCATCTTCAATATAAACTACATTTTTGGTATACTCTACAATTGGCGAAGCATCTGATGCTATGAAGTATTCATCTTTACCAACACCAATTACCATCGGACTACCTTTTTTAGCAGCGATTAAAGTATCAGGATCATTTTTATTCAAAATAACAATGGCATAGGCGCCATTTACTTGTTTTAGTGCAGCCATAACAGCATGCCCTAATTTCATGCCTTGTTCATGTTGACGAATATCTTCAATTAAATGAATTAAAACTTCAGTGTCAGTTTGAGACATAAATACATGACCTCGTTTTTCTAGGCCTTCTTTTATAGAAGCATAATTTTCGATAATACCATTATGTATTATTACTAAATCTTTTGATTGAGAGTAATGAGGATGAGAATTTACATCATTGGGTTCTCCGTGAGTTGCCCAGCGAGTATGGCCAATTCCAATGTTTCCTGATTTATCTTTATCTTTGCTAAACTCTAATAAATCAGAAACTTTCCCTTTTTTCTTAAAGACATTTAATTTTCCTGTAGGAGAAATCATTGCTACACCCGCGCTATCATAACCACGGTATTCTAAACGTTGCAAACCTTTAATTAAAATAGGAAACGCATCACGATTCCCAATATATCCTACAATTCCACACATAATTTTTTTATAAAAAGACTAAGCTAATGTAACTCTTTTTTCGCGAAAATATTGCCTGAAATCACAATAAAATCAAGAATTATTTTTTAGCAACTATTTCTTGTAAAGCTTCTGAAATAGTAGGGTATTTGAGCTGAAAACCTGCATGGATAAGCTTTTGGTTGCTGATTGGGGAACCTTCTAATAATACATTGGCCATTTCGCCAAACAGTAATTTAAGGACAAAAGCAGGAACTCGTGGTAAGAAAAATGGTTTTGAAAGGCTTTTAGCTAGCTGTTTTGAAAAAGAGTCGCTGGTTGTTTTTTCACTAGAAACAGCATTATAAATTCCATTGTAATTTGAATTAAAAAGCGCTTCATGGAAAACAGACACTAAATCTTCTATATGAATCCAAGGCATATATTGTTTTCCAGATCCAACAGCGGAGCCTAATCCTAATTGAAATAATGGCAATAATTTTTTTAAAGCACCGCCATCTTTACTCAATACAACTCCAATTCGAATGATGCAATTTTTTGAGGAAAGCGTTTGAATTTGCTGATAGGAGTTTTCCCATTTGGTGCAAGATTGTGTTAAAAAATCATCCGTCCCGTTATCTATTTCTGAAAATATTTTTTCGGAAGTTGTCATGCCATAAATGCCAATAGCGCTGGCTCCAACAAAAGATTTTAGTTTTATGTTCTTCTTTTTTACAACATCTGTAATTAGCTTCATACTATTTACTCTCGAATCAATAATGTCTTGTTTTCGAGCATTAGTCCAGCGTTTATCAGCAATACCACTACCGGCTAAATGTACAATGTGTTCCACTCCCTCAAATGCTTTTTCATCAATTTCATTTTTTTCTACATTCCAATAAAAAGATTTTAGTTGAGACGATGATTGAGGATTTCTTGACAAGATTCTTATATCATGTCCTTCAATAATTAAACGTTTTGTTAAAGCTTTTCCAACTAAACCTGTTCCGCCTGATATTAATATAACTGCCATGATGTATAAATTACAATTTAGCTGTAACTTTGTTTAAAGTTAATACAACTATGGCTTTAATATTTGATATACATATTTTTGTTTGCACAAACCAACGAACTGGTTCCGAAAAACTAAGCTGTGGTGAAGTTCACGGATTAGAGCTAGTTGCCGAATTTAAAAAACAGTTGAAAGATTTAAACGTTGGCTTAAAAACTCGCGCTAATAAAAGTGGCTGCCTGGGTATTTGTGATTTTGGTCCTACTATTGCAATTTATCCTGAAGGTATTTTTTACGTGGGAGTAAAAAAAGAAGATGTTACTGAAATTGTGCAATCGCACATCGTTAATAAAAAGCCAGTAGAAAGGTTATTATTAAAACCTTAAACTAAATTTAGTTTAATTATCAAAAAAATGTTTTACTTTTAAGAAAAAATCATGAAAAATAATTACATATTACTTGTTTTATTTATTTTAATAATCTCAGGAGGACTTAAATCTCAAACAAATTTATTAGCGTCTTATAATTTTAATGGCGGATCTGCCACCGATAATAGTGGCAATGGTAATACAGGCACTTTTTTTGGATCTGCAGCAATTATGGATACATTAACTGTTGGCTACAATACAACCGATTATTTTTCAGTACCAGCTTCTGTTCTTAATTCACGTGTTCAGTTTAGCGCAGTATTCAAAATTAAGTTCACTGCATTTAATACAACGGGTGCATATCCTACAAATACAATTTTTTCCGCTGATAATAGTTCAACCTCAGGTGTTTTTGCTTTATCTTATCAAAAGGATGTTACCAAATGGAGAGTTGGAAATAACGTAGTTGCCTTTGATTTTGCGGATAACTCTATTGTTACCGGTAAATGGTATTGTGTGACTTTAACCAGAGATAATATAGGTAATATGAAATTATATGTTGACGGAACACAAAACCCTACAGTAAATACATACGCGACACCTATCAGTATCACTAGTTTTTTAGTGGGACAAGAAACAGATTGTTTTGCGAGTTGCTTTGCCGCTAACCAGTGTGGTTATGCAAAGTATGACGATATCAAATTTTATGATAATGCCCTAACGTCCTCTGAAATTAACTCAAATTGTGCAGTATTAATTGGCGTAAATGAATATCAAAAGCCACAAATGTCAATTTATCCTAATCCATTAAATGGTGATATCTTAAGAATTAAAAATACAAGTAGCATCAGTAATTTTAATATTGAGATGCTGTCGATTGACGGCAAGAAATTAAAAGAGTTTACTTTTACTAACGAAACAGAATTTAATATTGATATGTCAGGCATTAAACCTGGAATTTATTTCATTAAAACGACACAAAACTCTCAAAGTTCAGTTATCAAGATTATTAAAGATTAAACTTCTAATTTTTGGCGGATATTGACATAATTAATAGCTTACAAAAAGTAGGTTTATTTGAGAAGTTTAAAATTCAATTATATCGTGATTTTGAATTGTGTGGCTTTTCAGAGGTAGCTCCAAAATTAGGTTCAAATAATTTAGAACATGTTTTAAATGAAGTATTGAAATCAGTTATGATTATTGAAAAAAAAGATTCTTCTTCTATTCAAAACCTATTGTACAGAATTGATATAACTGAGCTACAAATAAAAAAAGAAGCGTCAAGTCATCCTGAAAAAAACTTCCAACAAATTTTAGCGGAATTAATCATCAAACGAATTTTACAAAAAGTAATTTTAAAACAACAGTATTCTAAATAGCATGACTATAGAAATCAGAATCGGAACGAAAATAGATATTCCATTTGCATTAAATTTAGTGAAGGAATTAGCTGCTTATGAAAAAGCACCAAACGAAGTAGAAGTAACCATTGAAGAAATGACAGAGTGGGGTTTTGGTAGCGATAAACAATTTGATTTTTTTGTAGCAGCTGAAAATAACGTTGTAGTTGGATTGGCTTTGTATTATTATAAATATAGTACCTGGAAAGGTAAATGTTTATTTTTAGAAGATATTATTGTAACTGAATCGCAACGTGGAAAAGGACTTGGTAAATTATTATTTGACAAAGTAGTTCAAGTTAGTAAAGAACAAAAAGTTCGTCGTATGGAATGGCAAGTATTAGATTGGAATACCCCAGCTATTGAGTTTTACAAAAAATATGACTCCACTTTAGATGGAGAATGGGTAAATTGCAAATTAACGAATTGTCAATTGGAGAAGATGTAAATTAAAAAGGCCTATAAATTTAGTAAGCCTTCTTTGTTTTATAGTCCCTTTACGCAATCAATAAAAAACTTTACTTTGTTTTTATCTAAATCTGGGTATAAACCGTGCCCTAAATTGGCAATATAACGTTGTTTGCCAAATGCATTTACCATTTTACGAGCAGTTGCCTCAATGCTTTTTTCATCTGCATAAAGCATGCACGGGTCGGCATTACCTTGTAATGTTTTTTCGTGTCCAATAATAATCCGAGCATCTTGCGGATTAATGGTCCAATCTAAACCAATGGTGTTACAATTTAATTTAGCCATATCAGCTAATGCAAAATGCGCATCTTTTGCAAATACAGTTACTGGGACAAGAGGCTCAATTGCATCACAAATTTTTGAAATGTATTTTAGTGAAAATTCTAAATATTGTTCATGCCCTAAAACGCCTGCCCAACTATCAAAAATTTGTATCATATCTGCTCCGGCAGCTACTTGTGCTTTTAAATAGTTGATGGTGCTTTGTGTAATTTTCTCAAGTAATTGATGTGCTAATTCTGGTTCTTGATAAAAGAATTTTTTAGCCTGACTAAACGTTTTACTTCCGCTACCTTCAACCATATATGCCATTAGCGTCCATGGAGCACCGGCAAAACCAATTAAAGGCACGCGATTATTTAATCCTTCTTTTGCTAATTTAATTGCTTGGATTACATAATCTAAATCACCAGCATCAGCAATTCTTAAATCGTTAATATCATTTTGTGATTTAATCGTTTTTTCAAAATTAGGACCTTTCGCTTCAATCATTTGATAAGGCAAACCCATTGCTTCAGGAATTACCAAAATATCCGAAAAAATAATGGCAGCATCAACACCTAAAATATCAACAGGTTGAATAGTGACTTCGGCTGCTAACTCAGGATTTTTTACAAATTCAATAAAATTTTTAGCGCGTGCACGTGTTGCTTTATATTCGGGTAATATACGTCCTGCTTGACGCATTAACCAAATGGGAACTCTTTCTACGTGTTCTCCTTTTGCTGCTCTAAGTATTAAATCGTTTTGATACATATTAATTTAAAATTTCGTTAAGATTCGTTTTTATTCTTCCGCAAATATCGTCTAAAGGTAAATCGTTATCATCTTCACCAAAAGGATCCTCAATTTCTTCTGCAATTAATTCAATGCTGGCAAATACATATAACACAATGATAGTAATGGCAACTGTTGTATAACCAAATTCACTTCCAAAAAATATTGGTAAACTCATGCAATATAAAAAAATCATTTTCTTTAAAAAGATATTATAAGAGTATGGGATCGGAGTGTTTTTTATGCGCTCGCAGGCACCACAATTATCAGTAAATGATTTTAACTCTTCGTTTACAATAATTAATTGGTCGCCGGTTAATTCTTTATTTTTATAAAGACTATTAATTTTAGCATATAATTCTTTTGCAATTAAATTCGGTTTATGGTTTGCATCGGCAAATGCAGCGAGAGTAATAGTATCAGTTGGCGTAAATTCTTCTTGAATATACTTACCTCTTAAATGATTTTTAAAACAAAATATATAGTTTGTAATAAGGTGTTTAATTTCTTGCTTATCCTTTTCGTGAATTAAAATAACCGACAATTTTAATGATAGATTTCTTGAATTATTAACCACGCTTCCCCAAATCTTTCTGCCTTCCCACCATCTGTCGTAAGCTGAGTTGGTTCTAAATACCAATAACATGGATAACACAAAACCTAAAATGGAATGCATTACAGTTGGGTTTTTTGTATTTAAATGAAAAAAATTAACTTCAAAATAAACGATAGCAGCGGCATAAAGTCCGATACTCACTAAAGACCAAAATAATCTTCTAAACGTATCACTTTTGTGAAACTGTATAATTAATGTAAACCAGTCTTTTGGATTATATGTTACCATAATTGCAGTGCAAAGTTAATAGGTTTCGGGAATTTAGCACTTTAAAATGTGCCCAAATCTGGCAATAAATTGCCTGTTTTTTTAAATTGTTGAAGGTTTGAGCCTTTAAAGACTTTTCAAACGCATTAATTAAGTTATCATTTGAAATAGGTTGTCCACATATTTTCCCTTTTTAAATACAACAGCAGTCAATTCTCCAGTGGCATTTATTTCTATGTAAATATCTGCATAATAAATCCCGCAATTTTTGCAATTTAGTTTTTTAATTTTTTTGTTTTTGTTTCAATTCAGTGTATTCAACATAGTTCCAATTATTTTCAAATGCTGTCCATTCAGCTTTTTCTAAGTTTGAAAAAGAAGAATAAGTTTGATACAAATGCAATGTAACAGCTTACCCTAAAGCTCTTTGCATATTATGAACTTGGGAGAAAGAAAACACTAAAAAATCCAGAAATATTTCATAATTGAACAATGGTTAAACAAAGTTATATATAAATATTACCGTTTATATATTTTTCGACTAAATATAGTGTGTTTAACATTTATATAGTTTAGCTTAGATATTCAATAATTTATAGTCAAAAAATATCACGAACTAAAACCACTGTATCTATGAAAAAATTATTTACTTTTTCTTTAGCATTTTTTTCGGTGCTAAACTCATTTTCTCAAACCCACTATTGTGCTGATCATAAAGCGCAACGTTTTAATAAGCAAATAGCTATTAATGCTGCTGTGGCAAAAACAGCTCAATCAGCTGTTGCACCTAAAGAAAACATGTATGATTTGAAATTTTACCACCTAAATATTAATATTGAAAGAAACACTAGATATATTAGTGGTAATGTAAAAAGCAAAGCAAAAGTATTGGCTGCAAGTTTAGATTCTTTTGCATTTGTTCTTCATGAAAATCATACGATTGATTCGGTTTATGTAAATGGCATTAAACGTAATTTTGTGCGAAGAGATAGTTTAGTATTGGCAACTGCGGGAACACCAATAGTGCAAAATCAACTATTTGATGCTATTGTTTATTATAAAGGAACAGCTCCAACTGGAAATGCAGCAGCTATTGGCGATGGATATAATATGGGAACATCTGGTTCTTGGGGCAATCAAGTAACTTGGAGTTTAAGTGAGAGTTTATGTGCATACCATTGGTTTCCTTGTAAGCAAGATTTGCGCGACAAAATTGATTCGTCGTGGGTATATGCAACAACAGACTCAGCGAACATGGTTGGCTCTAATGGCTTATTGAAAAATATTGTCACTATTGGTAACAAAAAACGTTACGAATGGAAATCAAAATACCCTATTGATTATTATTTAATTTCGGTAGCAACAGCAAAGTATAAACCTTATATTTTGTATGCTAAGCCACAGTATTTAGTAAATGATTCTATCTACATTCAAAATTTTATTTATGATAATGCTATAAATAATACAGCTTGGGCTACTCAAAAAACGGCTCTAAATAAAATTGTACCTACTATAAATTTTATGTCAAATATATTTGGTATGTATCCTTTTTATAAAGAAAAATACGGACATTGTATGGCGCCATTTGGTGGTGGAATGGAACATCAAACCATGACAAGTTTAGGCTTTTTTGATTTTGAATTAGATGCGCATGAATTAGGACATCAATGGTGGGGAGATAATGTAACTTGTGCCTCTTGGAAAGATATTTTTATTAATGAAGGTTGGGCTAGTTATTCTGAGTATTTATGTCACCAATATATGACAGGTACAGGAACAACTGCTACACAAAAAATGCTAGATGTACACACAAGTGTGATGTCACAACTAGGTGGGAGCTGCTATTTTACAAATGCAGATACCATGAATGCTACTAGAATATTTAGTTCACGTTTAACTTATGATAAAGGAAGTGCAGTTTGTCATTCGTTACGTTACGAAATTAATAACGACTCTGTGTTTTTTCCTGCCATCAGAGCTTTTCAAGCTACGTATGGTGACAATACTGCAACTGTTATAGAGTTTAAAAACTTTATGGAAGCACAAAGTGGCCTTAATTTCACCCAATTTTTTAATCAATGGTATTACGGACAAGGATATCCTACTTTTTCTGTTTCATGGAATCAAGGTGGCGGAGTGTTTTATTTAAAATCTACACAAACACAATCTTTTCCTTCTTCTGTGCCATTATTTATGACTCATGTAGATTACAGAATTAGTAGAACGGCTAAACCAGATACGATTGTAAGATTATATCATGGTCAAACCATTGAAAATTATTCGATACCATTAACAGGTTCAGTAACAAGTATAGGGGTTGATCCTAACAACTGGATATTAAATAAAGTTGGAACTAATACAAAAGATATCACATTAAATACATCTGCATTAATTGATGATATGACTGAAATATTCGTAGGACCAAATCCAACATCTGATGTATTAAATATATACATGAATACTAATGACAAATCATCTGTTGAGATTTTTGATGTTACTGGAAAGTTAATGTTAACTCAATCTTTTTATGCCCATGTAGAATTTGATATTTCAAAATACGCTAATGGTATTTATACAGTGTCTATTAAAAACAAACAAGGCGATGTACTTAAAACAAGTAAAGTAGTTAAGAATTAATTCTGTTATTATTATTTAAGAAGCCTCAGCAATATTTGTTGAGGCTTTTTTGTTTTAATTTGTGACTTCGACTCCGCTCAGCCACTAGTTTAGATTTCGGATACTGAGCGGAGCCGAAGTATCCGATTTACTTCATCTTCCCAATCCAATGAGGAAATTGAGTTAAGTGTTTTATATCAGGCTCTTTTTCAAATAACCCAAACACTGCACTGCCACTACCACTCATACAAGCATAGGCTGCACCAAGTTCATATAAATCATGTTTTGTTTGTTTTACAATAGGGTATAAACTAAAAATAGATTTTTCGAAATCATTTACTAAATCCGTTTTCCAAGTGGCAATAGGTTGTTGAATAACATCCAATAATGATTTATTAGGCTGTTGAGGTTTTACTAAACTATATGCCTCTTTTGTATTACTGTGAACGTTAGGATAAATAATGACAATGTATAAATGACTTAAATCTAATTTGATGTCGTTAAAGACATCGCCTTTTTGTGTGGCATATACGGGTGTGTTTTTTATGAAGAAAGCGCAGTCGCTTCCTAATTGTCGCGCAATGTCAATGCGCTCCGCTTCTGTAAAATTTAGTTGAAATTGGTCATTTAGCAAATTAATAAAAAATGCCGCATCTGCACTTCCACCTCCAAGGCCTGCGCCCATAGGTAATGTTTTGTGCAAGTATACATCAATGTGAGGTAATGCTTTTGTTTGATTAATAATTTGATAGGCTTTGTAGAGTAAGTTATCTTCTATGTTTCCTGAAATAGATAAGCCACTTAAATGTAAATTAAATTCTTGTTTTGATTCTTGATTTACAATCACCTCCAAAGCATCATTCCAACCAATTGGATAAAATACAGTTTCTATATTATGAAAACCATCTGTACGTTTTTCAGTAATATTTAATCCAAGGTTTATTTTAGCATTAGGGAAACATATCATGTTGTAAAACTATACATTTTAATGAAATTTTTTTGTTTTTAAAACACATAGGCACATAGTTTAAAAAATGTGTAATCTAATAGTCGCATCTAGTTAATTGAAGCAAGGCTTTAATTCTATGGGTTCTTTACCGACCTCCTTTGTATTTATTTGACTATCATTTCTATGTGTCTATGTGGTTTAAATTAACTGTAACATCTAGCATCTTCATTATTTGATATTGAAAATCAAGCACTTACAAGTGGCGTTTTTTCAAATTTTTAGTATCTTTACCTCCTAACTAATTACACTACACAATGATTTATCTTGATTTTGAAAAGCCAATTCAGGAGTTAGAAGAAGAATTAGAAAAATTGAAAAGCGTTGCTGAAAAAAGCAAAGTGGATATGAGCAAAGCTGTTAAAGAAGTTGAAGCCAAAATCCATTCAAAACGTGTTGAGATTTTTTCGAACCTAACACCTTGGCAAAGAGTGCAAGTAAGTCGTCACCCCGAAAGACCATATACTTTAGCATATATCGACGCAGTTTCTAATAGTTCATTTATTGAATTACATGGAGATAGAACTGTAGGCGATGATAAAGCCATGGTTGGTGGATTTGGTGACGTTGATGGACAAACCGTTATGTTTATAGGACAACAAAAAGGAATTAATACGAAGATGCGTCAAATACGTCGTTTTGGTATGGCTAATCCCGAAGGTTATCGCAAAGCATTACGTTTAATGAAGATGGCTGAAAAATTCAATAAACCAATTGTTACTTTTATTGACACTCCAGGAGCTTATCCAGGATTAGAAGCGGAAGAACGTGGCCAAGGTGAAGCTATTGCAAGAAACTTATTAGAGATGACTCAATTAAAAGTTCCTGTAATTTGTATCATCATTGGCGAAGGTGCTAGTGGTGGAGCTTTAGGAATTGGTATTGGCGATAAAGTATTAATGTTAGAAAACACATGGTACTCTGTTATTTCTCCTGAATCATGTTCATCTATTTTATGGCGTAGCTGGAGCTTTAAAGAAACTGCTGCCGAAGCATTGAAATTAACAGCTGATGATATGAGTAAAAATGGATTAATTGATGGCATCATCAACGAACCTTTAGGCGGCGCTCATAACGACCAAGCTGCAATATTTGCAACTGTGAAAGCAGAAATTTTAAAACACTTAGCAACCTTAAAACAACAAACACCAGAAGAACGCATCAATGCTCGAATTGAAAAATTCAGTAATATGGGTGTGGTTCATGAATTAGAAAATTAAATTATAACACAATAAAATTTAGAACAAATGGCAGATACAGGGGATATAAACGTAGGCTCGATTATTAGATTTAATAATGAATTAGTAGTGATTACTGATTGGCAACACCGCACACCAGGAAACTTACGTGCGTTTTACCAAGCTAAAATGCGTAACTTAATTAACGGTAAACAAACCGAAAACCGTTTTAGAAGTGGTGAAGGTGTTGATGTGGTTCGTGTTGACTTTAAACAAATGCAATACATTTATCAAGAAGGTGATTTTGCTGTTTGCATGGACAAAGAATCCTTTGAACAAATATATGTGCCCGTAAAATTATTTGGAGACAGTTTCCAATTCTTAAAAGAAGAAATGGAAGTAAAAATTTCCTTTGAAGGTGATACCGTAATTTTAGCAGAAGCACCAACGTTTGTAGTTTGCGAAATTACGTATGCAGAGCCAGGAATTAAAGGTGATACAGCAACCAACACATTGAAGCCAGCGACTTTAGATTCAGGAGCAACAGTAAGTGTTCCTTTATTTTGTAACGAAGGCGATTTAGTAAAAGTTGATACTCGCACCGCTACTTATGTAGAGCGAGTTAAGAAATAAAATTTTCTTTTTAAACATAAAATGTTCCACTCGGTTTCGGTTGTGACTTTTTTATTTTACTTCTAATGAGTTATTTTCCGCCATTGTAACCGAACGATTAATATAAGGTTTCATCAACTCCAAATCATGAGAAGAAACAATAATGAGTTTACCTTTTTCAGCGCAGAGTTTTTTAAGAATAGAAAATAATTGATGTTTGGAAGTATGGTCTAAAAAAGCCGTTGGTTCGTCAAGCACAATAATAGGTGTTTGTTGCGCTAAAGATTTTGCAATCATCACCTTTTGGCGTTGCCCGTCGCTGAGCTCATCAATCAATTTATCTTTTAAAGGCAATAGGTTTAATTGCTCTAGCGCTTTTGTTACAATCGTTTCATCTTCTGTGCTTAGTTTCCCGAAAATGTTAATGTAAGGCGTACGGCCTGTGGCCACTACATCCCAAACGGTTAAATTAAATCCGCCAATTTTTTCGGTAACAACAATGGATAATAATTGCGCTAATTGCTGAGCCGTAAACTTAGAACTAGGTGTGTTATTAATTTTTATTTCTCCTGCTAAAGGAACTAAATTCCCCGTCATGCTTTTTAAGAGCGTTGATTTACCAATACCATTATCTCCAATTAATCCAACTAAATCGCAAGCATTCAAAGTTAGGTTAATACCTTTAAACACGCTGTTGTGTTTGCCTTTGCTTTTGTAGCCAATTTCTAAATTCGTAATCTCTATCATCCTATATTTAATTTAGATTTGAATAATAAATAAATCACAATCGGGGAACCAATCAACGTGGTTACTGTATTAATTGGTAACATAAATTGGCTACTAAATACCTGGCAAATCACATCTGCGGTTAACACCACGCAAGCACCCAATAATAAACAAAAAGTCATTTGATGCAAATGATGCGATGTTTTAAAAAACAAACGCGAAGCAATGGGTACTGAAATTCCTACAAAGGCAATTGGCCCGCAAAAGGCAGTGATAACTCCTACTAGCACTGCCGAGATAATAATGACGGATAAACGCAAGGCATTGACATTAACGCCTAAATTTTGTGCGTATTGCTCATTTAATAAAATAGCATTCAGTGGTTTTATGAGAAAGAAACCCGCCACAATGGTGATGGCATAAATAGGAATTACAAAATATAAATCTTGTAAGGTGGTGCTCCCCACACTTCCCATGCCCCACATCACAAAAGTTTTTAAATTGTCGGCATTACTCATGTATTCTATTAATCCTTGAAATGCACTTAATATTTGTCCAAGCATTAAACCCACTAATAAAACGGTAACATTACTTTTGTTTTTTTTGGAGATTAATAAAATAATAAGCGTCACAAAAAAAGCACCCATAATAGAAAATAAAGTCACGATACTTTTTCCCATAATAAAAAACCCCGAAACATGAATAGAAGAAATCATCATGGTGGCAATCGCTACAAATAAACTAGAGCCACTACTTACACCTAACACATAAGGTCCAGCCAAAGGATTGCGAAATAAGCTTTGCATTAATAAACCACATAAAGCTAAACCAGAGCCCGCAATAATAGAGGTGAGTGTTTTTGGTAATCTTATGTCGTATAAAATAGACGAGAACATGGGATTAGATGTCTCGATGGAAAATAGATTGGTGCTTCCAAAACATAAATCACAAATAGCAAGTACAGCTAAAACTAGCAGTAGCATCAGGGTTGTGAATATGAATTTAGATTTTGGCATCTTTCAAATTTACACTTCTTTTTTAATATTTATGTTTAGTAATAGGAACACAGATTTGGCGAATTAAGCAGATTAGCACGGATTAATTTTGTATGACTTTAAATAAATAATCAGTGTAAATCAGTTGTGTCTGTTGGATCCGCGTTCCAATTTTTTTAATATTTATGTTTAGTAATAGGAACACAGATTTGGCGAATTAAGCAGATTAGCACGGATTAATTTTGTATGACTTTAGATAAATATTCAGTGTAAATCAGGTCCATCTGTTAAATCCGCGTTCCAATTTATTGTAATTTTTTATAAAATGTAAACTCATGATTTGGTAATAGAGTAGGTGAGAAGATAGCTATTAAATCTGCTAATACTTCATCTGGATTGGTAATACCCGTTTCCCAATAGTTGCTATAGCCCAAGGCATTTTGTGTTTTATTGTTATTATATAATTGATTGCTTTTGCAGGCTTTAAATAAACCATAACGTTCATCATAACTCAGTAATTCTTTTTTAGAGTTGAGGTTATATAAGTTAATCCAAATGTTGCAATCTTTTGCTTTCGCATAAACCGTTTCAAAAGATTGAGCAGAGCTTCCTGTTTTAGCATCTTCTTTCCAAAAGTAATCCCCACCAGCATCTTCAATTAAATTCGCAATAAAACTTTTACCTGCTGGAATATACCAAGCATCACCATATTTGATTTCGGTTAGCACACTAGGTTTATTAAGGTTTGTTTTTGCAAGGTTTTTTAAATGCTTGTATTTTTTTTCAGTGATTTGAAATAGAGAATCCGCTAAACTTTCTTTATTAAAAAAGCATGCAAAAAATTTAATCCATTCGGCGCGTGCTAAGGGTGTTTCTTCTAAATGGTCAATACTAACGGCTATAGGCATAGAAGATTGTACTAGCTTTTTATCTACATCATCTTTCGGACTTCCCATACCAAAGGTTAAAAATAAATCAGGTTTTAGAGCGATGGTTTTTTCAATATCAACTTGTGGACCTTTTGATAGTTCGATGATAGAGCCTTTTTTTACTTGCTCTTGAATAAATGGATTATTATAATAATCTACATTATCAATGGCTATGATTTTATCTTCGCATTTTAATTGCGCGATCATAGTTGTATATATTGAACTCATGGATGCTACGCGACTAATAGGTGTTTTAATGTAGTAAGCCTCTTTTGAGTAATCAGGTTTTTGATGCTTGTATAACACAAAAGAAGCAGTAATAGCGCTATCATTTTTATTACCATGTAATTCGAGCACTGTAAAATCAACGGAAGTTTTAATAGTGAAACGTTTAGCGTAAGAAAGCGGAACGGTTGTCAATGTGCTTTTTGCTTGTTGATTTTCATTTGTTGACGAGCAAGAAAGCAGCAACAAAAGCGGTATAAAGAGAATTATTTTTTTTAGCATCATAAGCGTATGTATGTTGTTGGCGCTTTGCTTTATTTCGCAATGCTAAAAAATAAAAATAAAAGGAAGGAGAACGTGTTATAACAGAATGTTAATTCTTGTAGTTTAACACATCAGGCCTGACTTGAGCTTCATTTCGCGAAAGCATTGTCAATTCGAAATAGGTAGGTTTCTGACTTGTAACATTTATTGTTACTTACAGTTGCGCGACAGTTCGTGATTTAAACACGATTCCCTTTTAATTTACAGCTAAGTAAAGCCATTTTCGGTTGATGAAGAAATATAGTAAAGAACTTTTTCGGTGACAAATATATCAATAAATTCTAAGACTGTGTTTTTGTTTAATTCGCTTCGTCCCGATAGCTATCGGGACTCTCAGCTTGATATTGTTAAAACTGAATTTGAAAAACACTTCCTTTTGGTTGGTTATTACTGATTTTAATAGAGATTTGATGTAAATCACAAATGCTTTTTACAATAAATAAACCAATGCCTGTGCCTTTGGTTTTACGTGTGTTTTCGCTACCACTTCTAAAAAACTTTTGAAATACCTGTTCTTTTTCGTTATCAGAAATTCCACAACCTTGGTCTTTTATTTCTAATAGTGGTTTACTATTTATTGTTTTCAATATCACCTCAATTGCTATTGTGTCGAAAGAATATTTAATCGCATTTTCAATGAGGTTAATAATAATGGATGGGAGCAATTCTTTGTCGCCTTCATAGCTTATATTTTTTTCAATGTGTAATTGAATGATGTTGTTTTCAAGTTGGGTCGCAAAATAACGTTTCACCGTTGTTTTAACTAACTCGCTTAAATTCAAGTTTTCTTTTTGAATGCTCAAGTTGTTGTTTTCAATTTGATTGGCCATTAAAACATTATCAACCAACTTGTGTAAGCGACCAGTTTCATTTAAAGCATTATTTAACAACTCTTTTTGTTTGTCCCTATCTAATTCGTGTTTCAACAAAGTTTGTAGTTGAAGTTTAGTAGCAGCAATAGGTGTTTTGAGTTCGTGCGACACACTTAAAATAAAATTACTTTGCTGATTGGCTAAGGCGGTTTCGCGTCGAATAGATTTCCTTACTTGGTATATCCCAAACAATAAGATTAGCAAAAACACAGTGCCTTCCCCTACAATCATGTATACTTGGGCAGCTTTTTTATGTTGCAGAGCATCAATGTCTCTTAAAATAATTTGATCGTCGCTAGAGGATAAGGCAGCTAAATTTTGTTTTAAGGAAATGATGTTATTGGATTGTCTTACCAATAAAACTTCCCACCATAAAAATTGCAATACAATGTAGCCGACTAAAACAAAAAATATGAAACTCGTTCGTTTAGACACAACATCTATTTATTAAATATCTGTAAAAAGCCTTTTAAATCCCTTGTTACAATTCCTTTTACTCTTATTTCATTTACCTGACAGACATAAAAATACGTTCCTTCTGTTGCTTGTAATTTTGATTGTATCACTTTACCATCCCATAAAAATGCTGGGTCGGTAGTTTCATAAACTAATGTTCCCCATCGGTTGTAAACTTTTAAATCAATGTCTT
This sequence comes from uncultured Bacteroidota bacterium, assembly GCA_903893815.1. Classification (GTDB taxonomy): domain Bacteria; phylum Bacteroidota; class Bacteroidia; order B-17B0; family Aurantibacillaceae; genus UBA4416. The sequence goes on from CAITNS010000043.1 coordinate 188,694, forward strand.
TGATGAATTTATTTTTTATGGCTTTAAAGAAATCATTAGCACCATCACCATTTATTGTGATAACATTAGGGAGTTCGTATTCTGGGCAATTATCTACACATACTTTCGCGCTCTGACTACTTTCATTCGCGAACGAATCAACCGCCGTAATGGCATAACAACCAGCAATAGAAGTTAAGTTATCAAAGGCCAAAATAGTATCGCTTAGAGTTTTTACAGAGTCTATTAATTGTAATGCTTCATCTTCAGTTTCTGCAAAATAAATATGGTATTTCACAACGTCATCACTACAAGTATTATTTGGGTTATTCCACGTCAGCATTAAACTAGGAATTAAACAATCCGAAACAATTTCTAATTTAGGAGCACAAGGAGGCGTTGTATCTTTTGGTTTATCACACACTTCTTGCGAAAAATTTAAAAGTGGATTAAAAATAGTTGGATCTGAATATTGCCCTTTAGATTGAACTTTGTAGCAATAAAGTGAACCATTTACTAAGCCAGTATCATTGTAAGTTAAAAGATTAGTGCTATCTCTTAATGTAAACAACGTTTGAGAAGATGTTTTTCTGAAGATATAATATTTGTTGTTTGTCCATGGCACTTGTTGTTGCCAATTTAATTTCAATTGATTATCGCTTGCGGTTAAGGATAAAAATACAGAAGATGCTTTTTGACCATTACCAATAAATTGTCCGTTTGCATAAAACTCTATTTTATAAGTATTCGCAACACTTTGAGTGTTTATTGTATGAATAAATGTAGTATCAGACAATTGGTTTAATGCAGCAAAGTAAGTCTTAGTAACAGAGTATACTTGTGCAAAAGTTCCAGCATAACCTGTATGGTGTGTTAATCTAAATTCGTACGGACCTGTAATGGTATTGGTGTCTAGATCGTTAATGCCTAGTAATGGTTTAATCCAACGAACAAAAATAGAACCTGTATTTACATCGGTAGTTTGCACGTCTACATTCACTAAAATGGGAACATCACGTTTTAGTTGAATACAGTTAGTTTGGTTAGAGGCATAACTTTCTGAACCATCTAGATAAATGGCAACAACAACATAATTGTAATTTGTACCTTGTGATAAACCATTACCACCATTTGTATCTAAAAACGTGGTGTCATTTAAACTGGCAGTGCAACCAACTTTTACATAACCTGTGGAAGCGGGTACACCTACTTCGCAATTGGCATGAGTCCATGGTGTACAATTTTCTTTACGATACACGCAGTACTTTAAAATTTTATTTCCAACACTTAATTGGCAGCTAGGTTTTGTCCAGGTTACTTTAATGCTTGTACCCAAAGGAACAGCAACTACATTTAACGGTGGGGGCGGAACTACAGTGATATTAAAGGTTTTAAAATCTACCAAACTAATAGAAGGGTCTGTATCTTTTACTTTTATAGTAACTTGATAAGGACTTTTGCGAATATGAGCACAAGTTGTTTGCCAATTAAATAAACCTGATACTGGCGAAAAAGCAGGTGGAGATGAAAATGTAGCAATAGTAGGAGACACATTAAATGGACCGCCATTTGCATCCATGGTTAAAAAATCATTGTCTGGATCGGTTGCTGTTATTGTTTTTGTGATTATGCCCCCAGCTACAACACATGTATCGGTAATAGGGTTAATAACAGGTGGGTTATTACTACATGAACCAACATCTACCTGTAAATCTCTTAAAATGTAGCCAACTAAATAGTATACTCCTTCATCATCTTTTCTCCATTCTTTAATAATCATCGCTAAATTATATTCGCCTTGTAATTGAGGACTGCACCAGGTTAATGTGCCGGTAGTAGCATTTACATTGTAAGTTCCTCCGCCAGTTTGTGGGTAGGTGTAACCTCCAATTGGCAATCCTCCAAGTCCTCTGCACTGAGTTAATTCATAAGATAGACTATCACCATCTAAATCAACAGCACCTGGATTGTGCAAAAAACATTTGTAAACGCATCCATCATCAATAGGAGGGAAAGTTAATATTGGAGAACTATTTTTTCCTGATCCAAAAGTAGGAATCACTAAAAACGATTCAATGTAAAATACTTGATTAACTGAATTTGGAAGATTAATAACTCCTGCATTTCTGTTTGGATCTGTCATGCTAATTTTATAATTGCCAGGTCCAGGATAAGTATGCGTAGTTACATATTCATTTAGTTTGATGTTTGAATTTAAAGGAACGCCATTTAAAGCAGGAGGAGAACATAAACCTGAAACCCCATTGCTTCTTAAAACAACAGCTCTTGTTCCATCTCCAAAATAAACAGTGTCTTCACATCTATCAGCTAAGTTGGTTCCATTAATATTGGTGTAGGTTGTTACTTTTATTTCGTATGTTAAACCAAATAACCAACGATAGGTTATTTCTCCCGCACGATTGTGCGTAGCTTTTGAACTAAGGAAAAAGCCTAAGCATAAAGTAGTGAATAATAAATATCGATTCTTGAACATGATAAATTTTATTGTTTAATAATTTTTTTAGTTATTGAGGTATTGTTACTGCCAATAAATTGAAGGAAGTAAATACCTATTTGAATAGTTTCTAAGTTTAGTACAAATTGATTTTCTTTTGAAAGCGATTCGTTATTGGCGAATGTCTTAATCTTACACCCCGTTATATCAATGAGTTCAATAGTAAACAACTCTCCATTATTTTGGTTGAGTGTAACGGTAAGATTTTCGGTAACTGGATTTGGGGAAACATTAATGGTGCTTTCAGCTCCGTTTAATTCATTAATACTAGTGCAGGTTGATATTATGAACTGAGCATCTCTCAAGACATAACCAATTAAGAAATAATTTCCGCCACTATCTTTTCGCCATTCTTTAATTAATGTCGCTACATTATAGTCTCCTTGTAACTGAGGGTTACACCAAGTATGGATACCTGTAATTGAATCTAAGTGAAATATTCCGCCTGCCCCAGAACTAGGGTAACTATATCCAGCAGAATTAGAGCCAAACGAACCTCTACAATAGGTTAGTTCATAAGATATACTATCGCCATCAGTATCAGTGGCACTTGGATTATGGTAAAAACATTGATTAACGCATCCAGTGTCAAGGGGAATGTGACTCATCGTTGGAGAACTGTTTTGACTTGAACCAAATGTGGGAATTACTAAAAGTGATTCAAGATAAAATGTTTGATTAACGGAGTTGGGAATGTTAATTATCCCGGCTGTTCTGTTTGGATCTTCAGTACTTATTAAATAATTACCTGGTCCAGGGTAAGTGTGTGTAGTTATATACTCATTTAATTTAACGCTTGAAGATATTGGAACCCCGTTTAAAGCGGGAGGGGAACACAAGCCAGAAGCACCATTACTTCTTGAAACTAGTGCACTTGTTCCATCTCCAAAGTAAACAGTATCTTCACATCTGTCTGGCATATTTGTACCTGAAATCTCAGTAAATATGGTTACTTTAATTTGATAGGTGTAGCCGTTTAACCATAAATAAGTTATTTCTCCCGCACGATTGTGTGTAGCATTTGCATTGACACAAACTACAAAACATAATATGCTAAAAAATATAAAACGATACTTATTCATTAACCTTTTATTTGATCATCATTTACAAGCTTAAAGTTGGCTATTAAGATTTCTTAGCAAACAAAAGATGAACACTAAAGATAGCCAAAAAAAATGAAAAAAGGCGAAAAAGAGTGTTTTTGCAAGTAAACAGTTTTAGAATGAAAAAGGCAAATTAATTAACGTTTTTATTTTATAATTATTTCGTCGAAAATGTGCTTTAGCGTTTGTATTAGTAGTAATTTTACAATTCTTTAACAACCTATTTAAATGAGCTCTCATCATCATGGTCAAATGAGCAAGGTTACTCTTGCAGGTCTAATTGTTACTCTCGGAATTATTTACGGCGATATTGGTACTTCACCACTTTATGTAATGAGTGCCATTGTTGGAAAAGGCGCTATTGATGCTGATGTGGTTAAAGGGGGAATTTCATGTATTTTCTGGACCTTAACATTACAAACTACTATTAAGTACGTAATTTTAACCTTAAGAGCGGATAATAAAGGTGAAGGAGGAATATTCTCTCTATTTACTTTAGTGAAACGCACCAAATTTAAATGGTTATTGGTGCCAGCAATTATTGGTGGTAGCGCTTTATTAGCCGACGGTATTATTACCCCTCCAATTTCGGTTTCTTCAGCCATCGAAGGTTTAAAAGTATATAACCCCGAATTAAATACAGTGCCTATCGTTATTGGTATTTTATGCGCTTTATTTTTTATTCAACAGTTTGGAACTAGTTTTATTGGTAAGTTTTTTGGACCAATGATGTCGCTTTGGTTTGTAATGCTAGGTGTTTTAGGTATTTATCAAATGACAAGCGATTGGAGTGTACTGAGTTCTTTAAATCCATACTATGCATACCATTTATTACAAATACATCCTTCAGGCTATTTGATTTTGGGAGCGGTTTTCCTTTGTACGACAGGTGCCGAAGCTTTATATTCAGACTTAGGACATTGCGGAAAACAAAACATTCGTATTTCTTGGATTTTTGTAAAAACAACTTTAGTGTTAAACTATTTTGGGCAAGGTGCTTTTTTAATTGCGCACCAAGGACAAACTTTAGATTCATTTAAATCTAGCAACCCTTTTTACGCTATTATGCCCGAAAGCTTTTTGCCTTACGGAATTGTGATTGCTACGATGGCTGCAGTGATTGCTTCTCAGGCTTTAATTAGTGGTTCTTTTAGTTTAATTAATGAAGCCATGCGATTAAACTTATGGCCAAAAGTAGGAGTAAAGTATCCATCAGAAATGAAAGGACAATTATATATCCCGTCAACTAATTGGTTATTATTGGCTGGTTGTATTGGTGTTGTATTGTATTTCAGAGAATCAATTAATATGGAGGCGGCTTATGGTTTAGCTATTGTATTGTGTATGTTAATGACAACAACCTTGTTGAATTTTTATATGCACATGAAACGCTATAATCCAATTTTTATATATGTTGTTATTACAGTGTATTTACTTATTGAATTTGCGTTTATGGCAGCAAACTTAAGTAAGTTTACACACGGAGGTTGGATTACGTTATTGATAGCTTCTGTATTAATGTCGGTAATGACAATTTGGTATTTGGCAAAGAAAATTCGTAACCGCTATGCGGATGTGGTTAAGTTAGCAGATCATCAACAAAAATTAGTGGATTTAAGTAATGATGAATCTATTCCTAAATATGCAACGCATTTAGTTTATATGACTGGAGCTAATAACCCAGAAGAAATTGAATCGAAAGTTATTTATTCTATTTTACAAAAACGCCCTAAGCGCGCCGATATTTATTGGTTTGTACATGTGGATGTTATGGATGAACCATATCGCATGGATTATAAAGTAACTCATGTGGCTGCCGACGATATTATTAGAGTTGATTTTAGATTAGGATTTAGAGTAGCACCAAGGGTAAACTTAATGTTTAGAAAAGTCGTAGAGGATTTAGTGAAAAACAAAGAAGTGGATATTACAAGTCGTTACGAATCGTTAAACAAAAACAATATTATTGGAGATTTTAAATTTGTAGTGATTGAAAAATTCTTGTCTTACGAAAATGAGTTACCATTGTTTGAAAAAATCATTTTAAATGCTTATTTCTTCTTGAAACGCTTCAGTATAAGCGAAGCAAAAGCTTTTGGTTTGGATAGTAGTTCAGTGAAAATTGAAAAATTCCCAATGATTATTAATCCACCTAAGGATATTAATTTACATCGAATCAATTAATTTCCTTAAAAGAAATTGACGGACAGTGAAATACTATGTGTCATTTTTCTGGAATCGTTAATCTTATTTTGTGAGGTAGAGGAGATGCTATAACATATTTCGGGCGCAAAGTTTTTGCCTTGAAAAATATAGTTAATGCCGTAACCTAAAAATAAACCAAAAGTGAATTCGTTTTCAAAACCTTTTTTGATATAGCCTTTGTCGTATTTTTTTAAATTTATTTTTGGGCCAACTAATAAGTAAGGCTGTTTGCTTTGCAAGTAACAACTCATATTTCTGGCAACATAAATAACACCTTCTTTATCAGGTTTGCTTAACGCAATGACAAAGCCATGCGATACACCTAAATCAAAAGAAGTTGCAAATACACAAGGGTTTTGCTTTAAACACGTATTAGAGAAAGAGCCTTCTACTTTTGGTTTAAATACAATCCCTTCATTTAATGGCATCCATAAAAATAAACCAAGTCCAAAACCATATTGTATTTCTGTAATTTTAGATTTGTTTTGCAACAGATGCCCTTCGCCAGTTGATACAGGATTATTAATTGACTTTTGAAAACACATACTACTGTACGTTGAATGCGTAATACCAAAACTTAAATCAGGAAATAAACCTTCGGTGTTTTGCGCCAACAAATTGGTGCCAACAAAAACGGGTATGATATATTTTTGAATCTTCATCTGCATGGATAACGCAGATGTTAAAAAAAGTTACAGAGAAATTATTTCTTCACTAACTCTTCCCAAAACTCTGCGCCACGGCGTGTGTGAGGAATTACAATCGTTCCACCAACAATATTAGCTACAGCAAAAATTTCGTAAACTTCTTCGGTAGTACAGCCTTGTTCGTGGCATTTCAGTAAATGGTATTTAATGCAATCATCGCAACGTAAAACCATGCTAGCCACTAAGCCTAACATTTCTTTTGTCTTCACATTTAAAGCACCGTCAGAATAAGTTTGCGTGTCTAAATTAAATAAACGTTTAATTACTAGGTTATCTTTACCTAAAATAACATCGTTCATTTTCGAACGGTAATCGTTGAATTCTTTAACTTGATTTGACATATTATACTTCTAAATTATGTTTTTTAATCACGTAGGCACTCACAAAAATACTGATTTCGTATAGTAAATACATTGGCACAGCTACTACCATTTGCGATGTTACATCTGGCGAAGGCGTAATAACAGCAGCTGCAATTAAAATAATAACAACGGCATATTTACGATACTTACGCATAAAATTAGGTGTTAATATGCCTAAGCGAGTTAAGAAATAAACCAACACTGGCAATTCAAATACTAAGCCTGAAACTAGCACCATCGTTGAGATTAGAGAAATATAATCATCTAAAGTATTATTGGTTTGTACAATGCCACTATCAGATAATTGGTAATTGATTAAGAAATTATAGGACATAGGGAATAATAAAAAGTAACCAAAGAATATGCCGATTAAAAACAAAATAGAAGCAACAATCACAAACCATTTGGCGGGTTTAGATTCAGTGTCTTTAAGAGCAGGTTTAATAAACTTCCAAATCTCATACAGTACATAAGGAAATGCTAAAATAATTCCTCCTAATAAAGCAATCCACATGTGTGTGAAAAATTGTTCGGATGCAGATAGCGTTTGTAAGTGAGGTTCTTTAACCGTCATGCACATCACATCGCCAGCACCTATTTTATAACCTAAAGAACATAGAGCTCGGTATGAAATAAAATCTTGTTTTAATGGCCCAAAAATAACGGTGTCGAATAAAAAATTATTAAACATAAATAACCCAACAGCAAAAATAAATATGGCAATAGCGCTGCGCACTAAATGCCATCTTAATGCATCTAGGTGTTGCATAAACGACATTTGCATCGACATTTCTTCTGGTTGGTTATCTGCCATAATCGGGGGCAAATTTAAGCATTATTATTAATGCCTATCCTTTAAAACTTGAATAATATCGTTTAAAGTAAAGTTTTTTGCCTGTAATAATATTAGGTAGTGAAATAGTAAATCAGCCGCTTCTCCTTTAAACAGCTCGTCATTATTGTCTTTTGCTTCAATTACTACCTCCACAGCTTCTTCTCCAACTTTTTGAGCAATTTTATTAATACCTTTTGCAAATAATGAGGCTGTATATGATTTATCAGTTGGGTTATTTTTTCTATCTCTTATAATCGTTTCTAGTTCTATTAAAAAATTAGGAGAGATATTTTTTTCGTTAAAGCAAGTATCGGAGCCTTTGTGACAAGTTGGTCCAGCAGGAGTGGCTTTTATTAATATGGTATCTTGGTCGCAATCAATTAAAAGTGAATTAACGTCTAAGAAATTGCCACTCTCTTCTCCTTTGGTCCATAATCTATTTTTGGAGCGTGAGAAAAATGTAACGCGGTTTTCTTGTTGTGTTTTATCAAATGCTTCTTGGTTCATATAGCCAAGCATTAATACTACGTTAGTAATGTTATCTTGTATAATTACAGGAATTAATCCGTCTGGTGATTTAGTAAAGTCTGGTTTCATATTATCTATAATCTAATTTCTATTTGGTTTGATTTTAAAAATCTTTTTAATTCTGGTATGGCAATTTCTTTATAATGAAAAACACTTGCTGCTAAAGCCGCATCTGCTTTTCCATTTTCAAAAATTTCTTTAAAGTGTTGCATAGTGCCTGCTCCACCACTTGCTATTACTGGAACATTTACGGCTTCTGAAATTTGTTTGGTGATATCTAATGCAAAGCCATCTTTTGTTCCATCATTATTCATCGACGTTAATAATATTTCTCCGGCACCTAAAGCAACAGCTTGTTTTGCCCAGTCAAGTGTTTTTAATTCTGTTTTTACTCTACCTCCGTTTAAGTATACATACCAGTCATTATCTTCAAATTTAGTATCGATAGCTAGCACCACACATTGACTTCCAAATTGACTGGCTAAATCTTTTATTAATTGAGGATTTTTAACAGCAGAGGTATTAACAGAGATTTTATCTGCACCAGCATTTAATAAAGCAGACACGTCCTCAATTGAGCTAATTCCACCACCAACCGTAAATGGAATATTGATATGCTTGGCAATGCGAGTTACTAATTCCGACAATGTTTTTCGTTTTTCGTTAGTGGCTGTGATGTCTAAAAACACTAATTCATCAGCGCCTTGTTTGGCATATTCGATAGCAAGTTCAACTGGATCTCCAGCATCTCTAATGTTTTCAAAGTTGATGCCCTTTACTGTCCTTCCGTCTTTGATGTCCAGGCATGGAATTATTCTTTTTGTAATCATTTCTTTGATTTAGGATTTGCGAATGACGAGTTACGATTTTTGATTTGCATTATTTCGAGCAGTTTTTAATGAAGCAACTATGATCGAAAGAATTTCATTCGCTTCTTTATGAATAACTTCTAATTCATTTTTATGTTCAGGAAGTAACTCCATAAAAATCTCTAAGAAATACATGGTTTCATCACATTCCTCTTCAACAATTTTTAGTTTATTTATGAAGTCAGGTGTTGATTTTGCTCTAGATACCGCTCTATAATTTGCACCCAAAGATGAACTACATCTACTTATTTGATTAACTAATGCAAAGTAAGGTTGCTTATTTGGTGTTTTTTCAATAAATTTTAATACAGTAATAGCAAATTGTTTTGTTCTTAGTTTCAAGTCTTGTGGTTTCATAGTTAGAAATTTAATTATAAATCTAAGTTCTAAATTCGTAAGTCTTCAATTGCACTTCGTAATACGTCCATCGTAATTCTACCTTCGTAAATAGCTTTTCCAACAATAGTTGCAGAACAACCTATATTTTTTAATTCAATTAAATCACTTAATTGAGAGACGCCACCACTGGCTGTTAAATTTAGTTTAGGAAATTTTGCAATCATGTTTTTATATAAATCAATCGATGGGCCTTGTAATAATCCATCTTTCGAAATATCTGTACAGAAAACATTTTCAATTCCTTCGTTCAAATTTTCTTCAATGAAATCATAGATTGAAACATTGGTTGTTTCTAACCAACCACTTACAGCTATTTTTTCGTCCTTAACATCTGCCCCTAAAAATATTTTTTTTGCGCCATATTTTTTAATCCAAGAAAAAAATAGCGGTTTATTTTTTACTGCCAAACTCCCAATGGTTGCTAAGTCAGCCCCGTAATTGAAAACTGTTTCTATATCATCCTGTGTTTTAATCCCTCCTCCAAAATCAATTGACAATTTTGTTTTACTGGCGATACTCTCTAACACTTTATAATTGACTACTTTTCCTAATTTAGCCCCATCTAAATCCACTAAATGTAGTCGAGTAATTCCAATACTTTCAAACTCCAAAGCGACTTCTAAAGGATTTTCATTATAAATTGTTTTTTGCGCATAATCGCCTTGTGTTAATCGCACACATTTACCATCTATGATATCAATTGCCGGAATGATTTCCATGTCTTATATTTTGATAAAGTTTTCTAATAGTTTTTGTCCTGCATCGCTTGATTTTTCAGGGTGAAATTGAACACCATAAAAATTATTTTTTTGAAGTGAAGTACTATATTTTATTCCATAGTCTGTTTTAGAAATAGTATGATTGCTTATTTCAGCATAATAACTATGAACTAAATACATATATTCGTTTTCTTTAATTCCTTCAAATAAATTAGTCTTTAAATCATAGATAGTGTTCCATCCTATTTGAGGGACCTTAATATCACCTGTGAATAATTTAATTTGATTGTCAAATATTCCCAAACACTCTGTGTTTCCTTCTTCTGAGGATTTACATAGGAGTTGCATCCCCAAACAAATGCCCAATACTGGTTGTTTTAAATTCACAATCACTTCATCTAATTTCTTTTCTTTGAGGTATTGCATTGCTGAACTAGCTTCACCCACGCCTGGAAAGATAATCTTATCGGATGATTTTAAAATGCTAATATCATCTGTAACGTTGGCATTAACGCCAATCCGCTCTAAAGCAAATAAAACAGATTGCACATTACCCGCATTATATTTTATGATGGATACTTTCATAGTAAGTATAAGTTGTAAGTTTTAAGAAGAAAGGCTGGGTAAAGTAAATTTAAATTTTGTTTATAGATACTGATTTAGAATATCCATGAATTAAACGTCTAACTTCATCTGCTAAATTCTCAAGTTCATTTGCTGTTTTTTCGTTTATGTATTCTAAATCTTTTGAAAGAAGAATATAATATTTTACTTCTTCTAATGAGCCTTCTGATATATTTAAAAAATTTAATTTATTTGGAGTAGTTTTCTTTTTATAGCCTTCAGCAATATTTGCAGCTATAGATACAGCAGCTCTTCTAACTTGATTTGTTAAAGCGTACACTTCTTCTTTTGGATAATTTTTAGTCACTTTGTAAATTGACAGTGCCAATAAATGTGCTTTTTGCCAAACTATTAATCCTTTAAATGAGGTTGTCTTTTCCATTTTTAATTATATAAATTATTTTTTAAATATACGCCTTACAACTTATTTCTTTCTCCTTACAACATACCCTTAGTACTTGGTAAACTCATATTATTTGCATCTCTTTTTACTGCTATTTTAATAGCTTTAGCAAAAGCTTTAAAAATCGATTCTATTTTATGGTGTTCATTTTGTCCTTCTACTTTAATATTTAAATTACATTTAGATGCATCACTAAATGATTTAAAAAAGTGATAAAACATTTCTGTTGGCATATCTCCAATTTTTTCTCTTTTAAATTCTGCTTGCCATTCAATCCAATTTCTACCTCCAAAATCTAAGGCTACTTGAGCTAAACAATCATCCATTGGTAAGCAAAAACCGTATCGTTCAATACCTCTTTTATCTCCTAATGCTTTTGCAAAAGCTTCACCTAATGTAATAGCGGTATCCTCAATGGTGTGGTGTTCATCAATATGTAAATCTCCTTTTGCATTGATGGATAAATCGATGTTACCGTGTTTAGCAATTTGTTCTAACATGTGATCAAAAAAAGCAAGCCCTGTTTTAATTTCTGCTTTGCCGCTACCATCTATATTAATTGCGATAGTAATATCTGTTTCTTTTGTAGTTCTAGTGTGTGTAATATTTCTTTCAGGGAGTTTAAGGTAATTATAAATTTCCTCCCACGTCTCCACTATCTTGTCAATCTCATTTTCAAATCCTGTTTCTTTATCATAGTTTTTGATGAAGATGGATTTGCTTCCTAAATTCTTAGCTAAATTAACATCAGTTAATCTATCGCCAATAACAAACGAATTTGCTAAATCATAGTCGCCATTTACATATTTGGTTAGCATACCCGTGTTTGGCTTACGCGTTGGTTGATTATCTTTTTCAAATGTTCTATCGATACATTGGTCTTCAAATGTTATGCCTTCATTCGCTAAAGTATCAACCATTAAATTATGAACTGGCCAAAATGTATTTTCAGGAAACGAATCAGTTCCTAAGCCGTCTTGGTTTGTTACCATTACTAATTCATAATCTAATTCTCGAACTATTTTTCCTAACCAAGTAATAACGCCAGGTAAAAATTTAAATTTCTCAAAACTATCAATTTGAAAATCGGTGGGTGGTTCCCAAATCAAGGTCCCATCTCTATCAATAAATAATACTTTTTGCATGTTACTTATATTGTTTTAATGTGTCTATTAACTGTTTGTTTTCTTTTTCTGTTCCAACGCTTATGCGAATTCTATTTTCACAATTTAATAAGCTGGAACGGTTGCTGATTAAAATAGTTTTTTTTAATAGATAGTTACAAATATCACTCGCGTTAGATACTTCAATTAAAAAATAATTTGCATCGCTTTCAAGAATGTTTTTCACAAAGGGCAATTGTTGCAATTCGTTTTCTAAAACTATTTTTTGTTTTAAAATGCTATCTACTAATGTATCTTTTATTGCGGATTTATTCAAGGCTTTTAATATCAATTCTTGAGAGTTGGAGTTAATATTAAAAGGCGGACGAACTTTATTTAGAATTTCAATAATGGAAGGATTCCCGTAAGCGACTCCAACACGTAAAGCTGCTAATCCCCATGCTTTTGAAAAGGTTTGTAAAACCAAAATATTTTCAAATTCAGTAATTAAAGATAGGGCAGAGGCTTTTTCAGAGAAATCAATATAAGCTTCATCAACCACAACAATACCATTAAAATTTAAAGCAATTGTTTTTAATTGCTCTATCGAGATACTAGTGCCTGTTGGATTATTTGGAGTGCAAATAAAAACGAGTTTCGTTCTTAAGTTCGTAGTTTTTAAAATGACGTGTTCATCAAACAAAAAGCTTTCTTTTTTTAATGGTGCATTTAAAACTTCTACATTATTTAATTGGGCATATACTTTAAACATCCCAAAAGTTGGTTCGCAAATCAAGATATTATCTTGCTTAGGTTCACAAAAGCAACGAATCAGTATATCAATTAATTCATCGCTACCATTACCAATAGCCACTTGATTTAAGTTTACTTTTTTATATGTTGCAATTGCTTGTTTTACTTTGCTTTGAGAAGAACAAGGGTAACGCTCATAACCTAAACCTATTGGCGAACCAAAATTATTTTCACAGTTATCTAAAAAAACAGCTTCACTATTATCCAAATAATCATCTCTCCAAACTTTGTAAGATTGAAGCGATTTTATATTTTCTCTTGTTATAGCATCTAAATTGAACATAATTTATAAATTACTTTTTAATCTTAATGTTACTGCATTTTTGTGAGCTTGTAATCCTTCTGCTTCAGCCATCAATTCAATAGCTGGGCCGATAGTGTTTATACCTTCTTTACTTAATTTTTGGTAGGTAATTTTTTTCACGAAACTATCTAAACTTACTCCACTGTATGCTTTTGCGTATCCGTTGGTTGGCAAGGTATGATTAGTTCCCGAAGCATAATCGCCTGCACTTTCACAGGAATAATTTCCTAAAAATACTGAACCGGCATTTACAACTTGTTCTGCTAATTGTTCATCATTTTCACAAGCAATAATTAAATGCTCTGGGGCATATTCGTTTAATAAGTCAATAGCTTCTGTATTTGTTTTTACTAAAATTGCCTTGCTGTTTTCAAGTGCTTTAGTTGCAAATTCTTTTCTTGGCAAAAGCGCTAATTGTTTTTTTAATTCAGTTTGAATGTTTTGGATTGCATCTTCATTGGTAGAAACTAAAATAACTTGAGAATCTGAACCATGCTCTGCCTGAGATAACAAATCTGCTGCAACAAATTCAGGAACACATGTATCATCAACTAACACGGCTACCTCTGATGGACCAGCTGGCATATCAATAGCCACGCCTTGTTTATTAACTAATTGTTTAGCGCAGGTTACATATTGATTTCCTGGACCAAATATTTTATAAACTTGCGGAATGATTTCGGTACCATAAGTCATTCCTCCAATAGCTTGTACACCACCAACTTTAAAAACTTTAGTAATTCCAATTAATTGTGCTGTATATAAAATGGCAGGATTAATATTTCCATTAGTATCTGGCGGAGTACACAAAATAATTTCTTCGCAGCCAGCTAACTTTGCAGGCACTCCTAACATTAAAATAGTTGAGAACAAGGGCGCGGTGCCACCAGGAATATACAATCCTACTTTTTGAATAGCGATGGATTTTCTCCAGCATTTCACGCCAGGCATCGTTTCAATAATTTTCACTTCTTCTTTTTGGGCAGAGTGAAATGTTTCAATATTTTTTTTAGCTAATTGAATGGCTTGTTTTAATTCTTTAGAAATCTGTTTCTCAGCTTCTATAAATTCTGAATCACTTACTAGGACATTTGAAATAGTTACTTTATCAAACTGTAAAGTGTACTTATTGACTGCTGATTGCCTATTGGTTTTAATATCTGACAATACAGATTGTACAGTAGCTTCTAATGAAGTTGTATCAATTGCTGGACGTTTCAGTATGTCTTTCCAGATTTCTTTATTTGGATATTTAATTAGTTCCATGTTTTATTTATTATGTGCTTCTGTTCTCGACTGCGCTCGAACTGACAGCGTGTCTTAAAGTATCATTTTTTCAATTGGTACAACTAATATTCCTTGTGCACCTTCTGCTTTCAATTTTTCAATAATTTCCCAAAACTGATTTTCTTCAACTACAGAGTGAACAGAACTCCAGCCTTTGTTTGCTAGTGGTAAAATAGTTGGGCTTTTCATACCTGGCAATATTTTGCAGATAGCTTCTAATTTACTGTTTGGAGCGTTTAATAAAATGTATTTAGTGTTTTTAGCTTTTCTAACAGCATTCATTCTAAACAACAGCTTATCTAAAATGTTTTGTTGTTCTTTTCCTAGTTTTTTGTTAGCCACTAAAACCGCTTCAGATTTTAAAATGATTTCTACTTCTTTTAGTCCATTAGTAAATAATGTGCTTCCAGAACTCACTAAGTCACAAATTGCATCTGCTAATCCAATGCTAGGGGCAATTTCAACCGACCCACTTATTTCGTGAATCTCTGCTTTTATTTTTTGAGATTTTAAATATTTAGACAAAATTGTAGAGTAAGTAGTAGCAATACGCTTACCATTTAAATCTTTAATGGATTTATAATTTTGTTCTTTCGGTATAGCTAAAGATAAACGACATTTCCCAAATCCTAGTTTGTCAACTACTTTTAGGTTTTTGTTTTTTTCTAGTAATACGTTTTCGCCAACAATGCCGATATCAGCAACACCATCTTCTACATATTGCGGAATATCATCATCTCTTAAAAAGAAAACTTCAATTGGGAAATTAGAAGCTTCTGTTTTTAACTTATTTAATCCGTTATCGATATCGATCCCGCATTCTTTTAAAAGTTTCAGAGAGTTTTCGCTTAAGCGTCCTGATTTTTGAATGGCTATTTTTATTTTTTTTTGCATTTGTTTAGATTTTTGAAATTAATTTTTGAAAATAAAAAAGGCTTACCAATTGGTAAGCCTTTAGATAATGATAGTATTTATATAAATTACAAAATAGCATCAGCACCTACACTTACCTGTGCAGCATAAAAATGATGATGATGTATTTGATTAAAATTTTTCATTTTGTTCGGACAAATGTAATTTAAAAAATTTGAAACAAACAACTATTTTTTAAATTATTTTAAGTTTTCTTTATTTTACTAATGTTTAGAGGTTTACAATAATCTATTTAAAATTTCACCAAATCTATAAATATCTTCGAATGAATTATACATTGGAACAGGTGCACAACGAATTACATTTGGCTCTCTCCAATCTGGTATCACGCCATTTTCAATTAATTTGTTGTATAATGCTTTTCCTTGTCCATGAGCTACAATACTAATTTGGCAACCTCTGTTTGCTTTAGGGGTAATGATTTCTAAGCAATTATTTTTTTGTTTATTGATCTCTCCAACCAAAAATTCTAAATACTCCGTTAACACTTTACTTTTTTCGTTCAGCTTATCCATACCCACTTCATCAAATATATCTAAAGATGCTTTGTAGGCTGCCATAGATAAAATTGGCGCATTACTTAATTGCCATCGTTCAACCGATTGAATAGGAACAAATTCTCTATCCATTTTAAAACGGGTTGCTTTATCATGTCCCCACCATCCTGCAAATAAAGGCATGTCGGTATTTTTATGATGTTGCTCGTGAACAAATGCGCCTGCCACACAACCAGGACCACCATTTAAATATTTGTAAGAACACCAGGCCGCAAAGTCAACATTCCAATCATGTAAGTGTAATTTCAAATTCCCAGCACCGTGAGCTAAATCAAAGCCAACAATAGCCCCAACTTTATGGCCTGCTTCCACAATTGCTTTCATGTCGAACACTTGTCCGCTAAAATAATTAACGCCGCCAATCATAATTAAAGCTAATGAATCTTTATTATCTTCAATAGCTTTATAAATATCTTCATGACGAACTTCGTATTCTCCTTCGCGCGGCGCAATTTCAATTAGCGCATCATCAATACTAAATCCGTGAAATTTAACTTGCGATTGTAAAGCGTATTGATCACTTGGAAATGCTTTTGCTTCACATAAAATTTTGTAACGTTGTTTTGTTGGGCGGTAAAACGACACCATTAGTAAATGTAAGTTTACCGTAAGCTGATTCATCACAACAACTTCAGATGGTAAGGCACCAACTATTTTAGCGGTTTTATCCGTTAAAATCTCGTGATAGCTTAACCATGGATTTTTGGCTAAAAAGTGTCCTTCCACACCATAAGTAGCCCAATCGTTAAGTTCTTGTTGTAAATAATCTTTGGTGGTTTTTGGTTGTAAACCTAATGAGTTACCAGTAAAATAAACCATATCATGCCCTTCGTGTTGAGGGATATGAAATTTATTTCTATATGAACGCAATGAATCTTGAGAATCTAGTTGTTTAGCAAATTCGAGGCTATTAGTAAAATTTGTCATAAGTGGTTGTAATAAAAACAGGTTAAATTTAATAATAAATTATAATCTTTATCTTTGAAATAGTGTCTTTGTCCAATAACATACAATTACTGAGAAAACTCAGCTTTAAAAAGCTATACAATGCGTTTAAAGTCTGGGCAAGCTATCACGTTTCAAAAAACACAAAAAAGTCATCGTCTATTAGTTTCCCTATTAGCATGGCCATTGAACCTACAACGAGTTGTAATTTGCGTTGTCCCGAATGCCCTAGTGGATTACGTCAATTTACAAGACCAATTGGTATGTTGGAACCAGCTTTTTTCAAAAAAACGATTGATGAAGTATATCAAGAATTAATTTATTTGACGTTTTATTTTCAAGGAGAACCGTACTTGAATCCTAATTTTTTAGATATGGTGAGATATGCATCTGATAAAGGAATTTACACTTCTACATCTACAAATGCTCATTATTTAAACAAAGAGCAAGCAAAAAAAACTGTTGAAAGTAAATTGGATCGTTTAATTATTTCGATTGACGGCACCACTCAAGAAACCTATGAGCAATATCGTATTGGGGGACAACTTCAAAAAGTGATTGAGGGCACCAAAAACATTATAGAAGCAAAACAAGTATTAAAATCTAATACGCCGCACATAGTCTTTCAGTTTTTGGTAGTAAAACCAAACGAACATCAGTTGGAAGATGTTAAAAAATTGGCGCATGATTTAGGTGTGGATGAAGTAGTTTTTAAAACAGCACAAGTTTATGATTTTGAAAAAGGCAATCCTTTAATTCCTGATAATATTAAATATAGTCGCTATAAAAAAAATGCGGATGGTACGTTTTCTATTAAAAATAAATTGCTAAATCAATGTTGGCGCATGTGGAGTAGTTGTGTAGTAACATGGGACGGAGTAGTGGTGCCTTGTTGTTTTGACAAAGATGCCAAGCATCAGTTGGGAGATTTAAAAACACAATCGTTTAAGGAATTATGGAAGTCTAATAAATATCAAGGCTTTAGGCAGTCAATTTTAAAATCTCGCCAAGAAATAGATATTTGTAAAAATTGTAGCGAAGGCACTAAAGTTTGGGCCTAGTTCTTTGGTTTTAACAAATACATAGTATCTAATTTTTTTAGTTTTTAATTTTTTAGACGGTTTGAATCTATTAATCAGATATTATTTTAATCCTACGAGCTTTTTTTATATATTTATATTCTAATCATATTAATTTTTTTGAATTAAGATGAAAACTAAAACTAAATAAAAATAGGATGAAGATGAACTCTACAAAATTATTAGTTGCTTTGTTTATAAGCAGTGTATTTACTTTAAAAGCTCAACAAAATTTAAAACACGGTAATCATGATCACAAATGTGAGTTTAATGGTCAAATGATATTTGATAAGGACTCATTGGTTGGTTTTGATGAGATTTTGGAATGGCAAAAGGCGATTTCAATGGGATTTGAAATCAAAGATCAAAAAATTGCGATAGCTAGAGCAAAGCGTAATTATATCGATTTTAAATATGGTTACAAACAAATGTACATGGGTGGTGCAAATAAAGTTCAATCTGGTTGTACTAATGTTGATTTTGAAGCTGGTAATGCAAGTGGTTGGACAATAGTTGAAGGAGATAATATAAATTCAACTACTCATCAAATGGGAGCGCTCTCTAGTACTACTCAAACTCTTATTTGTAATCCAGGATATATAGATCCAAATGGGGTTCCTATCACAGGAAACTCTCCACTAGGAGGAAATTTTTTACGTTTAGGAAAAACAGTTTCTGGTGGAACAGCTTATAAAGCATCACAAACATTTACGGTAACTGCCGCTAACTCTGTATTTATTTATGCTTATGCCGTAGTTTTAGAAGATGGAAGTCATTCATGTGCACAACAACCTTATTTTAGTATTGCATTTAAAGATTGTGGGGGAAATCCAATCCCTTGTGGTCAGTACGACGTTATAGCTGGAGGTTCAGCTTGCAGTGGTGGCGCTGATCCTTCTTTTGTTACTTCGGGGGCATACAATTATAAACAATGGACAACTGCTGCTTTTGATTTAACAGCTCTAATCGGCACTTGTGTAACGATTGATTTTCAAGTGGCAGGTTGTGTAATTGCACAAAGTGCGCATACTGGTTACGCTTATATAGATGCTTCTTGTCAACCAATGACATTAAACTTAAATGGAACTGAAATTCCAGTTGGACAAACAAATAATTCATTTTGCGGAGCTGCAACTACCAATACGTTATGTGCCCCAGCTGGTTTTACCTATAGTTGGACTGGGCCTGGTGTTACAGGTCAAACTGGTCAATGTATAAATACGTCATCTGCCGGTACTTTTTCGGTTACATTGGGTCAAAGTGGAGCAAGTTGTTTTAGTCCATTATTATATTCAACGTTTAACTCTGTTCCAAATCCAACATTAACGTCATCCATAACTCAGCCTATTTGTGCATTGCCAGCAGGTACCGCATCTATCACAGTTAATGGTGGAACGGCGCCATATACGTTCTCTTGGACTCCTGCTGCACCATCGTCTTCTGTTAATTCAAATTTACCTCCTAATACATCTTATACGGTAACTGCTGAAGATGATAATGGTTGTATTGGAACCACTACTTTTTCAATAAATAGTTTTGCTGGATCTCCATCTTATACTTTAAGTAATACAGGTCTAGTGTTATCTTGTACTACGCCGTCTACAACATTAACATTTGCTCAAACAAACACAAACACAAGCGTATCATGGGAGGGACCATCTGGAACAATTACAGGAACTAATGTGGTGGTCACATCACCAGGCGTATACACCTATACGGCTATTAATACTGTTAGTACTTGTTCTGTAACAGGAACTGTAAGTGTGACTGGATCTTCAAATATTCCAGTTCTTACATCTACTCTTACTCAACCAAGTTGTTCATCTCCTATTGGAAGCTCATCAGTTAGTGTTTCTAATGGAACAGCGCCATACACTTATTCATGGTCACCAACGGTTGCTGCTCCTTCAGGTACAGTCAATTCTAATTTACCTCCGGGTACAAATTATACAGTCTCTGTTACTGACGCTTTAGGGTGCTCAGGATTAACCACATTCTCAATTAATTCATTTTCGGGTCCACCATCTTATACTTTAACTAATACTGGATTAGTATTGTCTTGCCCTTCTCCAAGTACTTCCTTAACATTTGCTCCAACCAATACAAATACGAGTACATCTTGGAATAGCCCAACAGGAGCAATAACAGGAACAAATGTTGTGGTAACATTACCTGGGGTATACACATATACGGCTATAAATACAGTAAGTACTTGCTCTATAACTGGAACTGTAAATGTGACTGGTTCTGTAAATACCCCTGTTCTTACTTCTACACTTACTCAACCTAGTTGTTTATCTCCAGTTGGAAGCGCCTCAGTTAGTGCTTCTAATGGAACGGCACCATACACTTATTCATGGTCGCCAACAGTAGCTTCGCCAACAGGTACAGTTAATTCTAATTTACCTCCAGGTACAAATTTTACTGTTTCTATTTTAGATGCGGTAGGATGTTCTGGAGTAACGACATTCTCGATTAATGCTTTTGCTGGTCCGCCATTATATAGCTTAAGTAATAACCCTTCATTATTAGTTTCTTGTATTTCTCCAAGCACGACGCTAACTTTTGCTCCAACAAATACTAATACTAGCACATCTTGGACTGGACCAGCAGGTATTATTTCTGGAACAACAACAGTTGTAACAGCTACTGCGGCTGGGACTTATTCTTATGTAGCTTTAAATACAGTAAGTACTTGTTCGGTTTTGGGTACAGTAGTAGTTACAACAGACACTGTAAAACCTTCTGCAACTTCTATTATAAGCTGTAATATTAATACATTTAGTTTAAGTGCTTCATCTACACCTAGTATTAATTTAGGTTGGATTGCTCCTGGCACGCCTACTGCATCTATTGGTAATCCAGCTACTTCAACTGCAATTGGTGTTTATACTTTAGTGGCGGTTAATCCTAATAATGGTTGTGTACAAACTTACACTTCGGCTACCTCTGTGCCGCAAATAAGCGTTGTATCTTCGCCAACAACAGGCTTATTAACTTGTTTAACAACAACTATTAACGCTACGGCTTCATCCACTCCTAGTGCTGCTATTACTTGGAACAACGGAACATCAACAGTAACTGCAAATCAACTGCCAATTACAGCAAGTGGTTCTTATACAGCTATTGCAACTAATAGTTTAGGTTGTACAAGTCAAAGTGTTATAACGGTTAGTACGAATACTTTTGCAAACGTTTCTGCAATCTCAAGTGGTATTATTCCATGTAATACTGGTTCAGTAAATATTATAGCATCAAGTACAGGTATTGGTTCTTATTCTTATTCTTGGCAACCAAGTTCTCCTTCGTTTACCGGTACTGTATTTACAGGAACAACTGCTGGTACATATACAGTGATTGCAACGAATGCCGTTAATGGATGTACGACTTCTGCTACTTCAACATTAATTTTTGATAATATTAATGCGTCTTTTGATGCTTCGGTATATAGTGGATTAATGCCATTACCGGTTACCTTTACAAATACTAGCTTTCCTAATCCAGTTGGAACAAATTATACTTGGAGTTTTGGAGATGGTAACAGTTTAAATTCAAATGATACAATCGTAAATCATCTTTATAATACTTCAGGAAATTTCCCTGTTATATTAACCGCAACAAACGGATTCTGCAGAGATACTGCTATGAGATATATTAAAGTGGATCTCATTTCTTTGTTTGAAGTACCAAATGTATTTACTCCAAATGGTGATGGTAAAAACGATGCGTTTACTTTTAATGCGATTAATATGGGAGAAATTACTATTACAATCTTCGACCGTTGGGGGTTAAAAATGTTTGAAGCTACCGATATTGGCAACATTAGATGGGACGGAAAAAACAAATCAGGAAAAACGGTAACAGATGGCACTTATTTTTACATCCTAACTGCAACTGGTTTAGATGGAGTTAAATATGATAAACAAGGAACCATCAGCGTATTTCAATAAAATTTTAAAGCTAAAAGCCACCCGCCAGCTGGCGGGTGGCTTTTTTATTGATTTTATTTTTTAAAGAATGTCTGCTACGGTAAATGTGCTTCCTCCAACAAATATTAAATCAGCTGCCTTAGCCTGTTTTTTAGCTGCAATCAAGCCCTCTTCTGCTGTTTTAAAAGTTTTTCCAGATAAACCTTCTTTTTTTGCTTGTATACTTAGTTCTTTCTCATCTAGCGCTCTTGGAATGGATGCTTTGCAAAAATAGTAGGTAGCATCTTTTGGAAGCATTTTTAAAATGCTAGTAATATCTTTATCATTTACAACACCCAATACAAAGTGCAATTTTTTAAAATCGTAACGTTTTAAATTTTCTAACACTTCTTTGATGCCGTCTGGATTATGCCCAGTATCAGCAATGACTAAAGGTTTGTTTTGTAAAATTTGCCATCTACCTTGCAAGCCAGTTAGTTTTTGAACCTGAGACAAAGCTTTATGAATCACTTCCTCTTCAATTAAAAAGCCTTCTTCTTTTAATATTTCAATAGTGTTTAAAACACCCATCACATTTTTTATTTGATAGCTCCCTTGTAAATCGAGATTGTAAGTTTGCTTGGTGTTTGTTTTTTTATGAAGTAATTCAAGTGATAGAAAATTATTTTGGTGAGAAACTGAGGTTACTTTATAGTTTTTGTCAGCAAACTCAATTGGAGCCTTTAGTTCTTTTGCTTTGTTATTAAATACAGATATGACTTGTAACTGTGTTTGACTAATGGTAACCGGAACTCTTGATTTAATAATACCAGCTTTTTCTTCAGCTATTAATGGCAATGTATTCCCCAATAAATTCATGTGATCAAAACCAATGTTGGTGATTAAACTAGCTACTGGGTTGATTACATTGGTTGAATCTAATCGCCCACCAAGCCCAACTTCTATAATGGCGACATCTACTTCTTGTTTAGCAAAGTAATCAAAAGCTAGACCAACGGTCCACTCAAAAAAGGAAGGCTCAATATTTTCAAATACGATTTTGTTTTCTTCTACAAATTTTACGACTTCCGTTTTAGAGATTTCTTTTCCATTAATTTTAATTCGTTCTCTAAAATCGACTAAATGTGGTGATGTGTATAAACCTGTTTTATAGCCAGCTTGTTGCAATACAGCGGCTAACATATGTGACGAAGAACCTTTACCATTAGTGCCGGCCACGTGCACACATTTTATTTTTTTTTCGGGATTACCTAAAGCTTTGCAAATAGCAATGGTATTATTTAAATCGGCTTTATAAGCTGCTGCACCAACACGTTGGTACATGGGCAGTTTTGTAAATAAATAGTCGAGGGTTTGTTGGTAGGTCATACATCTTTTGGTATTAACGATTTATGACTTAGAGAAAAAAACATAGAATTTTAAAAACTAAATATAATAGTGATGGTTCCTTTTTGTTCTTCAAATTCACCACTTACATTAAATTGTGTTGCCAAAGCCGCTTGCCTTGCTTTTGCTTTTAACATTGGGCTGCTGGTCGTTGTTCCACGTCCGTTAGGATCAGCTTTTATAACTTTACCATTTTTATCTACGGTAATTTCTACGACTACTTTCCCTTCCTCTTTAGTGTCTTTTGATAATACTGGAGGTGTCATAATGCTTCTACCTGATAAACTAAATCCATAACCTCCATTACCAGGACCTTTGCCTGGTCCTTTTCCAGGACCATCACCACCACCTTCGCCGCCGCCAGTTCCTCCATTGCCATGAGTATTTGGATTGCCATCAGGTCGCCCGTCATTACCAGCATGTCCGCTATTGCCATCACCGCCACCGCCGTTATTCCCTTTATTTTTTTCGAATTTTTCCTTCAATAATTCAGCAGCTGTTTTAACTTTTGGTTGAACAGGAATAACAACAGTTTGATCAGTGGTGTTAGGTTTAGTTTCTGTTTTGGTGACATTAATATCAACTCCATTTTCAGAGGTTACAATTTCTTCAGCACTATTAGTTGGTGGAGTAGGAGTTACTTCTGTGCTTTCTACAACCTTAACAGCATCTCCAATCCCATTATTTTCTACATTTCCAGTACCTTCATTAAAATTACCGATATTAAATTCAATTCCACCACCACCACCTGGTGCTTCAGGGAAAGGAGGATTGGGAGTAACGATGATATAAAGAATAAGAAATAATAGTAATAGAACAAATATCAATAAGGAAATACCTATCGATATCAGTTTATTTTTATTTTCTTCGGCTTGCGAAAAAACCATAATTATTTTCCGTTAGAAGGTTTAGTTGCCCAAACCATTTTGCATTTTAATTTATCTATGATAATCATTACATCAACGGCGTCTTGTATGCTTAAATCTTTATCCATTTGCAATACCACAGTTGGTTCAGGATTTCCAGCAATTTTTACAGATAAAACAGATTCTAAAACCGAAAAATCTACGGGGTCACTTTCTACAAAATAATGTCGATCGCTTGAAACGTTTAAGTGAATTGGTTTTTTCTTGTTTTCTACTGGAGTATTAGATTTTGCACTTGGTAAGTTTACTTTAATAGCATTAGGGCTTACCATGGTTGATAAGATAAGGAAAAACAACAGCAAGAAGAACATGATGTCGTTTAATGACTCTGTGCTTACTTCTGCGTCTCTATGTGCTTTTTTACGTAATCCCATGATTGGAAATTTTAAATGTTGAATGAAAAATGTTGAATTTATATAATTTAAAATCTAACATTTAGCATTTATAATTACTTAGAAGGTTCATTTAACATATCCAAAAACGCGATTTGTGTTTCTTCCATGCGATGAGCTAGTTTGTCAATTCGTGCATTTAACCAATGGTAAAATACGAAAGCTAAAACCCCTACTACTAAACCTCCACAAGAGGTAATCATCTTTTGGTATAAACCCGAAGAGATAACTTCAATTTCTACTGTTTTAGCAACAGATATATCATAGAAAATTTTAATAACCCCAATAATAGTTCCAATGAAACCAAACATAGGAGCAATACGACCTGTAATATTTAAAATACTCATATTTTTTTCTAATCGATTTAATTCAGAAGAACCCGCTTTATCCATGGCTTCTCTTATCTCTTGCATGCTTTGTCCAATACGAGAAATACCTTGCTCTAACATAATAGCCTCAGGTGTATTGACGCTTTTACACATATTACGAGCATTCGCTAAGTTACCGCTGTTAATCATATCTTTCACGCTTGCTAATAAGGTGGCATTTTTCTTCGATGCTTTTGAAATTGTTAAAAAACGCTCAACCATGACATAAAGAGACATTAGTAATAAAATGGCTAGGGGAATCATAATAACACCACCTTTGGCTACCATTTCAAATAATGATATTTCGTTTGGAGGAAGTTCGGTAGCGGTTTGTATGCCTGTTACAGCTGGTTGAATTGCCGCAGCTGTATCTGCAATTGCTCCTGCAACTGTAGGTGTTATTTGAAGAATGAATGACATCATAGAGCATGTTTTTTAATTATACGAAGTTACCTTAGAAAGAGACGAGTAAATTAAACCATAAGCGATGTTTTAAACAGATTTGTGTTAGTATAACAACATATTTTGTAATAAGATACAATATTGTGTCTTTTAAGTTAATATTATCATCATTATTTAGTAAGTATATCTTAATGAGATTGGGTGCAGTTGAATATATCTTTAGATAAAGATTATAATTTATGAAAAGCATAACTATATTTTGCGGCTCTTCCGATGGACTTGATAATTTGTATAAAACGCAGGCTTATGTATTAGGAAAAACTCTAGCAGAACAAAAAATTATTTTAGTATATGGCGGCGCTAAATATGGATTGATGGGGGCAGTTGCGGATGGTTCATTAACTAATGGAGGGAAAGTAATTGGAGTGCTACCACATTTTTTAATGAATAGAGAAGCAGCGCATCAACAGTTAACTGAATTAATTCTTGTTGATTCTATGCATGAAAGAAAGCAGGAAATGTTTGAATTATGCGACGGGTTTATTATTATGCCTGGGGGTTTAGGTACTTTAGAGGAATTATTTGAAATATGGACATGGTCGCAATTAGGTTTGCATAAAAAGCCCATAGCTATTTTAAACTTAAACGGTTTTTATGATTCATTATTGAAATTAATTCAATCAATGGTACAAAATGGCTTTGTGAAAAAAGCTAGTCAAGATTTGGTGCTAATTGACGACACAATAGAGGGTTTATTAATAAAAATGAGATCCTATAATTTTACTGAGTTAGATACAAATCTGTCAACAGAAAATATGTAATTTCAAAACGGACCTCTCTATTTTTATAAAGAAGCCCGTTTGTATCCAGGAGGAGACTCGAACTCCCATGTCTTGCGACATACGCACCTCAAGCGTACTTGTATACCATTCCAACACCTGGACATTATACTTTTCGACATCAGCCGAAACAAACACTAGAGTAATTTAAAACACAAAAATGATAATTATTTCTTGATTATATACTTATAATCCAATATTAAATCCAATTTGAATAATTGGGTTTGGATATGGTGATAAAGGCGTTTGGTTCACATTATAAAATATAGCTGCTACAAAACTTCCGTTATCTGAAAATTTTTGACGGTAACCACCACCAACTAAAATATTATCTACCCATGCTCTGCTATTAGGAACTGGGGATGTGTAATCCAAGACACTTAATCTTTCGGCCCCAACTTGAGCAAAGAAATTCTCAAAAACTAAATATCTACCAAAGACTCCAAAGCCATAAATGGTTGACACAAATTTTTGGCCATTATAAGTTTGGCTGAAGTAGTTGTATGTTCCTGTAACACCAAACGAGAGTTCTTTTGTAACCTTACAGCCAACCAAAGGGGAAATATTAATATAAGTGCTTGAGCCAAACCATGCCCCCACATTACCACCTACATATAGCCTTTCCTTAAAACTATTAAAGTCTTTTGGTGCAGCAGGTGATTGATTGTTTATTGGTGGAGGAGCAGGTGTTGGATTTTCTTGAGCATAATTTTTTAATGCAAGCATACAAAGTACGAGTATATATAAATAAGACTTTTGCATTATTTTACCTCTTCGTAATCAACATATTCACCATCATTGGGATTGAAATGAGATTTAAGATTTACGTTTTTTTCAATCTTTACCTCGCCTTCCTTTTGGTAGGATGTTTTGCTATTAAAGCCTTGAGTTTGTGTTTTTGATTTCGACATACTTTTAAAGGTATCGTAAATTTTCCAGATCAACCAAATCACAATTATTGTCCAAACTATATCGCGCACAATTTCTATTTTTTTTACTATACAAAATTACGTTATTTATTTTTGCTACTGCATTTGCAACGGTGAATTAACAAAATTTGATAAATCATTATTAAACAAAAAAACCCTCTCAGATTTCTAAGAGGGTTTTTAATTATCTATTTAAATTATTTTGTTTCGTTTGTCTCTACTTCTTCAGAGTTTTCTTCACCTTTAACTTGTGGTTTGAAAATCGGCTTGTCTGATTTAGGAGCATTTGGATCTACATAATCCCAGTTAATAATACGGAATACAGTACGACGATTTTTTTGGTGTAATGCTTCTTTTTCTTCTTTAGTTTTTGCTTTGTTAATTACTGCATCTTTAATCAATAATTTTCCTTCACCCCATCCTTTAGAAGTTAAACGAGCTAATGGAATTTTTTTCTCTTCGCTTAAGTAAACTACACAAGATTTAGCACGCTCTTCAGATAATTTTTGATTGTCTGTATTAGAACCACGGCTATCTGTATGAGATTGTAATTCGATTACAATAGTAGGGTTATCAATTAAAGTTTGGTATAAGAAGTTTAATGAATCTTTTGATTCAGGACGTAAAGTTGCTTTTCCTAAGTCATATAATACTGCAGGGAAACGAATCTCAGCTTTAACAGGAGTTAATGCAAAGTCTTTTACAAAGTCTTTTGATTCGTTTTCATCAACAGTGGTTAATTTACCCATGTCCTTATTAGCTAAGAAACCTAAAGTATAGCTTTTAGAAGCTGTAGTTTTTCCTGTAGCAACGGTTACTTCGTAAGACGTATTTTCTTTTAATTTAAAGTTATATTTTCCATCAGCACCAGTATTAAACTCAAACATGTCTCCGTTTGAACCTTTTAAATGAATAGATGCATTTTGAACTGGCTCATTATTTTCATCACTTACAACTGTTCCTGTTAAGTTAAAGTTTAATGGTGGTAAAATGAAAGAATAAATATCATCACTTCCTTTTCCGCCTTCACGGTTTGAAGTAAAGTAACCTTTGATTTTTTTACCTTCGAAAATAATACCAAAATCATCACCTGCAGAGTTCATTGGTGATTTTAAGTTTTCAGGAGCTTTAGTGAATTTACCATCTGTTGCTTTTTCTGCTTTAAAAATATCTAAACCACCCATACCTAAATGGTAGTTTGAAGAGAAGTACAAAGTTTTGTCATCATCAGCCATATATGGGTACATCTCATCACCAGAAGTATTAATACTTGGCCCTAAGTTTACTGGTTGACCCCAAGTTTTATCTTTTTTGCTATAAGTACTCATCCAAATATCTTTTCCGCCGTAACCGCCAGCCAATTTAGATGTAAAATATAAAACATCTCCAGCTACATTAATTGCTGGGTGAGCAAATGATACCGAATCAATATTAAATGGTAAAGGCTCAGGCTCTGCCCAAGATGGACCTTGTTTTTTACAAACGTATAATTGACATTTTAAAACTTTTCCTTTTGCTTCTGGGCAACGAGTCATAAACATTACATCACCTTTTTTTGAAATTGAAACAGAAGCTTCATTCATTTTAGATAAAATTGTTGTAGCTAAAGGTGCTGGCGTGCTCCATTTCCCGTTTTTATCTAATTTCGCTTCGTATAAATCAGAGTGGTTTTGACCATTTGTAACGTCAATCGATCCTGTTGCGCCTTGACGAGTAGAAGTAAAGATTAGTGAAGTGTATTTTTTATCAGCGTAAGCTGGGCTAAAATCTGACTCTTTTGAATTTAGCAAATTCATTGGTTCTACCTTTAAACGAGTTTCAGGAGTGTTTTTTGCATCTTTCCATTGTTGAGCTAACTCACAAGATTTAACGCCGTTTTCTCCACGAACATCAGAAGGCATTTCTTTTTTGTAGTTATTGTATTCTACAATAGCTTCAGGGTATTTTTGTTGAGCCTTTAATACATCTGCTAAATTTAAGATAGCAATAGGATCAGAATATTTAGCTTTAATAGCCTTACTGTAATATGTTTCAGCACCTTTTAAATCATTAATTTGGTGGTAAGCATCACCAGTTCTAAATAAAATTCTTGATTTAGCATCCGCTTTCTTTACTTTAGTATAAGCTTGTTTATAAAGCTCAATAGCATTAAAGTATTGATGATTTTCGTATGCCATATCAGCATCCTTTAAATAGTTTTTCTGCGCGCTCACAGAAAATACAAACGCCATAATAGCGATAGTGGTTAGTGCTAGTTTTTTTAAGTTTTTCATAGGTAAATTAAACTTTATAAGTTGCTAAGATATATATTTTTTTAAAACTGCAAAAATTTTAAACATTATTTTGACCCATTTCGTCTAAAAGAAACCCTATTTTTACAGATAATCATGTTGTTTTTTGCTCCAAAATACTATATTTTATCTAATTATTGGCAGGTTTTTGGTGCAAATCAGTTGTAAATAGTAAGCTTAACGCTGCTATAATGACCATTGTCAGTTTAAATGGGTTGCGTTAAACTAGAAAATCGGTAAAGTAAAAACCCTCAATTATAAAGTATAATTGAGGGTTTAAAAAATAAGAGGATTGTTATCTCAAATATAACATTTCACGGTATTTTGGTAATGGCCAAGTAGCATCATCAACAATACCTTCTAATTTATCTACATTGTAACGCATCGATTCAAAATAAGGCTTTACTTTTTCACAATACGCATGAGCTTGTTTTTTAGCATTATCTAAATTATTTGCTTTTTTACGCTCTTCTGTCATTAAATCAGCTTCTGTTTTGATGATGGTTACTTTTTCAGAAATTTCTTTTATCAATTCTAACTGACTTTTTGCAACCACTTTAAATTCTGCTGGCGATAAAATTTCTTTCATACCTCTTACTGATTCCACTAAACTTTTTTGATAGTTTAAAGCAGCTGGAATAATTTGATTACTAACCATATCAGCGATGATACGAGATTCGATTTGAATTTTCTTCGTATAAGTTTCTAAAGCAATTTCATAACGCGCTTCTTGTTCGCGGTGATTTAAAATACCTTGAGATTCAAACATCGCTAAAGTTTTTTTAGAAATCATCGCCTCTAAAGCACCTGGTGTAGTTGGAATATTATTTAAGCCACGTTTTTTCGCTTCAGCTTTCCACGCATCTCCGTAACCATTTCCTTCGAAACGAATTTTTTTACTTTCAATAATATATTTTTTCAATATTTGAAAAATAGCTTCGTCCTTCTCCACTTTTTTATTCATCAAAGCATCTACATCTTTTTTGAAAGTAACTAATTGCTCAGCCATAATAGAATTAAGCACAGTCATTGGTCCACCACAGTTAGCAGAAGAACCAACAGCACGGAATTCAAATTTATTTCCTGTAAAGGCAAATGGAGACGTTCTGTTTCTATCGGTATTATCTAATAAAATATCTGGAATACGACCGATATTCATTTTCAAAGCTGTTTTTTCTTCTGGACTCATTTTGCCAGAGTGAACAGATTTTTCTAGTTCATCTAATACTTTTGATAATTGTTCTCCCAAGAAAACAGACATGATTGCTGGTGGCGCTTCGTTAGCACCTAAACGGTGATCGTTATTAGCAGAAGCGATAGATGCACGTAATAAATCACCATGCTCGTACACAGCTTTTACAGTATTAACAAAGAAAGTTAAGAATTGTAAGTTTGTTTTAGGCGTTTTACCTGGTGATAATAAGTTTTTACCCGTATTAGTTGCTAAACTCCAGTTATTGTGTTTGCCACTTCCATTAACACCCGCATAAGGTTTTTCGTGCATTAATACGCGGAAGTTATGACGAATGGCTACTTTCTCCATTACATCCATTAATAATAAGTTGTGATCAACTGCTAAATTCGTTTCTTCAAAAACAGGAGCGCATTCAAATTGAGCAGGAGCAACTTCATTATGACGAGTACGAACCGGTATTCCTAATAAATGAGATTCATATTCAAAATCGCGCATGTAAGCAGATACTCTTTCTGGAATTGAACCCCAGTAATGATCTTCTAATTGCTGGCCTTTTGCAGGTGCATGACCAAATAAAGTACGACCAGTTTGTTGTAAATCGTAACGGATATTATATAAAGCTGAGTCCACTAAAAAGTATTCTTGCTCCCAACCTAAAGTAGCAATAACCTTTGTTACGTTTTTATCAAAGTATTGACAAACCTCTGTTGCCGCTTTATCTATGGTGTGTAAAGATTTTAATAAAGGCGTTTTAAAATCTAACGATTCGCCCGTATAAGAAATAAAGATAGTAGGAATACATAAGGTCTCGCCCCAAATAAAAGCTGGTGATGTTGGATCCCAAGCTGTGTAGCCACGAGCTTCAAATGTATTACGAATTCCTCCGTTAGGAAAAGAAGAAGCATCTGGTTCTTGCTGCACTAAAGCATTTCCGCTGAAACGCTCAATAGCACGACCGCCTTCAATTGGTTCAAAAAAACCATCATGTTTTTCGGCAGTAGCACCAGATAAAGGTTGAAACCAGTGTGTAAAGTGAGTTACTCCTTTGCTTTGAGCCCAAGCTTTCATACATGCTGCTACTTGATCAGCCATTTTACGTTCAACAATCGTTCCTTGGTGCATAGAGTTTTGAATACTATTAAAAGCTTCTTCTGAAAGGAATTCACGCATGGCGTCTAAGCCAAATACATTTGATCCGTAATATTGTGAAACTTGTTGATTGTTTTTGCTAAACTCAACTGGAGTTCTTTTTACAACATCTTGCATGGCTAAAATGCGTCTTGTGCTCATATTGTTTTGGTTTTATAGGGGTATAAATTGAAAATTTGTAACTTTTCGCCAAAATTATATCAAAAAAAGGGGGGGTGCAAGTAAAAAAGTCACTTTTTTTGAAAAATATTTTCAAAAAGAATGGAGGTAGTAATTTAATTATCGGATTTTGAGATTAAGAATAAATGTAAAAAAATCCCGATTTTTTTATAATCAGGGTTTACAGCCTTGATTTAAAACTAGTCAATAATTACTTTTTTAATGATGGTATTTTGGTTGTTTGATAAACGAAGAAAATAAATTCCGCTCTCAAGGCCCCTGATAATAATAAATGAATTAGAAGAGTCTAAATTTATAGTATCCATTTTCTTTCCGGCAATCGTATATAATTCAGCTTTATCAGCTTTAAAAGTAGAGCTGCTGTAATATAGTTTATCATTTGCAGGAACAGGATAAATTGTAACGTCATCAATTGTTTTTTTAGCCTCTAAAATGCTAGTTGGGGTGCTTGGTAATGATTTGAATGAATTCGTTAGAAACATGACACTTGAATCAAAGATGCCGTCACCCGCATCTGCAATCGCAATTTTAAAATGGTAGGTTTGCCCCGGAATTACAGGAACTAAACCTTGTAAGCCTGCTGTAAATGCATCATAAGCTACGGATGCTCCATTATAATTGTCAATAAAATAAGCGCAATTCATACAGGGGCCAACACTAGGTCCACTAGTATTACCATTATTAACGGTATTAATTGAAACAGGAATAGTTGTAGATGGAATTAAAGCAAAATTTACATTAGTGTAATTTCCTCCAGCCGGGTTAGCGCCAGAAACAAAAATGGCAAAAATATCATTTACGCCCGCATTCACAAATTCATTGTATTCCTCAGATCCAAATGAAAAATCAAATAGTAAATTAGAATTAGTTGGAACACAGTCAAATTCTATACTACAAGCGTCGAATGTTGGAGCTCCAGAAATAACATCTAATAACGCATCACCTGGTTTCGAATTATCTGTGTTTAAAAAAACGGAAGCTGCACTGTTAATGGTTGAATCTACAATTCCGGTACTCATGATAACGCCGCTTCCAAAAGCCATATTTGAGGTGCCTGAATAGAAGCCATAAGCAGTAGGCGCGCCTGTTACTGTCATATTTGTTATTGTAAGTCCAATCCCTTGAAAATAATTGGTTAAATCAGTCATACTAGGTGTTACTGTAAATGTTAACTGGCTAAATCCATTTGATAAGGATATGACTGAAATTAAAAAAGTGAAGTATAGTTTTTTCATCGTATTTAATATTTAGATAAATTTATTAATTAAGTCGGGCAGAGCAAAGAAATTTACCTTTTTAATAAGATTGACTTATTGAAATAGCTATAGTTATGAGTAAAAATGTTATTTTTACAGCTGATGAATTTTTTGTTTCCTACATTTTTAATCGGATTAGCAGCAATAGCCATTCCTATTATCATTCATCTTTTCAATTTTAGGAAATACAAAAAAGTGTATTTCACCAATGTTCAGTTTCTAAAAGAATTAAAACAAGAAAGCGATAGTAAATCTAAGCTAAAAGAATGGCTGATTTTAGCGATGCGTATTTTAGCAATCTCTTGTTTGGTGTTTGCTTTTGCTCAGCCTTTTATTCCTGGAAAAGTAAAAACAATCCAAGGTGAAAAAGCCATCAGTATTTATATTGATAATTCCTTTAGCATGGAAAGTACTAATAAAAAGGGAACGCTTTTAGAAAATTCTAAAACTTTGGCTACTGAGATTGTCAATACATTTAATGCAAGCGATAAATTTCAATTATTAACGAATGATTTTGAAGGAAAACATCAACGCTTTATTTCTAAAGAGGAATTTGTTGAGCAATTAAACGATGTAAAAATTTCTTCTGCAACAAAGAGTATAAGTGATGTGATAAAACGCCAACAAGATTTTTTACAAAACTCTTCTGCAAAAAATAAGCGCATTTTCTTATTAAGCGATTTTCAGAAAAACACATCTGTTATTTCTAAAACCGATATTGACACTAATATTGCTATTAGTTGCATTCCAATTGCATCTTCGGAAGTTAACAATGTATATATCGACAGTGTTTGGTTTGAAACGCCTGTTCAGCAATATGAAACGCAACAAATCATTCATGCTATTGTCATTAACAAAAGCAACAAAGACATTGAAAATGCTAGTTTGAAGTTATACATCAATGATGCGCAAGTTTCTTTAGCATCTTTTAATGTAAGTGCTGGTAACAAAAAAGATGTGAGTATTTCTTTTACCGTAAAAGTGAAAGGAATTAATAAAGGGGTTTTAAAAATTGAAGATTATCCAATTACTTACGACGACAATTTTTTCTTTAGTTTTAATACACAAACAACTATTAAAGCGTTAGTTATTAATGGTAAAGATACCAAAACTGCTAGCAACTTTAAATCCTTAATGCAAAATGATAGTTTGTTTGTTTATAAAGAAAATAGTGATGCCTCGATTGATTATAGTGTATTTTCAAAAACAAATATTATCGTTTTAAATGAGTTGAACACTATTACTTCTGGTTTAACTTCTGAATTGCAGAAGTTTGTAAATGCAGGGGGTAGCGTGGTAATTTTTCCGAATAAAAAATCCGATATAATATCTTATAACACCGCGTTTCAAACGCTACTATTGCCACAAATTATAAAACTAGATACTACTAATATTAAAACACAGAGCATTAATTTCGAGCAAGGCTTATATGAAGGCGTGTTTGATAAAATAGACCAACGTATGGATTTGCCAAAAGTGTTTGAGCATTTTGAATTCACTAAAACAACCAATAACAATTCGCAAGGTTTGGTGTTATTGCAAAATGGACAGTTTTTAATTTCGTTAAACACATTAGGAAACGGAAAAGTGTATGTGTTTTCTATTCCATCTGATGAAACAAGTTCTAATTTATTAAAGCACGCCTTGTTTGTTCCAACACTAATTAAAATGGCGATTTTGAGTTTAAAGCCATCTCCAGTATATTATAAAACGGCTCTAAATGAGATTATTGCCTTAAATAGTACATCCAATTTTTCTGATAAACCTTTGCATATTGTGAAAGACGACAAAAAAGTAGATGTGATTCCTGAGCATCGTTTGCTTAACAACACAACTGCATTGTATACACAAAATCAAATTACAGAAGCTGGTCATTATAATGTGGAAGAAAATAATGTGATAATAAAAGACTTAGCTTTCAATTTTGATAGAAAAGAATCGGATATGAATTTTATGACTCAAGAAGATTTGCAAAAACAAATTGATGAAAAAGACTTAAAAAATGTATCCGTTATTGAATTAAATGAAAAATCATTAACAAATGCTTTACAAGAAGTGAACGATGGCAAAAAGTTATGGAAATTGTTTTTAATTTTAGCCTTAATGTTTTTAGCTGCAGAAATTTTGATTATCAGATTATTTAAAAATTAGGGTCCCACAGATTTCGCAAATTTGCGCGGAAATAATTACAATTAGTTACATGATAATGAAACTATTAAAAAGAGTGAAATTTATAAACCATTTAAAATCTGCGTAGATCAGCGAAATCTGCGGGAAAACTAAATATGAATATTTTAATTAAACAAGCAACTATAATAGATTCAACTAGCCAGTACAATGGCAGAGTTGTAGATATTTTAATTGAAAAAGGAGTCATTACTCAAATTAAAAAAACGATTACTCCTGAAAAAGGAGTTAAGACTATTGAAGCTGAAGGCTTACACGTATCAGCAGGTTGGTTAGATATGCAGGTTAATTTTTGCGACCCAGGTTATGAGCATAAAGAAACTTTGAATAATGGTTTAAAAAGCGCTGCCAAAGGCGGATTTACAAGTGTGTGTTTAATGAGTGGAACTAATCCTCCTTTACATAACAAAGCGCAAATTGAATATGTAGCCAATAGAGCAAAAGATAATTTAGTAGAAGTATTAGCTATTGGAACATTAAGCCATAATCAAGAAGGTAAAGATTTGTCGGAAATGTATGACATGAAGTTATCTGGCGCGGTAGCTTTTAGCGATTATAAAAAGTCTACAAAAGACGCTGGATTAATTCTAAGAGCCTTACAATATTCTCAAAATATCAATAGCTTTATTATTACACATTGTGATGATAAAACTATTTCTCATGATGGATTAGTAAATGAAGGGGTAACCTCCACAAAATTAGGATTAAAGGGCATTCCTGCTTTAGCAGAAGAAATTATGTTGCAACGCAACATTCAAATTTTAGAATATACTGGTGGTAAAATGCATATCCCTACGATTAGTACTAAAGGAAGTGTTGAATTGATAAAAAAAGCAAAAGCTAAAAAATTAAATATTACTTGTGGAGTAGCGGCCTATAATTTATTATTAGATGATTCGGAACTAGAAGGATTTGACACCAATTATAAAGTAAATCCTCCGTTAAGAACAAAAGAAGATATTGATGCTTTGAAAAAAGGATTGGCGGATGGTGTTATAGATGTGATTGTGAGTGATCATGCACCACAAGATATTGAAAGCAAAGATTTAGAGTTTGATTTAGCTGATGATGGCATGGTTGGCTTAGAAAGTTGTTTTGGTGTTGTAAATACAGCTCTAGGTTCTAAGCTTTCATTAGAGATCATTATTGACACTTTAACAAAAAATCCTCGTTCTATTTTAGGACTTGATACTGTAAGTGTTAAAGAAGGCGCTGAGGCTAACTTAACCTTGTTCAATCCAACAAAAAAATACGTGTTTGGTAAATCACATATTGTTGCTGCGAATAAAAATTCAGGAATTATTGGTAAAGAATTAAAGGGTGTTGTGATTGCTGTAGTGAATAATAATCAGTATGCTTAAGCATTGATTAAACAATTGATATATAGTAATAGTTACTTCACATCTGTATTGTTCTTCGCAGCTGGATTGTGTTTGATTATTTTTACTCAAAACTATCCAGTTGGAGATTTTGGAAATTACTATTATGGTAGTAAACTATTTATAGATAGTAAATTCAGTGTACTAGATTATCAAAGTATCTCTCATTTCAATCAACAAATTTGCAGTTATGGCGAAAGCCATTTTTTTGAAAACTACACTCCTATCCCACCTTTTAGCTTAATTGCTTATTTGCCATTCACCTTTTTCGGCTGTTTAAAAGCTAAATTGATTTTTAATTTGCTTAGTTTAATTTTTTTTTGTTTTTCATTACAACGTCTACTTGGTTATTGCAGCATAGCCGTATGGAAGACTTATTTAATGCCTTTCATTTTTCTATACCCACTTTATAATTGTATTTATCAGGGCCAATCTTATTTGATAATTACAGCTTTTTTAATTGAATCGTTTTTGGCATCTGAAAAGTCTAGATATTGGCTTAGTGCTTTTTACTTGGCTCTGTGTATAAGCCTTAAGTTGTTTCCTGTATTTGTGATTGTTTATTTTGTTTTAAAAAAGGAATATAGGATTGTTATATATTCGATTTTACTAACCCTAATATTATTGTTAGTCACTCTAATTACAGGTACTGATATCGTGTTTTATTATATTGAGGAAGTAATACCGCGATTGCTAAATAACGATATTATAGGGCCCTATTATCATGGAAATCAAAGCGTTTATACATTTTTGCTTAATTTGTTTTCTTTAGATGAAAGTCAAAATAATCACCCCGTTATAAATCTTCCTTGGTTAGTTCCTGTTATAGAAGGAGTGGCTATTACATTTTTTTTAATAGTCTTAATTAGTTTTAGAAAGCAATCGTCTATTTTAGTTTTTGGTTTTACTATTTTCTGCTCCATATTAATTGGTCGTTATAATACATCTTATGGAATGTTGATTCTTATACCCTTTTTGGTAGGCATTATTAGTGATAAAAATTTTACTAAGTTCCCTGTTATACTTTTTATAGTATTTACTTTGGCTATTAGTGCTCCTGTTGGTTCTTTTTTAAATCAGCCAATGCTATTGCAATTTTCTCGTTTATTAGGATTGGTGCTTGTATTTTGCATCTTTTTGATATTGTATACACCCGTGATCTCCCTAAAGTATGCTTTTGTACTGGGAAGTATTATTATTTCATACAAGTGTCTATCTTTTTCCGTTAAGCCTATTCAATACTTTGCAATACAAAATTCTAAAGGTATTTTATACGACTATGCCATACAAAATGATTCTATTACTCTAATTAGCACTATGGGTGATACGGATTTGGAAGAGACTTTTCCTATAAATGCTAATGTGCATTGGAGTGAAGAATTGTATGTAAAGGGAAAAGATATAATTTATAAAGGTCAAGTGATTTGCAGCACAAAGGATCACAAAATGAAACCATTTTTATATAAAGATACTTCTGTTGTATTTTTGAGTGATTTGAATCAGGCTATTGGTTTTTACAAATTAAGAATGATATCTTTAAAATGAGTCATGATGTATTAATACCAAAAGCTCTGTTTTTTAAAACGTCTGTTTATGATTCTAATAGAAATATTGGGTTGGATATTATTAGGGCAATATGTGTTATTGCTGTAGTATTGACACATACCAATAATTATCTTGGCGCCTATACTGGTATATACAAGATTGTTTTTCCTTTGGGTTATGTGTTTCAGGATTTGTTTTTTGCACTAAGTGGTTTTTTGGTTGGCAGGCAAATCATCCGCCACCTTAACACGCCTGGAAGTAATCTTAACCTGATTACTTTTTACAAAAACAGATGGATAAGAACCGTCCCATTTTATCTTATTTTTCTTTTGATTAACTTTCTTATTTTTCATATTATCTACCAACATGAAGATCTACTTCTTTTTAAGAAAACATCTTTTTCAATATTTAACTACCTTACCTTTACTCAAAATCTATATGTTCCTCATCCCACTTTTTTTCCTGAAATTTGGCCACTTCCTATCGAAGAATGGTCGTTTTTGTTTTTGCCAGTTCCAATTGTTTTAATTTCTGTCTTATTTAATAAAACATTAAATACTAAAAACTTGCTTACTGTATTGTTTATAGAAATTATGATTGTAACGCTATACAGAGTATATTATATTATCCAATCTGACCCTGAATTGGATTGGGAATTGAGAAAGATTGTGGTTTATAGATTAGACGCTTTATTGTACGGTTTTGTTATTAGAATTTTTTCAGATAACTATTCTCATATTTTAAATAAAAACAAATTTCGGCTTTTAATTATTGGAATCGTGTTGTCTTTCGGTTTTTACTTCTCAAAACCTTATTTACCGATGTTGCTATATAAAAGCTTATTTTTTACTGTTATTCCTATTGGAATGAGCCTTACTTTACCATATTTTTATTTTGTAAACTTTAATAAATTGTCACAATGGTTAAAATCTATTTTAACACATTTCAGTCTCACAAGTTATGCAGTTCTTTTATCGCATTTGTATTTAATACAATTTGGGATGCTTTGTATTTACGTTCCATTAAATTTAAATGAGGCTCTTGTTTTTACTAGTGTGTATTTGGCTTTTGTCATTAGTTTTTCAACATTGTTTTTTAATTATATTGAACGTCCTATTTTATTGTGGAGAAAAAAAATATGAAAATGCTATACAATATCTCGTCGGATAATCTTATATTTATTTATACTTGTTTGGCATGATAAAACATATTATTAACCTACTTAATAAAAATGATATTACTGAGCTAACTATTGCTGACGTTGGCGCAAAAGGCAGCGTAGAGTTTATAGAAGAACTTTCAGGAATTACTACTATTCATGCTTTTGAGCCAAACCCAGTTGAATGTAATAATCTTAAAATTCTCTATAAAGACTATCCTTTCAAAACTTTTCATCTCAATGAATTAGGCTTAGCAGAAAATTCAGGCGTAGCAACCTTCTATTTAACTAATCATAACTCTATGAGCAGTTTTTTAAAGCCTGATATTGAGAATTACGAAAAGCATTTTGGGTCATATAATGAATTTAGTTCATGGAAAAGTAATATTGATACTCAAGAAACCATTTCCATCAAAATTCAAAAAGCAGATGAGTATTTTAATGATAAAGACGTTGATTATTTAAAGCTTGATACACAGGGAAGTGAATTGTATATATTAAAAGGCGCTAAGAAACTTATACAAAATAAAAAAATTCATGTCATTAAAGTAGAGGTGTCCACAATACCAATTTACAAAGATCAAGCTTTGTTTTCGGATATTGATTTGTTTCTTAGAGAAAACCATTATGAGTTAATTGATTTTATTACATACCGTAATGAGAACACGTCTTTGTTAAATAGAGGTCAAGTTCATGCTCATTATGCTCCCTGCGGCGATGCTATCTATGTTTTGGTTGATAACGAAGCCCTGAAATCTTGCAATATTAAAAAAGGAATTTTTTTATATTGGTTGGGATATACTAGTATTGCCAATTTCTTTTTCGAAAAAGCAGCTCTATCAGTTGATGATATTAATACATTAAAATCAATTAAAACTAGTAATCATAAATCTTTCTATTTGAGGTTTTTGAAGAATATAATTCCCCCTGTTCTATTTAAATTAATGAAACGAATTTAATAATTTGAAA
Source organism: uncultured Bacteroidota bacterium (assembly GCA_903893815.1). GTDB lineage: Bacteria > Bacteroidota > Bacteroidia > B-17B0 > Aurantibacillaceae > UBA4416. The sequence goes on from CAITNS010000043.1 coordinate 229,444, forward strand.
AAAATACCACTCATACTTTTCTCGCTTTTACTAATATTAATTTCATTTTCTTTTCTCCAAAAGGACAATGTCTCTATAAATTTATCATATAATTTAAATTATAAAAATGATAGCTGGCAAAAACAACGTACGGGTTTTTTATGGGCACTTTCGTATTTAGGAGCAGATTTGCCAAAAGGCTCCTTTGATAAAAATATGGAATGGATAGATAGTAGTAGTTTTAAAATTAATTTTAATTCACTTGGGTTTGATGAGCATGCTTTAAATGAGCTTAAATCAATAACAGATAGCATTAAAAACACACCTTATTATATAAAGCATCATAGTATCGATGTAGGTCATTTTATTGCGTTAACAATAGGCAGCAGCCCACATTATTATGCAATTACAAACATGCCAGCAAATTACAGCCAATTTTTAGCGTCCCATGAATTCGAAAATCCTATAGTATTTTCTGTCACTAAATCATCAGTTGCCAAGCATCATCGCGTTGTTAAGTGTAAAATAAATAAATCAGTTTTGAAGACTGCATTTATTGCAGAGGAGGGTGGTGGTGAGATAAATTCAAATTTCATTCCGGAGTTTTTTGAAACTATGGATATTATGAAAAATGGTCAACTACGTTTTGCAATTTATAATGCAAATGGGAGTTTAGTAAATGCAAGTCCTGTTGAGTTTGGGAATGCTGGCAAACCTGCTAAATGTTTATGGTGCCACGAAATTGTGATACAGCCGCTATTTGGTAAAACAGATTCTGTTGCAAATAGTATTAGTCCTATAGAGTTTCAAAAACTTGTTGAAAGTCAAAACATGATTCTCAATGTGTATCGTAAAACCTTAAACAGTGAAATTAATTTTAGTAATAGACAAGATCATACTTTGATGGAGCTTTTATACATTAGTTATATGGAGCCTTCGATTAAAAAATTATCCAAAGAATGGAGTATTCCAGAAAAAGAACTTAAAGCAATTTTAAATCAACAAACTACACACCCGCATTCGGAATTTAGTTTTTTTGATAGTATTTACTACAGAGCTAATATCGAAAAGTATGCTCCAAGTAAATGCATAAAAGTAGCTGATGACATCAGAGAGCCTTCTATTTATGAACCCATGTTTATAAAAGGAAAACAATAATGATGAAAACGATTTTGTTTACACTATTTCTCTACTTTGTTTTCTTACAAAAAAGCACAATTACCAGATGCAAAAATAATTTTTGATTAACCAAAAAAAAATTGAAGGTTACTTTTTTATATCACCGATTAGTGTTAACGGTTCTTCCACGAAAATAGCGCCTCTTAATAAAGCAACGGTTCTAAATGCAAAAGGGGATTTGTTTATTATTTTAATGTATTTATTGGCAATGATTTTAAAATACAGTCTAGTGGTGTATTAACTGTATGGCATTAATCTCCTATCAGAATTAAGCGTATAGTTTTAAAAATAATTTTAATGTCTAATCCTACACTCCATTTTTTAATATAAAATATATCCAATCTAACTCGGTTAGCAATCATCATTTTATTTTTGATTTCACCTCTATAGCCCATTACTTGAGAAAGCCCTGTGATGCCTGGTTTTACATGCAAGCGGTTCATGTAGTCATCAACAATTTCAGAGTAAGCTTCCGTATGAAACAGCATATGCGGACGTGGACCAATAATAGACATATCGCCATAAATAACATTAAAAAATTGGGGTAATTCATCAAGGCTAAATTTTCGTATAAATCTTCCAGCACTTGTAATTCGGCTATCATTTTCTAAGGCTTGTTTACTGTGCGCATCATTATTAACATACATACTCCTTAGTTTAATGCAGTTAAAAGCTACTCCATTTTTTCCACTTCTTGATTGAATAAAAAATACAGGACCAGGTGAGGTTATCTTTATAAATAATGCCAATAATGGTATAAGCCAAGATAATAACAATATGATTACTAATAAAGACACAACCAAATCGCAGTTGCGTTTTAATTTCGCATTTATTTTATTCTCTAAAGGTGAAATGACCATAATTAATTACAGTGTATAAATTTACTGTTTTGAATTGATGAAATACAACTAATTGTTTTCAGAATGTTTTGAATGAGTATTTATGTTGTAAAATAGTAATGTAAAGAATAAGAAAACGACAACACCCTTATTAACTGAAAGAACAGACTCTGTTATAAAGAAAAAAATAAATAGTAATATACACTGTAACGCAAGATAATTATTAGTTACCCACGCTTTTTTTAAATATAATATTAGCAGCATCAGAAATATAATTAATCCAATAATTCCGAGAGATAATAGCACTTCGATGTATTGATTATGTGGGCCATATCCAAGATACCCAGTGTCTTTAAGCTCTAGATTTCCGGTATAAATACCATTTCGCTTGTATTTTTCGTTGAGTAAGTCTTGAAAATCTCCAGTATGTGCGCCCATCAACCAACCCTTATTCTCTTTGATAATTTCTTTTGAAAACCTCCAAAAAACTAAACGTAAAGATGTTCCGGTAAAAGGCGTGTCGTATCTAAACGTATCTTGTTTAATCACCGACATATTTGAATTAACTTCAAGAGCGATTCTTTCTTTCACTTTTGGAACACCAACTCCTACAAAAAACATACTAACTAGTATGATGGATGAAGCTAATAGGGCTTGAAGACGACTCAGTTTTTTGAACGCAGAAATTATTAAACTTAAGCACAAGCACACAAGCATCATTTTTGAATTTAGCAAAACACAAAATATAATAAGTGAAATACTTGCGGTTGCAATTAAGACTTTATGATACTCCTTTGAAAAGTATAATGCAATGTGCAAAGCTATAATACAGTATGAAGCCATATATACAGCATTCATATTTAACACTGTAGTTAATTTCTGATAAAAAAATAGTTCTAACTCCCTACTATTAAATAAAACTTGATAGAACGCATATCCTATACATATTATAAAAGCTAGTAGTACTCCTAAAACAAAGAGTTTGCAAATTTTTTTAATTTCTGATGTTGAAACAGGGAAAGCAAAAATAAGTAAGGGTAGAATAATAAATGAAGCTTTCCGTTCTATAATAGCAAAGCCTTCGTGTTGATTTTTACTAAAGAAGGTACTAATTATGTATAATAAGAATAACAGCCATAATAATATTACATATAAGTTTTTCGAAGCATTTTGCACTGCTTTAATAAGAGACCCTTGAAATATTAAAAGTGCTATGCATAAGATAATTAATGTTGAATTCAGAATTATTGGAAACGGCAATGTAAAGGCAATTAGCCCCAGCAGTAGGACGTGAATTTTTCGGTATCTATTTTCCTCAAAAAATTTCATGTTTGCTCAAATACTTTTACATAGGCACTACTGATGTTTTTCCAGCTATACACATTTTTTATTTTGACCTCGTTATTTTTTAAGGCAATATCTTTTTTTTCTGTAGGGATAAATTGCTGAATAACGCCCCGCACTTCTTTAGGTGTACTAAAATACAAGGCGTCGTTTTCTAAGACATATTCGTTGAACTCATTTCTGTGAGCGCAAATAAAAGCACCGGATGCCATTGCTTCGAGAAGAGACGGATTAGTTCCTCCCACAGAGTGTCCGTGAAAATATATGTTCGAATAAAAACGTAATTGATTTAATATATCTATATCATAAATGGACTCTAAAAACAAAATAGAGAAGTTGGTATATGTTTTTTTAAGATATTGACCAAAAGACGTTTTTGTTGAACCTATTATAACCAATGAGTTTTTTGAATTTGACTCGAGATACCCTTTTATGATTGTTTCAATATTGTTTTCAGGTTCCATTCGGGCAATAACCAGGTAATAAGAAAAAGGTTCAAGATTGAATTTTGTTAAGATACTTTTACCTGGCACATTAAAAACGTTTGCGCCGTAAGGTATGTAGGTCGATTCTTTTTTGTATTCATTTTTTAGATAATTTTGTATACCTTTTGAGTCAGCAACTAATATATCGCTATACTTAGCGGCCCATTTCTCGGCTTGTTTTAAAAATAATTTTGTAAATCTTCCATATTTACTGCGTTTCCATTCCAGACCATCCATGTTTGTGACGATTTTCGATTTTTTTGGAAACAAGAAAGACCATACAGAGCTACTAGTATATCCTAGTTGTAAGATAATATCATATTGCTGTTTACGGCAGTGTAAAATGCAATTTAAATCATAAATAAATTGCCCAGCAGTTCCTAATTTATTTTCAGGATCAGTACAGTGAACAATTTTGACATTATGAAATTTAGTTTCTTGATATGGATGTAATGATGAGTTGTATACCGTAATATCATAACCATCGTTCGATAAGATTACTGATAAGTATTCGGCCAGCTGTTCAAAACCACCATAGTTATTGGGAATTCCACGTGTTCCAATGATTGCGATTTTCATTTGTAAACAACTATTGGTTTTTGGCTGTACCACTGCCAAATAATTTATTTTTAATTTTTACAGCTGGATCATAGATGCTTGCTAAAAATTGTTTAACAGGTTTCCCTTCTCCAACATGCCAATCGGTTGTACGTGGTTTTTCAACAATATATTGATGTTTCATATAAGCGTAGGAGGCAATAGATGTTCTGAACATGCCATCTGGAAAATTTGTCACATCATACCCGTGCAGTGTGTAATTATTAGTTAACTGAATCACCATTCTATTAAAAGGTACTTCGATATCATTTGATTGGGAGGTTCGTAGATCTTGAATTTTTAAATGTCCGCCATATTCCGGCTTCCAGTCTTTATTTAAGTACAATAATAAATTTAAATATCTGTACCAATTTTTATGTAATGAATGATAATTGAAATCAAGATGCATGTCGAGAAAACTTTTCTTTTTCCCTTGGTGAATTCCGCCACCATGAAACGCTTTATCAATAAATACTTCTTGGTTTGTTATATATTTTAAAAAAGATTTAAATTCTTCCGATAATAAATCGTTGTGTAGTTCTGCAAATAGAGGAGAGATTGCACTAAATTTAGATTTTTCGAATTTATTGGCTGCAAATACATAATCCCTGCTTTTGGTTTGTATTTCAGGAAGTTCTTTATGAAGCTGTTCTAATTTTTCTTTTTCGCAAAAATCATCTATTACTAGATGAGGAAAAGGCTTTGCTAATAAAAACTCTAGTCTATGCTTTTCCTTATTTTTTGTTAGCTCATCTAATCGTATCATGATTTAAAATAGTTTGATAAGCCTCGTGCGTTATTTTTGCAGCGACTTTCCAAGTAAAGTTATTAAAAATTTTGGATTGTAACGTTGAAGATGCATCTTTATTCCATGACTTTTCAACGGCAGTTCTTATTGATTGTAAATCGTCGGGTTCGCAATATTCAACCATATTATCAAAATACTCTTCCACATCGCCACGGCGGCCAACTACTAAATTGCAACCCATTGCGCCTGCCTCCAAATTACTTAAGCCTGTGGTTTCAAACCAACTGGCAAGCACATGCACTTTAGCGCAGCTGTAATATTTAAGCAGTTGTTCCTGAGGGATAAAATCAATGAATTGCATGCGTGAATTAGCCTCCGCTTTACACTGTTCGTAATAGCTTTTTTGATTTGGGGCAGAGGCACCAATAAAGATCACGTTATAGTTTGTCTCCTTTAAAGCTCTGATCACATTTAACTGATTCTTATTACCCTCTATACGACCAACACAGATAATAAGATCTCGCTTTGTTTCTTCTTTTTGTTGAAATAAAGTTTCGTCAATAGCATTAGGAACAAACGTGTATTTTTTATAGATGCCATAATCTTTATACAACCTTCTGAATTCGCTGTTCGAATTTGGCAATAGTATTTCGGCATTTTTTAAGATATGAATAACCGAAGCTCTATGGCCCTTTAGAAAGAATCGTCTAGAACTTACCTTTTCTCCTTTCAGAATAAATTTAGCGAGGGTTTTAAAATATTCAACAGCATCACGGCTAAATACCTTACTTAGTTTTCCAATCAGATCATTTCGGTGGTATTTATCATATTCCCTGTAATCAACATAAATGGGCGATAACACATAAGGTAATTTTGACTTGTATAGATGTCCTAAAATATCTTCGGGATCAATAACATTAAAAAAGTGCAGTAAGTTATAATTATTATAATTGATAGTTCCTTCGGTATAAATATCAACTTCAATGTCTAGCTTTTTAAGATATTCAGCCGTTTTCATAATCTGAACCGTATCGCCGCCCCGAGCAGAATATAGATTAGGTCTTGTAATCATTAGCACTTTTATTCTGTCCGTCTTCATGTTTTAGGATTGGGTAACCGGTTAACATTAAACTCAGGAAAAATATTTGTAAACGCAAAGATCCAAATAACATATTCTACAATATTGGTAATATAACTTCCCGTAAACTGATAAATAAAAATGAATAGGAATAATGACAACTGTAAATAATTTTTATTGACTCCCGTTTTAAAAAATAAATAGAAAATAACGGTAAACCTTACTATGATTCCCATAATTCCAAAAATAGCTAAGGTTTCGGCAAATGTATTTGGAATACGATATACGTCCAGTTTGCCCCAATAAGCGAAATGAGTGTGCATAATATCGGGCAGTAATAATTTTACCTGACCTAAGCCACAACCAAACCAAATGCTTTTTTTACAAGCTACTAGCCATGCAATTTGAAAAGCTTCAACGGTTCTGCCTCGCGAGGATGTATCATATCCCATGAAGATATTTGTAATTCTTACTACGGGAAGACTGGTTGGAAAGAAAATAAAAAGGATAATTGCCGTTAAAACAGTAAGAACTATAATGGCAGCCATAAGATTAAATAGGGCACGGTGCTTTACAAAAAGGTGTCGGTTAAACCATGCCATGATTACTGCTGTGATTATTGTGCCACCAAGAACGCCAAAAGAAAGAGATAACAAAAAAGGTAATATAACAATTAGCAAGATCATTCGTTTGTTCTTTAACTTTTTATTAAAACCAATCTCAAATAAAAAATAATAGGCAATAGGTATTAACAGTAGCGCATAATAAGAGGATTCGAACGTAAGTAAGGATAAACGCGTAAAAGGATTTTGGGTTGTGAACAGATTAGTATACCAGAATAATTTTTGATAGCTGTAATCCATGAAATAAAAAGGGATTGCTATAAGTATCAGAATAAAGTTAAAGATCAGAATCTTTCGTATCAAATCTTTTAGACTGCTATACCTGGAAATGTAAATATAAGCACTGAGTACAAAAATAGTTGTACTTGCAAAAAGAATATGCGAAATGACAAATGTTTTGAGATCAACTCCCATCATATAGTGAATGATGGAAAACGGTAAAACAATCAATAGGGGGTAAATCAAATAACGAATAAATCCCTTATTATAAATCCAGACAAGAAAAAACGGACTAAGAATATTGGTATATAATAAGCCGCCTTTTAAACCAACTGAATTAAAGAAAAAATAAAGGTAGGCTACAAGTTTTTGTAACGACACCTTCAGAGAAAATCGTAAATTATCAGTCTTACTTGTTTCCAAATTTTAAAAAGGATGGTTTGTAATAGAACAGGTAAATACTTATTGGCAGCATAACACATGCAATTATTTTTATCGGCAGGTTGCAATCCATAATAAACGGGATGAAACATAATGAAGGAACAATAACTTTAATTCCATTTAATAAAGAGTGCATATTAAAAAAATATTTGTGAAAATAATAATATTGAAATATCATGATGAGCCCAGTAGAGATAATTAATCCCCACAATAAACCAATAATGCCAAAGAAATGAAAACCAAGCGGCATGGCCACCAAATGAAAGGTCCTTAGAACTCCTTCAAACAAAGAGTTATAATAGGGCTTGTTAGATGCATTGATGAATTGATACGGAATAATTGTTAAAAGTAAAAATGCAATGTAAACCAGATATAGATTTATATATTCGATACTATTATTAAATTTTTCTTCGCCAAGCCACAATTTAAAAACCAGGTCGCCAGATAGTAACAGAATAAATATAATAAACCATCCTGCAGAATTAATGACAAAGCGTGAGTTGTAATACAACTGCAAGGTATCTTTGTTAAGGCTTTGCTCATAAGCTACTTTTGGAAACATAAAACTTCCGAGTGCTGTCAGGGCGTTATGTATCTGGCTGCCGATCAACGAAGCAAGGGAATATAAACCCAGTATTTTTAAATTGGTAAAATAACCAACTACTATCCTATCGCTTAAAAAACCAAGTAAGCCAATAACAGATTGAAGCCAGTACCAGAACTGATCTTTACTTGCAACAGCTTTGTTTGTGCTTAAGCGAGGCATGAAATTAAGGAAAGAGAAATGTTTCTTTATAATAATAAGCTGTATTAAAACATGAATCACATTGATTAAAACGGTACTCAAAAAAATAATATATAGCGGATAACCACAAGCTGCAAGCAAAATACTGACCAATACAACGCTATTTTTGGAAAACAAAGAAAGCTGCGCCGAAATATCAAAGCGCTCGTAACCTTTTAAAATGCTTAATAAGATCATCTCGCAAAATTTAACACCTGTTGATGTAAAAGCCAGGATCAATACCAAGCGGGTAGAATCAATCAAATGTTGAGGAATATGAAACCAATATTCCACAAATCCTGACCTGGAAATAGCAATGCCGAGAATAACAGCAAAGAGAAATATCAGCAAAGCTTGCGACCAGTTTCGGTTTATTCTCTGCGTGATCAGGGATGTGTTTTGGAAAGCCCGATTACCGGAAATGATCTTTATAGTGGACTCACCCAGCCCAAAATTCAGTACATACATGAACTGGTTGATAGTAGACACCATCATCCAAATACCATATTGTTCATATCCTAGATGTTTAATGAAAACCGGAGTAGCAAGAATCATCATCACTGGGTAAATGCCCAGATCTAATACGCTCCAAATGGTATTCTTTTTCAACTGCCGTGTAATCACTGGTATGGTTTAGGTAACAAACAAAAATATACATATTTATCTCAAATAATGAATAAATACTACTTCATTTATCAGTATATTTACCTAAATATCTTAACACTAAAAAAGATTTAAAACCAGATTGCAATGACGGAGCAAAAAGACGATATTATTGATTTTACAGCCATTATTAATCGGGTGAAATACCCTTTCGTTTTATTAAAAAAGCATTATAAACTATCTTTGGTATATGTTTTTGTAGCGGTTACTCTTTCTCTTGTCTTAAAACTGACATTGCCGCCGGTATACTCAGGATCTTTTATTATTAAATCCAATGAAGATAAAGATTTGTACTTTTTAAATATGTTAATGGATCTTCAGTCATTAGTGAAAGATAATGATCATACCGGGACAGCAAGAGAGTTAAATGTGCCCGAAATTGACGCTGCCCTTTTAAAAAAGATAACATTAGACCTTATTTTCAATTCGAGAGGTACTGATAGTAGCAAGGCCGTGGTTATTACCTTTAACATGAGTGAACAGAACAAGTTCATAGGATTACAAGACGCATTGATTTCTTACCTTGAAAATAATCCTCACTATCAAAAATTGAGGGGCATGCGAATCTCAAATATTGACAACCTTTCGAAAAAAATAACACGAGATATCATAGAAATGGATAGTGTGAAAAAAATTATTATTGATAATATCAAACCTGCCGTCACAAGTGGAAATGGATTGGTTTACAATGTGCCTGTGGACCCTTACAAAGCTTATGAAATCAACATGGCAAGGTATAAAGAGCAGTTAGGGCTAATTAACAAACAAAAAGATCAGAGCAGTTTTGAATTAATGAAAACATGTGTAGTTAGTAAAAAACCGATCTGGCCAAAGTTGAGTATGCTAGTATTACTACTTGTTCCTATCTCTTTACTAGTTTTTGCAATTCACGCTCATATAAAAGAGAATAATAATCTCATTAAATAAATTTTCATTGAAAAAAGGCGTTTTATTATTTAACCCAAGAGCTACAAATTCTAATGCGCGTATACCCAACAGCATTTTACAAGTAGCAGCGAGTATTGATGATCAATATTCATGGGCGATAGTAGATGGTAACCTCGAAAAAGATCCTTGGAAAAAAATTGAAGCGTATTTATCTTCTGGAAATTACAATTATTTCGGATGTACTGTTATGCCTGGCCCGCAGCTTAAGGAAGCAATTCCTTTTTCAAAAAAAATAAGAGAATTGTTCCCGAATACCACCATAATTTGGGGAGGTTATTTTGCATCCAATCAATACAAAACATGCCTTCATTCTGGCTTCGTTGATTTCATTATAAACGGACCTGGGGATCACAGTTTTCCAGCTTTACTTAATGCAATTGAAAACAAAAGTACGTTTAAGGACATTAAAAATCTCATTTACATAGATGATGAAAGTAATATTGTAAAAACTGCAAAAGCAGAGTTGCTAGACTTGGATAAATTGCCGGCTTTACCTTATGATAAACTCAATGAATTTTATCCATTATCAAAATATTTGTGCAAAACATATTTAGGTAAAAAAACGATTGCTTATCATAGTAGTTTTGGATGCCCTTTTACCTGCTCGTTTTGCGCTGTAGTACCTATTTATAATGCAAGATGGAAAGGTAAGTCTGCAAAAGGTATTTATGATGATATATTGCATATTAAACAAAAATATGGAGGCGACTCTTTAGAATTTCATGACAATAATTTTTTTGTATCTGAAAAAAGGACAGTAGAATTTGCGAAATTGATTGCCCCTGAAAAAATTACTTGGTGGGGAGAGGCAAGGATTGACACCTTGAATAAATATACGGATGAGTCTCTAAAGATATTACGCGATGCTGGTTGTAAAATGATTTTCTTTGGAGCCGAAACCGGCAATGATGAGGTTTTAAAGCAAATGGATAAAGGTGGTACGCAAACTGGAGCACAGATTATTGAGTTCGCAGAACGTTTAAAAAAGTTTGACATTATTCCTGAGTATTCATTTGTATTGGGAATGCCCGGTGATAATGAGCAAAAAGTGAACAAACAAATTGATGAAGATATTGAGTTCATTAAGAAAATAAAAAAAGTAAATCCTGATACTGAAATTATTATTTATATATATAGCCCAGTTCCTACTGAAGGCTCAGAATTGTATGAGACCGTGATTTCATCAGGTTTTAAGTTTCCGGAAAAACTAGAAGACTGGATTAGTCCACAATGGGAAAAGTTTGATTTGCGTAAAAACCCTTTAACGCCGTGGCTTAAGCCTTATATGATTGATAAGATTAGGAATTTTGAAACAGTATTGAATGGCAAATATCCAAGTTGCTCTGATATACGATTAACACCTCTTAAACGTAAAATCATAAAAACCATTAGTTCTTGGCGTTATGAATCAGGTATTTATGCATTCCCAAAGGAAGTTAGATTCTTTCATCGAATTTGGAAATATCGTCAACCAGAAACCGAAGGCTTTTAATGTTAAGTAAGAGACTTACAGATATTTTTTTTAAACCGCTTATTAAGCAGTATTTAAAGTTTGATACAACATTTAGGTATAAAAACTTAAAATTAAAAATTGTTTCTGGTGTTTTCCATCCGAGTTTTTTCTTTAGTTCTAAATACCTTGCGGCTTTTATTGAACAATTGGATCTTCAAGGGAAATCATTTTGCGAACCTTGCGCAGGTAGTGGATTGATTAGCCTTATAGCATTCAACAAAAAAGCAAGTGTGTGTTGTTTCGATATTGATTTAAAAGCAGTTGAGAATATCAAATTTAATTTGAAACAGAATTTTGAAACTGAAAACACAGATAGGTTTCATGTCATACAATCTGATGGATTTGAGAATGTGTCTGAGCAGTTATTTGATATTATTGCCATTAATCCTCCTTATTTTTTTAATTCTGTAGCAAATGAAAACCAGTATGCTTGGAATTGTGGGGAAAACGGCGAGTTTTTTATTAAGTTTTTTAAGAGTCTTCCTAGGTATTTAAAACCACATGGGAAATGCTACATGGTACTTGCAGAAAATTGTGATTTAATACGCATTAGGCAAATAGCCGAAAAACATAATTGTGAGTTCCTTTTGATTAATGAAAAAAAGATTGCTTGGGAAAAAAACTATATATTTGAAATAACGCTAAAATCGTTTAATAATTAAGACAATAAATTGACTGCTACAATTCTCATTACAGATATCCAAAAGGAAATATTAAAAACACTTCTATATTTTGATGTGTTTAGTTATCCCTTAACATCTCGTGAGATTTATGAAAACATGGCTGTTTCAGCTACACACGAAACAATTGAACATGAACTACGAACACTTTTGAGTATTGGAATTGTTAAGCAATCAAGTAATTTTTACTCTACATGCGATTCAATAATTACGAACACCGAAAGAAGAATGAAAGGAAACAAGCAAGCAAAAAAAATGCTTGTAAAGGCAAATGAGATAAGTAAAAAAATCTCTAATTTTCCATTTGTTTCTGGAGTTTGCATTTCTGGAGGTTTATCAAAAAATTATTTTGATGAGAATAGTGACTTCGATTTCTTTATAATCACAAAACCAAATCGATTGTGGATTAGTCGTACATTATACATTTTATTATTCAAATTGTTTTCTAAAGAAAAACAAAAATTATATTGTTTAAATTACTTTATATCAGAAGCAGATTTGACAATTAATGATCAAAATCTTTTTGTAGCAACAGAATTAGCATATCTTATTCCTACCTTTAATCACCCACTTTATAAAAAGTTACTTCAAACTAATTTTTGGTATAAGGAGTATTTTATGAATAAAAATGAAGCGATGCGTATTTCAGATTCGGAGATTCAAGAGTCTAGACTAAAAAAATTGATTGAATTCTTTTTTGCAGGAAAGTTTGGTAACTGGATGGATTCTGTATTTCTGAACACGACATTAAATCGTTGGAGAAAAAAATACCCAGATATGAGTCATGAAGATTTTGAACTTCAGTTTCGTTCAAGAAAGCATGTATGTAAAAGACATACATATGGTTTCCAAAATAAGGTATTGCAAATGTTTTCAGAAAAAATAAGGGATTTCGAATTAAAATTTCAACTAATATTAAAGTAATTGAAAATCCTTTTCACACATAGCTATTTATTAAAATTTGACGCCAAGCAATTTAAAACGGCGATGCCTTACCCGCCTTTGGGAACGTTATACGCGATGTCATATTTACGCGAACATGGTTTTGACGTTAGATTATTTGACACAATGTTTAGTAATTCAGCAAAAGATATTCAAAAAACAATAGATGATTTTAAGCCCGATGTTTTTGTGAGTTACGATGATGGCTTTAATTACCTCACTAAAATGTGTTTAACAAATATGCGTGAAGCATGTTTTGATATGCAGGCTTATGCAAAATCAAAAGGATGCAAAGTCATTGTATCTAGTTCGGATGCTACTGATCATATAGAAGATTATTTAACACATGGTGCTGATGTAGTTGTTATTGGTGAAGCAGAACAAACAGTTTTGGAATTGTGCAATGCGTTTAAGAATCAGATGAATATTAATTCCATTCAAGGAATCGCAATTGCGAATAATCATGAAATTTTGAAATCTAATCCACGAACCGTATTAAAAGATTTAGACGTTCTTCCTTCACCAGCATGGGATTTGCTGGATATTGCTCAGTACAAAAAAATGTGGTTGGATAACCACGGTTATTTTTCCCTAAATTTTGTAACTACGCGCGGTTGCCCTTATAAATGTAATTGGTGTGCGAAACCGATTTATGGTAATCGTTATAATTCTCATAGTCCCGAAAATATCGTATTAGAAATTAAAAAATGGCAGCAGCAATTTGGATTTACTCACATTTGGTTTGCTGATGATATTTTTGGATTGAAGCCTAATTGGTTAAAAGATTTTGAATATTATATCAAAAAGGAAAATGTTAAGGTTAGCTATAAGATACAAAGTCGCGCTGATTTATTATTAGAAGAAGATAATATTAAACACTTAGCTAATAGTGGTTGCACCATGGTTTGGATGGGCGCAGAAAGTGGTTCTCAAAAAATATTAGATGCCATGGATAAAGGTACAAAGGTTGAACAGATTTATGAAGCCACTCGTTTATTGAAAAAAAATAAAGTTCAAGTTTCTCTGTTTTTGCAAATAGGTTATTTAGAAGAAACAATGGATGATATTAAACTAACTGTTAAAATGGTGGAAGATTTATTGCCAGATGGTATCGGTATTTCAGTTTCTTACCCTTTGCCCGGAACAGCATTTTATGATAAAGTAAAAGAACAATTAAAGGTTAAGAGCAATTGGACTGATAGTGATGATTTGGATATGATGTTTAAAAACACCTATAAGCCCGAGTTTTATAAACAGTTGCAACGTTATATCCATCGCCGTTATAGAAAACAAATTGGTTATGAATCCGCTAGAAAGTTATTTTCTCAGCCGACTGGATTAAATTTAAAAAACACTCTATCGTTAATTAAAATAATTCCACAAGAATTTATCGAGAAACTTAAACTGAAACAAATTGAGCCAAATGCAACAGCAAAATTTTGACACCTACGCTCAAAGCTATGACAATCATTTCACTAATTCTCTAATTGGTAAGGCACAACGCTTGCAAGTATATCAGAAACTATTATTACTTATAGGGTTACATAATAAATCTGTGCTCGAAATAAATTGCGGTACAGGAGCAGATGCATTGTGGCTAGCAAAGAAAGCTGCAACAGTTTTAGCAACTGATATTTCTCAAGGCATGATTGACGTGGCTAAAAACAAAACTTATACCAATGCAGTTGATTTTAGGCAATTGCCAGCACAAAATATTTCAGCTCTAGCTCCGAATAGATACAATATCATTTTTTCAAATTTTGGAGGATTAAATTGTTTAAATAACGAGGAACTCCAAAAATTTAAAAACGGTTGTGAGCAAGTTCAAAAATCTTCTGATCAATTGGCTTTTGTTATTATGGGAACTAATTGTAAATGGGAAACCTTTTTCTTTAGATATAAAAATGATAGGATAAAAGCAAGCCGTCGTAGAAATAAAGACGGTGTTGAAGCGATTATCAATGGTAATCCCTTTAAAACTTATTATTACAGTCCTGACGACATGAAACTGTTGTTTAAAGAAAATTACAATTATATTTCTGCTAAACCTGTTGGCCTATTTGTGCCACCGTCTTATCTGGAATCTTATTTTATAAAAAGAAAAGGACTGTTTGGTTTTTTGAAATTATTAGATAAATTGTTTGGTAATTTTGCATTTTTGTCAAACTATGCCGATCATTACTTAATTGTTTTTAAGAAGAAATAAAGACGTATTTTTATAACAAATGAAAATTCTTTTTACACACGGTTATTTTTTGAGTGAAGATCCAAAGGAACTACAAATCATGAGGCCTTATGTGCCTTTGGGAATTTTGTATATTTCTGCTTTTCTCGAAAAACATGGTTATGAGAACGACGTATTTGATTCTACTTTTTCTACCTTAGAAAAATTAAAAGAACAATTAATTGAAACGTCGCCAAATGTTGTAGCTATTTATACTAATTTAATGACGAAGTTGAATGTGCTTAAAATTATTAAGTACATAAAAACTGAACCGTTACTAAGAAATACAAAAATAATTCTTGGCGGACCAGAAGTTAGAAATCACACACAGAACTTTTTGAATTATGGCGCCGACTTTATTATTATTGGTGAAGGTGAAGAAACAACTTTGGAATTAATAAATGCGATAAAAATTGCAGATGCTCCAACTCAACTAAGCATGACAATCTCTAGTATCAAAGGCCTCGCTTATATAGAAAATGGAAAAGTAATCACCACACCTGAGCGTTCTTTAATAAAAGATATAAATGTTTTACCTTTTCCTGCTAGAGAAAAAATTGATTTCAAGCCTTATTTAAATGGTTGGAAAATCCATCATGGCTATAGTATGATGAGTGTAAATACCATGCGTGGTTGTCCGTATACTTGTAAGTGGTGTAGCAGAGCGGTTTATGGTGGAACTTATCGCAGACGCTCTCCGCAGTTGGTTGCTCAAGAAATGAAACACATTAAAGACACTTACAATCCTGATATGATTTGGTTTGTAGATGATGTGTTTACAATTCATCATAAGTGGCTAACAGAATTTGCTGCAGAAGTTAAAAAACAGGATGCTATTATTCCTTATGAAATTATTTCACGAGCAGATAGATTAAATGAAGAAGTGATTAATACTTTAAAAGCCAGCGGTTGTTTCAGAGTGTGGGTTGGAGCTGAAAGTGGATCTCAAAAAATTATTGACGCCATGGATAGGAGGGTAGATGTAATGCAAACACGAGAAATGATTCGCTTAGCCAAGAAACATGGTTTGGAAGCGGGAACATTTATTATGTTGGGTTATCCTGGAGAAACTAAACAAGATATTAAAGAAACGATTGAGCATTTGGTGCAATCTAATCCTTCCCAGTATACGATTACTATTGCCTATCCTATTAAAGGAACGGAACTTTATAATGAAGTAAAAAATGAATTTTTAGAGCAGAGTTTAGAATGGGAAACATCCACCGACAGAGACATTGATTTTAAAAGAACTCATCCCAAGCAATATTACCAATATGCTATTCAATGGGTGATGAATGAAGTGTATTTAAAAACAAAAAATAGAAATGTTTTAAAGATTCCGTACTTGAAATTAAAATCATTGAAGTATCAGTTACAGATGGAATTAAGCAAATAATTTTTCGCGTCATAGTAGCGTAATATTTTAATTAAACTGCAAAATAATTTCTCTGCGACCTTTGAAAAAAACTTTGCGCACTTTGCGGTTAGATGTGCTAAAAACTAACTCCCAAACTCACCCCAGCCCAAAACTGAAAATAATTAGAGTGAAATCCTTCAGCATCACTACTCATAAAAATGGGTGTTAATGCAGCTCTCACAAAAAAACCATCGTCTTGTTTTTGGTAGCGATAGCCACAGCGGGCAACTCCAAATACAATACTTTCCCAAAAGTAATTATCAATTTGATTTGGTCGTTCATTATATCTTCGCTGCATGGTCGCTCCGAGTCCCAATTCTAAATGGTGTGGGTTTTTAAAGAGAATAAAATTATTTTCTAAAACATAGATTTGTTCTATATACAAGCCGTTAAAATGTGGTGCAAAACCCAGTCGGGCACCTACCTTCAGTTTTTCTTTATAAATGTATATTCTGTCAATATTTAAGCAAAATAATCCTGCATTTCCACCTAATTCTATAAATGCAGCAGTTTTGGCAGGTTTTTTAATATAATCTCTGGCTTTTGGACCAGTATAATCATCTTGCCCCTTAATTAATAAGGTACAAAACATTAGAAGTGTAGAAAACAGGTTATTTTTATAAGTAAGCACTATTCAAACTTACGAATTAAAATAAAACGGCACTTTATTAATTAAATGTTAAAATCTTAATAGGTCTAAAGTCTATCAAAGCAGTATCTTTACCAAGTTTGTTTTTTCCAATAGTTAGGAAAGTTATAAAGTTAAAAAGTTTAGAAAGTTAAAACAATTTTCTATTACTAAATTAGCGTATATACTTTCAAAACTTTAACAACTAACAAACTTTCAAAACTTAACTATGAAAGATACATCTATAAAATCCGTTTTAATTATTGGTTCTGGTCCTATCATTATCGGTCAAGCTTGCGAGTTTGATTATTCAGGTTCACAGTCAGCAAAAAGTCTTCGCGAAGAAGGAATTGAAGTTACTTTGATTAATTCCAATCCAGCAACAATCATGACGGATAAGGTAACTGCTGATCACATTTACTTGCTACCATTAGAAGTAAAGTCAATTATAAAAATATTAGAAGAACGTCAAATTGATGCCGTATTGCCAACAATGGGCGGACAAACGGCACTAAACTTAGCTTTAAAATGCGATGATTTAGGGATTTGGAAAAAGTACAATGTAAAAATGATTGGCGTTGATATCGACGCTATAAAAGTTACAGAAGATCGTGATTTATTTAGAATAAGAATGAATGAAATTGGAGTTGCAATGGCTCCATCAAAAATCGCCAAATCTTTTTTAGAAGGGAAATCAGTTGCGCAGGAATTTGGTTTTCCATTAGTTATTCGCCCTTCGTTTACACTTGGTGGCAGCGGCGGTTCAGTAGTTTATAAAAAAGAAGATTACGATCATTTATTAAATAGAGGCTTACAAACTTCACCAATACATGAAGTATTAATTGATAAAGCGGTATTGGGTTGGAAAGAATATGAATTAGAATTGTTACGCGATAAAAATGATAACGTTGCGATTATTTGTTCTATTGAAAACTTTGATCCAATGGGTGTTCATACTGGAGATAGTATTACGGTTGCTCCTGCTCAAACCCTAAGCGATAGTACGTATCAAAAAATGCGAACCACGGCTATAAAGATGATGCGCAGTATTGGTAATTTTTCGGGAGGTTGTAACGTACAGTTTGCCGTAAGTGATGATGAAGAAGAAAAAATCATTGCTATTGAAATTAATCCACGTGTATCACGTTCTTCGGCCTTAGCTAGTAAAGCTACCGGTTATCCAATTGCTCGAATTGCCAGCAAATTGGCTATTGGTTATACATTAGATGAATTACAAAATCAAATCACCAAACAAACATCTGCTTATTTTGAGCCAACTTTAGATTATGTTATAGTAAAAATTCCTCGCTGGAATTTTGATAAATTTAAGGGTTGTAATCGCGAATTAGGTTTTCAAATGAAATCTGTTGGAGAGGTAATGGCTATTGGTCGTTCGTTTCAAGAGGCTTTACAAAAAGCCTGTCAATCCTTAGAAATTAAGCGCAACGGGTTAGGAGCTGATGGAAAAGAAAACACCAATCAAGCAGAGTTACTAGCAGGATTAGAGCGTCCAAGTTGGAACCGTTTGTTTATGATTTATGATGCTATGAAATTAGGTATCTCTATCAAAACCATTCAAAAATTAACACGTATTGATATGTGGTTCTTGGAACAAATCGAACAAATGATTGCTTTAGAACACGAAGTAAGTAAATACAGATTAGCGGATATTCCAAGAGACTTATTGTATGAGGTAAAACAAATGGGTTACGCTGATAGACAAGTTGCTCATTTATTACGTTGTTTGGAAAGTGAAGTGTATAATAAGCGCAAGGAAATGAACATTAACCGTGTATTTAAAATGGTTGATACTTGTGCAGCAGAGTTTGAAGCTAAAACACCGTATTATTATTCAACCTTTGAAGATGAAAACGAAAGTATTCGCACTGATAAAAAGAAAGTAATTATTTTAGGTTCTGGTCCTAACCGTATTGGGCAAGGTATTGAATTTGATTACAGTTGTGTCCATGGTGTTTTAGCAGCTAAAGAAATGGGTTACGAAACCATTATGATTAACTGTAACCCCGAAACCGTTAGTACAGATTTTAGTACTGCTGATAAATTATATTTTGAACCCGTGTTTTGGGAACATATTTACGATATCATTTTACATGAAAAACCGGAAGGTGTTATCGTTCAGTTAGGTGGACAAACGGCTTTGAAGTTAGCGGAAAAATTAGAACGTTATGGAATCAAAATTATTGGAACTGATTATAAATCATTGGATTTAGCGGAAGACAGAGGTCGATTCTCGAACTTATTAAAAGAAAATAATATTCCTTATCCAAAATTTGGAGTAATTACGGATGCAGAAGAAGCAATTACTTTATCTAAAGAATTAGGCTTCCCTTTATTGGTTCGTCCTAGTTATGTATTAGGCGGACAATCCATGAAGATTGTGATTAACGAAGAAGAATTAGAACAACATGTGGTAAAATTATTACATGACTTACCCGGTAATCAGGTGTTATTAGATCATTTTTTACAAAATGCTATTGAAGCAGAGTCTGACTCTATTTGCGATGGAAAAGATGTGTACATCATTGGGATGATGGAGCATATTGAGCCTGCGGGTATTCATAGTGGCGATAGTTATGCGGTGCTTCCAACTTTCGATTTATCTGAAAATGTTTTGAAACAGATGGAACAACATACCAAAACTATTGCAGTTGCTCTTAAAACTGTTGGATTGTTAAATATCCAATTTGCCATAAAAGATGAAGTAGTATATATTATTGAAGCAAACCCAAGAGCCTCTCGTACGGTTCCATTTATTGCTAAAGCATACGATGAGCCTTATGTAAATTATGCCACTAAAGTGATGTTAGGCGCTAAAGTAAAAGATTTTACATTCGCCCCTAAGAAAAAAGGATATGCGATCAAAATCCCTGTATTTAGTTATGAGAAGTTTCCTGAAATTCAAAAAGAATTGGGGCCTGAAATGAAATCAACAGGTGAGGCAATTTACTTCATCGATGATTTATATGATGAGTACTTCCAAAATATTTATAGCGAACGAAATTTGTATTTAAGTAAATAGCATGTATATCAAATGAAAGATAAAGTAAAAAACATTATATGGATTCTTTTTTTTGTCTTTACTTCATTGCTAGTAGAAGCGCAGATTTATCCAACCGATAAATTAGTTCTTCGGCATACTCAAATTATGTTTGCGTATCCTCAGGTTAGAGGTGCTCAGGTATACGAAATTGAAATAGCTGACTGTAATCCAGTTAATATTAATAATAGAATTGTTTATCTAGCAAAAGATAGCTCAACTGCACATTTAGTAAAAGGGAAATTATTTTTCGGAAATAGTTATAAATGGCATTATAGTGCATATAGCAATGGTAAGAAAATATTTCATTCTAAAGATTACTCCTTTAGTATTGTAAACACCAATTTGGTTTCTGATTTTCGTGCTAATGCAATTACTAACGATAGTACAAAAATCCAAAATGGACTTATTTTACTTGATAACGGTGTTATAATAGATAGAAAAGGAAATCTTGTATTAATTACTGATTCTTTTGGAGTGGAAAAAAGAGATTTTTCTTTAACACCTCAAAATACACTTACTTATCTGCAAACAACTTCGGCTTATGAAAAAAGTTTAAATGGGGATTTAATTTGGAAAACAAAGGAAATTAAAACTGAAAAGGAATTAATTTATAATTATCACCACGATTTAATTAAATTAAAAAATGGTAATTATTTAGTATTGTGTAAGGTAAAAGAGCTAAATAATCCGCTCTTTAAAAATAATTTAGACGAAGGAATAGTAGAGTTAGATTCAACTAATCATATAGTTTGGCTTTGGAAAGAATTCGTAGAAATTACCGATACGATAGGCATAAAAAAAACACATTTGAATTCTATTTATTTAAACGAGCCAAGAAATAAATTATTTGTAAGTGGAAGAGATATCAATACTATTTTTAGAATTGATAGAGCAACTTCAAAAATAGAATCTTGTATTGGTAAATTATTAAATTCAGATGGAGATCATTATCCGCAAAATTTATTTTCAGGGCAACATAGCGTTCAACTGCTTGAAAATGGCAATATTTTACTGTTTAATAATAATGTTAAAACAGGCCGAAATGGTGTAAGTAGTATTTTAGAGATTAATCAGCCCAATAAAAAATCTCCACAGGTAGCTGTAAAATATGGTTATATTTATATGTTTGAGAACCAAGAAGAAAATTTTTGTGCAAAAGGTGGCGATGTAAATAAGCTTAAAAACGGAAATTATTTAGTAAGCTCAAGTGCTAACAATAGAAATTTTGAATTATCTCAGTCAAAAAAAATTGTATGGCAATGCCAACCAGAAAAGTTTGATACTATTACCAAACTTTGGATTCCATTGGGCAGCTATCGCATTAATTTTTCTGAGTCATTGTATCCTTATTATTTTTCGCTTGAGGCCATTTATCAAAATAAAAGCACGATAGGTTATAAAATCACAAATAAAGGCAGCAACGAAGAAACTTATAAAGTTGAAATTATAACTTCCAAAGGCTTGATTCTAAAAGAATCGCAAATAATTGTGACACCAAACCAAAATAGTAAAATGTTGTTTGATAAAAATGTAGTCAAAAATTGTCAAGTTAAAATTTCATCGCTATCAGCAATGAGTTCTAAAGTTATTTTAATAAATTGAATTTCTAAATAGTAGACTTTTGTTTTTTTAAATTTATCATTTTTATTTTGCAAAGACTTTGATAAGCATAACGTTTATTCTTTTTAGGCAGGAATTAATTAAATATATAAAATAAGCCAATAAATATTCCAATTAAGCCAATGGATGTAAAACCATACATCACAGCATTAAAGGAGGTATTACTGTAAAAGCAAATAACAGTAAGTAAAAAGCCAATAAATAAAAGTAGGCAACTAAAAAGTAATATTTGCGTGCCGGTAGTTCTATTTTTAGCATGGGTTATTTTTTTGAGTTGCGAAACAATTTCACTAGCTAATAGGTCGCTAGCTCCTTTTTTCATAAGAACATCACGTAAGTCGTCATAGTTACGGTATTGATGCTGAAGCGATCTTGCTTGATCATAATACTTTTCGTAGTCTTCGTCTGTAGATTTCATAGCTAGATGTTATTATTGTATATTATTTCTACTAATACTTTGAAATACAAGTTACAATAATTTGCAATTATAAAAAACTGATTTTTCGCAGTTTTTTATATAGCTAGTTTTTGAGCACAAAAAAAGGGTAAGCTACTTTCATCGCACCGCTCAACCATCTACCCTTGCTATGTTCCCATCCTGGGGGATTTGACAGGAGCTGGTCGTGAAAGACTTACCCGCGGCAAAAGTACCAAATTATTCCATATTTACCATAATTTTGATAAAATTTATATGTTAGTTATATTTATGCTTTCATTAACCGCATTATATGAATATTTCAGTTGTCATTCCATTATTTAACGAGGAAGAATCGTTGCCAGAACTTCACGACTGGATTAAACGTGTAATGGATGAAAACCAATTTTCATATGAGATTTTATTTGTAGATGATGGTAGTAAAGACAAATCTTGGCAAGTAATTGAGTCGATTGCAGCTATAAATCATTGCGTTAAGGCTATTAAGTTTCGCCGTAATTACGGCAAATCCCCAGGCTTACATGTTGGTTTTGAAGCAGCACAAGGTGATGTGGTGATTACTATGGATGCCGATTTGCAAGATTCTCCTGATGAAATACCTGAATTATATAAGATGATAACTTCGGGTAATTTTGATTTGGTGAGTGGATGGAAACAAAAGCGTTTTGATAATGCTGTTACTAAAAATATACCTTCAAAATTATATAACTGGACTAACCGAAAAATATCTGGTATTAAATTACACGATATGAATTGCGGTTTAAAAGCCTATAAAAAAGAAGTAGTTAAAAGTATTGAGATTTATGGTGAGATGCACCGCTTCATTCCCGTATTAGCTAAAAACGCAGGTTTTTATAATATTGGCGAAAAGGTCGTGCAACATCAAGCTCGCAAATATGGCGTTAGTAAATTTGGATGGGATAGGTTTATCAATGGTTTTCTAGATTTATTGACTATTACTTTCTTATCTAAATTTGGAAAACGTCCGATGCACTTTTTTGGTTTAATAGGAACCTTAATGTTTATTGTTGGATTTTGTTCTACCCTTTATTTAGGTGCCGATAAATTTTACCATGCATTTATTATTCATGTTCCGGCTCGTTTATTAACTCAACGCCCCTCTTTCTTTATTGCCTTAACATCTATGGTTTTAGGAACCATGTTGTTTTTAGCAGGATTTATTGGAGAATTAATTTTAAGAAATTCACCTGATAGAAATAATTATTTATTAGAAAAGAAAATTAATTTATAGTTTCCTTCATAATTTATAATTGAAATGCAAGAAGAACAACCTCGGAGAAAACCTCGCACACCCTTATCTACCGAAGAGTTGTTTTATGTAAAGCAAATTAAGCTTCTAAAAGAACTCAAACGGATTGAAGATTTTAAAAAAACTACTTTTTATAAAACATTCAATCGTATTAATATTGCTTTGGTTGCTTTTTTATCCTATTGTTTATTGAGTATTTTAATTTGCTGTCATTGGCAAAAAAACTATGTATCAAGTATTGGTTGTTCTTATGGAGAGTTTAACCCTAGTGTAAATGCAAGCGCCATAAAAGAATTACAAATTACAGCCGTTGACGGATTAGTGGTGCCAATTAAAACTAGTGAGATATATCAATTGCCAAAACGTTTTGAAGTGTTTTATGTAGGACGAGATTTATTATTCAATAAAATCATCAAGGTAAAATTGGGCTTTGATGATAGAACTTTTTGGCACATATATACTTACCCTTCCTTCATCTTGATAGTGTTTGCTTTATGTTTAGGATTTTTTATTTATAAAGTAAATAAGCATTTAAGTGTTAATGGATTATTAACGGTATTTGGTTTGTTTTTTTTAGCTAGTTTGTATTTTGTGATGATATAGATTTTAATCTTATCAAATTACGAATTCTAATAGATAAAGCTATTGCCACAAATCCTAAACCAATACTTAGGGCTAGCCAAACTCCATACACTTTGTAGTTCATCATAAAGCCAAACACATAACATAGCGGTAATGCAATAATCCAATAACCTATAAAAGCAATATAGGTAGGATATTTATAATCTTCTAAGCCACGTAATGCACCAATTGCAACCACTTGAGTCCCATCAAATAATTGAAATAAGGCGGCGAATAACAGTAATTTTGAAGCTATTAAAATAATTTCTGCATCGTTACTAAATACAATTGGCAAAACGGTATTAAAACAAATAAATACAAGCGCCATAAAACCCATGGTTACAATCACTAATTTATAGGATGTTTTGATAGCTAATTTCAAATTGGTTAAATCATGTTTTGCATAATAATTCCCAACTCTAATAGTGGTAGCGCTTCCAATACCGCTGGCAAACATATATGTAAATGCTGCCATGCTTAAAGCAATGCCATGCGCATCAATTTGTTCTTTACCAAATACACCTGCCAATAAACCAGCAATAGCAAAGGCAGCTACCTCAAAAGTAAATTGTAAGGCTGATGCTAAGCCATCTTTAAACAATGGCCAAAAATGTTGAGCATTTATTTTGGCTTCTTGATAATATTTCGCAAAAGAGTTTACGGAGTTATGTTTGAATACAAAGATTAAGAACCCAATTCCCATAAATCCACGAGCAATAAAGGTTGCCCAGCAAGAACCCATATAACCTAATTCAGGCAAGCCGCAATACCCATAAATCAATAAATAATTTAAAATGATATTTAGTATGTTGCCAATTACACTGATATACATGGCAGCTTTGGTGTTGCTAAGGCCTTCGGTATATTGTTTGCACACAAAAAATAGTGCCACTGGAATAATCGAAAAAATCAATACATCAAAAAATGGAATAGCCAAAACAACCACATCTTCTGGTTGCTGCATGTAAGCCAGTAACGGTGACGAAAAAAATAAAATGATAAATAACAAAACAGCTACTACCATATTGATAAATAAAGAGTTTTTAAATAGGGAGGCTTTTTCTTTTTCGTTTTGATTGACGTGAGCATCTGTAACTGCAGGTGTTAACACGTAGCTCATGCCAATACTAAATACGAGTAGGATAACGAATAAATTATTCGATAAAATCCCTGCGGCCTGTTCGGTTTTTCCTAATTTCCCTAAAAAAATATTATCCACCATACCTGTGATAATATGCCCAATTTGGGTCATTACCAAGGGAATTGACAAAGAAATGGTATCTTTAAGATGTGTATTTTTAAGCGAATTGTTCACGGGCTGCAAATCTACTGATTTAATTGAAACTAATTTTAGATGAGTTTAATCCAATATTTTTAAATTTGATACATATTTTAAATCTTATGGACGACATTTTCAAATCTGTTAGTTATTCTCAAACCACACTTACCGAATTAATGATACCATCTTACGCGAATTTTGGCGGGAAAATTCACGGCGGAATTTTGTTATCTCTTATGGATAAGGTTGCCTATGCTTGTGCTTCCAAACATGCAGGTAACTATTGTGTAACCGTTTCTGTGGATAATGTAGAGTTTTTGCAGCCAGTAGATGTTGGAGAAATGGTGTCGATGTTTGCATCTGTAAACTATGTTGGAAACTCATCGCTGGTTATAGGTATTAAAGTCATTGCCGAAGATTTTAAAATTGGAACTGTAAAACATACCAATACCTCTTATTTTACCATGGTGGCAAAGGATGAAAACGGGCAAGTAACTCAAGTGCCAGGCCTGATTTTAGAGAGTAAAGACGATGCTCGTCGTTTTTTAGAAGCCATAAAAAGAAAGGAATTAAAAAACACCTACAAAAATGAGCTTCATAATGCTAAAACATTGCTTGAGGTAGATTTAAATAGACATCTTTTTGCGAAGGAACGCTGTAAAATTACATTTTAAGACTAGCTAAATCTGCTTTATTATTTTTCTTAGTTTTTTGTCAGCCATGTTTTTTACAAACCTATCATACGTAGTAAGTGTGCGGCTGCTTTTGGCGAAAGAGAGCGAATTGCAATTTTTTCGGTGGCATTGCGAGGGCTTTTTGTGCGAGAAAAAGATTGGAATTGGTCTTTCGCCTTGAATTTTTGTTTCTTTTTGTTCAAGCAAAAAGAAAATATAAAACCATCTTTTTTAGTGATTTTTAGTAATGGAGTATATTTTACTTTTGCCCTATTTTCCTCATTAAATAGTTGTTATATTTGTGCTTTCAAAAAATAATTGATGCAACGCGTTACTTTAAAAGATAAAACCTTTGTTCCATACATTACTTCCGATAAAATTTCGGCAAGCGTAAAACAATTGGCTCAAAAAATAAATACCGATTTGGTAAATGATATGCCCTTGTTTTTAGTGGTATTAAATGGTTCATTTATGTTTGCTGCGGATTTATTAAAAGAAGTCACTATTCCTTGTGAAATTTCTTTTATAAAATTAGCATCGTATCATGGCACAAGTAGCAGTGGTACCGTTACTGAAATGATTGGTTTAACTGAAGAAATAAAAGGAAGAACCGTTGTTGTAGTGGAAGACATCGTAGATACTGGAGTAACTTTAGAAAAACTCGTGGCACTTTTAACGAAAAAAGAAGTGAAGCAAATTAAAGTAGCATCATTTTTATTAAAACCCGAAGCGTATAAAAAAGATATAGCAGTAGATTACGTTGGCATGGAAATTCCGAATGATTTTGTTGTCGGTTACGGCTTAGACTACGATGGCTTAGGAAGAAATATGAAAGAAATTTTTGTACTTGAATCAAAATAATAAATAACAATAAAAACATCAACTATGAGCAACATGTTAAACATCGTTTTATTTGGACCTCCAGGTGCTGGAAAAGGCACTCAATCTGAGAAGTTAATTGAAAAATATGGTTTAGTGCATTTATCTACTGGTGATATTTTGCGTAGCGAAATTGCAAGAGGAACAGCTCTTGGCATGGAAGCAAAACAAATTATGGATCGTGGAGATTTAGTAAGTGATGATATTGTAATTGGAATGATTGAATCTAAGTTAGATGCAACCCCAAATGCAAAAGGTTTTATTTTTGATGGCTTTCCTCGCACACAAGCTCAAGCTGTTGCTTTAGATGATTTGTTGCAAAAGAAAGGCACTGCTATCAGCGCTATGCTGGCTTTAGAAGTTGATAATGAAGAATTAGTAAAACGTTTATTGTTACGTGGTAAAGATTCTGGACGACCTGATGATGCTAACGAAGATATTATTAGAAATCGTGTAAACGAATACAACAACAAAACATTACCATTAAAAAAATATTATTCAGAGCAAGCTAAATTCCATTCAATTAACGGAATTGGTTCTATCGAATCTATTTTTAATCAATTAACAGAGCGGATCATTTTTGTGAATGCTGAAATTGAATTAACGATGTTAGAAAATGATATCGAACATTTAGATTTAACTATCAATGATTTTGAAGTAGCTACTGAGATTTCAAATGAGTTGAAAAAAGATATTGAAGATGTTAGAAATACAGAGCCAGTAAAAAAAGCAGCTGTTACTCCAACTAAAAAGGTTGAAACTGTTAAACCAGTTGCAAAAAAAGTAGTAGCTAAAAAGCCTACATTTAAAAAAGCAGTTGCTAAGCCGGCTGCAAAAAAAGCAGTTAAGAAAGCCGTGGTGAAAAAAGCAGCTCCTAAGAAAACGGCTAAAAAAGTAGTGGCTAAAAAGACTGCTCCCAAGAAAAAGGTACTAGCTAAGAAAGTTGCTCCGAAAAAGGTTGTAAAAAAAGCAGCGAAGAAAGTTGTTGCTAAAAAAATAGCTCCAAAAAAAGTAGTTAAGAAATCTGTAAAGAAAGTGGTTGCTAAAAAAGCGGCTCCAAAAAAATCAATAAAGAAAGTTGTTGCTAAGAAAAAAGTTGCTCCAAAAAAGGCAGTGAAAAAGGTGGCTGCAAAAAAAGTAGTTGCTAAGAAGAAATCAGCGCCTAAAAAAGTAGTAAAAAAAGTTGCTTCTAAAAAAGTAACTAAAAAGAAAAAATAAGTACTTAGTTATAGGTTAGGAGCGATGAGTTATAAGAGATTGTAATTCCAACTCATAATTCATAACTTATAATTCATAATTCAAAAAAGGTGGATAATAATTTTGTTGATTACGTTAGAATTTGTTGCCGAAGTGGCAAGGGTGGTAAAGGATCTACGCATTTGCACCGCGATAAACTAACGGCTTTTGGTGGACCAGATGGAGGAGATGGTGGTCGCGGCGGACATGTGATTTTGCGTGGCAACAAACAATTTTGGACACTCATTCATTTAAAATATCGTAAACATATTATTGCTACACAAGGCGGTGATGGTGGTTCTTCTCATAAATCTGGTAAAGAAGGCGAGGATGAAATATTAGATGTTCCATTGGGAACTGTAGCCCGTGATTTAGAAACAGGTGAATTGATTTGCGAAATTACCGAAGAAGGACAAGAATTTATTTTATTGCCCGGTGGAATGGGAGGAAGAGGAAATGCACATTTTAAATCTCCTACCAATCAAACACCACGTTATTCTCAACCAGGCGAAGAAGGAAAAGAAGAGTGGAAAGTTTTAGAATTAAAAGTATTGGCAGATGTTGGTTTAGTTGGTTTTCCTAATGCTGGTAAATCTACATTGCTTTCTGTGGTTTCTGCTGCTAAACCAGAAATTGCTAATTATCCGTTTACAACTTTAACACCTAATTTAGGAATTGTTCCTTATCGTGATTACAAAAGTTTTGTAATGGCAGATATTCCTGGAATTATTGAAGGGGCTAGTGAAGGAAAAGGATTAGGCGTTCGTTTCTTAAGACATATTGAACGTAACTCCAGTTTATTATTTTTGGTAAGTTGCCAAAGTGATAATATTTACGAAGAGTATAAAATTTTATTGAACGAATTAAAACAATACAATCCCGAATTGCTAGACAAACAGCGAATCTTAGCTATTTCCAAATGCGATACCATTGATGATGAATTGATTATGGAATTAGAAAAAGATTTGAATAAACGCATGAAAGGTAAATTCAAAATCCCGTATATTTTCTTCTCATCTCAAACAGGTTATAACTTGCAGGAGCTGAAAGACATGTTGTGGAAACAATTGAATTAATTTGTACCTTTGTAACAAGAATAAATGAAAAAGCGATTACATATTTTATTTTCCTTTTTCTTGCTGATAAGCTTCAGTTGGCAATGTGCAGCGCGTTCTGTAATATATTTAAACTTTAAATACAACCAAAAAGAGCTTGCAGCAACGGTTTGTGAAAATAAAGATAAACCCAAAAGTTGTTGCGAAGCCAAATGTTACTTAGAAAAGGAAATTAAAAAAGAAGATAAGCGACAATCAGATTCTTCTTCTCCTATAAAAGATAAAACAGAAAAATCCGAATTAAGAACGGGATTATTGACCTTTATATTTGAACCAGCTTTAATAACAAAACAACTAATTTTATCAAAATCAGGAATTCTTCCTGATAATGTATCTTCCTCCGTTTTTCATCCGCCAAGTTTGTAGTTTAATTAATTTGCACTTTCATTATACATGAATGTGTTTCTATTTATAGATTCATTAATTAACACAAGTATCATGAACATTGTATTATATGTTGTTATTGCTTTAGTATTACTTTTGCTAAACGAATACCGTTTAATTAAAAAATACGTCAAAGCACACGAAAACAATTTTGAGAGAACCACTCTTCAAAAAATTACTTCAGTTATCTTAAAACCTTTAGTGGCTTTAATAAACTGGATAGATAATAAATTATTAAATAACGAATTAAATTATTAAAATTATTAAAATGAAAAACATATTTAAGTTTACAGCCATTTCATTAATTGCATTAACATTAACTAATTGTAAAAAAGATAAAGACAAGGATCCAGAGCCTGTGCCAATGCCTGCACCAACAACCCCTGCAACAACAGGAAGTTTAAATATAGAATTTGAGGCGATGGTTGGCGATTCTGCTTTAGAATTTGGAACAGCTAATACTACATACACCAATCAAGCAGGCAATACGTTTAACGTAAGTATGTATAAATATTACATCAGTAATATTAAAGTCACTAAAATGGATAATTCTGTTTGGACTGAATCAAATAGCTACCATTTAATTGATCATTCAAATGCTTCATCAACTATAATTACATTAGCAAACGTGCCTTTTGCAAGTTATAAAGCTATTGAATTTATGATAGGTGTAGATAGCGCAAGAAATAATTCGGGTGCTCAAACAGGCGCATTAGATGTTTCTAATGGTATGTTTTGGAGCTGGAGCAGTGGGTACATCATGGCAAAATTTGAAGGTACATCACCCCAATCTGCTGCTGCTGCAAATAAACTAACCTTTCACATTGGAGGATTTGGTGGTGCAAACAAAACAATGAAAATTGTATCTCCAAGTTTTGGAACAGAAACAGCAAATGTATCTAGTTCTATAACTCCTACTATTCACTTAAAAAGTGATTTATTAGAATGGTTTAAAACGCCAACAAATACTGATTTTTCTACGACTCATACAGTTCATATGCCGGGTGCTGCAGCTAACACGGTAGCAAGTAATTATGCAGATATGTTTACGGTTGAGCATATTCATAATTAGGATCCATAATTTTTTAACCGCATAAACACATAGAGAGGTTTTTTCTATGTGTCTGTGCGGTTTAATTGTATTAAAAGCTAAAATTTTACCAGTTTATTTTATGAAAACAATCAAAGCATGTGTTATGCTTTGTTGTTTGATGATTTCTTATAAAGCTATTGCCTGCGATATATGCGGAAGCTACATGGGCATTACACCTTACGACAATAAAAGTAGTATTTCTTTTTTGCATCGCTACCGTGTATTTAATGGCTACAGAAACTATCAACAACAAAGTCAATTTTTCCCAAAATCAGCTTACCGAACGATGCATGGTGGCGAAGAAGATTCTTTGCAGCTCATCAATCGTAACTATTCAAAAAAAGATTTTGAGTCGTATAAAATTTTCGAATTGCGTTTTAAATATTTTGTATTGAAACGTTTGGAACTCAATGTGTTTTTACCTTTAATTAATAATAAATCTAAAAGCAACGATGTGTATAATCATTATACGGGTTTTGGAGATATTTCTTTTAATGCAGGTTTTCATGCTATGACGCCAAAAGCCGATAAAAAAATACGACATAAATTAATTGTAGGCGCCGGCATTAAATTGCCAACGGGTAATTTTTATGCGCATGATGAACAAAGTAATCGCTTAGATTTTGAAATGCAACCAGGCACTGGAAGCATTGATGGTTTTGGTTACATTAATTATGTGTGCATGACTAAAAAACTAGGAGCCAGCATTAGCTTAAATTATAAAGGAAATGGAAAAAATATTTATAAAGAAAAATTAAGCAATAGCCATAATGATTTTCTCTCTGTGTTTTACAGATTGCAATACAAAGATTTTTCGTTTTACCCATCAGTGCAAGCAAATTATGAATTTACCGAAGGCTTAAGAATTAAGAATAAATTGATTGAAAACTCTCAAGTAAATGCTTTACTAGTTGGCCCAGGATTAGATATTTATTACAAATCATTTTCGTTAAATACATCCTGGCAATTTACAGCATTTGAAGAGGTAAGTGATGGGTATTTAAAAAGCGCGGGAAGAATTAGCGTTGGATTGAATTATAGTTT
This sequence comes from uncultured Bacteroidota bacterium, assembly GCA_903893815.1. Classification (GTDB taxonomy): domain Bacteria; phylum Bacteroidota; class Bacteroidia; order B-17B0; family Aurantibacillaceae; genus UBA4416. The sequence goes on from CAITNS010000043.1 coordinate 261,487, forward strand.
TGCTAAGAAGGAGAAGGGTTGATGAAGAAAATACTATTTGCGTTTTCTTTTTTTAGTTGGATTTTGTTTAATATGAAATATGGCAGATACAATGACTTGCTTTTCTGAAATCTCATAATTAATGACAAATGGAAAAAGTTTTACTACTGCTTCATGTATGTGTGCAAATTTAACTGGGAATAGTAAGGGATTTTCTTTAATCAATTCAAGAAGTACAACTATTTCTTCTTCAAATTCATAACCTAAACCTAATACTTGTTCATTATAATACACACAAGCATCTTCTAGTTCCAAAACAGCTCGTTCAAGAATTAGTAAGGGAGTGTAATCTAAACTGTGTCAAATTATTTTTTTTATATTTGACTATTAGATAGAAACATAAACAAGCTCTGCTGGCGAGCAACTTGCTAGGGATATATCTAATCGACGAAATAAATTTAGGAGCGTTGCTGTAAA
>CAITNS010000044.1 GCA_903893815.1 uncultured Bacteroidota bacterium
GTGTCGCCTTTTTTAACTGTATAAACTTTTCCGGATTTAGATTTTGAACCAGAAACACGCGATAAATTTAAATCCTTTTTTTGGCGGCTATGTAATGCTCTTAAATCGTATTTAGTTTCTACATCGGCTTTAGTAATCATTACCGAGTTGTTTTTTAAACTACCTGCTTCAAAATCAATAAAGTCTTCTGCATCAATTGCCTGGCCTAAATAACGCATTTCAAAATGTAAGTGAGAACCAAACGAATGTCCTGTGTTTCCACCCAAACCAATCATTTGCCCAGCTTCTATAGTTTGTCCAGCTTCCACTAATATTTTTGATAAATGAGCGTAAACGGTTTCTAATCCATTTTTATGTCGGATAATAACCACATTTCCGTAGCTTCTGTTTAATTTAGCAATACGCACCATGCCGTCAAATGCAGCGCCAACGGTATCGCCAGTTTCTAAATCAATATCTGTTCCGTAATGAGGTCTTCTTTTTCTCCAACCAAACTCAGACGTTACATTTCCATTAAATGGCAAAACAAAGCCGCAATCTGTTGGCTCAGTTAAATTAATAGTAGCCGAATCTTTTTTAAAGCATTGTGAAAACGAGTAGGGGTGAATCGTAGCCGTATCCCAGCTTGCATATAAATCGTTTGAAGGGAAAGCTAGTAAAGAATCTACTTCCTCTTCTTCATGATCATGTTCATCTGCTGTATTAACTAACGATAATGGATTGATGACCATTTTAGTAGTATCATCTCTTTTTACTATTTTCTTTTTCCCATCATCTTTAATTGGTTTTTCATCTGGATTAACCGAGTTGAATGCAAAGAAAGATTTTGGCTTAATAGTTGTGTTTAAAGTACTTGGTGAAAACGCACTTAACATCAATGATGAACCCATCATTAATATAAAAGTAGATATGTTTTTTGTTTTCACGATTGTATTTTAATTTCGAGCTTTGCAAGTATATTGTTTTTATTTAAAAAAATCAGTGTTAAATGCTGTTAATACCTGATAGTTTTTAACAATTAACAATTTTAACACTTATTATTTAGTACAAATCCTTAATTTCTAAAAAGTTACAAAAACTCTCCAAAAAGCTAAAAATTTAGTAGATTTTTGTAATTTGGAATTTCTTTTAAGATTTCGGAGGTATTTTGGCCTAATTTTAAGAAAACATGGTTTAAACCATTGCTTAAAAAAACCGAAGCCACATTCAGTTCCAAATTATAGCGTAAAGCCTGGTTAACTGTTAACTGGTTAATTTCTACTTCGGGCGCTTTACACTCTATGATAAGTATGGGTTTTAAGGTAGAGTTAAATACCACTAAGTCGGTGCGGCGTTTGGTATTATTTAATAGTAATTGCTTTTCAACCGAAATCATTGAAGCAGGAACTTCTTTATGATTTATAAGATAATGAATAATATGTTGCCTTACCCATTCTTCGGGAGTTGCCTCTACAAATTTTTTGCGAATAATATCAAATAGCTGCAAATTGCCTTTTTCGTTTTTTTGAAAACGGAAGTCAACTGCCGGGAAATTTAACACAGGTAAATGCATGGTTTTAAAGATAAGAGAAATAATTTGATTGGTAATTGTTTGTGCGTGTCCCTGCGGGTCGGGCTTTTCGTTCCAATCTTTTACTTCACTTCGTTTCGTAAAAGGCTTTCCACTTCAATCCCTCACGCGGTGAATGTTTTCATAATTTAACTTCAACTTTAATGCAAGCCTGCGCGAGGGATGTAAATGTAAATCCTTATTTACGAAGTAAATAAGATTGCAGTGACAGCCCAATGCGGCTCCCGCCGCACGCGCCCAAATAGTATTTATTAGCTAAATAAACACCATAACATTAACTTGATGAAATAATAATAAGCAAAACCTAAAATTACTTTGTATCTTAGCTTAATTAAAAAATCAGATGACAATATATGAAGACGAAAGATGAAATAGTAAATAATTGGTTACCCCGTTATACAGGAAAAAAAATAGAAGAGTTTGGAGAATATATATTGCTAACCAATTTTGGTGGTTACGTTAAAATGTTTGCTGATTGGAACAATGTAGAGGTTGAAGGTCTTGACCGTCCAATGCAAACAGCTACAGCCGAAGGTATCACAATTATTAATTTTAGTATGGGTAGTGCGATGGCAGCTACCATTATGGATTTATTAACGGCTATTAGTCCTAAAGCAGTTTTGTTTTTAGGAAAATGTGGTGGTTTAAAAAAGAAAAACCAAATAGGTGATTTAATTTTGCCTATTGCTGCCATAAGAGGCGAGGGAACCTCCAACGATTATTTTCCGAGCGAAGTGCCTGCTTTACCGTCCTTTAATTTGCAAAAAGCTATTTCATATACAATTCGTTTAAGTGGTCGTGATTATTGGACAGGAACGGTTTATACAACCAACCGCCGTGTGTGGGAGCATGACGAAGCATTTAAAGAATATTTGAGAGTTATTCGTGCCATGGCTATTGATATGGAAACGGCTACTATTTTTAGTGTTGGTTTTCATAACGAGATTCCTGTAGGAGCCTTGTTATTAGTAAGCGATCAGCCAATGATACCTGAAGGTGTTAAAACAGAAGAGAGCGATAAAAAAGTAACCACTGATTTTGTAACAGATCATTTACGTATTGGAATCGATTCGTTAAAAGAGTTGCAAAAAGCTGGTATTTCGGTAAAACATTTAAAGTTTTAAAACTTTTTATAAAGCTTCGTTTCTTGGAATTTCCGATACAGTTTACCTGGTTTTGCAGGAATGCGTGCGCCTATTAAAAAGTTAACTGCCCCATATCTTGATAGAAAGGTTATTTGACTAGCGTTATACCAACTAAAATCTGATGTTGTATTTAGTAGCATAAAAAAATGTTTATGGCTGTAGCCAATTGATGCTCTAAAGTCGCCAGATACGGAAGTATAAAAAAGAGTTTGGTTTTTATGGGTATTTAAGTAATTATAATTCCTCCATTGTTCTTCTGGCCCAATAATTAAAGTGAAATTCATTAACAAATGTTTCCATAATACTAAGTTTAAACTACCTCCGCCATACACCGAAAATGAAAATACATTTAAGCCATTTAAAGATTGATGTGTATCATAATACCGCCTAACTGGTAAAGGGAAAAACGAGCTGTCTGAATTTACTCGGTTATAATGTATGTTGGCTGATAGAACAAAACTAAAAGCAGTTTTTAATTGATGGTAGCTAGAGGAGTAACCCGATTTAAATGAAAATTTATTAGCGTTAGTAAAGAATAAAAATTTTGTTTTGTAAGATTCGGAACTGATTCGTGGATTTTGGTCGTAAATGCCGGTCGTAAAAAAAGTAGTATCGTATCGAGATGTGTTTTTATTGTAAAAGCCTTTGTAGCTTCTATAACTATTTTCAAGTAACCATCGGTTTCCGCCAATATTTAAATTTAAATTTCGGTATTTGGTGTCGCCTTTTTTATCCACATTATTTGAAGGATTTTTCCAACCAAAAGAAAAATTGAATTTATCATAATTTATTTCGATACCCGACACTAAGTTAGATTCAGCAATGTATTCAACTTCCGATTGATTTAAACTATCTTTTATAAGCTTTTGGCTTAAGCCCATTCCATAATTTCGATAAGATTGAAAGATAGAAATAATGAGTTTGTCTTTATGTTTTACATAGTAAGTAGTGTCCCATGCTTTTTTTTGAGCTTGAGTATAGGTTATACTTGAAATAAAAAATAATATGACTAAAAATAAACGCATCAATTAATTACCTTTGTTGCCTAAATATAAATATAAATATAAAATCATGAACATAAAACCATTGAATATCGAAAAACATATTGAACACTTTATTTCGATATTAATTGAATATACGCCAAGAGTGATTGGTGCAGTACTAGTTTTAATTATTGGTTTATGGTTAATTAAGCGCTTATCAAAATTAGCCACCAGATCATTGGAAAACCGAGATTTAGATGTGTCGTTGCGCACTTTTTTGAGGAGCTTAATTTCTATTGGATTAAAAGTAGTATTGATTGTAACTGTTGCTGGCATGATAGGCATTGGTACAACATCATTTGTGACTATACTTGGTGCGGCAGGTTTGGCTGTGGGTTTGGCATTGCAAGGTTCGTTATCAAATTTTGCGGGAGGAGTTTTGATTTTAATTTTTAAACCTTACAGAGTAGGTGATACTATTGAAGCGCAGGGCCAAAGTGGTTCGGTAAAAGAAATTCAAATATTTAACACCATCCTTTTAACTGCCGATTTAAAAACCATTATTTTACCAAATGGATCTGTATCAAACGGAACCATTGTAAACTTTACTAAGAATGGTATTTTGAGAGGAGATGTACAAGTTACTATTTCAACAGCTAATGATGTAGATAAAGTAAAGGAACTTTTAATGGAAGCTTTATTAAAACACGAGCATATTTTAAAAGATCCTAAGCCTGAAATAACTGCCGTTAGAATCGTTGATAATTCGGTAACACTATCCATTAAACCTTTTGGCTCATCTGAACATTATGCGATGATTCATTCTGATGTAGTTCAAATTGCAAAAAGTATTTTTGAGAAACATGGTATTACTTCTGCAATACAACAACGTATTGTATTGAATGGGTAATTAAAGTTTAATGCCAATTACTAGAATGTCGTCCACTTGAGCGTGAGCATTTCCCATCCAACTTTGGATTTTTTTATCTAATTCATCTTGTTGCACAGGCATTGGCAAGGTATGAATTTGTAATAAAAAATCTTTAAAGTTTTTTGTCATTAATTTTTTTCCTTTTTCACCACCAAATTGATCAGCGTATCCATCCGTTGTCATATAAAACAAATCGTTTGGTTGAATGTCGATAACTGTTTCTTTAAATATTGTATTAGAATCAGTAAAACCACCAATAGCATTTTTGGTAGGTTTGTATTCTATTAATTCCCCATTTCTAATTAATAATAATTCTCTATTAGCACCAGAGTAGGTTAATGTATTGTTTTTTGGATCAATCATGCACAAAGCCATATCCATTCCATCTCTCGATTCGGAAGTGTTTTGTTTTAATACTTTAAAAATGCTTCTATTTAAACTGGATAAAATAGCTGAAGGACTTGTAATCTTTTTAGTTAATATGATTTCGTTTAATATGGAGTTTCCAATCATACTCATAAAAGCACCAGGTACACCATGGCCAGTACAATCCACACAGGCAAAAAATGATTTGCCTTCCACCTGATTAAACCAGTAAAAATCGCCACTTACTACATCGCGCGGTTTAAATAAAATGAAACCATTTGGCAAATGTTCCTTAATCACATTAATGTTTGGAAGTATCGAACTTTGAATACGTTCGGCGTAATTAATACTATCCTTAATTTCTTCAATAGCCATGTTTAAGTTTAAGTTGGCACTTTTTAATTCAGAAGTACGCTCCGTCACTTTAGCTTCTAGTACTTGTTTCTCTTTAATTAATTTGTGTGTTCTGTATTTAATAAAAGAAAAAATACTAGCGATGATGGTGGCAATTGATAGCACAAAAAACCACCAACGCATGTAGAACGGCGGTGTAATTTCAAAAGCATACTCTAAAATCTCACTTTCAATATTGTATTTGTTAATGGCTTTTAATTTAAAAATATATTTCCCAGGAGATAGATTAGTAAATACCGCTTCATTATTGGTTTGAACCGGCGACCAATCTTTATCATATCCTTCCAATAAAAACTGATAGTTAGTGGTTTGAGTAGATAAGGCTTTAAACTTAAAGGTAATATCGTTTTGCTTGTAATTAAAAACAGGATTGATGGGTAAATTTAATTTTGATAAAGAATCAAATTTTACTTTAGTGCTATCGATTTTTGAATACTTTAAAAGTAGTTCGCTAATTAAAACTTTTGGCTTTACATCACTTACAATATCTTCTTTGGCATTATAAGAAACTAAACCTTCACCAGTTCCAAAATAAATAAATCCATTTTGTTCAATAGAGGCGTTTTGTTCAATAGCAGAAGATTTTAGTCCATCTTCATCAGTATAGGCTTTAATACTTTTAAGAGAGCAGTCGGGATTTAGTGTAATTTTATTAATACCTAAATCTGTTCCAATCCACAAATTGTTATCTATTGATTTTTGAATAACATTAATTGAATTACTTAACAATCCGTTTTTCTTGCTAATGTTAGTGAATTTGTTCTTGTTAAAAATAAATAAGCCTTCGTCAATTGAACCGATGATGATTTGTTTATTTAATTCATTAATCGAAAAAACATTCGTACTCGTAAAGCCTTCTTTTTTACTAAAGTGCTTCATGATATTGGTTGTTGTATTCAATCTTAAAACACCTTCACCAATAGTGCCTATCCATAAATCATCTAAGATGGAATAAATACACATGACATCATTTGTTGGTAGTTGTTTGTTTTCTTTACTATACAAACTGAATTCACCGTTTTTTATTTTAATGATTCCAGTACCGTACAAGCTCACCCAAATAATATTTTCGTTTTTTTGTATACTAGTAACAATAGTTTTTAAATCAACAGTATCAATTTTATTGATATGTTTTGTAATTGTGTAATTATTTTTTGAAGATTCGGTTAAAACAAATAATCCTTTATTTTGAGTTCCTGCATAAAGTGTTTTGCCTTCTAAAAATAGTGCTGTAATAATATCTTCCGTCAATTCTTTCGGTAAAGAAACAGGTTCAATGATACCATTTTTAAAATTGTTTAACCCGCTTGTGGTGCTAAATAAAAAGCCTTCATCGTTTTTACAAAAAGCAATCACACGATTATCGTTTAAGCCATGTTGTTTTGTGTAAACAGATAAAGCTTCGTTTGTTAATTTGTAAACCCCGTTCCCAAAACAGGATACCCAAATTTCTCCTTCGTAATCGCAGATAACAGATGAAATATCAACACCTGCCAATCCATTATCTTTATTGAAAATTTTATAACTTAAGTTTTTGTATATTTTCACTAAGCCATGTTCAGTAGCACACCAAATATTATGTTGTTTGTCTTCAACAATTTTCGATATATAGTCTGTTTTAATTAAAGGGATATCTACTTGATGAAATAAATTATTTTCTATAAAAAAAACACCTTTACCTGGAGTCCCAATCCAAATTTTACCATCCGTACTTTCGTGAAAACAAAATGCAGAAGCGGAGTTGAAATTTTTAGATTCCTTAATAATTGTAAATGATTTACCATTATAAAGATTAATTCCACCTTTACTAGTTCCAATCCAGTATTTGCCACCTTTATCTTTAAAAACAGAAAAGACTTTATCAGAACTTAAGCCATTTGTAGTGTTGAGGTAGGTGAATTTCTCATTTTCTAAAATGGCAATACCCCCGCCAAATGTGGAAATCCATGTTTTTGATCCGTCACAAAAAATATGAAACACTTTATTTTCTTTTAGCCCATTATCAATGGTATAGTTTGTGAATTTTTTTCTATCGTATTTTGACACACCATCTACTGTTCCAATCCAAATAGAATTATGTTCATCCTCGGTAATGCAAATAACATCGTTACCAACTAAACCATCTTGCTTGTCGTAATTAGTAAACGATTTACCATCAAATTTGCTGATGCCTCCTCCTTGCGTGGCAAACCATAAAAAGCCATAACTATCTTGAAAAATACATTTAATGTTTGCGTTAGCTAGCCCTTGTTTTTGACCATAATGTTTAAAGTTGTAATCCTGCGCGCTCAATTGAGACAGAGTGGCAATACATAAAAATATGAAAAGTAGTTTCTTTAACATTTAGCAGCATAAAATTAATAAAAAAAGGCTGCCTTGTACAGGCAGCCTTCAATTTTTAGGAAAATATCCTTATAATTTTGAAACTCGTTTAGTAATAGAACCCATTGGAGTCTTTATCACCACATAATAAATACCAGAACTAAACTCACTAATATCAATAGTGGCCTTGTCTGTATACGTTAAATGTGATGATTTTAACACACTTCCTATTTGATTATAAATTTCTACGTCAAAACTTTCAATCCCGGTTTTTAGTTCTATATCAAATACATCTTTTGTTGGGTTTGGATATAATGAGATCGCATTTAAAAACTCATTTTGTTCAGCTATAGAGGTTACAATATTAATCGTAAAGTCTTTAGTGTTTGATTTAGTTGTATTAACAATACTTTGAGCCACTTTAGCAGTTGGATCGCAAGAGTTTAACCAAATCACATCTACACGGTATTGCACACTATTGGCGCCCACAGGAATCCCAAAATCGGTATAACTGGTAGCGTTTGGTGCAAGGTTATTAATAATTGGTATCCAGTTTCCTGAATTATTGATGTCTCTTAATACTCTGTAATTTAATACCGTTGCTCCAGAGTATAGGTTCCAACTTAAATTCATGTTTGGTGCCGAATAGTTAGTTACTAAATGTATAGTTTGGTGTTCTAAACTTTTTGGCCCCTCATTACCGCATAAATCAACGGCTGCAATTTTATAAGTATAGCTTGTTACATTTGGATTTGCTGTACTATCTACTAATCTACTTAAGTCATTATAACCAACAGTTCCAATTAATGTATCTAAAATTAATGTTTGTACACGATAAACTCTAAAACTATCCACGTTTGATACACCATTTTTTTGCCAAAAAATTTCATTATGAACAGAAGAACTATCTACTGTTACCACACAAATTTGTTGAGTTGGCAAACCTGAAATATTGATATTTAATACACTTGATGTATCACTATCACCACAAGCGTTTTTACCAACCACTTTAATCCCACCATTAGATGCGCCTAATGTAGCATCTAAGAAAATTGAGTTACTAGCACCACCGCTTGCTACTGTATATCCTGCCGGATAAACCCAAGCATAACTAGTAGCATTTGCTAAGGGAGTAATTGAATAATTGATATTTGTTGACAAAGGACAAACTTGATTTGAAGTAGATCCAGAAATTAATCCTGGGGCATCCGGTAAAGGATTAACTGTTATTGGTTTATTTCTAATAACACCATCTCCACAACCATTTGTTCCGTATATACTAATAGCTCCAGAAGTAGAAGTATTATCAAAATTTACAGTAATAGTTCTTGTATTTAAACCTCCAACTATATTACATCCATTAGGAGTTGACCAAGTATATGATAAACCATTATTTAAATTATTGGCTATATATACCACTCCATTTACTCCTTGACAAACTGTATTACTACCTGTTATAGCGGTTGCTTGTGTAGGTAAAGGATTAACTGTAATACTTTTTGTAGTTGCAGAGCTTACACCGCATGCATTAGATGCAGTAACACTAAAATTGCCACTTGTTGCTGTTGTTGAGAAATTAGTCGTTATAGCGTTTGTACCTGCTCCAGTATTTAGAGAAACTCCACTTGGGAAAGACCAGTTATATGCGGTAGCATCTGTTACGGTATTTACAAAAAATGATTCTGCTGTTTGCCCTTGGCAAATAGTTGAATTTCCAAAAATTGAAACTGGAGCTGTAGGAATTGTAATGACATTTATATATGCTGTTTTAATTTCAGTATTTAAACCAGACAAGCTATTGATAGTTAATGTTACCGTTTTTGGACCAACGGAAGAATAAGTTACAGGGACGTTAGCTAAATTAGATACAGAAGGTGTTGCGGTTGCACCAAAACTCCAGGTATAAGAAGTTGCACCAACAGATGTACTTGTAAATGTTATAGATGAACCTACGCAAGGAGAAGTATTGTTCGTTAAGAAATCAGCATCTGGGTTACAGCTAGGAGAACCAAAAATATTGGCAACTGTAACAGTAGATGAACTAGCTGGGCAAACACCATTAGTCACTGTCCAAACAGATGTAACGGTTTGGTTATTTACTACTTGTAAGTTGGCATTAGCAGTTGTTGTAGAAGATAAATTCCCTAGACCTGTTGAACAAAAAGTCCATGCTCCATTACCTACAGTTGGCACATTTGCAGATAATGCTGTTAGGTTATTACATATGAGTTGATTTGTACCAGCATTTGAAGTTGTTGGAACTTTATCAAAATTTACTAATAATGAAGAACTTGTTCCGTTTCCACATCCGTTTGTATTACTACCATAAATGTTTACATTATAAGAAAGAGCAGTTGTGTTAAAGTTTACCGTGATTGAGCCCGTGTTGGCACCAGCAGTAACAGTTGAGCCAGGTGGTAATGACCAGTTATAAGTAGTTGCGTTTGCAATAGTAGGAACAGTAAATACCACGCCATTTTTAACCTGACAAATAGTAGTACTTGTAGTTGTGATGGCTCCCGCACTTGCTGGTATACCTAATACATTTACGGTAAACGTTTTTGTAGTGGCGTTGTTATTAGGGCCGCCATCTTGCGCAACAACTGTAATAACAACTGTTCCAGATTGTCCTGCATTTGGCTTGAAAGATAATGTTCCAGTTGAGTTAGGGTGAGTATAGCTTATCGTTGGATTTGGCATTAGCGTTGTATTGCTCGAATAGGCGGCAATTGAAACGGTTTGTGTTTCAGCAGTGCTTCCATCTCCAATACCTGATAAGGAAACGGTTGTTGTTGACGCATCTTGACAAACTGTATAATTTGAAATCGAATTTATTGTTGGCGGGGTGTTGTAAGTTGAAAAATAAACAAAATCATAATTACTTGTATTGTAATTATAACTTGTATTAATCAAGGAATTATATAATCCATTATAGGAAAATACAATTCCATAGTAAGACGTTGCTGGTGTTAAATTGGTGAGATTGACGGATCCATTTGGAGAACTATTATAAACAGCAAAGTTATTGGTACCTGTTCCACCAATTTGTGCACCACTTCCAAAGTTTGATGATGGAGAATAATATAAGCCATCTAATGGAGCATTGATGGTAGATGTATTTGCATTGAATACAGTAATTAAATTATAGTTACTTGATCCTGTTACAGATAAAGTGGCCGTTGTTGGGCCTGGTGTTCCAACCGAAATTATTGTAGGCGCAATTGTAGGCTCTAATGATAAGGTATAA
>CAITNS010000045.1 GCA_903893815.1 uncultured Bacteroidota bacterium
AAGCGGCAAAGAAAGCAGAAGAAGCAAGATTGGCCGCAGAGAAAGCAGTAGCAGAGAAAGCAGCTCAAGAGAAGTTAGCACAAGAAAAAGCAGCAGCGGATAAAGCCGCTCAAGATAAAGCGGCTCAAGAAAAGTTAGCTCAGGAAAAATTAGCACAAGAAAAACTAGCACAAGAAAAAGCAGCACAAGAGAAAGCAGCAGCTGAAAAATTAGCAAAAGAACAAGAAGCAGCAAAGAAAGCAGAAGAAGCAAGATTGGCAGCTGAAAAAGCAGCAGCAGAAAAGGCAGCTCAGGAAAAGTTAGCTCAAGAAAAAGCAGCACAAGAAAAACTAGCACAAGAAAAAGCAGCAGCTGAAAAACTAGCAAAAGAACAAGAAGCGGCAAAGAAAGCAGAAGAAGCAAGATTGGCCGCAGAGAAAGCAGCATCAGATAAAGCCGCTCAAGAAAAAGCTGCTCAAGAAAAACTAGCACAGGAAAAAGCCGCAGCAGAGAAGTCAGCTCAAGAAAAAGCAGCACAAGAGAAAGCCGCTCAAGATAAACTTGCACAAGAAAATTTAGCACAAGAAAAAGCAGCAGCGGATAAAGCCGCTCAAGATAAATTTGCACAAGAAAAAGCAGCACAAGAGAAAGTAGCCGCAGACAAAGCAGCTCAAGAAAAGTTAGCACAAGAGAAAGCCGTTCAAGAAAAACTAGCTCAAGAAAAACTAGCACAGGAAAAAGCCGCAGCAGAGAAAGCAGCAGCAGATAAAGCCGCTCAAGAGAAGTTAGCTCAAGAAAAAGCAGCTCAAGAAAAGTTAGCTCAGGAAAAAGCAGCTCAAGAGAAAGTAGCCGCAGACAAAGCAGCTCAAGATAAAGTGGCTCAAGAAAAGTTAGCTCAGGAAAAAGCAGCAGCGGATAAAGCCGCTCAAGATAAACTTGCACAAGAGAAAGCCGCTCAAGATAAACTTGCTCAGGAAAAAGCAGCAGCAGATAAAGTCGCTCAAGAAAAACTAGCACAAGAAAAAGCAGCAGCGGATAAAGCAGCTCAAGAAAAACTAGCACAAGAAAAACTAGCACAAGAAAAAGCAGCAGCGGATAAAGTAGCTCAAGAGAAAGCAGCTCAAGAAAAGTTAGCTCAGGAAAAAGCAGCTCAAGATAAACTTGCACAAGAAAAGTTAGCACAAGAAAAAGCAGCAGCGGATAAAGCCGCGCAAGATAAAGCAGCTCAAGAAAAGTTAGCTCAGGAAAAAGCAGCTCAAGAAAAACTTGCGCAAGAAAAAGCAGCTCAAGAAAAGTTAGCCCAAGAGGCATCAGCCAGAGCAGCAGCAGAAAAGGCTTCTCAAGAAAGGGCAGCCGCTCAGAAAAAAGCCTCCGAGAAAAAAGAGCAAGAAATGATTCTTAAAAATAAAATTGCGCAGGAAAAGAAGGCGGCAGAAAAAGCAGCGCAAGAAAAAGTAGAAGCCGAAAAAGCTGCTCAAGAAAAAATAGTAGCCGAAAAAGCAGCGGCCGACAAAATTGCTAATGAAAAATTAGCAGCCGAAAATTCGAAAAAGCAAACTGGAATTATTACGCCAATTAATACGGGAGCTGAAGCAGGAGATGGAAAAATTGGCTCGAAAGACGCCAAGCACGCCGTTTTACAATCTATAGGTGGTGAAAATAAATACAGGGAAAATATTAAACGTGGTGATGAATTATTTAAGATGAAACGTTATGCTGAAGCAAAACCAGTTTATGAAGAAGCATTAAAAATTAAAGCTAACGATCCTTATGCAACTAATAAATTAGCTGAAATAGAAAAATTAATTAAAAAGTAATTCTTTAGATGAATAAAAAGTCGCTCGTTATATTTTTAAGTAGTTTATTCCTGCACACTATTTTAAATGCACAAGAATGGACACTTAAATTGAGAAGTTCTGTTGAATTACGTACCTTTAAATTGACAAATAAAGTTGATATCTCTGAGGAAAAATTAGCTGGAGCAACCATTACACTTTCTAAAGGTGCCATCACTATTACACAAATACAAAGCGATGGAAGTGGTGATTTTGTAATTGATGTTCCGGCAAATGGAGATTATATTTTAACGATTTCTTATTCTGGATGTAATCCCAAAAAGTTTGCAATTTCAACTATGAATGTCCCCGAAGAATTAGCAAAAGATAATTATAAGCCAACATTTGGAATTGAAGGTGTTATTATGGCGAAAGCTTTTCCTTCTATCAATTATTCTGTTTTACAGCAAGCTCTCGCAAGAATTGTTTATACGCCTAATGGTAAAAAATTTGATGATGAAGAAGGGTATACAAATCAAATGTTAGCAGAGCTTACTAAAATTAGAGAGGCTGAAAATGTCTTGATGAATAATTTTACTTCAACTAATAATACTGGAGATGTTGCATTGAGTAAAGGAGATTGTCCCTTAGCAAAGGCAAGTTATGAAAAAGCAATGACCATTATTCCAGGAGAACGTTATCCAAGCGACCAATTGCCAAAAGTAGGCGACTGCTTAAAGCAAAAAGAGTTAGCAGATAAAAAAGCAGCAGACGAAGCTAAATTAGCAGCTGAAAAATTAGCAGCTGAGAAATTAGCCAAAGAAAAAGCTGCACAAGAAAAATTAGAAGCAGATAAGTTAGCAAAAGATAAAGTCGCTCAAGAAGCATCAAATAAAGCTGCTCAAGCAGAGGCTGAGAAAGCTCAAAACGCTCAATTAGCTGCCGAAAAAGCTGAAACTGAGCGTTTAGCTAAAGATAAGATTGCTCAAGCAGCAGCCGCTAAAGCAACTAAAGCTGAGTCCGAAAAAGCACAAAAAGATAAATTGGCTAAAGAAAAACTAGAGGCCGATAAGATTGCAAAAGAAGCTTCCACTAAGGCAGCTAAAGAGGCAGCTGAGAAGGCAACTCAAAGTAAAGTCACCAAAACTAAAGAAACCCCTAAAGAACCTGTAAAAGAAAAAACAACTACTCCAGCAAAGGAAACTACAAGAGAAATTGTTCCAAGTAGCACAAGTTCTTCTGAAACTGGTTCCGCAGGAGTAGGGAGTGGTGATGCAAAATATAGTATCCCTCAAGCATTAGGCGCAGATAAATATAATGCAACCATTAAACGTGCCGATGAATTATTTAAGATGAAACGTTACTCAGAGGCAAAACCAATGTACGAAGAAGCATTAAAACAAAAACCTAATGACCCCGCTGCAACTAATAAGTTGGCCGAGATAGAAAAGTTGACTATAAAGAAATAAGATTAAATCTCAATTCCATTAAGATCCGTTGTTAATAAATCACTCATGTAATCAAAAAAAGGACGCATGTGTTTAAATGTTTTATTTACTTCATTTAAAAAACCATCACTCAACACTTCGTTATCAGTAAACTTTCTGATTAGTAAAAATTGCTTATAGCGTAATAAGTCAATTGCTTTGCTATCAGAATCAAATCCTTTGGGTGTAGTTTTTAATTGTTCTCCTTGCAAGGTTCCAAAAGTGGAAATGAAATTTTTACTTTTTAAGATCTTACGCATGGAAGCATCATCAAAATCAAAATCATCTCTTATGCGTTTTAAGTCTTCAGGATTTGGACTCCAAAAACCGCCAGCAATAAAACTGTTCCCCGCTTCAATATGAAAGTAATAGCCACCGCGGCGGTATTTTGTGGCTCTTCTAAAACTCCCACTCCAATTGGTTTTGTAAGGTGTTTTTTCTTTCGAAAAACGCGTATCTCTGTAAATGCGATGTAGACTCTTTTTACCGCTTGGCGTTTCAATCACATCGTGAGTATTAAGTTCCATTAATAAGGCATCAGCAAATACTTCTATATAATGTTGTTCTATTAAAAATTGGTCTTTATTGGCATTAAACCAATCTCTATCGTTATGTTTTTTTATTAAAGCTAAAAAATCTAAGCTCGATTTTGTAATGCAAATTTTGTTTTTAGACTTTGTCATAGTAGTAAAGATATCAAGAATACTGATATTGGTAAAAAAGAGAATGCTAAATAAAATATATTTTGTGAAATTTGAATAAATTGACAAAAAAATAAATTTAGGGGTATGGAAACAACATTAGATGCAAAAAATCCTTTATAAACCTAAGGATATTGTTAGTGGAGATTTTTAATATGCTATTTCTAATCAACACCCAGGTAGCGATATAGAGAAATTTTATTTATATACGGCAGGTTTTGCAGGACATCGTTTACCCGGTGCATTTATGAGTATGCTTAATATCTCCTACTTAAATGAATCTATTATTGAGAAAAAAATAGCAAGCCCTAATTTAGTGTTTGATCATATCAGGGAAGAAATTATCTCTTCTTTGAATTCAGAAGGAAGTGAAGAGGAATCGAAAAGACGGAATGGATTGAATTTTAGTAGCCTTTGATTTTACTAATAATGTATTGGAATATGCCGCAGCCAATAACAGTTTTTATATTGTTAGAAACGGAGAATTAATTTCATGTCTTCCCGATAAAATGTCTGTTGGTAAGCATAGTGATATGAAACCATTTACTTTGATAAAAATGAATTTACAAAAGGAGATATTGTTTATTCTTTAACGGATGGTTACGCTGATCAGTTTGGCGGACCAAAAGAAAAAAATCAAATACAAGCCATTAGAAGGTTTATTGGTAAATAATTATAAATTACCAATAGATGAGCAAAAAAATATTTTAAACGAGAAATTTGAAGCTTGGAAAGGCAATTTAGAACAATTGGATGATGTGCTTTTAATTGGAATAAGGGTATAATATTACTCTTGAAATCGTTTAATTTTGCTTCGAGATTTCGTTAAATTGTTAAAACATTGCCTTTTTTGTGATTAAGTTTTCTTAAAAACAGCCTCCTTAATTTGTAAATTTGCTTTAATGCATTAATTTGTAATCAATAACGTAAATATATATACAATGGAAGTAACAGGACAATTAAAATTAAAGTACGACACACAGAAAGTAAGTGACAAATTTCAAAAGAGAGATTTCGTATTAGCAACAGATTTAAGCACGCCATACCCACAGTTTGTGAGTTTTCAAGTAACGCAAGATAAATGCACCATGCTTGATTCTTTTAATCAAGGTGATGAAATAAAAGTACAATTCAACTTACGCGGTCGTGAGTGGAATGGACCTCAAGGCATCAAATATTTCAATACATTAGAAGCATGGAGAATTGAAAAAGTTGGCGATGGACAATCTTCTGCTCCTGCTCAAAATAATGCTGGAATGCAAGAAAATACAGCTGCACCTGTTTTTAATAGCAGCATCTCTGATAACGACGATTTACCTTTCTAATAAATTAACAACAAATTAAAGCCTAAGATAAATTCTTAGGCTTTTTACTTTATGGCAAAGTCAAAACCTTCTATTCTTCTCATCTACACAGGCGGTACTATAGGTATGATGCAGGATGTTCGAACAGGCGAATTAAAGCCCTTTAATTTTAAAGCACTCACCAAACAAATTCCTGAGCTAGAAAAATTCGATATTGAATTATCTTCTATTTCTTTTAAACATCCTATTGATTCTTCAAACATGCATCCACATGTGTGGATTGAATTAGCAACGATTATTAAAGACAATTATGCAAAGTATGATGGTTTTGTAATTTTACATGGTTCTGATACAATGTCATATACTGCAAGTGCTTTGAGTTTTATGTTAGAGAATTTGGCTAAGCCCATTATTTTAACAGGTTCTCAGTTACCAATTGGAATAATTAGAACAGATGGAAAAGAAAATTTAATTACTGCTATAGAAATTGCTGCTGCTCAAAAAAACAATAAACCTATAGTAACTGAAGTGTGTATTTATTTTGAATATAAATTACATAGAGGAAATCGCACTTATAAATATAATTCAGCACATTTCGATGCCTT
Source organism: uncultured Bacteroidota bacterium (assembly GCA_903893815.1). Lineage (GTDB taxonomy): Bacteria > Bacteroidota > Bacteroidia > B-17B0 > Aurantibacillaceae > UBA4416. Next base: position 5,852 of record CAITNS010000045.1, read on the forward strand.
TAAATCCCCTAATTATCCTGCATTAGCAGAGGCTGGAGTTAACATACAATACAATCAAACAGCTTTATTAAAACCTTCAAAAAAAGCATTGGCAGTTCATACCCAATTAGAGAATGATATTGCGGTATTGAAATTATTTCCCGGATTAAGTAGAAAAATCACCTTATCAATTTTAAATACAACAGGTATTAAAGCGGTGATAATGGAAACTTTTGGAGCTGGAAATGCAAGTACAGAAGAATGGTTTATTCAAGCTTTAAAAACAGCCATTGATAAGGGTATTATTATTTATAATGTCACTCAATGCGCCGAAGGCAAAGTCATTCAAGGAATGTACGAAACAAGCAGTCAGTTGAAGAAAATAGGTGTAGTCAGTGGTTTTGATATTACGTTTGAAAGTGCTATTGCAAAATTAATGTACGTACTTGGTAAAAAAGTACCTACATCAAAAGCAAAACAATTATTAGAGACCAATTTAAGAGGAGAAATAACAATTTAAATTTAACAACACTACTCAGCGACCTCTGCGAAAAAACTTTGCGACCTTTGTGGTTAAATAATAGAAATATGAAATAGCCATGTGCCGAAACTCACAAACACCAATGAAGATATATGGCTTATACCATATCACAATAAAAAAACAATAAATATCTACATATGAAGAATCAAATCAACGTAGAAGGAATTAGATTATATTCATATCATGGTTGCTTACCCGAAGAAACTAAAATTGGTGGAGAGTACATTGTAGATGTTTATATGGTATATGATTTTAACGAAGCGGCAGTTAAAGATGATTTAAATTTAACTATTGATTACTGCACCGTGTTTGAAATTTGTAAAGCAGAGATGGCTATTCCATCAAAATTAATTGAGCATGTAGGTAAACGAATTTATGATAAAATCATTCATGCGTTTCCAAAATTGATTGAAACGAAAGTAAAAGTGACTAAACTATTACCGCCTATGAATGGGCCAGTAGATAAGGTTTCAATTATAATCGAAGATTAATTTTTCTTTTTTATAGAACGCAGATAACGCGGATTGGTTATGATTTAATAAGATTTTAATGAGTAAGATCATTTTTTAATACAATGATTTTTTAATCATATTAATCTTACAAAATCTGTGTCATCAGCGTTCCATTTTTTTGATTACGCATCAATCTTCCTCTTTACTAATAAATAGTAATTTCCTTCAATAGGTAAGTAGCCAAATTCATAACAAAAGAAATAATTTTTACCTTCTTTGGTTGTCGTAATATTAGTGTGGTAATTAAAATTAAAACCTTTATCTATTAACTTCTGCTGAGATACTTTTGCAGTTTCTCCTGTCAAAAGCTCTGTCATAATTCTTCTGTTTTTGCGTAAAATGTTTGTGATGTTGCGAACATAGTTTGTACTATCGCTATTTAATTTATTGTTGTGTGAATTGCGACATAAGTCGCTGCAAAATTTTTTGTCAACTCTTCCGTTAAAGGTTTCTCCGCATTCTAAACACAATTTCTTTTCCATCGCTATTATTTTAAAAAGTCTTTTGGTATTAAACACACTGGTATAGGATCCATTTTATGTTTATTGGCTCTATTTCGGTTTTGGTAAATTTGCATTGCTACTGTTTGTCTTTCGTTTAATTCGTAGCTTTCTTTGTTTTCAATATACAACATTGCCCATTCTAATTCATCGTATGTAGCTCCAATTTGATCTTCGTCTGTTCTTCCATCTGCAAAAAGTCCATCGGTTGGCCGCGCATTTAAAATAGAATTAACCACACCCACTTTTGCAGCTAAAGCATACACTTCCGATTTCATTAAATCCGCAATAGGACTCACATCTACACCGCCATCTCCATACTTTGTGTAAAAGCCAATCCCAAAATCTTCTACTTTATTTCCTGTGCCTGCCACTAATAATTTATGGTGACCAGCATATGCGTATAATGTTGTCATTCTTAACCTAGCTCTTGTATTTGCCAACGTTAAAAAATCTTGAATGTTTTTATCGTAGGTTTTTTCCATTTCTTCAAAAATGGAAGTTAAGTTTACTTCAGCACTGCTAACATTGGAGTATGTTTTTTTTAACCCTTCAATATGTTCGTTTCCTCTATCGTATTCTGTTTTATGCTGACGGATGGGCATATTTAAGCAAATTACTTTTTTACCTGTCAAAGCGCATAAGGTAGATGTTAAAGCAGAGTCAATTCCACCTGAGATACCAATCACAAAGCCCTCAGTTTTTGAAGAGTCAGAATATGTTTTTAGCCAATTAACAATATGTTGAATGATGTCGTTATGTTTCATATATAAGGTAAATATAAAAATAAAAAATCCCATCCGCCAACTGACGAATGGGATTTTTGATAACAAATTTTAGAAAAAACTAGAATAAAATTCCAACGTTAATTCTAATAGCATTCATTAATAAATTTTGTTTTACAAAAGAAAAGGTTACGGTTCCGTCAGAATAAGATTTATAGTCGTATGCCATATATTTTGATTCTTTTTTCATTAAGTTAGTAAATGAACGGAAGTAATTAATACTTAAGAAGGCAGAAGTGGACCCAGATAAACGGTATTCTGCACCTAAACCAACATTCATACCAACTCTTAATGGAATTAAAGAACCGTCTTTGTTAATATTGATATTTGTGTTTGTTCCAGTCCCATTATTTACATTAGATCCAAAAGTTGTGCTGCTAGTATATTTATCAGTAGCTCTTGCTTTAATTCGAACACCAATTTCTCCACCAAATACACCAAAATATTTAAAACCACCAATTTCCTTAGTCATCATTTTTAGAGCTAATGGAATCGTAACATGAGTAGTTTTGATTTTTCTTTCTATAATACCATTATACCTAACATCTCCTGCCTGAACAATATTTGACTCTTGCATCCCATCTTTTATTTCGTTCAATTCATTTGATCCATTTAATGTATATCCAATAGCATATGGTGTAACTGCTAAAGGCTCATATTTGTATTTAATGCCACCGTTTTCAAAATCGCCACCAATACCAGTTACAAAGTAAGCTGTTTTTGATAGTCTAAATTCCATCGCTAAGCCAAATCCAAATCCAAAACCTGTACTTGATCTTGTAGTGTTATTGTCTTTAGATGAAAACCATGTAGGTTGAGCCGCTACTTTTAAACCTAATCTAAATTTTTTATCGTCATCACTTTCTTGCGCAAGAAACGAATTAGCTAACAATAATGTGCTAGAAACTAAAAGTAAAATCTTTTTCATGTGTATGTTTTTTATATAATTTAACTTTTGTAAAAATAATATAATTTTTGTTATGAAAAGCTATTTTAAAATCATTGCCACTCTTTTATTTGTTAATTTTTTAACAGGCTGTAAACACAATCAGTTGGATATTGATACAAGTAACATAGTACTTGAACCAATTGCCTTTAAACGATTAGATAAAGATGTGTTTTTATTAACAGCCGAAAATTGTCAATTAAAAATGGGAGAGTTTGAAAAAAAGTATTCTACATTTTATATGCGTTATATATCCTCCATAGTTAATAACGGAGGAAAAACAGATTCATTATATTCTCAAACTTTATTGCGTTTTATAACAAATAAAGATATTCAAACCGCCTACAATGATTTAAATAAAACATACTCTGATAATGATATTGAATTAATAGGAGATGAAATGACGGAAGCCGTTAAACGCTTTAAAGTTTTTTTTCCGAAACGTAAAACACCAAAACAATTTGTGACGTTTATGAGTGGTTTTCAATACAATGTAGTTTATGTTGATTCTACTTTAGGTGTTGGCTTGGATATGTATTTAGGAAGTAAAAATCCTTTTTATAGCATGATGCAGCTGCCAAATTTTAGAACACGTACAATGAATAAAGAACACGTTTTATCAGATGCCGTTCGTGGTTGGGTAATTACCGAATTTGATAACGCTGATCCTGTGAATAATTTATTGAATCACATGATTTTTTACGGTAAACTATTTTATGTATGTGATGGCTTATTACCTAATGTGCAAGATTCAATAAAAATGGGATATACAACTGCACAAATGAACTATTTAGATAAATATGAAAAAAATGTGTGGGGTTTTTTTGCTAAGGATAATAAATTATATGACAATGATTTAAAATTAGTATCTGAATTCACTAGCGATGGACCATTTACAAGAGCAATTAGTAAAGATTGTCCACCAAGGGTTGCTATGTGGTTAGGTCAACAAATTGTGAAATCCTATATGGAACATAATAGCGATGTAACATTAGAAGATTTAATGAACGAAAAGGACGCGCAGAAAATTTTATCAAAATCGAAGTACAAACCTTAAAATGGATTGAAAAGATGAAAGAGATTTAAGGGAGACAGGACTACTTAAATTGTCTCTTCTGTCCCTTTTGTCTATTAAGTCCCTTCAAAAATATGAGCCTTCGCGAGCAACAAATACAACGTAATTCGGAAATATTAAAAAAATATATTCCGGAGTTTGCCGTCGTTCAAATTGCTATTTGGATTATTGAATTTGATTTTAAATTAAAAATTACCAAAGAACGTAGTACGAAATTAGGTGACTATACCTCGCCAAGAGATGGATTAAATCATATCATTACCATTAACCATAACTTAAATCAGTACTCATTTTTTATTACCTTGGTTCACGAAATTGCGCATTTACATACCTTTAATAAACATCGCAATACAGTTGCCCCTCACGGACAAGAATGGAAGGAATCGTTTAGGATTTTAATGACACCTTTTTTAAGTACGGATAATTTGCCTTTAGATGTTTTGTATGCACTGCGTAAATATTTACAAAATCCAGCCGCTGCCAGTTGTAGTGATACAACCCTAATGCGTACTTTAAAATTGTATGATACGCATGATACAAACGGACACTTAATATTATTAGAACATTTACCTTATCGAACGCATTTTTTATACAATGGTTCGCGTATTTTTGAAAAAGGAGAGAAGCTTCGTAAACGTTATCGTTGTAAAGAAATTAGCACGGGCTCGGTGTATTTATTTAGCCCACTTGCCGAAGTTGAAGTTTTTGAATCGAATACTTAAGCATTTATTTTTTCAACATTGGTAATTATTAAGTGTTTAGTTTAGAGTGATTTAAGCTTGTCATAGAAAATTCAATTTGTTAATAAATCCAACACTTTCGGCACTTTTATCGAGTTATATTTGTTTAACACTGTTTCATAAAACCAGAAACAATGAAATTTTAAACAAGAAACACAATGACCGATACTTCTTTATTTTTTAAAATTGCTGCTGAGTTAAAAGTTGATGCGAAGCAAGTTAAATCCACTGTTGAATTATTAGATGAAGGCGCCACCGTTCCATTTATCTCTCGTTACCGTAAAGAGGTTACAGGTAGTTTGGATGAAGTTCAAGTAATCACTATTAAAAATGAAATTGAACGCTTACGTCAATTAGAACAACGTCGTGAGGCTATTTTAAAATCGATTGAAGGCCAAGGAAAATTAACACAAGAATTATCAGATAAAATTTTAGCAGCCGAAACACTTTCGACCTTAGAAGATTTGTATTTACCATACAAACCTAAACGTCGTACCAAAGCAACTGCTGCTCGTGAAAAAGGATTAGAACCTTTGGCACAATTAATTTTAGCGCAGGAAACGAAAGAGTTATTTCCTGAAGCTTTAAAATTTGTGAATAAAGAATTAGGAGTAGAGCATCCTGATGACGCTTTAGCTGGCGCAAGAGATATTATTGCAGAGATTATTAGTGAAGATGCCGTGGTGCGTGAAGGCATGCGTGTGCTATTTAAAAAATCGGCCATCATCAAAACAAAAGTCATCAGAGGAAAAGAAGAGGAAGGACAAAAGTTTGAGGATTATTTTGAATGGGAAGAATCATTAATGTCTTGCCCAAGCCACCGCATGTTAGCGATGCGTCGCGGAGAAAAAGAAGATTTTTTGATTTTAGATATTATTATTGACGATGAACAAGCGCATGAACAAATCAAAAAACAATTTATTAAATCGCGTAACGAATGTGCTGAACAAATTACTTTAGCAATTGAAGATGGTTATAAGCGTTTGTTACAACCAAGTATTGAAGCAGAGATGCGTTTGTTTACTAAACAAATAGCTGATGAAAAAGCCATACAAGTATTTGCTGATAATTTACGCGAGTTATTATTAGCGTCGCCATTAGGACAAAAATCTATTTTAGCAATTGATCCAGGATTTAGATCAGGTTGTAAAGTTGTAGCCTTAGATGCCCAAGGTAAATTACTAGAAGAAACTGTTATTTATCCTCACGAGCCTCAACGCCGTGTGATGGATGCGCAACATGTAGTAATGGCTATGTGCGCTAAACATGAGTTAGAAGCTATTGCTATTGGTAACGGAACAGCATCAAGAGAAACTGAACAATTTATTAGAAGCATTGAAGTATTACCTAAAACAATTCCTGTGATTATGGTAAGTGAAGCAGGCGCTTCTATTTACTCGGCCTCAGATGTGGCGCGTGAAGAATTTCCTGAATATGATTTAACCGTGCGTGGTGCCGTTTCTATCGGTCGTCGTTTAGCAGATCCATTAGCGGAATTAGTAAAGTTAGATGCTAAATCCATTGGTGTTGGCCAGTATCAGCATGATGTGGATCAAGTAGCGTTAAAAAATAAATTAGATTCAGTAGTGATGAGTTGTGTAAATGGAGTAGGGGTTGAGTTAAATACAGCTTCTAAACAATTACTATCTTATGTATCAGGTATTGGCGAAGGTTTAGCGAAAAATATTGTGGATTATAGAAATGAACACGGGGCTTTTAAATCGCGTAAAGAGTTATTAAAAGTAAATCGTATGGGCGATAAAGTGTTTGAACAATGTTCAGGTTTCTTGCGCATCAGAGATGGTATTCATCCATTAGATAAAAGTGCGGTGCATCCAGAGGCATATCATATTGTAGAAAAAATGGCAAGCGATTTAAATTGTAGCATTGATGATTTAATTAATGATAAAGACTTGCGAAAAAAAATTAATTTAATGTCTTACGTAACGGACGCTATTGGTTTGCCAACGTTAAAGGATATTATGAGTGAGTTGGAGAAACCAGGACGTGATCCTCGTAAATCGTTTGAAGTCTTTAGTTTTGACGAGCACGTGCATAGTATTGAAGATTTAAGAGAAGGTATGCGTTTACCAGGCATTGTGACTAACGTTACTAATTTTGGTGCATTTGTGGATGTGGGTGTACATCAAGATGGATTAGTGCATATTTCTCAATTGAGTGATACTTTTGTGGATGATCCAAATATGATTGTAAAAGTAGGCCAACAAGTTTGGGTAAATGTAACGGAGTGTGACGTAAAACGTAAACGTATTGCTTTATCCATGAAAGGCGAAGCTTCCGTAAGCGCGCATAAACCATCGCAAAAAAAAGAAGAAGTAGCTTCTTACGATCCTAATGATATGATGTCGGCTTTGGCTGCATTAAAAGGGAAGTTTAAGAAGTAGGATTTATGAAGTGCATCTCTTTTATATCATCTATAAAATTACTAAATTCGTTAATACATAAAATATACATCTAATGAAAACTTCAGCTTTAAAAAAAGAAATATATCAAGCTATCGATAATACCAAGGATAATGAAATCTTAGAGGCTGTATATACCATATTAAAACGTACAGTTGTTGACGAGGAAGAAGCAACAGAATTGACAACGGCACAGAAAAAAGAATTAGATAAGCGTTTAGCAGACCACAAAGCTGGAAAGCTAAAGTATTATACAATAGATGAAGTTAAAAAGGCTGTATTTAAAGCTATAAAAAAGTAAAGATGTTGCCGTATATATTTACAGAAAACGCTATGTCTGATATGATAAAACAAGCCATGTACTATGAGGATAAAGAAAAAGGTTTAGGTCTTAAGTTTATGGATGGAATAACATTAGCTGCAGAAGAAGTAAGTAAAATGCCAAAAGTATTTGTGAGTTCATACAAAAATACAAGAGAACGAAAAACCAAACATTTCCCTTATAAATTAATATATACATTAGAAGAAGGAATTATATATATCCATGCCGTATATGCTTGTAAAGCAAATCCCAAAAATAAATATAATAGAATGAAAAAATAAACTTGCCCTTAGCGGCATTAAAAGGGAAGTTTAAGAAGTAGGATTTGTATGTTTTAATTAAGCCATAAATTTATATTGATAGCCTTGCGCTAACTTATTGAATATTTCTACAGCTTGTTTGTTTTTGTTCATTCAAATTAAATAGCAGGCAACAACTTTGCTTTGCATTCGCCAAAGCCAATGCGTGTTTTGTTGTTTGTGCAGTAGCCTCTTAAAATAACAGTATCATTATCATTAATAAATTTACGCTCGCTGCCATCATTTAATTTTAAAGGCTTTGTGCCTTTCCAACTTAGTTCCATCATACTGCCATACTCTTTTGGGTCAGGCCCGCTTATTGTTCCACTGCCCATCATATCACCAACATTTACATTACAACCATTTACAGTGTGATGTGCTAATTGTTGTTCCATAGTCCAATACATGTATTTGTAATTTGAATTACAAATTACAGTTTCTGTGCTGTTTTCTGGTTGTATGGCTACTTCTAATTTAATATCTACATTTTTATTTCCCGTATATTCTAAATATGGAAACACTTTTGGTTCTTGAACATAACCTTCTGTTCTAAATGGTTCTAAAGCATCTAGAGTGACAATCCAAGGTGAAATTGTACTTGCAAAGTTTTTAGATAAGAAGGGCCCTAGGGGCACATATTCCCAAGTTTGAATATCACGCGCACTCCAATCATTAAATAATACCATTCCAAAAATATAATCGTCTGCTTTTTCAGTACTAATGCTTTCGCCTAGTTTACTTGCTTTTCCAATAATAAAAGCAGTTTCTAGTTCAAAGTCTAATAATTTACAAGGTCCAAAAGTTGGCACTTCGGCATCTGCTGGTTTCATTTGTCCTTTTGGTCGGTATAAATCAGTTCCGCTAACAGTAATACTACTTGCACGGCCATGGTAACCAACCGGAATGTATTTCCAGTTTTGTAATAAGGCATTTTTTGGATCACGAATCATCGTTCCAATATTTGTAGCATGATCAATACTGCTATAAAAATCAGTGTAATCGCCCACTTTTACGGGTAATAAAAGATTAATGCTATTGTTGGTTTTAAAAATAGAGGCGAACACTTCTTTGTTATCTTGTAATTCTTTGTTATCACTGTTAAGTAGTTCGGATAAGCGGTCTCTTAAAGCACGAGTGGTGTCTTTTCCTAGTTCAATAAAATCATTTAAATACGCTTTATTAAATACTTCTTTATCGATATTTAATTTTGAAAAAAAGCCGCGACTCGCTAATTCATATAAATCAATAGCGTAATTACCAATGGCAGAGCAAGCATGGTGTTTTACTGTGCTATCCGAAAAAATGCCAAAAGGTAGGTTTTGAATTGGGAAATCAGAGTTAGCATCAACAGATATCCAAGATATAAGGGCAGGGTTATTAGCTTTTATGTTCATGTTTAGTAAAGTTAAAAAAGAGTAAAAATGTATTTAATGTGTGTTATTTATTGGTATATAAACATAGTAAAATTATATATTTATGGCATGCAATTTAAGAAACTTATTCTTCTTTTTTTAATTCATTTTTCTGCCATTTTAGTAGGTCAAAATCCTAATGATTTTGCTTTTGTATTGAGCGAAAGAGCCGTTAATAAGGTATTTACAGCTATTGGTGAAATTAAAGGTAAAAGTCAGTATGAAGTGCTCGGCATTATTGACGGTCATTATACCTGGAAAGTCCTAAATCCTAAAATCAGTTTTAAGCCTGATAGCAGCGATTTTACCTGCGAAGCAAAAGTAGAAGTAGGGCCTTTTGGATATAAATCAGAAGTATTAGGGCATGTAAAGATTGGATATGACGATCAAAAAAATGTGATTTCAATTAAAATTACTGACGCTGTTTTTGAATTATATACGATGGTATTGAAGAAAAAAATCCACATAAAAGACATACATTTAGAAGATTATTTTAAAGATCCTTTTTTGTTTGAAGGACCTAAAAGTATAGCAACCGATATGTCATTTACCATGCCCGATAGTACTGTAAAACAAATTTACATACAACCAACAGTTTGTGTGATGAAAGTTGTAAAGCAAGCCATTAAAACCATGTGCGATATTGCGGTTCAAGATAAACCATTCAAAAAAGATGTGAAAGTAACACCGCCCATACAACAAGCTGAAGTAAAGGAGAAAAAGAATAAAGCACAACAGGTTCGTTAAACAACTAAAATTGAAAGCATTAATTAAACATAACATCATTTATATTCTTTTGTATTTACTACTATTGGGTATAGTTGGTTATGTATTATTAAATGAAGGAAAAGTGCCTATTCATAGAGAAATGAATACCTATGTTGGCAATACGTTTATTGATCAATTTTTAGCCTACGCTACACATTTTGGAGATGGTTTATTTGCTGTTTTAATTGCGATTGCTTTTTCATTTCAAAATGTGCGTGTGTCATTATACATCTTGTTTTCATATGCTGGAGCAGGTATTATGTCTTATATTTTAAAACATTGGGTATATTATGAAGTTACTCGCCCGCATTTTGTGTTTCAGTATTATGTGCGTGAGCAATTAAAATTAGTTGATGGAGTTGATGTAGTAGCTTTTCATTCTTTTCCCAGTGGGCATGCTTTATCTGCTTTTGCACTGTTTTTTTGTTTGTTATTTATTACAAAGAATCATTTTTCGAAAACGGTATTTTTTTTATTTGCCATTTTAGCGGCCTATAGTAGAGTTCATTTATCTCAACATTGGTTGATTGATGTATATGCAGGCTCTATTATTGGCGTATGTTTTTCTATATTGCTATATGTTGTGTTTTATTCAACTAATAAATGGCCTCATTTAAATATGAGTTTACCAGTGTTACTCAAAAATAGAAAGAAAAGTGTTTAAACTATTAAATACAGATATTAAAGCGTATGCTTTTATTTTTATAGCAGCTGGCTTGCTTTATATTCCTTTTATTGGGAATATGCCTTTATTTGATTGGGATGAAGTTAATTTTGCAGAGTGTGCTCGCGAAATGTTAGTTTCTAATAACTATTCGGAGGTTCAGTTATATTTTCATCCTTTTTGGGAAAAACCACCTTTGTTTATTTGGTTGCAGGCCATAAGTATGAATGTGTTTGGTGTGAATGAATTTGCTGCACGATTTCCAAATGCTTTATGTGGTGTAATTACATTAATGGTATTATATAAAACAGGAAAAGAATTAAATGATCGGAAATTTGCCTTAACCTGGGTGTTTGTATACGCATCTACATTATTACCTCACGTATTTTTTAAAAGTGGAATCATCGATCCTTGGTTTAATTTATTTATATATGTGGCGGTATATTACTTAATTCAACATACCAATAATCCAGTAGGGAAATTTGGATATAGAACTGCTATTATTTCTGGATTTTTTTTAGGATTAGCTTTATTAACGAAAGGTCCTGCGGCTTTAATTTTAGTGAGTTTAACGATTACTGTGTTTTTTGTATTAGGACGATTTAAAAAAATATCGTCTTTTAAATTTATGGCTTCCTTTTTCTTAGCTTTTCTAATTACAGGCTTAAGCTGGTTTGCAGTCATGTATTTAAAAGGTAACGGACAAGTGATTAAAGAATTTATTGATTATCAAATACGATTATTTAATACAGAAGATAGCGACCATGGCGGACCATTTATTTATCATTTTGTGGTTTTATTGTTGGTTTGTTTTCCTTCATCTTTATTTTTAATATTGGCCCACAAAAAATCAGCTACTGATACTCCTTATCGAATACATAGCAAGCGTTGGATGATGAGTTTGTTTTGGGTTATTTTAATTTTGTTTTCGATAGTACAAACTAAAATTGTGCATTACTCGTCATTGTGTTATTTTCCGCTAACGTATTTAGCAACCTATGCTATTCAAAAATTATTTGCAGCACAGTATAATTGGAAAAAAGTATTCCATTTGTTTTTTGTCTTCATTAGCACTTTACTTGGATTCGCTTTTGTATTAATAGGTTGTGTGTCAATTTTTAAGCCATGGTTGCTCAGGAGTGATTTAATTACAGATCCATTTGCAGTTGAAAATTTAAAGGCGAATGTACATTGGAGTGGTTATGAATGGATTATTGGAGTTGTGTTTTTGGGAGTAACTTACTATAGTTTATTTAAAATTAAAAAAGGAAGTTTTAAATTTATATACCTATTGTTTTTAGGCTCCTTGTTTGCCGTGTATAGTTTAATTATGATTGTGGCACCTAAAGTTGAACAATACTCACAACGCACAGCGATTGAGTTTTATAAACAGTGCGCCAAACATGGTTTTAGTGTAGAGTCTATTGGCTTTAAAAGTTATGCAACGTTATTTTATGGAGAATTAGAACCTTCATTTGAAAATAATCAATCGTTTAAAGATTATCTTAAATTACATCTTAACGAGTATGAAAGTCAAAATATTAATGTTGATATTTCTTATAGTTTAATTCGAACCAATTGGATGAGAGATATCCAATCAAGTAAGCCTTCTTGTTTTGTAGCAAAAATATTAGATGAGGAAGTTATAAAAGATTCTAGTCCTTATTTAAAGGAGTTGTATCGTAAAAATGGATTTATTTTTTATATCCGTGTGTTTGATCTAAAATAATAGTTGTAGACGATACGTGTAATTTATACTTTAACGACGTTTGGCGATTTTGTTTCCTGTACCTCTTTGTCGGTTACATTTAAATCGCAAAGCGTTTTTATCCCTTAAGGCCACATGTTTTGTTTTACGAGATTTCATTCGTTTACGCCACATTTTAAAGCTCGATGGCAAGGAATATTTTCTCATAAATTCAATCACCTCTTTTTCTCTTAGTCCAAACTGAAATTCAATCGCTTCAAAAGGAGTCCTGTCTTCCCAAGCCATTTCAATAATTCTATTAATATCTTTTTCAGATATAGGAGTTGATTGATTTTCATGTTTAGCTTCTTGTATTGCTAAATAAGCTAGCGGAGAAGGTAAATCACTGTAAAGACATGTTAAACCTGTTTCATCCATAAATCATAATATTATTATAATTATTTAATAATTGTTTTCAAGAATTATTTACTGTTATATCAGTGAATTGGAATTAAACACCTGAATATCTATGAGTTTGTATTGTTTTTATCTTGTAGCGAAAAGTAAAACCCTACACCAAAAATTATAGTAATCAGTCCTGCAAAATATGGAATTAGTTCTGCCATGTTATTTAGATTTAATTAATTTTAAATAAATACCAAATGCTAGTATAGATGGAACCCAAATTCCAATAAAAGTAGCATCTTGTTTTTCTCCCAAAAAGAATAAAATTTCAGAATATATTAAGGATAGCAACGAGGCAACAAATAATAATTTATCAGCTATAGTGAATTTTTTGAACATGTGTCGAAAATGTTTGTATTAATTAATATTAATGGTTAAACATCGAAAATCACAAATTGTTTAGAATTTAATTCACTTTGAATTTAATAACACTAGTTTTACTTTTTAGTAGAAATTTATTTAGAAGGTCTCTAGAATTAAATTTTCGTCAGCCATAAGTTTCTGTAAGTTTTTTTTGAATCGTAATCGTTAGCTTGTTTTTCAATATTGAAATAGCGATTGCCTCGTGGGTCGTTACCAACACCGGCTAAATAAGCCCAGTTTCCCCAGTTGCTGCAAACATCATAGTCTATTAGCTGTTGCTCAAAATAAGCAGCTCCGTAACGCCAATCTAATTTTAAATCATTACAAAGATAACTTGCAACATTTTGCCTTCCTCTATTGCTCATATAGCCAGTGAGTTTTAATTCAAGCATATTGGCATCTATGAAATCATTACCAGTTTGCGAGTTAATCCATTTATATAATAATTCTTCGTTATGGCTATTGATTATTAATTCATCAGATTTAATACCTGTTTGAAGAAAAAATTGATGACGATGTTTTTTCATCATAAACCTAAAGTAATCTCTCCATAACAATTCAAATATTAACCAATAGGTAGATTCGTTTGCTCCAAATTGTTCTTCATATTTTTTGAGCTCCACATATATTTCTCTTGGTGATAAACAGCCTAAAGCTAGCCATGCCGAAAATTTTGAAGAGTAATCAGCTCCTATCATTTCATTGCGAGTTTCTTTATAATTTGAAATAGATTTAGTTTGTTCAAAATAATAGCGTAAACGCTGGTAAGCTTCTGCCTCACCTCCTTTAAAAGTAATGGCGGTTCTAGAGTCTGTTTGAATTGGATTTAACCCTAGTTGCTCTAAACGAGGTAATTGTAAGTCGGGAATTGTAGGTGATTTGATTGTTAAGGGAGCTGAAAAAATCGCACGAATCATAGAATCTTTTTCAGTACGTTTTCTAAAATTAGTAAATACATCAGGAATATCTTTTATCGAAAAAGGCAAATCTTGAGCGTGATATAATGTGCTGGTGCTAAATGTTTCGATTTCGCATTTCAATTTCCAAAGCTCTTTTTCTAAACGCTCTTCCGTTTGTTTTTCTTCATAAGCTACTTCTTTTTTAGCAAATAGTTTTTGTGCATTATATTTTTGTGCTACTTTGTATAATTCGTATTCTGGCTTTCCTCTTAAAATTAATAAGCCCGAACCAATGGCTCTCAAATTTGTATCTAAATCTTGTAAGGATTCTAATAAAAATTGTGTTCTGAAATTGCCTGTTTTTTGAAATCCAAATTCGGTTGTTTTAAAATGTGTTTCATCAAAACAATACACTGGAATTATTTCATCACTTTGCTCAATGGCTTTCACCAATGTTTCGTTGTCATGTAATCGTAAATCGGTTTTAAACCAAACAATAGAGGTTCGCATTATAATTCATTAATATGTTCTAAATAATACTGTGCTTGTTGCAATAAGTCTGATTTAGCTTTTGGTTCCATCCTGTTCCAAACATTATACATCATACCTATTCGTGGATTTTTAGCTAATTTATCTTTGTGCTGGTCGTAAAAGTTCCAATACAAACTATTAAAAGGACAAGCTTTATCACCTGTTTTAACTGATTTTTTATAAAAACATCCACCGCAATAGTGACTCATTTTATCAATGTATGTTGCAGAACTTACATATGGTTTAGTCCCAACTATGCCACCATCAGCAAACTGACTCATACCTCGTGTGTTTGTAATCTCCACCCAATCTAAAGCATCTATGTAAATTCCTAAATACCATTTATCTACTTCATCGGGATGCACACCTGCTAATAAAGCAAAGTTACCTGTAATCATTAATCGTTGAATGTGATGAGCGTATGCGTATTCTAAAGATTGATGTATGGTGTGTTTTAAACAACTCATTTTTGTTTTACCAGTCCAATACCAATCTGGTAATTTGTTTTGATGTTCAAAATAATTGAGGGTGGCGTACTCTGGCATTTTTTGCCAATATATGCCGCGCATGTATTCTCGCCAGCCAATAATTTGTCTTACAAAACCTTCTAGTTGATTAAATTCAATTTCATTAGGACGTTTTTTCCATTCGTCAATAGCTTTGTTAATGACTTCTATGGGGGAAATTAATTTTGTGTTTAATGAAAAAGAAATGCGTGAGTGATAAAGCGACCATTCATTTGGTGTCATGGCATCTTCATAGGTTCCAAATAATGGCAAACATTCTATCACAAAAAAATCTAACAATTGTAACGATTGGGTTCGGTTGATTGGCCAAATAAAGTTTTTAGAATCAATATTACCAATTGTTTTAATGTTCGCTTTTTTTAGTTCGTTACTAATTTCTGTAACATTATTACTAAATATGAAGGGAGATGTAGCTTTATGAGTAACAGGTAATTTTTTTCTATTATCCTCATCATAATTCCATTTGCCAGTTAATGGATTGTTACCATCCATTAATATGTGATGTTTTTTACGCATATAGCGATAAAAACTTTCCATTAAGTAGGTTTTCTTTCCTTTAAAAAATTCGCCAAGTTCAGTTCGTGTACTAAAAAAATGTTCGCTGTCTACTACTTGATTTGATATTGCAAGATTTGCAGTAAATGTTTTTAAATGTTTGTCCACCCTGTATTCATCAGGTAGTTGGTACTGAAACTCTGTAAATTGATATTTATTTATGAGTGCTTTACAGTTTTTATCAAATGCTTGAAGATTATTTTTATCATTTAGCTTTACATAGATAACGTGATGTTTTTGTTCTTGTAATTCTTTGGCAAATTGTTGCATGGCAGCAAAAAAGCCAGCGACTTTTTGAATGTGATGCCATGCGTAATCAGTTTCACTTCGTATTTCCATTAATACGTAAGTAACATTAGCGTCTACGGTTTTAAACCACGAATGATTGTTATTAAGTTGATCACCTAAAATTAAGCGAAGTGTTTTTATTTTTGTTTTTGAGTTCTGCATTTGTCGCTGCAGTATTTCACGTTATCCCAATTTTTCTCCCATTTTTTTCTCCACGAAAAAGGTTTTTCGCAGGTCACACATATTTTTGAAGGGAGGTGTTGTTTTTTAACGCCTTGCATTGTTATTAAAACACATTGTTACGATTAATGTTTATGATTATTACACAGTTTATAATATTAATTTTGCTTAAACAAATTGACTTTGAGTCTGTTCATTTACTATATTGGATGATAGAATTAAGATAGTTGAAGTAAAAAATTTAGTAAAAAATTACGGTAATTTTTGTGCTGTAAAAGATGTGAGTTTTGATGTGTATCAAAATGATGTTTTTGGTTTTTTAGGTCCAAACGGTGCAGGAAAAAGCACAACAATTCGAACAATATTGTCGCTCATAAGTCCCACAAGTGGAACTATAAATTTATTTGGTAAAAGCTTAATTACTAATAGAAATTATGCTTTATCTAAAATTGGATGTATTGTTGAAAAACCTGATTTTTATAAGTACTTGTCAGCTAAAAAAAACTTAGAAATATTTGCACGTATTTCGGGTATGTCAATAAGCAAAACTAAAGTTAGTGAGTTGATAGAATTTGTTGGATTAACTGGACGAGAAAACGATAAATTAAGTGGGTTTTCGCATGGTATGAAACAACGGCTTGGTATTGCACAAACACTTTTGCATGATCCTGAATTAATTATTTTAGATGAACCAACTACAGGCTTAGATCCGCAAGGTATAATTGATATTAGAAATTTAATACTACAACTTAAAAACGAAAAAAATAAAACGGTCATTCTTTCATCACATATTTTGTCTGAAATTGAGTTGATTGCCAATAGAATGATCATAATAAATAAAGGCAAAACTATTGTGCAGGGTAATGTTGTTGACCTTTTAAATAGTGAAGAAGTTATTGTTCAGTTTAAGGTGGATGATGTTTCAAAAGCGATCGAACTTTTGAAACAATCTGAATTTAACAGTAATGAAATAACAAACAATGATTCAAACTTACTAATACACACAAAGGTGGAAGCTATTGCTATAATTAATAATTTATTTTGTTCAAATACTATTAATGTTAGCTCCATTGAAACCAAACGAAAACTAGAAGATTATTTTTTAAGATTAATAAATACCTAATGTTATTTAAAAGCACATATAATGAATTATTAAAAATTGCCTTTAAGCCAAGGAGTTATATTGGTATTGCTGGCATTATTTTAATTATTTCTATTATATTATTTGCAATGAAGGTTGATGGGAGCTTTTATATTTCATTGATTACTGGGCAATTTGATCAATCTTTATTATTTGAAGGAGAAATTTTAAACGGTAATTTGATTGCCTATATAATTATCCAAATGCTCATTATACACGTGCCATTACTTATTGCATTTGTGACTGGTGATTTAGTATCGGGTGAATCTGCAATGGGAACCATACGGTTATTATTAACAAAGCCTGTTTCAAGAAGTACCATATTATGGTCGAAATTTTTTGCTAGTTGTATTTACACGTTAATTGTGATGTTATGTTTGGCATTTATGTCATTTGTTTTAGGTAAACTAATATTTGGACAAGGTGATTTAATGGTTTTAAAGTCTGACGGATTAATTGTATTTCAAGAAGGAGATATTACTTGGCGGTTTTTTTACGGATTTGCTATTGCCTTTTTATCATTAGTAACTGTTGCAACATTAGCTTTAACATTATCCTGTTTTTCAGAAAACTCAATAGGGCCTATTGTTGCTACGATGGGTATTATTTTATTATTTACTATAATTGGCTCGATGGACGTCCCGGTTTTTGATGTTATCCGACCATTTTTGTTTACCACGCACATGGCAGCTTGGCGTTATTTTTTTGATGACCCTTTGAATACAACCAATATTTTTTATTCAATTACTATTTTAGTCGCACATATTGGTGTTTTACTTGCCATTGCATTTTATAAATTTAATAAAAAAGATATTTTATCGTAATGATTCATATTAAAGTAATATTTATTTTATTAGTATTGTTTTTATCTAATACTAACGTCATTGCTCAAAATCCACGTGCTATGCTAAATCAAGTTCAGATTAAAATTAATAAGGCAAATAATTATAAAGCAGATATTAATATAAAGGTTGATTTACCATATATAACGATGATGCCTATTGACACGAAGTTGTACTTTAAGCAAAAGGATAAATTTAAGATTGACACGAAGAGTATTGCTATTTTGCCTAAGCAAGGTTTTTTGCAATTAAATATGCTGGTAAATGATACCGTAAATTATACTGCTATTTTTCAGAGTAAAGAAACTATTAACCGAATAAAAACAAGTTTAATTAATTTAATTCCTAATAATGATACAAGTGATGTTGTATTGGCGAAATTGTGGGTTGATGCAACTAATTTAGTTATTGTAAAGTCACAGGTAACAACTAAATCAAGTGGAACAGTAAAAACAGAATATACTTATGGAGCGCAATTAGCTTTTGGGTTACCAGACTGCATTAAATTTATTGTAGATATTAAAAAATTTAAAATACCTAAAGCACTTGCCGCAGATATTAATACGTCTAAAAGTAAAAAAGTAGAAAAAGATAAGGGAGAAATTACCGTTGTATTGAAAAATTACGAAATCAACAAAGGCATCGCTGATAGCTTTTTCGAAAAAGTTAAGTAATTTAAAACCAGTTTCTTTTCCAATCCACACTAATATCAGATCCTTCGGCAAGCATAATACTATGTGGTTTAGTGCGGTTTAATACTTCAAAATGTTTTCCGTAAAATGTAAAAAAGTCGCAATTAATATCGTATTCTTTGATATCATTAACTTCCCAACTAGCATGATTTATTTTATATTCAATACTATTGTTAGAATCTACTTTTGTGTAACCATAATAGTGCTCAAATATATATTCTTCAATACTTCCACTTACCATTTTTTGCGAAGTAGCACTGGCCTTTACGGTTAAGCTATTCCAAGTTTTATTTACCAACCATTTATACTCTATTTCTTTAGTGTTTTCATTTATTTTCCATGTATGTTTAGTTGGTATGGCTATGTAATGTTCTTTGTACAATTTATTGGCAACCAAAGCAACCGTTTTATTTGGTACGGTCTCGTTTATAAACACCACGCCCCGCCTTGTTTCATTTCCAACCTTTCTAACGACATAAAAACGCAAGTTGACTTCTTCAAAAGTTCCAAAAATTGGCACAGGTAACTTAAATATGTGTGAGTCTTTAAATAAAAATCCTACCAAACTAATATATGCCTTCCCATTATAATAATCTAAATCAACTCCTTTTGGTAAATATGGCAAAAGGTAAGATGGGTCAATTTGATAATTGGCCATGATTAGATTTTCCCATTTTGCGGTTAAAAAGGTTTTCATTAATTCAAATACCAAATAGCAGCGTTTAAAACACCAGCAAAACTTACCCATAGTAAATAAGGGATTTGTAAATAAGCAGCTGTTTTATCAATCTTTGTAAATGTATAAATCATGGTGGCAATACTTATCCACATGATTATTATTTCAATAAATGAAATGGCTAACATTTGAAATCTAAAAAATAGAAAACTCCATAAAAAATTTAAAATCAATTGAATACAAAATATCAAAATAGCTTTTCTTTTTAGCTCACTATCCTGCGATTGTAATATCCGGTAAAATGAAATTCCCATTAAAATATAAAGCATCGACCAAACAGGACCAAACAAATAATTAGGAGGATTAAAAAATGGTTTATTTAAACCCACGTACCAACTACTAATCCCAGATGCTGTAGCGTAGCCGGAGAACCCTCCAATTAGTAAGGGCAATAAAATACAAAGTGTTAATTTAAGATAACGATTCATTTTTTTATTCTTTTAGTTAAATGCGATTTGGGGTTACTCACGTGTTTTTGTAAGATACGCATTCCTTCTTGTTTTACGTCCTCATTTTTTCGGTATTCCCAAACCATGTCACTTGCGTATTTCCTTGTTTCTTCTATGTTAACGATAGGTTTTGGGTAATCTTTCCCAATTTCACATTGATAGAGTTGTTGTTCTATTAACGACAAATTCCAAGGTTCATGAATTAAATGCACGGGAACTTCCTTTAATTCAGGAATCCATTGCTTTATAAATAATCCTTCTGGATCATGTTCTTCGGAGTTTTTTATAGGATTATAAATACGAATCGTATTGATACCAGTAACACCTGATTGCATTTGTAGTTGAGGATAATGAATACCTGGTTCGTAATCTAAAAACTGTCGTGCCAAAAAGTGCAAATCTCGCCAATCTTGCCATAAATTAAATACAAAAAAAGAAACCACCATGGCTCTCATTCTAAAGTTAATGTAACCAGTTGCTACAACACAACGCATACAAGCATCTACAATTGGTACGCCTGTTTGGCCATTTTGCCACGCTTTTATATAAACTTCATTTCTTGGTTTTATTAATTGGTTATAAGCTCTGTTTATATTTTCAAATTCATAACGACACTCATCTTCAAATTTTTGCATAAAATGGCAATGCCAATGCAATCGCGATACAAAATTCGTAAGCGCTCTTTTATTTTCAGAGGTGTTATAATGTTGTTTTGTATACTGATAAACCATGCGCATGCTAATATTGCCATAAGTTAAATAAGGAGATAGTCTGCTACAGCCTTTTCTGCTGAGTAGTGGTTTACTGATATGTTTGCTGTAATTTACATAGCGTTCTTTGATAAAACTATCCATATAACGCCAAGCCCAATACTCGCCGCCTTGCTGAAAGTTTTTATTTCTGTTAGTGATTTCAGGTGATAGTGGATCTCCTTTTATGGATTTGAAAACGGATTCATTTAAGGATAAGATATTCCAATGGTCTTCGTTTACTAGTTTTGGAAGTTCGGTCATTTTTTGCTGCCAACGTTCTTCCCAATTTGTTCTTGATTTTAATTTTCGAATAATACCATGCAATTGATATTCTTTCCATTTGATATGATTGCTTTTACAAAATCCTTGGATTTCTATATCTCTATCAAAGGTAAGTTTGTTGCCAATTTCTTGATGGGAGTAGATTGTATTAATCTGATAATGATTGGCAATCGACTGAAAAACGGTTAACGATTCGTTATGGCAAACATAAAGTTGAGCATTTAAGTTTTTTAATTTCGTTTGCATTTCTTCGAGCGACTCGTGAATGAATCGCAAATGCCTCACATCACTATCATCATAAGCCATTACGGAAGGCTCAAAGCAGTATAATAATAAAATTGGTAATGGTTGTTGTTGCGCGAAAAATAGTGGTTCGTGATCGGTAAATCTTAAATCACGTTTAAACCAAACAATATTAATTGTTTCTTTATTCAATGTACCCTAATTTTGCTTCACTCGTATCTTTATCGGCTTTTGCATAACTTAATCTTGCCAGTCGTTCGGTTTTATGGTAGCTATCCAAACCACTACAAGTAATACTTTTTGCTTTTTCAATATCTAAAAAACCATCTTCACATAAACAGTTATTCGGAAAATACACTTGATTAATTTGACCGATAACTAATACCGTATTATTTGTTGTAATATTAATACGTTCTTTAAATTGCACTCCTAATTGAATATGACTTTCTTTCACAAAGGGCGCTTTAAAACCCAGTTTATAATCTTCTGTTAAATGTGTTGCATCAAATTCAGATATTTCTCTTGAGTATCGCGCGGATGTTTGATGAGCTTGCTGATAAATGTTTTCATTGATATGATTTATGGTATAAAAACCTGTTTCCATAATATTATAAATGGTGTGCCTTTCAACGGAGTCTGGTCGTGAGATAAAGCCAATATAAGGAGGATTAGCTCCTACGTGAATTATTGAATTAAAAACAGCCAAATTGGTTTGTTTTTCTTTATTAATGGTGCCGATTAAAGCCAAGCTTTTAAAGCCTGTTAATGAATTTACAAATGCCGCTCGGTATCGTTGCTCTAATCCCATTAAATCAACAAACGATAAATAGCGTTGAGAAGTATTTTCCATTTTGTTAGTTTTTAATAGTAGACATGCCTCCGTCCACATGAATTACTTGTCCTGTTACCCAAGATGAATTTTCTGACAATAAAAACTCTGCAGTGTTTGCAAGATCCATAGGATCCCCAATACGTTTAAGCGCATGGCGATTGTTACTTGCTTCTAATTTTTCGGGCGTATTAATTAATTTTTCTGCCATTGCCGTTTGTGTTAAAGATGGTGCAATACAATTTACTCTGATCTTTGGAGAAAATTCAGCTGCCAAAGCCTTTGTTAATCCCTCAATAGCTCCTTTACTGATTGAAACAGTGGAGTGAAATGGCATTCCAGTTTGCACGGCTACTGTACTAAATAATACAATAGAAGGTTTTTTTGATTGCTGTAAATTTGGAGTGTATGATTGAATTGCTTTGATGGCGCCTAATACATTTAATTCCAAATCATCTAAAAAATCTTGTTTTTTTAATGCACGAAATGGTTTTAAATTTATGGAGCCTGGACAATACACTAAGCCATCTATAGTTCCATCTAATTTCGGCATTTCTTCGTTCGATAAAATATCGTGTTGGTAAAAATGACTAAACGAAGCGTCAGGTAAATTTCTAGAAATTGAAATAACTGTCTCTCTTTGTTTAATAAGCTTGTTAGCGAGTGCTTTTCCTATACCTGATGATGCACCAATAATTAAAGTTGTTTTCATATCTTATAAAACAATTTTGTAACGCTATTGTTTAACTTATTTGTTAATACACAATAATTTTTTGTGTGGTGATAATATTGTTCATATTCACTTTCACAAAGTAAATACCTTTACTAATATCATTCACAGGAATAGAAATGCTATGGTTTCCATTTGTAAACGCTTGTTTATGTATTGTTTTTACAGTTTTTCCTAATACATCGTGTAAGGTAATTTCAACAACTTTATCTTCTAATAAATCAAAAACAACAGATACTTGGTCGTTAGATGGATTAGGGAACACAGAAAGATTTAAAGCGTGATTGAATTGTTCATTTATACTTGTAATGGTAGTTAAATTGATATCATCTAAATAAAAATTATTGGAAGATGTCATTTCGGTTACTAATCTAAATCTAAATAATACACTAGTAGCTGTGCTTAATGTTCCAATAGTAATTACTTCCTGTTGAAATTGATTAGATGTTGGAACAAAGTTTCCATTCACTACACCACTTACGCCAGCAACAGTTGATTTTATGGTTTTGCTGAAACGTGGGATCCAAGTTGCACCACAGTTGGTAGAGAAAAATAAACTAAACACATCTCCAGAGGCACTCAATTGATCTCTTTCGGCACCAGCCCATTTAAAGGTCAGGGCGTTATAAGGCATGGAACTAAAATCGTATGTTGGCGAATAAATATCAATTGTAGAAGAAGGTGCCGCCGATTCACTTACATAAGCACTGCTGTTGCCAGATGCAAAAGCGGTATTGGTTTGTTGCCAGTTAGTATTTGTGGTTGACACGTTTCGTAACATCCAAGTGGAGTTTGGTAAAGTACTGGTTTCAAATCCTTCAGCCAATGATGAAGAAATAGGGGCAGCTAAAACAGTAATGTAACCTGTTTTAATTTCAGGGGTAGATGATCCTGCTGTATTACTCGAAATTAATTGCACGGAGTAAGTACCTGGTGTATTATATGTAACGGAAGGATTTTGTGCATTAGATGTATTTGGTGTACCACCTTCAAAAATCCACGACCAATTGTTTGGTGTCGAAATATTACTTAAGTCAGTATAATTGATAGATTGTCCTAAACAAATGATTTGTTTTTCAGATTTAAATAATGCTGAAGGTGCACAAACAGCTGCGGGCGTAATACCTGTTGCGGCTAAATTTGCTGGACTACTTAAATTATTTCTAGAACCAGCAGATGAATTGAGTGCATTTGTCATTCTTACACATTGTTGATTGGTGAACATGACACAGCAATATGAATAATCCATATAGTTTTGGTAGTTTTCGGAAATAGATGGATTGCAAATTCGAGAACCTGTTAATGATGAACAGGATGTAAAACCTTTAGTAACTGGCGTATCGTTTACTTGGTCGTTTCCACAAGCAACATTTGGGTTATTTGAATTTCCCCAAGTATGTTGTAAGTTTAACCAATGCCCGATTTCATGTGTTAATGCTCGTGACTGATTTACATTTCCTGTTCCTATACTGCCTACATAATTTTGTAAAATTACAATACCATCCATAGGATCGCCTGGTCCGAAACTTCCAGGATAGTAAGTGTATCCAGCTGCTCCAAAAGAAATATTTTTTACAACATAAATATTTAAATACATGGTTGGGTCCCAAGAATATATATAGTCTTGAAAATCACCTTCCCAACTATTGGTTTTGGTATCAAAAAAACGATTGATACCGCTAGTGCAATTTCCGTTTGGATCTCGCTTTGCTAGCTCAAAAGTAATTTTAGCATCGCCTATTGCATTTTTTAAAGGAGCAATAACTAACGATGTATCTGCATTTTGAAGATTAAAATCTCTATTAAAAATAGCCATCTGATCTTGGATCTGTGCATCCGAAATGTTTTCGTAGCCATTTACATGTAATACATGAAACACCACTGGTATTGTATAGTTAGCTACAGCCGTTTTTCCAGCTTCGTTAGTCTGACTCATGGCATTCAAATTATTTTGAATAGATTCAAATTGTTGTCTTAATTCTGGATGTTTTTTAAAATTGGCTTCCATGGCTTCGATGGAGCCACACCAGTTTTGATTAACTTGTGCTAATAAGCTATGATTTAATAGGTATATTGAAAAGAGACTGTATATAAATTGACGCATGATATATTTTTTATGAATATCTAAGATACTGATATAAAACAGTTTTACAAAGAGAATGTTTTGATAATTCGTATGCTCATTTCAGAATATTCTCTTATGTTTATGTTTCAAAATATAGGTACTATGATAATTGATTTAAGAAGTGATACAGTAACAAAACCAACTAAAGCCATGATGGACGCCATGATGAGCGCACCCGTGGGAGATGATGTGTTTAATGAAGACCCAACGATATTAGCATTGGAACAAAAAGCAGCAAAACTATTTAATAAGGAAGCTGCTTTGTTTTGCCCTAGTGGCACCATGACTAATCAAATTGCCATTAGATGTCACACTGTGCCAGGAGATGAATTGTTGTGTGATGTGAATTCACATATTTATAATTACGAAGGCGGAGGAATTTCCTCAAACTCTGGCGTGCAAGCTAAATTAATACAAGGTGATAGAGGCCGTATCACGGCAAAACATATTGAAGATAATATTAATGCTGATTATGATTGGTTAACTCGCACCTCTTTAGTGTGTTTAGAAAATACCGTTAATAGAGCAGGAGGGAGTTTTTACGATTTACAAACGATTAAAGATATAAAACAAATATGCCAGCAAAAACAATTGCCTTTGCATTTAGATGGCGCTCGTATTTTTAATGCTTTAGTGGAGAGTGATTATACCGCTGCCGATATTGGAAATCAATTTGATTCTGTTTCTATTTGTTTGAGCAAAGGTTTAGGTGCGCCCGTGGGTTCTTTATTAATTGGTACACCGGCATTTATTAAAAAAGCACGACGTGTGCGAAAAGTATTTGGTGGCGGTATGCGCCAAGCTGGTTTTTTAGCGGCTGCAGGAATTTATGCTTTAGATAACAATATTAACCGATTAAAAGAAGACCATGCTCGCGCTAAACAATTAGGTAATGCATTAAGTGCTTTACCTTATGTAGAAAGTGTAATGCCAGTTGATACCAATATTGTTATTTTTAATTTAACCAATAAATACACAGCCGCTAGTTTTGAAGAAGCTTTAAAACCTTATGATATTAAGTTAGCAGCTTTTGGCAAACAAACCATTCGCTTCGTGACGCATCTAGATTTTACGAATGATATGTTGACTAAGGTGATTGAGGTGTTGAAGAAATTGTGACAACGAATTGAAATTACTATTTCATTAATTTTAAACTATTGTTTTATTATCATTTTAGAGAGACTTCGTCCATCTTTATAACTTACTTCTCCGCTCCGCTGCATTAAAAATGCAGCGGAGCCGTTTTTATAGTCAATAAAATGTTTTCTTAAAACTTCACCTGCAACTTCAAATTCAAAGTTCTACGCGTTAAATAATTTGGTACCGCGTATTGGCGATTAGTAACATCTGTTACCCAAGTGTAAGAAACGGTATTGTCGATTTGTAATAAATTAAAAACTTCTAAGCTAACAAACATACCTTTGATGTGATGAAACGCATTTGTTTTTGGTAAAGGCTTATCTTCTTTAATAATTTGATAAGCCAATCCAATGTCCACTCTTCGGTAAGGAGGCATTCTAAATACTTGTTTCCAACGCTCATGATCTGGTGGTCCAAATGGTAAGCCTGCACCAAACTGCATATTTAAATACATTTTACAAGAAGGTACTTTTGGAATATAGTCTTGAAAAAACAAACCAAAAGTAATACGCTGGTCGGTAGGGCGAGGAATATACCCTGGTCTTTCAACGATACTATCTGCTGCTTTAGTATCAAAGGTGTAACCTGGAATAATACTATCGCCAGCGGCATTAAAGTAAGTTACTTTTCTGTCATCACTGATGTTTTCCATCGTTTTTAAATAGCCAATGGTGGCCCATGATTCGATGCCTTTTACAAATTCGCCATTAATACGTAAATCAACACCTTGCGTATAACCTACCGAATTGTTTTTTGCAAAATATCTAATACGGGTATTATCAATTTCATAAGGAATTAAATCTTTTAATTCTTTATAGTAGCCTGCTAAAATCACTTTAAATGGTCGGCGCCATAATTTAAAATTATAATCAGCCGATAATAAATAATGTACAGATTGTTGTGCTTTGATGTTTGCGTTTAATTTTCCGTCAAAGCCACGCATCTCTCTGTAAAAAGGTGGTTGGTAATAGTAACCCCAAGAGGCTTTAAATAAAATATCTTGTTTCCAATAGGGTTTATAAGATAATGTCAATCGTGGCGATACAACTGTTTGTTTATTATAATCCCAAAAATTTGCACGTACACCACCTGTGGCTGTTATCACAGAAGAATCTTTTAATTGTTTACTAAACACGTATTGCATATAGCCTTGCACACGGTTACTTTGTAAATTAATTTTAGTTTTAACCACGTCAATTAAATTAATTTCAGTAGCACTATAAGGTGCTACATATCCAGCCGAGTCAATAGTTCGCCACTCACTTAATTTATCTTCAATAATTTCGTGCTGGTAACGGGCACCCCATAAAAATTCGCTATTGCGCCCAATAAGACGAGTGCCTTTGTGTTCTAGATTTAATACCGTTGCATCAATACGATTACGACCGTTATTTAAAAAAGTGCCAATCCCTCTGTTAAACGCCACTTGTCCAAAATTATCTTTACCAAAATCTGCTTCTAATTGGTCAATATAATATTGACCTTGTACCGTATAATTTTCTTCTTCTTTGGCATTGTAGGCAGATGCAATTAATTTTAATTTAGTTTTGGAATTAGGTTTAAAGGTGGTAGATAAACCTCCCATCATAGTAGTGTATTGAGTTAACTCACGCCCATCAAAAAAGATGCTCAATTTAACCGCATTGTTTACGGTACCAAAAGTCGTTTCTCGGTTTGCAGGAATAACCAAGTATTGATTATTAGCGACATTTCCTAAAAACTCAATGCTCCATTTTTCGTTTAGAGTAAAGGTGATAAATGATTGCACATCATAAAAGCGTGGACGATATTCTCCTTTGGTATCCATGCTTTTAAGTAAATAGGTATTTGATTTGTAACGAGAGCCTAAACTCCAAGCAATGACTCTGTTTTTTGAAACACCTTGTAAATGTAAACTTCCTCCTAGCAAACTCCCACTCACCGTTCCTGCAAACTTCAAAGGTTTTTTGTAAGTAATATCTAATACGGATGACATTTTATCGCCGTACTTTGCTTCAAAGCCTCCCGCCGAAAAATTAATATTACTTACCATATCAGGGTTCGCAAAACTTAAACCTTCTTGTTGTCCGCTTCGCGCTAAAAAAGGACGGTACACTTCAATATCATTTACATATACTAAATTCTCATCAAAATTTCCACCACGTACTGAGTAACCACTGCTTAATTCGTTATTGCTACTAACCCCAATTTGTGTTTTAATGATGTCTTCTAAATTTCCACTAGGGCTAGGAATGTAAATAAAGTTTTTAGGATTGATGCTTTGCATTTCTACCGCTCTATTTTTTTCGTAAACCACATCCACAATTTCAAAATTATTTTTGGTGGCTAAGCGCGGGCTGTAGTTTTTTTGTTCTCCTGCTTTTAAATTAAATTTTTGATTGACTTGTTTATAGCTAATACTATAAACCGAAAGTGTAATGTCTTTATTTGCAGGAACAGTTAAAATGTATTTTCCATTAGCATCCGAATTGGTGTTGATGGAGCCATCCTCTAAAATGGCAATTTGTACATCCGGAATACTCTCGCCGTCATCATCTTTTATGGTACCCGAAATAGTAGCTGTTTGCCCTAAGCAAATAACTCCAAATAAAAATAGGATAAAGGTATAAACGTGTTTTTGTAGCACAGATTCAATAACGGTGTTATCCTACAAATATTGCAAAAAGAAATTGAATTTGAGCCTTGTTTTATTTTATTTTAAGCTTACCGCTGCGCCAAGCATCAATAAATTTAGCCCAAGCCACAGGATTTAATAAACTCACACTTGGGTATTGCCCTACTTGATACAAACGAGTATATTGTTGCTGCATTCTAACTCGGTAATTAGCAGCTGCGTCCATTGAGCCTCCTTTAATAGATTCACGAACATCTTCATTATCCATGTTTTTATAAGCACGTTCAATGTCGGTATCGCTTAAATCTAAATCAAGAATGGCGCGCTTAAATTGTTCTTTACTTGGCCAAGGAAATACGTTTACCTGTGCTAATTGAATCGTGTCTTTTGTTAAAATTTGAATAATTGAATAGTGTTTGCCGGTTAAGGTATCCGCTAAATTATAAGCTTTGCTTTTATGGTTAATTGAAAAGAATTGTAATTCATCACCTGGGCGGGCCACAATGGTAAAGAAACCGTAGAAATCACTCACGGTTCCGGAGCGAGTTCCTTTTAGCATAATGGATACAAATGGTAATGGTTGTAAACTATCATCTAATACAACACCCGAAATTTGTAAGTATTTTTCGTTAGCAGTTTTGTTTTGCGAAAATAAATTAGCAGAAAAAAATATAAGAGTAATAATAAATAAATGCTTCATGGTAATATGTTGTAATAATTTGTACTATTTGTAAAAATACAATTTAAATGAAGGAAAGGAACGCAAATAAACATAAATTAACAAACAAAATGGGCTGATTTACTTCATGATTTGTCCCTCATATTTCGCAAATATTCGCAGATTTTTTTAGTGTTAATACGCATTCATTAATGGAGGCAATTCTATTTAAATAATGTACTAGAAACGATTTCCCTCTGTGTTAATCCGCGAAATCTGCGGGAGATATTTTGATCTACGAAATCTGCTGGACGCACTATCAATTCTTCTGCATCCATTTATCAATTTGAAAAACTAATAAAGAAGTTCCAATGCCAATTACCATACCTCCTAAAACATCACTAGGAAAATGAACGCCTAATCGCATGCGCGAATATCCTACGGCACAAGCATAAGCATAAGATGGCAAAGCCACATACCATTTTTTTGTAGATAATGTTAAAGCCGTAGCTGTTGCAAAAGCGGTTGATGTGTGACCTGAAGGAAAAGAATATTTACCTGCGTGCGTGCGTTTTACAATATCGTTGGGGTATTGCTCAAAAGGTCGCGGACGATTAATAGCGTATTTCAAACCTGATGTTAAAAGCACATTTAAGCCAATAGCAAGGCCTGTTTTAACACCATTGCGCATCATAATTTTGTCGTTATTCACATAACCATTTAAAATTAATGAACCTGGAGCAATAACCATAGCGGGATAAATAGACTCAGAAGTAATCTTCATGGTTTTATCCCAATTTGGATGCTCATTTTTATTAATAGCTCTCAACATCGTAAAATCTAAGTTTTGCGAATGAACAAGGGATTGTTGTGCTATTAAAAGTATTAGTATTAGCTTTTTCATTGTGTGGCTTGTAGAGCTACAATTATTTTTGGGATATAATAAATGATTGGTAAAAGCAAGAAGAAACAAAAAATTAAGAAGGCAATTAGCGTCCCAACAATTTTTAAATCTTTGATAATAGGTGTTTTTAAAACTGCCACTACATGCTGTATCAAACCACCTTCAATAACACTATATTGATGCAGACCAGCTTGAATTCCTTTATAACGTTTGTTGAATGATAAAATAATACAATCTCTGATTACCCAGTAATCTTTGTCAGGTAGTTCATTATAATCAGTGATGTAATTAATTTTTTCTTGAATCAAATAATCTCTGATTTTTTGGTTTTTAATTTCCATAATTAAATCAAATATCATAGAGATAGGGATGATTAAAAAGAATAAACTTTTAAATAAAACAGCAAATAGTAACAATACTAAAATAGAAATACTTGTAAATACAACTCTTAAAGCATGGTTATGATTAATAAATAAGGTTTCTAATAATCGTCCCCCATCTAAAGGCATAAATGGTAATAGGTTGAAAAAATTAAGACCTAAAAATATTTTCCCTAACATATCTAATCGCTCATTTGGATACGCATCGGTATACATTAGTAAGACAATTCCCACAATAATACCAGGAACCGGGCCCGCCAAAACAACTACAGTCATTTGTCGTTGCGAAATAATGGATTTTTTGCCAGTAACATAAGCTCCTAAAAGCGGTAATACAAATAACTTTACGTTATTGTAATTGAAAGCCTTCATAGCAAAAAAATGTCCGAATTCATGCACTAATAATGCTAATAAAACTGCTGCAATATAAATTGGTTCTGTTTTAAAAATAAAGAGGAATAAAAAACCGTATATAGCTAGGCTTATCAGTGATTTTCTTACCCAATTTTTTTCATCCTGCATTAGCACAGGTTTAGGTAAAATAGTAGGTTTCGACTGAAAATTTGGGTTTTCAGTCGATTCATTCTCGTTATTATGTTCAGGTTCTATAGGTTCCACTATGC
Organism: uncultured Bacteroidota bacterium; assembly: GCA_903893815.1. GTDB lineage: Bacteria > Bacteroidota > Bacteroidia > B-17B0 > Aurantibacillaceae > UBA4416. Next base: position 37,453 of record CAITNS010000045.1, read on the forward strand.
AATAATACTATTTTGTAAATTATAAATTAAAAAGCCAGCAATGTATCCAACAAATGCCAACCACGAAATGTTTTTAAAATACCAACTAAAACTAATATTTTCCATTCCCATCACGGCAACTCCTGCTGCACTTCCAATAATTAAGCAACTGCCACCTGTTCCTGTGCAATAAGCCATCATTTCCCAAAACGTATCATTGGTAGGGAAATCATACATGCCCATAGAGGCTGCTAATAAAGGTACATTGTCGACTATAGCAGATAGTAATCCAATTAAGAAAGAAATGATTTTTAAGTTGCCAATATGGTCATTTAGTAAAGTGGCAGTATTTTGTAATACATGAATTTCTTGTAAGCAGGCAACGGCTAGTAATATTCCTAAAAAGAATAAAACACTTGGCACGTCTGTTTTGGTAATGGCGTTAACAACCGAAAATTTTCCTTTCTCAAATTCATCTTTACGTTTATGAATTAATTCGGTTACAACCCACATAATTCCTAAACCAAATAAAATGCCCATATAAGGAGGTAAGTGAGTAATGGTTTTAAATACTGGAACAAATAATAAACAAGCTAAACCCAAACCAAAAATGAGTGTTTTTTCTTTAGACGAAATAGAACTATCTTTTTTTTCAATATTTATCGAGATAACCTGCCCTTTAATTTTAATCATACTAAAAGCCAATGGAACCAACATGCATATCAAACTCGGTAAAAATAAATGAGTAATAATTATACTTGGTGTTAGTTTATTAGCTACCCATAGCATGGTTGTGGTTACGTCGCCAATAGGACTAAAACAGCCGCCAGCATTTGCCGAAATAATCACTAAACCTAAAAAGTAGTAACGATCTGTTTTTTCTGGAATTATTTTTTTTACAACCGTTGCCATCACAATAGCAGTGGTTAAATTATCTAATACTGCTGATAATACAAAGGCTAAAACAGAGACAATAATTAATAAATAACGTTTATTAGTCGTATTTATTTTTTCGATAATAATATCAAAGCCATCGTGAGCGTCAATTAGTTCCACAATGGTCATGGCGCCTAATAGAAAAAATAAAATTTCGGAAATATCTGCTAAGTGATGACTTAAACCTCCAATAAAATTTGTATCGGTAGAGTAGAGGGCATAAACAGTCCAGCATAAAACGCCTAATAAAAGGGCAGTTCCTGCTTTGTTGATATTAAAGTTATGCTCTAAAGCAATAACTAAATAACCAAAAATAAAGAGTATAATTATTAAGGACGTCATTTTTTCGAAGTAAAGATAGTGGATTATATGTTTTTAAATAAAATTATATATATTTGGATAGTTAAGTTTAATTTATAATAAAAAATAGATACAAATATGTCAATTTGGAGAATAAAACCAGTTTCAGCTTTTGAGGCTGATATGAAAAAAAGTGAAATGAAAAGAGTTTTAGGCAAGTGGAGCCTAACAGCCATTGGTATTGGTGCTATTATTGGCGGAGGTATTTTTGTTTTAACAGGAACAGGAGCATACTTTCATGCCGGCCCGGCTTTGGCTTTATCGTTCGTAATTGCCGGAATTGCCTGTGTTTTTGCAGCATTATGTTATAGTGAATTTGCAAGTATGATTCCCGTTGAAGGTTCAGCGTATGCATACGCTTATGGCACAATTGGCGAAATGTTTGCCTGGATAATAGGTTGGGGTTTAGTTTTAGAATACGCCATGGGTTCCATGACTGTTGCAGTTAGTTGGAGCGGCTATTTTAATAAATTTTTAGGATTGTTTAATGTGCATTTGCCAAATTACTTAACTCAGGACCCGGGTAGTTATGCGGGCTCAGGTTTTTCTATGAATTTGCCAGCTACTATAATAGTATTATTAGTAACTGCATTATTAGTTAGAGGAACTAAAGAAGCAGCAAAAGCAAATAATGTAATTGTTATTATAAAAATTGCAGCGGTTTTATTTGTTATTATAGTTGGTGCTTTTTGTGTTAATACAGCAAATTGGGTTCCATTTATACCTGATGAAACTTCAATTATGAATCATGGTGAAAGTCGTAATGTTTATGGTTGGAATGGTATTATATCTGGAGCAGCAGCAATATTTTTTGCTTATGTTGGATTTGATGCTGTTTCTACACAAGCTGGTGAGGCTATTAATCCTAAAAAAGATGTTCCCTTTGCTATTATCACTTCATTAATGGTTTGTACAGCATTATATATAGCTGTTTCATTAGTATTAACAGGTATGATGAACTACAAAGATTTTGATCCAATGGGTCAATATCCAAATGCTATAAAAGCACCAGTAGCAATGGCTTTTGAAATAGCAGGTATGCCTTGGGCTGTATTTATTATTACAATAGCTGCAACGGTAGGTTTAATTTCAGTTTTGATGGTTATGATGTTAGGACAATCTAGAATATTTATGGGAATGTCAAAGGATGGATTAATACCAAAATTCTTTTCTGAATTGCATCCTGTAAATAAAACTCCTTACAAGAATACTGTGTTTTTAGGAGTGATAATTGCATTAGTAGCTGGGTTTACGCCTATTAGTACGTTAGCAGATATGACTAGTTTTGGCACTTTATTTGCCTTTACGATGGTTTGTATTGCAGTGTGGTTATTAAGAGTTAAACAACCTAATTTACAAAGAAATTTTAAAGTTCCAGCACTTCCAGTAATTGCTGTGTGTGGCATTTTAATTAATACCTTTCTAATGATTAAATTAGATAAAGACGCTCAATTATTTTCGATAGCATGGTTAGGACTTGGATTAATAATTTATTTCTTATACAGTAAACGAAACAGTAATCTTGAAAAACAAGGTATAGAATAATACACAGCCATCCGAAAGTTTTAATCTTCGCATGCTACTTTTAAAAAGTATGTTTAGTTTAGCCGATGAAGTTTTAAAACCTGCATGGATACAAAATCCTTATTGGCAATACTTTTGTGGCGAACAATATTTTAGAGAAACTGCACCGTGTGACCCAAGTGATTTAGCTCATTTAAGAAAACGTATTGGAAAAGAAGGAAGTGAGTTTCTTTTAAAACTAAGCGTTCAATTACATGGCAAATATTGCTATGACGAGCGCCAAGTATTAGTAGAAACAACAGTTCAGGAAAAAGACATGACGTTTCCTACAGATGATAAATTGTATTATGCTGTTATTGAACAGTGTTAGAAAATAGCTAGGGATAACAACATCAAATTGCATCAAAGCTTCAAGTTTTTAGCTAAAGAAAAGCGTTTAAAACTTCGCTTTCCCCATCACCCTAAAAAGAAAGCATGTCATGCTTTAAAAAAATAAGAAGTTTTGAAAAAATTAATTTGACAATTAAAAAAACAATTGAATGAATCTCAAAATATACAGTACGAAAAAAAATTTAGCGTTTTTTTATTTGGTATAATTATATTTTATAAATCTAAAATCTGTTTACCATGTTCCTTTGTTTTCACATCGTTAATAACATGAGCAATTAATCCTTTTTCATTAATGATAAAAGTAGTTCTAATGATTCCATCGTAAATTTTGCCCATAAACTGTTTTGTCCCCCAAACGTCATAAGCTTTAATAATACTCATGTCGGTATCTGCTAATAAGGAGAATGGTAAATCGTATTTCGTAGCAAATTTTTTATGCATTTTTTCATCATCTGCACTTACGCCCAATACTACAAAATTCTTCTTACTTAAATATTGATGTTCGTCTCTTAAACTACAAGCTTCCATAGTGCATCCTGGAGTATTATCTTTTGGATAAAAATAAAGAACAATGTTTTTGCCTTTTAAATCGGTTGAAGAAATTAATTTTCCGTTTTGATCTTTTGCTTTAAATGCTGGAGCTTTGTCTCCCATTTTTAAAGAAGTACTATGTGCCACAAACTTTGTTTGTTTTACTTCTGTCGTTTTTTTAACAACGGTTGTGGATTTCTTTACAGCAACCTTTTTAGCAACTGCTTTTTTTGCAGCAGGTTTTATTGAAGCTTTAGGTGCTGTATTTTTTGCCGCTAACTTTTTAGGAGCTGTTTTTTTTGTTGCTGAACTTGCCGATGTCTTAATTTTTTTTGTTGCCATAACTAATTTTGGTATATCGTTTTTTAAAGTGACTTTCTTATTTGATAACGAATGAGGAGCACTTTTGTTTATCGTTTTTGTTTTAAAATACAGACAGCATTCTGTTAAGGGGCAAATCTCACATTTTGGTGTTCTTGCTAGGCAAGTATATCTGCCATGCAGTATAAGCCAATGATGAGCTGTTGCCACATATTGTTCGGGAATGTATTTTATTAATTGTTGTTCACTTTGTAAAGGCGTTATAGCTTTTGTTAAACCTAGTCGATTAGAAACTCTAAATACATGAGTATCAACGGCCATTGCAGGTTTATCATAAATAACAGACGCTACTACATTTGCCGTTTTACGTCCAACTCCAGGCAGTTTAACTAATTCGTCAATATCGCTTGGAATAACGCCTTTAAAATCATTTAAAAGCATGTTAGCCATATTCACCAAATGCTTGGCTTTGTTATTAGGGTAACTAACGCTTCTGATGTAATTAAATATAGTATCGGAACTTGCAGAAGCTAGAGCTTCGGCATTTGGATAATCTCTGAATAGTTTTGGTGTAACTTGATTAATACGTTTATCAGTACACTGAGCCGATAAAATAACCGCTACAATTAGTTCATAAGGATTACTATATTGTAATTCAGTTTCAGCAACCGGAACATTGGTTTTAAAATAATTGATAACGCCGTTATAACGCTCTTTTAAAGTCATCTTTTTAATTTTATATTAATGTAAATATAGTTGAAAAAAAAGCTATCAATAATATTATTGATAGCTTTTTTATTTCGTAAGATTGAACTTTCAGAAGTTTATTTTTTAGCACCAAATACTTTTTTTAAAAGGTCTGTTACTTGTGCCATTGGATCTTTTCTGATTTTTGCTTCCTCGTCTTTAATTAAAGTCATTAAACCATTAATTGCTTTATTACAAACATAATCATCTAAATTTGGATTTTGTTTTTTAACACCAGGTAATTTGTTATAAGCAGTCGCTAAAGGTTTCCAATAACTAGCAACTTTAGCTTTAGTCACAGCTTCTTTAATGGTTGGCATAAACTTCTCTTTCAAAGGAGCATATGTTTTTTCTCTTAAGTAATGAGTTGCAGCAGTATCGCCACCGTTTAAAATAGCAAATCCATCTCCAATACTCATTCCTGTAATTGCATCTTTAAACACAGGAACCGATTTTTTGGCCGCTTCTTCAGCCGCTCTATTTAATGAAGTCTCAAATTCTGTTACTTTTTTCTGCATTCCCATTTTAATTAATTTGGCACGCATATCCTTCGCTTCTTCAGGCCAAGGAATAAATATGGCTGGATTTTTAAGGAAACCATCAGCTTTTGAAGCTAAACCTGAAGAGTTGTTGGTTCCAACATTTAAAGCTTCTTTTAAACCATTAATCACTTCATCATTTGTTAAAGCTGGAGCCTTTGGAGTGCCCGTAACAATAGCGGTTGCTTTATCAATAACAACTGCTGAGTTTGTTTTAGCAGCATCAATAATCGTTGTTGAATTTGTAATAGCAGCATCTTTTATAATATTACCCCAGTTTTGAGCTTCAGAAGTTAAACTTACAGTAACTAGTGCTATTATTAATAAGAATTTATTTTTCATAATGGATATTTTTTAATAAGTATTTACATTTTTAAAAGAGAACTATCTCTTAATATTTAAATTTACAATGGTTTTACAAATATATTGCCAAATATACTATGAATGCAGAACTTTTAACAATAGGTAACGAAATATTAATCGGACAAATTACGAACACTAATGCTGTTTGGATGGCTCAGGAACTTAATCTAATTGGCGTAAGTGTTGTTCACATGAGTTCGGTAGCAGATGAAAAGCACTCTATTTTAAAGGCTTTTGCGGATGCTAGCAAACGAGCAGATATTGTTTTAATAACTGGTGGACTTGGTCCAACAAAGGATGATATTACAAAATCTACCTTTTGCGAGTACTTTGAAACTGAATTAGTGACAGATGAAAATGTGTTAAAAGATGTTACAGGATTTTTTTCGAAGCGAAATAAGGAAGTTTCTGAAATTAACAGAAAGCAAGCTGAAGTTCCAAAGGGCTGTTTGGTGATTAGAAATAAAAATGGAACAGCTCCAGGTATGTGGATGGAAAAAAATAATACTATTTTTGTTTCTATGCCAGGGGTGCCTTACGAGATGCAAGCTATGGTTACAGACAATGTAATTCCTGAAATAAAAAGAAGATTTAAATTGCCTTTTATTTTTCATAAAACTATTTTAACGCAAGGCATTGGAGAGAGTGATTTAGCCGATTTAATTAGTGATTGGGAAGATAGCTTAACTGAAAAAGAAATTGGGTTAGCTTATTTACCCTCGCCAGGAATGGTTCGATTGAGATTAAGTAGTAAAGGATTTGATGAATTAGAGCTACACCATAAAATAGAATCTCAAATAGAAAAGGTGAAGCCTTTGATAGAAAAATATATTTATGGTTACGAAGAATATGGCAAAACTCAGCCTAAGATTGAAGAAATATTAGGAGAGTTATTGTTGGAAAAAGGATTGAAATTAGGGTTAGCAGAAAGTTGTACCGGTGGTTATATTTCTCATTTAATTACTAGTGTTGCAGGTAGTTCTAGTTATTACAATGGTTGTATTGTCCCTTATCATAATGAGTTTAAACACAATTTATTGAAAGTTGATAATACTATTTTCGAAAAACAAGGAGCTGTTAGCAAAGCGTGTGTGATGGCAATGGCTAAAGAAACTTTGAACACCTTTAAGGCAGACGTCGCTATTGCAGTTTCAGGCATAGCAGGCCCAGGAGGAGGAACCGATGAAAAGCCAGTAGGTACAACCTGGATAGCTGTAGCTTATGGAGATAGAATAGTACCTAAACAATTTGTGTTTGGTCATAATAGACAACGCAATATTCAAATGACAGCTAATACCGCTATGAATATGTTGCGAAAATTAATTTTAAAAATTGAAGACTAAATAGGAGTTGTTTGATTTCAGTTATTTGTTGTTTGATATATCCAAAAACAAATATCCAACAACTAAAAACTAATTTTATGAAACTAGCATACAGAGAATTTGGAGAAGGACAACCGTTAATTATTTTACATGGCTTATTCGGGCAAAGCGATAATTGGAATACATTGGCCAAACGGTTTGGAGAAAATGGATTCAGAGTTTTCACGGTCGACCAGCGTAATCATGGATTATCACATCATGATAATGCATGGGATTACCATATGATGGCAATGGATTTAAAAGAATTTATTGAAACACATCAATTACAAAATGTGATTTTATTAGGACATAGCATGGGCGGTAAAACGGTTATGTTTTTTGAACAACTGTTTCCAAATATTGCGCAAAAATTAATTGTGGCGGATATTGCTCCTAGAGCGTATGAGCCTCATCACGATTCTGTTTTAAAAGCATTAAATGCTGTAGATTTTACAGAAATAAATACACGCAAAGAAGCTGAAAATATTTTAGGACACTATATTTCAGATTTTGGAACCAAGCAGTTTTTGTTAAAAAATATTTATTGGCGTGAAGATGAAACAAAGCAAATGGCTTGGCGTTTTAATTTAAAAGTAATTACTGCAGAATATAATAACATTGGTGTGAGAGTTCCAGATTTTAAAAGTGATGCAGAGACATTGTTTATAAGAGGAGAGAAATCAAATTATATTTCCGATGAGGATGAAAAAGACTTTGACACACGCTTTTCAAATTATCAGTTAAAAACAATTGCTAATAGCGGACATTGGGTTCATGCTGAACAGCCAGAAGCTTTTTATAATTGTGTGATGGAATTTATTAGTTAAGCTTTAAAAGTAGCTTCAATTATTTTAATGGTATTTTTTAAACGGTCTTCACCAATTCCTTTGATGATTTTATAATCAACATTTAGCTTTTGTAACTCGTGCTTATTTTGCTTAAATAAATGTTCTCTTAAGTCTTCGTTTCTTCGCTGTGGATCAGCAATCCAAGGTACATCGTTGTTGGTGATTAATGATAAATCATAATCATTATCTTTAATCGACTTCGTAATAAAACTAGGAACTTTATTGAATTTATGAGTACACCAAATTTTGATGGTGATTAAGGATGTGTCGCAAAATAAAAAACGGTTAGCTTTTGGCAAGTATTCTGCCTCTAATTCTAATTGTTTTTTTGCTATGATTTCTAAATCGAAAGTGTCATAATTATTAATGTCATGTACTTCGAAATAAGTTCTGGCGTATTCGGGAACATAAACCGTGTTATAATATTTTGCTAATTGTTCGCATAATATTGTTTTTCCTGTACTTTCAGGACCAACAATTACTATTCTTTTTATTCTTTGGTCAGTTGTTTTTTCCATGAGTAAAATCCATAATAGGCCATTAAACTAAAAAATCCATAGAGCAGGGCATAAGCAGGTAAATCTTTGATGACGTATAAAAACACATAGGCTGCATCAATAATAATCCAGAGCATCCAATTTTCAACCCACTTTTTAGCCATCATAAATGTACAAGTAAAACTGCACGAAGTCAATATAGCATCAAATAATATTTGGTCGGACTTAAAATAATGTAAAAGGTAATAATATACAATGGTTTGTATGATGATTGATAATATGGCTGGAGCATAATATTTTGAGGGCAATTTGGTTACTGTAAATACTTTACCCTTCTTTTTATTCCAATACAGCCAACCATATATTCCGCTAATGAAATAAAAAATTTGCAAACCGAAATCTCCAAATAAACGTTGATTGTAAAAGGCTGTGCCGGAAATAACAACGGATATCAGTGCCATTGGCCAGCACCAAATACTTTGAAAGATAGTTAGTAAAACACCTGCAATTCCTGTTAATAAAGCTATCCAATCCCAAAATGCCATTATTCGATGGGAATATTTTTTTCTTTACAGTACCTTACAAAGGCAATATATTTTTCGAAAGGAGAGGTACTTTTCCATAGGTGTCCATAAAGAGCGATACCATGAAACCCTAATGCATAAGCAAGTTCCACACTTTTCTCATTCACACCACCTCTGGCGTATATTTTTTTGCCTGATTTTTGAATCGCAGCTTTTACTGTTTCAGGATAAAAGCCACTATACAATTCGCCAGAAATATTATGAAACATAGTCCCCAAAAAACAATAGTCTGTTTTTACTTTTTGTTCTTCGTATAATGAAGTAATTCTTTTATAAGAAATTGAACGAATTAAATGTCGTTTTCTTATATATATCATTCTTGTATTCCACCATAAATGAAATTTCCTTTTTAAGTGAGTAGATGTAAAATGAAAACCTTTTAAATCATATTTTAATGCTAAACGGTGATGAGAATGAATGATGATGCGATTATGAAAATGTGCTGGAATTTCTTTGATATAGGCATCTAATTCTTTGGTTGAAAATCTATTTTTACGAACATGTAAAGTTTCTAATCCAGCTTCAAACATTTGAATGATGGCTACAATTTCGGTATCGCTTTTTTGCGATTGGGTAATAACTACCAACTTCATCTTAGAATAATTTATTTATGTCTATTAATAATTCAGGACGTTTTTCAAGTGCATTGCCAATAACCAAATAATCAGGATTGGATTGTAATATGTTTTTTGTTTTTAATACAGAATCAATTCCACCACCTACAATTAAAGGAATGTTAATATTTTTTTTTACTTCTTTAATAATGGAAGAGGCTAGTGTTTTTTTTGCCCCACTTCCTGCTTCTAAATAAATTAATTTCTTTCCTAATAATTCACCAGCAATAGCGGTTTCTATAATTTCCTTTTTGCTAGTTAAGGGTTTAGTTTTAGTTATTTTTTGTGTCGTAGACGTATTGGCACCATCAATTAAAATGTAGCCTGTTGGAATAACGGTTAATTTTGATGCTTTAATTTTTGAAGCCGCCTTCACATGTTTACCAATTAAATATTCAGCATTTCTGCCAGACAAAAGAGATAACATTAAAATACCGTCGGCTTGTTTTGATACCTGCGTTTCATCACCTGGAAAAATAACAACTGGTATTTCGGTAATGGATTTGATAGATTTAATCGTTTTCTCGAAAGTATTTTTCTTTAAAACACTACCTCCAACAAAAATGTAAGACACTTTACTTTTATTTGCCATTTTAATTAATTCTGGATTGTATTTATCCGGATCAATTAAAATGATGAGTTGTGTATATGTTTGTTTCTCTAACAAGCGTTTATTTTATTTAAAGCGTAAACCAAAACATATTCCTCTAAAATTTGATAATTCAAATCAAAAGACTCTGTGAAATTTGGTAACTTAATCTTTCCTATAATTGTGCCTAAATTATGTTTTGTAAATGGTTTTACAAACAAATGTTCAATAAAATCAACTTCTTTTAAGCCGTAAATCTTATATAAAGTTTCCTTAGCGGCCCAATAAATCAGTAATTTTTCAACGTTATCATTAGAATCTGCTAATTCGGATTGTGAAAGAAATTTATGTTTGATTTTAAGTACTTTATCTCTTATCAATTCAATATCAATACCTGTAGCCTCTTTTTCATTCACAATAATGGCTAATTTATCATGAGAATGTGAAATAGAGATATGTTTTCTCTCATTTGTTAAAAAGGGCTTGCCTTTCTCATCATAGTCTATAGTGGCCTCGCGGCCTAATAAGTGATTGATAAGGTAGTTTTTTCCTTGCGTTTCGATGTCTCTTTTGGCGGTTAAATCAAAGGAATCAGCAAATTCATTCAGGTTTAAAATCCCAAAAAACAGTCCTTTTTTTATGTTAAAAACCTCTATCAATTCTTTATTAATTAAACAATATAATTGTTTGAGTGTTACAAACTTATATCTTATCTTTGCATAATTACAAAAAATAAACTTTTAAATCAATAAAATAAACATGTCAGCAGTAGCAACAGGAAAGTACCTAGCGTACAAAGTAAAAGACATCTCATTAGCAGAATGGGGTCGTAAAGAAATTAAATTAGCAGAAGAAGAAATGCCTGGATTAATGGCGCTTCGTGCTGAATATGGTGCTTCTAAGCCTTTGGCTGGTGCTCGTATTTCAGGTTGTTTACACATGACTATTCAAACTGCTGTATTAATTGAAACATTAACAGCTTTAGGTGCAGAGGTTACTTGGAGTTCTTGTAATATTTTTTCAACTCAAGATCATGCAGCAGCAGCTATTGCAGCAGCTGGTATTCAAGTGTATGCTTGGAAAGGCATGAGTGCTGAAGAATTTGACTGGTGTATTGAACAAACTTTATGGTTTGGCGAAGATCGCAAGCCTTTAAATATGATTTTAGATGACGGTGGTGATTTAACAAATTTAGTGTTTGATGTTTACCCTGAGTTAGCTGCTGGAATCAAAGGATTATCAGAAGAAACTACAACTGGTGTCCACCGTTTATATGAGCGTATGGCTAAAGGAACTTTATTGTTACCAGCTATTAACGTTAACGATTCAGTTACTAAATCTAAATTTGATAACAAATACGGTTGTCGTGAGTCATTAGTTGATGCGATTCGTAGAGCTACTGACGTTATGATGGCTGGTAAAGTGGCTGTTGTAGCTGGTTATGGTGATGTTGGAAAAGGTTCTGCTTTATCATTATCTTCACAAGGTGTTCGTGTAATTGTTACCGAAATTGACCCTATTTGTGCTTTACAAGCTGCAATGGATGGTTACCAAGTAATGAAAATGGATAACGCTGCTAAAATTGCAGATATCTTAGTAACAACTACTGGTAATAAAGACATTATTGTTGGCCGTCATTTCGAATCAATGAAACATGGTGCTATCGTTTGTAATATTGGTCACTTTGATACAGAGATTGATATGGCTTGGTTAAACAAAACTTATGGTGCTTCTAAAGATACAATCAAACCTCAAGTAGATCAATACACGATTAACGGAAGAAACATTATCGTTTTAGCGGAAGGGCGTTTAGTAAACTTAGGTTGTGCTACAGGTCACCCAAGTTTTGTAATGAGTAACTCATTTACAAACCAAACATTAGCTCAATTAGAATTATGGACAAACACAGCTGCTTATGAGAATAAAGTTTATGTGTTGCCAAAAATTTTAGATGAGAAAGTAGCTCGTTTACACTTATCAAAAATTGGTGTTGAATTAGATACATTAAATAATGATCAAGCTGATTATATTGGTGTTAAAGTAGAAGGTCCTTTTAAAGGAGACGCTTACAGATACTAGTATTTAATCTCAAAATAAAAAATCCCCATCTGAAATACAGATGGGGATTTTTTATTTTAGTGCATTTTTACCCCTTAATACTTCTTATAATCTCATCTAGCTGAGCCATATCTTTGCACTTTACTTCGCGTGCTTTAGAGCCTTCAAACTGTCCAATGATTCCTGCCGCTTCTAGTTGGTCAACAATACGACCAGCGCGGTTATAACCTAGTTTTAATTTACGTTGTAAGAAAGAGGCTGAGCCTTGTTGAAACTGAACCACTAATTTAGCTGCTTCATCAAACATTTTATCGCGTTCGCTTAAATCAATTTCTTCTTTGCCATCGCTACCATCTTCGCCAACATATTCTGGCAATAAAAAGGCACTAGGGTAGGCACGTTGCGAACCAATGAATTCCGTAATTTTTTCAGCTTCTGGTGTATCTACAAAAGCACATTGTATACGAATTAAATCATTTCCTGTGCTTAATAACATATCACCTCGTCCAATTAACTGCTCCGCACCGCCAGCATCTAAAATGGTTCGGCTATCAATTTTACTTGTTACACGGAACGCAATACGAGCAGGGAAGTTAGCTTTGATTGTACCTGTAATAATATTTACTGATGGACGCTGAGTGGCAATAATTAAATGAATACCGATAGCACGCGCTAATTGAGCTAAACGTGCAATAGGTGTTTCTACTTCTTTACCAGCAGTCATAATTAAATCAGCAAACTCATCTACAACCAATACAATGTATGGTAAATATTTATGTCCTTCGTTTGGATTTAATTTGCGATTGATAAACTTAACGTTATACTCTTTAATATTTCTTACTTGCGCATCTTGTAATAAAGCGTAACGGTTATCCATTTCAATACACAAACTGTTTAATGTATGAACAACCTTTGTATTGTCAGTGATAATAGCATCTTCAGAGTTTGGAAGTTTCGCTAAAAAGTGGCGTTCAATTTTATTGAATAAGGTTAACTCTACTTTTTTAGGATCTACTAACACAAACTTAATTTGTGCAGGATGTTTTTTATAAAGTAAAGACACCAATACAGCGTTTAATCCAACAGACTTACCTTGCCCTGTTGCACCAGCCATTAATAAGTGAGGCATCTTTGCTAAATCAGCAATAAAAATTTCATTGTTAATGGTTTTACCTAAAGCAATTGGTAAATCGTGTGTGGTATTTTGAAATTTCTCAGAGGCAATGATATTACGCATTGGCACCATTTCTGGATTTTGATTTGGCACTTCAATACCAATTGTTCCACGACCTGGAATAGGAGCAATGATACGAATACCTAACGCTGCTAAACTTAAAGCGATATCATCCTCTAAGTTTTTGATTTTAGAAATACGAACACCAGGTGCAGGAACTATTTCGTAAAGCGTAACGGTAGGCCCTACAATAGCTGAGATTTTATCGATTTCAATTCCGTAATTTTTTAATGTGCTAACAATGCGATCTTTGTTAGCTGTTAACTCTTCGTTACTAACCTTTGCATTACCTGTACCATAATCAATTAATAATTCAACGCTAGGAAATTGATAGTGTCCTAAATCTAAAGTAGGATCGTATTGTCCAAATTTTTCTACTAGTTGAGATGCTTTTAACTCATCATCTAAGGTAATTTGATTTTCTTTTGGTTCTTCTTTTACAAATTCTGGTTCTTTTAATATTTCATCTGCGCCAGGATTATTGATCTCAAAATCTAAATCTTTTTTTGGTTCCTCAGGTTGTGTATTAACTTCTAATTCTAAAGGAATGTTTTCTGCTGCAGGTTCAACAATAGGTTCTTCTTTTATTTCTTCATGAGTTGAAATCACTTCAAAGTTTAGTAAAGCTTCTTCCTCTTCTTTACTTAAAGTTGGTTCTTTTTCAAAAACAGTATTTGCATGAGGGTTAATAACGTTTGAATTGTCATTTAACTCTTGCTCAATAATATCTTCGTTTTCTAAATTAGGTAATACATCTTTTTTGATATTGAAATTCATGTTGATGCTTAATACTAAAAAGCCTAACATGCTAAATGCTAATATGGCTAGGGTTCCAACACTTCCTACATAATTTGATAATTGAATATTTAAGATGTAACCATAACCACCACCTAGATAAAATAATTTATCATGAAAGAAAAAAGCTAATACTAAACTTGTCCAAACTAAAAAGAATAACCATTTAGCGGTGAACGCAGATGGTTTAGTAATTTGTTTGTTTAATACTTTTTGTAAACCATAAATAATAAAAACAGGCACCAGAATAAAAGACGCTACGCCAAACCATTTGTACATAAACAGGTGAGATACAAGTGCACCAAATTTGCCTAGCCAGTTTACTACCTTTGTATCAATAGCAAATAATTCGGAGATAGGACCTAGTACTTTATCTTGATCTTTTTCCCAAGTAAAAATATAAGAGGTTAATGCAATAAATAGATAAGCGCCACCAAGAATTAGTAATAATCCAATTAATTTTTGTGTGCGTTCGTTACGATATACAGTAACGGTTTTATTCCAACGTTCTAATAACGAAGTTTTAGTTTCAGCTTTTTTAGAAGACGCAGAAGATTTAGCAGAATCTATTTTTGCAGATTTTGTTTTATTTTTTGAAGAACTTAATACGGTTTCTTCAATATCGTTTTTGTCAATAGATGAATCCTGAACGACCATATCGTCGACAGTTTTTTCCCTGAATTTATTTTTGGTTGTTGCCATGTTATTATTGTAATAAAAATAAGGGCAAGAGCCCGGAAACTGGAAGAAACCTTAAAATGTTTTAAACGATAGGATTTTAATAAGTTAGAGCGAATTTGACTCAAAAGAGGCAAAGGGTTAGCGTAAAGGACTAGAAAGTTAAGTTTAAACGGTCGCAGCAAGCAAATCGGCGCTCACAAAACCATCTTCAGTAATAGTTTTAGTGGAAATAGTATGAGATTGGTTTACCAATTTTTCATCAAAAGGATACACGATTTTGATGTAATTTTCTGTAAAGCCATTCATAATGCCATTTTTATTTTCATTTTCAAATAGCACTGTATATTCTTTATTAAGGTTTTGCTCATAAAAATGACGCAACTTTTTAGCAGATAAAATGCGCAACATCTTATTACGGCGTTTACGCTCGGCATAATCTACAACACCTTCCATCTCAATGGCTTCGGTGTTATCGCGTTCGCTATAAGTAAACACATGCAAATATGAAACATCTAATGAATTGATGAAATTGTAAGTATCCGTAAAATGTTCAATGGTTTCTCCTGGGAAACCAACAATTACATCTACACCAATACAACAATGCGGCATTAATTCTTTGATTTTAGCAACACGGTCTTGATATAACTCACGTTTATAGCGACGTTTCATTTTTGCTAAAATCTCATTATTCCCACTCTGTAAAGGAATATGAAAATGTGGCATAAAACGTTTTGACTTTGCTACAAATTCAATTACTTCGTTGGTTAATAAATTAGGTTCGATAGAAGAAATACGAATGCGTTCAATGCCTTCTACTTTATCCAATTCTGTAATTAAATCTAAGAAATTATATTCTTTACGTTTTTTAGTCTCGGTGTCAATATCAATTCCGTAGCCAAAATCACCAAGATTTACACCAGTTAATACAATTTCTTTAACGCCACTTGCCGCTATTTTTTTAGCATTTGAAACAGCATTTTCAATAGTATCGCTGCGGCTTTTACCACGTGCTAATGGAATGGTACAAAATGTACAGCTATAATCGCAACCATCTTGTACTTTTAAGAAAGAGCGTGTTCTATCTCCAACTGAAAAAGAATCAACAAAAGTATGAACATCAGAAATCTCACAATTGTGAATTTCGGTATGAACGTTTTTACCTGAAAAGTTAATGTAATTTAGTAATTTGAATTTTTCAGAAGCACCTAAAACCACATCAACACCTTCAATATTGGAGATTTCATCTGGTTTTAATTGAGCATAACAACCAACAACCGCAATAAACGTATCAGGGTTTTTAGCTAAAGCAGATTTCACAATCTGCTTACATTCTTTATCTGCATTTTCGGTGACTGAGCAAGTATTTATTACACAAACATCAGCACCCGAGTCAAACGGCATTTTTTGAAAACCTTTTTCTTGCATCAAACGGGCAATGGTAGATGTTTCTGAAAAATTCAGTTTACAACCAAGGGTATGAAATGATACAGTTTTTCCTTCAAATGACATGAGGGCAAAGATAGGGCTTTTTTGTTAGTTTTTACCGCAGAGAAAAGGAGTTTTTCGCAAAGAGAAGGAGTAGAATTGAATAATTTTTGTAGATTGTATTAGCTAAATATTGCTGTAAAATATTGATTTATTTGGTATATTTAAACAAATCAAAAAATAAAGCAATGTCGAAAACAAAAATTACGATTAATACAAATGGTTCAATTAAAGTAGAAGGAGAGTTTGAAATAGTTGATAAAACAGGTAATACTTATGATTTAGGCGGACGAGAAATCGTTGGTTTATGTCGTTGTGGATTATCTAAAAATAAACCATTTTGTGATGGTTCGCATAATGGTAATTTTGAACATCAAGCTGAAGCTTTTGCATTGCCACCTAAGAAGTAATTAAAAATAAAAGACCTATTAGAATTATCTAATAGGTCTTTTTTAAATAATGAATATTGAAGTTACTTCACCAATTTCATTTCATTTAATAAATAACCTGCTCCAGCAAATTTATCAATGATGAATAAAGTGTAGCGCACATCCAAAGTGATATTTCGGCATTGGTTAGGATTATACATAATATCACTCATGGTTCCTTCCCAATTTCTATCAAAGTTAGTACCAATTAATTGTCCTTTTGCATTAAATACCGGACTGCCACTATTACCACCAGTGGTGTGGTTACTTGCTGTAAAAGCTACTTGCAATTTACCATCTTTGTTGGCATATTGTCCGTAATCTTTTTTCTCATAAAGTTCTTTTAATTTTGCAGGCACATCAAACTCTTCGTCTTTTGGAATGTATTTTTCCATGATACCCTCTAAGGTTGTATAGTAATTGTATTCTACACCATCTTTTGGCACATAATTATTTACTTTACCATAAGCTACTCGCAATGTAGAGTTAGCATCTGGATAGAATTTTTTGTCTTTAAAGATTTCTTTTTGTCCTTGAATATATAATTTTTGTAATTCATTTATTTCTCTTTCATCGTATTGAAATTGAGGAAAAACAGACGTATTATAATATTTTACAATAGAGCTGGTGATGTAAAAAATCGGATCTCTTTCGTACAAATTAGTGTATTTATCATAATCGTTTAACATCACTTCAGCTTTTTCTTTATCTACAAAATTGGTATTTGAAAATAAGAAGTCGGTCATTTTTTTTGCGTCGTTATTATTAGCAACAATAAACGAATCTAACACATAAGGTCTGCTATTGTTTGGCACGCCTTTGATGTATTCTGCTAGCATGGCTTCACATAATTTGATATCAGTTGGTTTATTATAATTTTTAAAGAAGCCTAACTTTTTGTATTCTTCTAAGGTTTTATCATAGGTGTTTGTGGTCCCTTTTTGTTTTTTCTTTAATTCGTTATTTAAGGTTATATAAAAACGAGCATAATTAAGCGCGTCAATGGCCATTAAACATTCGCTATAATAATCTACTTGTTTGTTTAGGATTTTATATTCGGCATACACTTTTTGTAATTGAGGAAAAATATTACCGTACTTTTCTTTTTGAGCAGGATTAACACTTATTGCTTCGTTAAATTGATTTTCAAATAATTGTTTTTTAGCAACAGCATCATATTTTTTTAAGCCATTCATTTCGCCCATCCATTTTTTGTAGTAGTTAGCAACACTTTGAAATTTACTAGCATAAGCGATACGAACTGCATCACTTTGTAACATATCTACATTCATTATATTTAATCGTTTTTCACGAAGAGAAACTTTTAATGGATCGCTTTCGTTCATAATCATATCAACGGCATAGCTTGATAAATATTCTTGTGTACGACCAGGGAAACCATATACCATGGTAAAATCACCTTGTTTATATCCTTTTAAAGAAATTGGAATCACATTTTTTGGTTTATAAGGAACATTGTCTTTACTGTATTCGGCTGGCTTGTTATCTTTATTGGCATAAATACGAAATACTGAAAAATCAGCATTATGACGCGGCCACATCCAGTTATCGCTTTCGCCTCCAAACTTTCCGATTGAAGAAGGAGGAGCGCCAACCATACGAACATCTTTAAATGTTTCTACAACAAATAAATAATAGTCGTTACCATAAAAAAATGGTTTGATAAATGCTTCGTAATGAGTTCCTGCAACAGCTTCTTTTTCTAATTGTTTAATATTAGCTTTAATGATAGAATCTTTTTTAGCTTCGGTGCTGGTAGCGATAATTCCTTTTAATACTTTTGCTGTAACATCTTCAATACGCTGTATGATAGTGGCATTTAAGTTTGGCGTATAAACCTCTTCATTTTTATTCATCGCCCAAAAACCATTGGTTAAGTAATCTTTTTCAACTGTACTATGAAAAGCGATAGCAGAATAACCGCAGTGGTGGTTAGTTAAAATTAAACCTTGGTCAGATACGATTTCGGCAGTACAGCCACCTGCAAATTGAACAATGGCATCTTTTAAACTTGATTTATTAACGCTGTAAATTTGTTCGGCAGTTAATTTTAAGCCATTTTTCTTCATGTCTTTAATGTTCATTGCATTTAAAAGTTGTGGCAACCACATCCCTTCGTCGGCTTTTGATATTAAAGAAATTAATAATGTTAATGCAAGTAGTTTTTGTTTCATGTTTTGGTTTTATTAATAATTACGAATAAGGTACTAATATACGAATCTGTGTATGCAAAACGTATCATACACAGATTCGTATATTCGTATTAAGATTCGTAATCATTTTAATTCGTAATTATAATTGTTTTACATACTTCTAATTAATTCCTTCATCAATAAAGTCATTTTAGGTTCTTGCATTTTTGCAATATGTTGAACTTCTTCGTGACTCACATTTTGAACATCACCTTCAACACCTAAATCAGTTACGATACTTACACCAAATACGCGCATGCCGCCATGTTTTGCAACAATTACTTCTGGTACAGTACTCATTCCAACGGTATCAGCACCAATTCTTCTGATGTAACTATATTCTGCAGGAGTTTCAAAACAAGGGCCAGTTAATCCAGCATAAGAGCCTTGACTTACTTTAATATTATTTGCTTTCGCAATTTCTACAGCCATTGCAATTAATTTTTTATCATACGCTTCGCTCATATCTGGGAAACGAGGGCCTAGTTCAGCAATGTTTTTTCCAATTAAAGGATTTGTTGGAAATAAATTAATATGATCATTGATAATCATGATTTCTCCAATTTCAAAATCAGGATTCATGCCACCACTTGCATTTGATACACATACTGTATGGATGCCAATTGCTTTCATCACACGAACAGGGAATGTAATTTGATGCATGGTGTAACCTTCATAAAAATGAAAACGACCTTGCATGGCCATTACTTTTTTGCCACCTAATTCTCCAAATATTAATTTGCCGCTATGACCTTCTACTGTGCTTACAGGAAAATTCGGAATCTCCTCGTATGGGATAACGAATTCTGCGCTTATTTCTGTTACAAGTCCTCCTAATCCTGTTCCTAAAATAATTCCTATTTCGGGGCGGAAGTTATTTGTTTTTTCAAGAATACTTTTTGTGGTAAAATTTATTTGTTCTAACATAGTTTATGATTGTATCGTTAAATTCTTGTGTTTTGTCTTTAAAATCTACCTCTATTGGCAAAACGTACAAAGGTAATGTATTTGCTATATCCTGCAAGTCAGTGCCACGTAATCTCATAGCATCTTTTTCTGTAGTGACTACTATTTTGTTTCCGCCTTCAATGGCATCTAATTGCGCTCTTACATCTGCAATATCCTGAATTGTAAAGCGGTGATGGTCAGGAAACTGAATATGTTTTATATCTGAAGCGTATTCTTTTAAGTAGGTAATCATTGGTTGTGGATTACCGATACCTGTAAAAGCAACTATACGATAGCGAAATAAATCATTTAAAGTATCAATGGTATCAGTAGGATTTTGAAAGCCTTTTAATTCGCCATATTTTAACCAAGTAAAAAATAATTGTTGGTGTGCTAATGGTTTTAAATCTTTAATTACATTTCTAATTTCAATGGCTGTTGTTTTATCAGGTGTTTTACTGACGATAATAATATCAGCCCTTTCAATGCCTTTTTTTGATTCTCTTAAATAACCAGCCGGCATCATGCAATCGTTTAAATACAAGTTATTGTATTCACTTATCACAATTTTCAGTTCGCAGTTTAAAGCACGATGCTGAAAGGCATCATCTAAAATCACCACTTTTGGAGGCTCAGGAAATTCTAATATTTTTTTAATGCCATTAACTCTATTGGCATCTACGCAAACTTCTAATTGAGGATTTTTTGTTTTGTATTGCAATGGTTCGTCGCCAATATCAAATGCTGTGCTTAAATTTGTTGCCTGAATAAAGCCAGATGTTTTACGTTTGTAACCGCGACTAAGTATGGCTATTTTAAAGTCGTTTTGTAATATATTAATTAAATACTCCACATGAGGTGTTTTTCCAGTACCACCAACTGCCAAATTTCCAACACAAATAGTGTGTATGTCAACAGATTTACTTTTTAAAAATTTCCAATCGTATAATAAATTACGCAACGAGGTGATAATGCCATAAATTACAGCAAAAGGAAATAAAAGTATTTTCTTTAAAGTCACCTAAATATTAATAAAGTAGTGAATTTAGGGGGTTTTTCTTGAAAAATGAAATCTTTTTAGACTATTCCTTCACTTCAATCCATAATTTGCAAGGCTCTAATTTACAGCCGTTTGCATCGGTTTCTGTAACCTCTAAATATCCACTTTGATAATCTATATCAACCGTGGTTGAATTGGTGTATTTTCCATTGCTAATCCACATACCTGCAGGCATATTCCAAAGGTATTTTGAACCTTGATGAAAAGGAACGGAGTAGGTGAGATTGGTTGTTTTTGGTTTTACTATTGTTTCGCCAATAATTTGATAAGGTGTTTTGATGAGTCCGAAAAATTGTGCTGCCCAAAATGTACTATGAAACCCTTTGTTAATTGCGAATAACCCTGTTTTCCCTCCTTGTGTAGAGCAACTACCTGTATCAATTGGTAAAGCATGACCAATGCCTCTGATTCGGTAATAACGCACTATTTCTTCTTGTTGATTGTTTTTGTAAATGGTACATTCAATATCTTCATCATTTCTAAAACGCTCATAATGCTCATCTTCTTCATAATCGGCATTGTGAATATTAGTCCATTGTTTAATGAGTTGATTGGAATTATTAGTGCTGACAACTAGGTCAATTCCACCGTGAAAAACAATTAGTTTCGGATACTTGCCTTTGTAATTTGGGTTTTCTTTTCGAACTAAATCTCCCCAATCTTCAGGCGATTTAGAAACCATACCCACCATGGAAGTCCCGGCCTTCATAACAGATTCAGCTGATTTGTAGGGGCCGCCAGCCATCACTCCACCTTTATCAAATACTTCAGGAAAAACTGCCATCATAATGCTACTCATGGCACCACCTGCCGAAAGACCAATCACATAAATTTTAGTGCTATCAATGTTTTTATTTTTCTTTAAATGTGTTATCATTTGCATGATAGATGCAGGCTCGCCTTTATCACGACTTTGGTCGGAAGCACGGTACCAATTAAAGCAATTTTCAGGATTATTGATGATGATTTGCTCAGGATATAAAACATAAAACTGATGCAGTTTTGCTAATTTATTCCAACCACTTTGTTCGGCGCAGGATTTTGCCATTTGTGTGCAACCATGCAAAACTACCACTAATGGAGCTTTCTCAGTAATGTTTCCTGGATCATAAAACATCAATTTTAAATTACCAGGATTTGTACCAAAGGGACGAATTTGAACTAAATCCTCTTGCGAAAAAATAGAATGAATCGTAAAGATGCTCGAAAAAACGGTCACTATTAAGTATAACCTAAATTTTGATTTCATTATCTAAATAAAGAAATATGTCCGTTGCGAACTAGTTTTTTATCGTTACCTCTTTGAATGGCTTCTAAGCGATAAACATAAACGTCATCAGGACAAGGATTTCCTTTAAATTTACCATCCCATTTAGCATTAATATTGGTAGATGTGTAAACGGTGTTACCCCATCTGTCAAAAATAGTTAACGAAAAGTAATTGTATTCGCATTGAAATATAGGAGAGAAAACATCATTTCTATCATCGTCATTTGGCGTAAAACTATTAGGGATATAAACATCACAATCGCAATTTTTATATTTAATAACCACGCTATCTGTTCTAATACCACAAGTTTTGGATGTGCTAATTACCCAATATAAACCCTCTTTAGTAGCTGTGATACTTGATGTATTAGAGCCTGTATTCCAAAATAATTTTACATCTGAAGGAGCTTTAACCGATAGAATTTTGTTAGGCTCGTTTTCACAAACTAAAATTTCTTTACCAAAATTAGGTACTACGGCATTTGCAGAACTTACTTTAAATGTATCAATATAAGTACAACCTTTGTTATTGCTTTTTAACCAATACATTCCTGGTTTTTCGATTTTTATTTGGTCGCTAGTTTCCCCTGCACTCCAAGCGTATTTATAGTTTTTGTTATTTGCGGTAATAGTTATTGGATTGCCGCAAATAATGGTATCTCTGATGCGGATTTTAGGTCTTTCGTTAAACTTTAAATAGGTGGTATCTATAAGTGTTCTTTTTCCATCAATAATTTTTATTGAGTAAGTGCCTTTCTTTTTGATGTAAAATTGTTTTGTATTTACAATGATGCCATAACTTGTATTTAATTGATAGGTGGCATTTTTGCTTACTTGATCTTCAGTGAACTTAATTAAAAATGAATCACCCGCACAAATGAATGTTGTATCAGGTAATAAATTTGATGGTTTTATCTGTGCATTTAAATTACACAGTAAAACACTAAATAGTAATATGAATATGTTTTTTTTGATTCTCAATTAAATGCAAAAGTTATGCGCTTATGATGTTGTTATTTGTTAATTTATATTAATTATTTTCAAAAATTAAATCTGCAAAGAAATTGTGATTCTTGTACCTTGTTCGGCGGGTGATAATTCAGATTTATCGATTATCACCACTTTTTGATTCTTTCCAGTCAGTTTTGTATTCAATTCCAATATATTTTCAATTGTTTTCGTTCCTAGCGATTTGTGACCAGCTTTCGCATTTTCTTTGGCCTTATTAAATCCAATACCGTCATCTTCAATAATAATTAATAAAGTTTTTTCGTTTTGTTTTTTGAAACGGATGTATAAATTACCATGTTTATGTTTAGGTAAAATACCATGTATAATCGAGTTTTCGGCATAAGGTTGAATAATCATATTAGGGATTTTAATATCTAGCGTATTAATATCCTGAGCCACATCTAAATGAAAATCAAACTTTCCTTTAAATCGTTCTTTTTCTAAATCCAAATAATAATTTAATCGTATTAACTCTTCATGTAAAGCAATTTCGCTTTGCGAAGCTTTTTCGATAATCATTCTGATTAATCTAGAAAATTTAGCAAGGTATTCACTCGCTTTTAAAGAGTCGTTTAAGTTGATGTAATTTTGAATAGAAGTTAATTAATTAAAAATAAAGTGCGGACTCATTAACGAATTCATTGCTTGATGTTTCAGTAAATTTACTTGGCGATCTTCTTGCACTCTTCTAGTAGCTTTTGTTCGCACACGTTTAACAACAATAACAGCTACAATAATTATAAAGAGTAGTGCTCCAAAAATGATTGATAGCGTAAACCAAATGGTTTGCTTAAAAGGAATTTCTTTTTTTATGGTGATATAAATAGGGTCAGACCAATTAAATCCATCGTAGGAATAGATAATTTCTAGTTGATGTGTTCCTCCGTTAATTGATGTTAAGTGGATTTGCCGGTTTTCTAAATCAAACCATCCTTTGTCTTTATTACTATTGTATCTATAACGGTAATATTGTTTGTTAGGTTTTACATATAGTGGACTAGAAAAACTAATCATCACATCAGTTTGAGCGCTGGTTAAATTTAATTTATTGTTTTGTAGTTCTATAATACTTCCTTCCGCATCAATACTTGTTATAAATAACTTATTTGCTGGTCTTGTTTGTTTTAATAGATCATTGATAGCGCATATTGTAATTCCTTTATCACTACAAATGCAACAATTGTTGCCGTTAAATACAACATCGTTGATAGTGTTTGATAACAATCCGTTTGATTTATTATAAATGACTATTGGTTGAAATTTGTTATCGCAGATAAACAAGCCATCTAAAGTGGCAATCCATATTCGGTTTTGATAAAATTTTATTTTTTTAACTGCGGTTAATTGTTGCGTACCAATTTCTTGTATTAGGATAGAGTCTTCGAAAATCGTGATGCCGTTTTCATGTGCTAAGTAAGTTTTGTTCTGGAAGTGTTTAATATCGTTAATACCGAAACTAAACAATTGATTACGATAGTTTTTATAGCTTTTTGTTTTTAAAGAATACACACTTAATCCATCAGATGTTCCAACAAGGAGATTATCATTTAGTTCGAAAATAGTATTGATTTTGGTTCTATAATCGGGATAAGAAATAAGGGTGTCAATAACCATGTACTTCTCTGACTTATAGTTTTTTATTTTATATAAAGTAGCGGTCCCATCTGCCATATAGGCTTCTTCTGGGTTTTGGCAATATGAAAATAAACGAGATGCAATTGGAGAAAAATTATAGAAAGAATTATTCAATAAAAATGACCCTTTTTTATTATTAGCTGAGTTTGTTTTAGAATAGATGACTTCTTTTCCTGAAGTATGAATACCATAAACCGTTTCGTTAAACAACTCATCTGGAGCAATTATAGTTTGAGTGTTGTTATTTGTTTCATCAAAAATAAATAAGCCATTATTTGTTCCAACCACAATGCTTTTTTCTACAAATGCTGCACTGCTAACTGGTAATATTTTTCGACCAGATGTAAAGGAGAAGTTTTGTAATTGAGGATTTTGAATAAAGTATACACCATCATTAAAGGTTCCTATCCAAATATGATCGTCGGTATCTTTATAAATACAATTAATTAGTACTTTGTCTATACCCAATAAATCAAAGGCATCAAAGATGATATTGTTTTCAATAACATATAAATTATCATCAGGATTGTTTGTGAACCAAAGACGTTGGTATTTGTCGATAATTAATTTACTTACACGAGCCGTGTTATTAGCACTAAAAAAGCTAGTTGCCTTTTGAGTTTTTACCGCGATAGTTTTAATAATTTCATTATTTTTAATGCATAAAATAGCATTATCACTTCCTATATATAATGTCCCAGTTGTATCTTCTGTAATAGAATAAATGGGGATTGTTTTTCCAATATTTATTTTTTCTTGAACCCCATTTTTAAACTGATATAAACCATCTGTTCTCCCAACTAATACTTGATTTTGTTTAGTTTTAAAAATGGCAAATGCTTGATTGTTATTGTCTGCTTTTTTTACATTGTCTTCATATACAGTTCCCGTTTTTAATTCGGTTGATGATACCGATATTTGATCGTTTAATGAATATCCGTAATTTGCATCCAATATCAATTCATCAACAGAGTTATCAAACACTAGGTTTTTTAAAAGAGAAGCGTCGTTTTCTTTTTTCTTGTATTCGTAAATTCCTTCTCTACGATTGATAATGATTAAATTGTCAGCGCTATTAAATCCAATATTTCTGATGTAATTAGATTTAAGAGGGATTTTTGGTTTTATTTTTTCAAATTTATAACCATCAAAATTATAGACGCCATTTTCGGTAGCTAAGTATAGTATATGATGTTTATCTTGCTTTATAGCAAAAACATTAGCATTACTTAATCCGTCTTCTGGTCCATAATGCTGAAACGAAAAGCTTCGATTTTGAGCATTACTATTTATCGCAAATAGACAGGCGCAAATAATAAATTGAAGTATGTTTTTTTGTAACATATAAAGTACATAAAAATAAGAAAAATATGTTAAACTTGCCTTTTATAAAGGCTTTAATGAAAAAATGAGTTGTTTTTTTGATTATACGTATAGATTTATTATTTTTGTCGTATAGATTAAAAAATTATTGACATGGATGCAAAAATCACGTTATCATTTGATAAGCAAATTATAGAAAAAGCTAAACGATACGCTGAATCTCAAAATATCAGTTTATCTCGCTTGATGGAGCATTTATTAGATAAAATTACATCTAATCATTACCAATCTCTAGAGGATTTTCCAGTAGCTGATTGGGTAAATTCTGTTGCTGAAGGCACCGCAGAGTATAAAACATCTCCTAAAAAACGTTCTTCTATAAAAGATGAATACAAAAAACGTAAAAAATGAAAGTGTTTTTAGACGCTAATATTTTGATATCTGTTTTAAATAAAGAATATCCTGTGTTTACTTTTAGTTCAAGAGTTTTAAGCTTAGCAGATAATTCAAAATATAAGTTTTATACGTCGCCATTATGTTTAGCAATTGCGTATTATTTTGCTGAAAAAAAATGTGGTAATGTGCAAGCGCGACATAAAATAGATTTATTGATTAGTAAATTACAAATCACAACGGTGAATGATAAAACGGTAAGAGATACAAACTTGAATAAGAAAATCCACGATTTTGAAGATGGTTTACAGTATTATTCCGCACTTAATAGTGGCTGTAAATGCATTTTAACCGAAGATTTAAACGATTTTTATTTTTCGGAAATAGAGGTTCTTACAAGTCGTCGTTTTTTAGAGACGATAGTGTTTAAATAAATTTAATTTCAATTAATTTATTTTGGAGTAACTGCTCTTGTTTTTAAAAACTCTGCAAACTCCTGTGAACGAGCTTTAGATACTTGAATACTTGTTCCATCTGCCATAATAATAGTTCCGCCTTCCGCATTTGAATATTCCTTAATGAAATCAATATTGATTAAAGATGAGCGGTGAATACGGAAAAACACATTAGTTGGCAAAATAGATTCAAACTCTTTTAAAGTTTTTGAAGCCACAATTTTTTTAGCGTTATTTAAAAAGATATTTGTGTAATTATCAGATGCTTCTAACCAAATAATGTCTTTATAATCAATTAATGTAAAGCCTTTGCTATGGTTAATTAATACTAAGTTTTTGTCATTTCCAGTTGGCGAAGCAGTTCCGCCTTTTTGCTCATAGTGTTTTACCACTTTTTTAACTGCACCTTGTAATTCGCTTAACAATAACGGTTTTAATAAATAATCAATAGCGCCTGCTTTTACAGCATTGATGCCATGTTCGCTGTAAGCTGTTAAAAATATTAAGCAAAAGTCGCGGTGTACTAAACCATCAATCATCTCTAAACCTGTCATTCCAGGCATATTAATGTCGCAAAAAACCACGTCAGGTTTTAATTCCTGAATTAATTTTTTACCTTCCATTCCGCTCGAAGCCTCAGCAATTACTTCTATTTCTGGGCAATAGCTAGCTAACATACTTTTAGTATTGCTACGGCTATTTTCTTCGTCGTCGATGATAATGGTTTTGAAAATTTGCATAGTTTAGTTTATTTAACGCTAAGCTAATAAAAATTCATGTAACATTTTAGTCATTTATTTAATAATGCAACCGTTTGAGTAAAATAGTGTTTGTTAATAGGGAGCAATCATTATCTTAGCACTTTAAATAAACAAAACACCATTTTATGAAGTCTTTTTTTCTTTCTGTTGCGGTTTTTTCGATAGTGTCTATAAACTGCTATGCTCAAAAAACAATATCTGTTGAGGATATTTGGAGTAAATATGCTTTTATGCCAGCTTCTGTGGGGGCGTTTAATGCCATGAAAGATGGGTTACATTATACTGATCTTGAAAAAGAAGGTGATTTTGATAATATTGTAAAATATGAGTTGAAATCAGGAAAAAAAGTAGCGGTTTTAGTAAAAGGTGCTGATGTGAAAGTTGGAGATAAAACCATTAATATCAGCGATTATTCTTTTAGTCCAGATGAAACCAAATTGTTTTTTTCAACAGAATCTGAAGGTATTTACCGTCGTTCATCTGTTGAAACAAATTATGTGTATGATATTAAAACAGGAAAAACAATGCCTTTATCGGATAATGGTAAACAAATGTTTGCCACATTTTCGCCAGTTGGCAATAAAGTAGCTTTTGTACGTGCTAATAATTTATTTATTAAAGATTTAGATAATGGAAAAGAAACTCAAGTAACAACAGATGGAAAAAACAACGAAATTAAAAATGGTTGGGCAGATTGGGTTTATGAAGAAGAATTTAGTAAAGCCAATTATTTTGAATGGAATGCAGATGGCAGCAAATTAGCTTTTGTTCGTTTTGATGAAAGCAAAGTAAAAGAGTATTCATTTGATGAATATAATAACAATCTGTATCCTGATAAAGTAACTTTTAAATATCCCAAGGCTGGAGAAGATAATTCTGTATTATCTGTTTATGTGTATGATTTAGCAGGAAATAAAACAATTATGGTAGATATCGGTAAAGAAACGGATATTTACATTCCTCGTATTCAATGGACAACCGATAAGAATACCTTGTCATTACAACGCATGAACCGTTTACAAAACAAAGTAGAGTTGATGTATGCAAATGCAACTGACGGTTCAACAAAAACTATTTTAAATGAAGAGTCTAAAACGTATATTGATATTACAGATGATTTAATTTTCCTTCCTAATAACAAAGGATTTATTTGGAGTAGTGAAGCTGATAATTACAATCATTTATACTATTACGATAACACAGGAAAATTAGTCAATCAAATTACGAAAGGAAATTGGGATGTGATTTCATTTAATGGTTATGATGAAAAATTAAATACCTTATATTATATTTCTACTGAACAAGGCCAAATCAATAGAGATATTTACAGTATTAAATTAGATGGGACTTCTAAAAAACGCTTATCAACAGCTCAAGGAACGTCAAGTGCTGATTTTAGTACAGGATTAAAATATTATGTAAGTTTTTATTCAAATGCTAATACGCCACCAGTTTACGAATTACACAGTGCAGATGGAAAACTAATCAAAGTATTAGAAGATAACGCGGCTTTAAAAGCAAAAATGAAAGAATATTCCCTTTCTACTAAAGAATTTTTTACGTTTAAAAATACAGATGGTGTAGAGTTGAACGGATGGATGATGAAACCACAAAATTTTGATGCTACTAAAAAATACCCTGTTTATATGTTTGCCTACAATGGTCCTGGCTCAAATGAATGTAATAATGCATGGGAAACCTTTGATTTTTGGTGGCATTCCTTATTAAATCAAGAAGGTTATATGGTGGTTTGTGTGGATGGTAGAGGAACTTTAGGTCGCGGACGTGAATTTAAACACTGCACGTATTTGCAATTAGGTAAATTAGAAACTTTGGATCAAATAGATGCCGCAAAATATTTAGGAGCATTACCTTATGTTGATAAAATACGCATTGGTTTCCAAGGTTGGAGTTACGGTGGTTATATGGCATCGTTATTAATTACTAAAGGAGCAGAATATTTTAAATCAACAATTGCGGTAGCTCCAGTAACAAACTGGAAATTTTACGACAATATTTACACCGAGCGTTTTTTACGCAAGCCACAGGATAATAAAAGTGGTTACGAAGATAATTCGCCTGTAAATTTCACTAAGCAAATGAAAGGAAATTTCTTATTAATTCATGGTAGCGGCGATGATAATGTGCATTATCAAAATTCGATGGAATTGGCTAATGCTTTAGTTAAAAACAACAAAACTTTTGATTTTATGACCTATCCTAACAAAAATCATGGTATTTATGGTGGTTATACCAGAACCCACTTATATAACAAGATGTTGAAATTTGTGAAGGAGAATTTGTAGCCTCATCAAGGGATTATTAATCTAATGATTGTTAATACTCGTCTTAATTTATTTTCTTAGTTTAATTATTTAGCTATATTTGGTAGTCTATTGATATGCTAAATTGGTTTAACATTTATAAATAGTATTCAATTAAATGAGTAGTTCGGAAGGAATTAAAAAAGTTGGTATCGCCTTGCAAGGTGGAGGTGCTCATGGAGCATTTACTTGGGGTGTTTTAGATAGATTATTGGAGGCTGAACATATTGTAGCTGATGCTATGTGTGGCACTAGCGCTGGCGCTGTTAATGCAGTTGTTTGTGCTTATGGTTTGCATATTGGTGGACCAAAAAAAGCAAAAGAATTATTGGAAACATTGTGGCGTAAGGTTGCACAGGCAGGTAGCTTTTTTCAACCTAGTACTTTCGATAAATTATTTAGCGATGGAGATATTCATAATTCTCCGGGGTATATGTTATTTAATAATATGACTCAGTATATGTCTCCTTATAATTTTAATCCTTTAAATTATAATCCTTTACGTGATATTTTAACAGATTTGATTGATTTTAAAGAGCTGCAGATGTATAACAAAAAGAAGCTGTTCATCTGTGCTACCAACGTTAAAACCAATAGAGCTAAAATTTTTGGCAATAAAGATATCACAGTAGATACTGTTTTAGCTTCAGCTTGCTTGCCGCAATTATTTCAAGCAGTGCAAATAGATGGCGAATATTATTGGGATGGTGGTTACATGGGTAATCCTCCAATTTTCCCTTTAATTACCAATACAAATTTGCATGATATTGTTTTAATTAAAATTAATTCTATTAATATAGGTTCAGTGCCTACTTCTGCAAGAGATATTGCTGATCGAGTAAACGAAATTTCATTTAATAGCAGTTTGATAAACGAAATGAAATTAATTCACTATCGAAACGAATTGTTGAGGAATGGGATTTTAAAAACGGATGATAAAGCAAATAGAGAGATTTTTGTACACACTATTTCTGGATATGATGCATTAAGTCAGTTGAGTTATAGCAGTAAAATGAACACCTCTTGGGACTTTTTATTAAGTTTAAAAGAACGTGGACGTCAAACAGCTTCAAAATGGTTGGAGACAGATTATAAGCAAGTCGGAATTAAATCTACCTTTGACGTTGAAGAGCATTTCTTCGATAAATTTTAAGTTTTCATTTTCTGGGTTTAATGAGTAAACATAAACATACTTTTTGTAGTAAATTATTACTATGCTTATGGTTTGTATCTTATTCATTAACATCACAGGTAAATTATCCAACAGATAGTAGTTTTATTAATACATTGACTCATGCAGATAAAAAAAACTTGCAACAGTTTTTGTATTCTAAGATTGATACGAGCATTACTAATTTTCAGAATTATTTTCCAAGAAATACGAACGGTCATTTAGGAATGCCATCTGCTCCTTTATATATTAATTATCAATCTAAAGCACTTGGCTTTAATTTATTTACCACACCTTATCAAAATGACATGATAAGTGCTGATGATGTAAAGTATTACCAAACAAAAGGGCCTTATGCTAGTTTAACAGGAATTGCCGGAAGCAAGCAAGAACAAGCCTTTAAATTGTTGTTTTCAAACACCTTTAAAAATAAATTAAATATTACCTTGGGTTTTAATCGTTATAGTGGTATTGGTTTTTATCAAAAACAACAAAGTTTTACTAATAATTTTTATACAACCTCAAACTATTCTTCAAAAAATAATAGAGTAGGGTATTATGCTTACGTATTATATAATAAAGTAAAACATCAAGAAAACGGAGGCATCTCAAACGATACTTTGTTTTTAGAAAATGTTTCAATCAATAAATTTTTACTACCAGTTAATTTAAATTATGCAAAACGCGAATTAAGAAATACCACTTTTGATTTTAATCCTTGGTTTAGGTTAAATAAAAGCGACGATAGTTCTTCGGTACTTTCTCATTTTATAGACTATCAATTTAATTATTCGGGTAATTATTCGAAGTTTGCTGATGTTAACAGTGGTGAAGAGTCCTTTTATAAGGTGTTTTATTTAGATACTGTTTCTACAAAAGATTCAACTCATTGGCGAACCATCAACAATGCATTAAATTATACTTTAAAGATTAATCCTATCAATACTAAATTAAAGATTGGTTATAAAAACGAAATTAATCAAGTGTATCAATATTTAGATTCTACATTTATGAATCATATTGTAAATGCTGGTTTATACGTGAGTAAAAATAAGTATACTGGTTTTGTAAAAGCCAACTATGTTGCTCAAGGCTCTAATCAAAATGATTATACTTTAGAAATTAATAATAGCTACAAACAAAATATAGCTAAAGTCCCATTTGTCATAAAATTAAATGCAAGCATCGAAAAACGCCACCCTGATTTTATATTTAATAATTGGTTAAGCAATCATTATGTATGGAATAATAATTTCTCGCCTATTGATAAACAACAGGCTTTGTTTTCTATTAGCACAAATGATAATCGTTTTGATATCGGTGTGGTTTATCAGAATGTAAAAAACTTTATTTATTTTAATGAATTAGCTGTTCCAGAACAAACTCCCATTGGTATTCAAAATATTTCGGCTTTTATTCACAAAGATGTTTTGTTGTTTAAGCATTTGGGTATTAATGCAAAGTATAATTACCAAAGTTCTTCATATCAGGCAATTATTAGTTTGCCAAATCATGTTATTAATGGTGCATTGTACTATCAAGGTAACTTATTTAAACGTGCTTTACAAATTCAAATAGGATTTAATGCTCAGTACTTTAGTTCGTTTTATGGATATGCTTATATGCCTATGACTAATCAGTATTATGTGCAAACTACTAAAACAGTGGGCGATTATCCTTACGTTGATTTCTTTTTAAATGCACGAATCAAGCCAGTTCGAATCTTTGTTAAGATTGATCACGTCACACAAGGATTGCTTGGCGGAAATTATTCTTTAACTCCTGGCTATTTACAAAACGATAGAGCCTTTAAATTTGGAGTAAATTGGTTGTTTTTTGATTAGTAGCCTTTAGGATACTAGCAATATTTTAAGCTCAATTCTATTATTCATAAGAAACATAACTCACAATAGGGTAGTGGTCAGTCAACGTTTCAGCTAAATGGTGATATTGTTTACTTGTAAATTCTTTACTGTGCAAGATATAGTCGATTCTAAATCTTGGAAACTTGCCTGCATAGGTTTGTTCAAAGCCGGAGCCTGATTCAACAAAAGCATCTTTTAAATTGCCTCGTACTGTATTGTAAACATAGGAAGCTGGAGTATCATTAAAATCTCCACAAACAATCACTTTGTATTTGCAACTAGCAATGTGAGCGGCAATAGCATCTGCTTGGATTGCTCTTTTTGTAAAAGCTCTTTTTAAACGACGTAATATGTTTTTACTTTTTTCAACTTCATCTTTAGTATCAACCGTATCATTTTTCACTTGATCTAAAAATTTGTAATCTGCTTTTTGAAAACGAATAGATTGCAAGTGCATATTATAAACACGAATCGTATCTTTTTTAACGACGATGTCTGAATATATACAAAGATTATTAGCACTTGTATTAAATTCAATTTTTCCTTTTTTGATGATGGGGAATTTTGTGAAAGTGGCTATACCCCAATGGTCATTTCCTCTTAAAGTTGTTGTATATTCTATATGATGGTTTTTAGCATTTAATAAACCTGTCATCGTATCAATATTATTGAAATCACCTTTTTCTTCCGAAGTATAAAACTCTTGTAAACATAAGATATCTGGATTTTCTTCAGCTAAAGCGGTTAAAATAATATTACGGCTTTGAGTATTTTTTGTCCAATTATATAAATCAAACAACATAGAGTTATAACTCATCACTTTAATGTCTTTATTGGAAACGGCATCTGATGTAAAATCAAATTGTATAAAGCCTAAACAAGTTTTAGCACTCAATAAAACAGCAATAAATGAAAACGCAGCGTGAACTCTAAATTGAGCAAACCAATATATAGCAAAACAAATATTTACAAATACAATGATGGGGAATCCCAATCCAAAAAATGCCAATACCCAAAAATGGTCAGGCGAAATATATTTTGAGGCAATAGCACTTATTAAACTAACAATAAAGACATAGTTTATCCAAAGTAAAATGCGATTTACTCTGGACAACTTTTTAGCATTTCTTCGGTGAATAATTGCTCTTAGTTCGGGAATAGATATGTTAGAGAGGAAACTGATAGTGTTATTTGATTAGTAGCAGTTGAAATTTCACTTCCCCTCGTTCTTTTTTCTTGAAAAAAAAGAACCAAAAATTCAAGACGAAAGACCAACTCCAATCTTTTTCTCCCTCGAAAAGCCTTCGCAATTCCACCGAAAAAATTGTAGTTCGCTCTCTTTCGTCAAAAGCAGCCGCACTATTACCAACGTATGCAGTAGTGTCTATTTTGTTGTGAAATATTTGTTTAATTATTTTCACTGTATTAACCCGTCTTTCATAATTAGTTTTCTATCAGCCATATTTGCTAATATTTCGTTGTGAGTTACAACCACAATAGTTTGCTTTAATTCATCTCTTAACTTAAAAAACAATTGATGTAAATTTTGGGCATTCTCACTATCTAAATTTCCACTAGGTTCATCTGCAAAAATAACTTTAGGGTTATTTATTAAAGCCCTGGCAACAGCTACGCGTTGTTGCTCGCCGCCAGATAATTCTGAAGGTTTGTGATTGGCTCGGTGTCTTAATCCTAATAAATCTAGTAATTCGTTAGCTTTTAATTCAGCTTCTTTTTTTGAAGTTTTATTGATGAAAGCAGGAATACAAACATTTTCTAATGCTGTAAATTCAGGTAATAAGTGGTGAAACTGAAATACAAAACCAATATGTTGATTTCTAAAAGCAGCTAATTTTTTTTCGTTTAAGGAAGTAATATTTACACCATTAAATAAAATTTCTCCTGAAGTTACCTTATCGAGTGTTCCAAGAATAGTTAATAGGGTTGTTTTGCCAGCACCCGAAGAACCAACAATAGAAACGACTTCGGAAGGTTGAATATGTAAATCAACTCCTTTTAAAACCTCTAGCGAGCCGTATTGCTTTTTAATGTTTTTACCTATGATCATGTTATTTTGCTAATACTTTTAATTCTGTTCTTCTGTTTTTGGCTTTGTTTTCAGGAGAATCATTTGGTGCTTTTGGTTTAGTGTCGCCATATCCTTTATAAGATAAATTTGCAGCTAGGATAGGACCTTTTTCAATGACATAATCATAAATAGCTTTTGCTCTATTGTTTGATAAGGTTTTATTAAATACTTTATCTCCGCTATTATCTGTATGCCCGCTAAACTCAACTTTTAATGTTGGATTTGCTTTTAAGAAAGCAATAATTTTTTGTAACTCTGCTTTTGATTCAGCTTTCAAATCCGCTTTATTCACATCAAAGAAGATGTTTTTTAATTCAATGATTCCAGTATCAATTGGTTGCAAAGGAATTTGTAATTGATAAGGTTTGTTGTAATCTGCTACTTTATCTTTTAAAGAAAAATTGTCGCTGTAAAATAAAAAACCTGGTTTACTAACATTAACTAAATAATTGTGGTTAGACGTTAAGGTTACTAAAAATTCTCCTGCACTATTGCTATAGGCACTTGTTACGGATTGTTGTGTTTCTAAATCAATTAATTCAATAATCGCTTCAAGGTTATCTTTAGTCTTAGCATTAAATGTGTGACCTTTTACATAAGTGATTTTTTCGGGTCTCAATGCTTCAGGTAGTTCAAATTCATATAAATCTAATTCGCCAAATCCGCCTTCTCTTTTACTCGAAAAATATGCGTGTTTACTATCAGGGCTTACAACTAATTTAAATTCTTGGTCTACTGTATTTATAGGAT
Organism: uncultured Bacteroidota bacterium; assembly: GCA_903893815.1. Classification (GTDB taxonomy): domain Bacteria; phylum Bacteroidota; class Bacteroidia; order B-17B0; family Aurantibacillaceae; genus UBA4416. The sequence goes on from CAITNS010000045.1 coordinate 73,584, forward strand.
ATCCTAAATTAATTGCAGGCCCCCAACTATCATCTTCTTGTTTTCTACTCATATAAATATCTGTTTTGCCCATTCCAACTCTACCATTTGAACTAAAATAGAGAGTTTTATTATCTGGATGAATAAAAACTGACTGTTCATTTTTTAATGTATTTATATTATCACCTAGCTTTATTGGTTCTTTAAATTTCCCATCATTTCCAATTTCTGAAAAGTAAATATCACCTACATGATTTCTACTTCCTCCTCTAACAAAATAAAGTGTTTTACCATCGCTGCTAAAACTTGGTTGAGTTTCCCAGTTAGCCGTATTTATTGGAGGACCAACATTTTGAGGTTTTGTCCATTTTCCATTAATTTTTTCTGTATAAAAAATGTCACAACTGCCATAACCTTTATTATTTCCAAGATATACTAAATTTTGATCGCCACACGCCGCAAAAAACATAAAATTACCAGCTACAGATAAAGAGGGGGCGCCTTCATTACAATTAGAATTTAATTCTATAACAGGTACTGACTTTTCATTGTTTACAGACATACAAAAATCTTCTTGGTCAGGCTCGTTTTCACAATTTCGTCTATCTAAATAATTTCTGGTAAAAATAAAGTACTTTAAATCTGCACTCATGCTAGGCAAATATTCCTCCTGAGCTGAATTTATTCTTTCTCCCATATTTATAGGTTTAATTGGAAGAGGAGATGCAATTTGTGCTTCTGCAAATTTCGCTGATTTAAGTAAAAATTCAGCTTCTTCTTTGATTGAAGGATTTATTCTCGGGAAGGAAAGATATTTCTCTAAATTTATTTTGGCGTCAGTGTATTGTCCAGAATGAAATTGTAATTCAGCTAATTGATAATAGTTATTTACGTAGTAAGGAGAAAGTGCTTTTTTAAAATTATCAATTGCTTTTTGATTATTATTTGTTTCAATAAATATTACGCCCAGTAAGGCGTAAGCTTCTATGAAATTCGGATCTTTTGAAATAGCATCGTTAAATTTTGATTCAGCTTTTTCATAATTTCTTATATCAAGCATTTTTTTGCCATCCTCGAATAAAGATATGGCCTTTTTATTATTACTTGTATATGTACCTGGAGGTAAACTTTGAGAAAAAGCAATAGTAACAGATAGTGAAATAAAAAGTAAGGAATATAGATATCGCATAATTTTAATAAATAGTAGTTCTATAAAAGTAACGATATATTGTAAAAATAGATACTAAAAAATGCTAATAAAATAACAACAATTAATGCACGCTTTTTTGCATGATTCTTAGCCAAGCAATGGCTTTTTCTCTATCATCAAAGAATTCTGTTGGAACAATAGGTTTATTGATTTTTAAAAACAAACCACCAATAATTCGTTCATAAGCTTTATTACTATATAAAGCAATTGCCGCTACATGCCCTGTATATTCTTTTCAAGCACCTGCTCTACGAGCTTCACCAGAAACAGAGGCATCTTCGCCGCCTTCAAATAAAACGTAATTTTTTTTATTAGTAATATAATCAACTGATAAATCTCTTGATTCCCAAATATCAATGGCTTGAAGTTTGATATTGTATTTCACTAAAAACTCTCATAGTCATTTAGTTAGAGGTGAATTTAATAAACCCTATTTTGTTGTTGGAAAAACTATACCCTAGTTAATTCTGTAATGATATTTTTATGCAGTGGAAATAATTTAATTAAGTCTTTGCGTTTAGCTAATTCAAAGTCATTAAAATCAAAGCCAGGATAGACCGTACAGCCAACTAAAGAATAATTGCCATTATTGCTTACTCTTGAACCAAACCAAGTATTTGCTTTAACGGTATATTGAAAGCTTTCTCCTTTTGAAAGATTTGAACCAATTTGAGTCAAATTAAGATTTCCATTTGAATCAATTTCAATCACTTCCAGCGCATCTCCATAATAAAAATGCCAAGTTTCGTCGCTTTTAATCTTGTGTAGTGCCGAAAAATTTCCTTTTTCAATTAAAAAATAAATTCCTGTTGCCATATTTCTATCACCAGAAAACTCAGGAGATAAGAAGGCATGAGGTATTTTTCCTTTCGAACGATAAGTTTCTTTGTAGTAACCACCTTCGGGATGAGGCAATAAATTTAATTCTTTAACTAAAAATTCAACAGTCATTTTATAAAATTAATATGCTAAAACACTTCCTAACCAACGTTCAATTACTGAAAATTCCATGTTTTTTCGTTTTGCGTAATCTTCTACTTGTTCTTTGGTTATTTTACCTACGCCAAAATAATGAGATTGAGGGTGTGAAAAGTATAAACCACTTACTGCAGCCGTTGGAACCATTGCTAAACTTTCAGTTAAAATTATTCCTGTGTTTTTCTCAACATCTAATAATTTCCAAATGGTGTTTTTCTCAGTGTGATCTGGTTGTGCAGGGTAGCCAGGGGCCGGACGAATACCAGCATATTCTTCTTTTATTAAATCTTCATTTAGGAAATTTTCGGTTTTTGCATAGCCCCAATATTCTTTGCGAACTTTTTTATGCATTAATTCGGCAAAGGCTTCTGCTAATCTATCTGCCAATGCTTTTAACATAATAGCGCTATAATCATCATGGTCAGCTTCAAAACGAGCTACATGAGAATCTATCCCAAATCCTGTACTTAATGCAAAAGCGCCAAGGTAATCTGTGTTTTTAGAATGCGCTTCGACTCCGCTCAGCGTGACAGGTTTAATGAAATCAGATAGCGCTACATTATATTGACCAGCTGGTTTTTTACTTTGCTGACGGATAGAGTAGAAAGTATCCAATTTGTTTCCTTGTTCATCATACACTTCAGTATCATCGTCGTTAACTGTATTAGCAGGAAAAATGCCAATCACTGCTTTGGCTGTTAACCATTTCTCTGAAATTATTTTAGTAAGCATTGCTTGCGCATCGTTAAATAATTTAGTGGCTTCAGCACCGCGAGTTGGATCTTTTAAAATTTTTGGATATGATCCTTTCATTTCCCAAGAGATGAAAAATGGCGTCCAGTCAATATATTCAACAATCTCCTTTAAATCATAATTGTCAAATACTTTAATTCCTGTAAACGTTGGTTTTACAATTTCTGTTTTGTTCCAATCAATTGGGAATTTATTCTGACGGGCTTCTGCCATTGAAATAAATTTATTTTGTGACTGTGCATTTTTATTTTGTTCGCGAACACGCGCATAATCATTATTCACATCCGCCATAAAAGCATCGCGTAATTCATTAGAAATTAAACTACTTGCCACAGGAACAGACTTACTTGCATCGTTTACATGTACTACAGGTCCTGAATAATTTTGAGCAATCTTAACAGCTGTATGCACTTTAGAAGTTGTAGCGCCGCCAATTAATAGAGGTGTTGTAAATTTCAAACGCTCCATTTCTTTGGCTACGTGAACCATTTCATCTAATGATGGCGTAATTAGTCCGCTTAATCCAATAATATCAACGTTGTGTTTTTTCGCTTCTTCCAAAATTTTATCACAGCTTACCATGACACCAATATCAATAATTTCGTAGTTGTTACAAGCTAATACAACACCTACAATATTTTTTCCAATATCGTGAACATCGCCTTTTACAGTTGCCATTAAAATTTTACCTGCATTGGTTCTGCCATCTCCAACAATACCCGCTTTGGCATTGTCCGCTTTTTCTTGTAACAAATAAGGTTCAAGATAGGCTACTGCTTTTTTCATAACACGCGCACTCTTTACTACTTGAGGTAAAAACATTTTCCCTTGTCCAAATAAATCACCAACAATATTCATTCCATCCATTAACGGGCCTTCAATAACGTGTAAAGGTCTGCCTAATTTTAAACGAGCTTCTTCGGTATCAGCATCAATGTATTCAACAATACCTTTTACTAATGCATGGCTTAAACGTTCTTCAACGGTTCCTTTTCTCCAAGCTTCGTCTTTCTCTGTTTTTTCTTTTGTAATTCCTTTTAAGGATTCGGCATGGTCAACCAAGCGCTCTGTAGCATCATCTCTTCTATTTAATAAAACATCTTCTACTAATTCTAATAATGTTTTATCAATATCATCATATACTTGTAATTGCGCAGGATTTACAATTCCCATATCCATTCCGTTTTTTACAGCATGGTATAAAAATGCACCGTGAATAGCTTCACGCACATGGTCGTTACCACGGAAGGAAAAAGATACGTTACTTACACCACCACTAACTTTGGCATAAGGAAGATTTTCTTTAATCCATTTGGTTGAATTGAAAAAGTCTAAGGCGTTTAAACGATGTTCTTCCATTCCTGTTGCTACAGGAAAAATGTTAGGGTCGAAAATAATATCTTGTGGTGGAAACTTAACTTTATCAACCAACACATCATAAGCACGTTTGCAAATTTCTTTTCTACGTTCTAATGTATCAGCTTGTCCAACTTCATCAAAAGCCATCACAATAACAGCAGCGCCATATTGTTTTATTTTTAAAGCTTGTTCAATGAATTTTTCTTCGCCTTCTTTTAAAGAAATTGAATTTACAATTGCTTTTCCTTGCACACATTTTAATCCCGCTTCAATAACGCTCCATTTACTAGAGTCAATCATAATAGGAACACGTGAAATATCAGGCTCTGATGCAATTAAATTTAAGAAAGTTGTCATTGCTTGTTCGCTATCTAACATGCCTTCATCCATGTTTACATCAATTACTTGTGCGCCGCCTTCCACTTGTTCACGGGCAATAGATAAAGCTTCTTCAAAATTTCCTTCTTTAATTAAGCGTAAGAATTTTTTAGAACCAGTAACGTTTGTTCTTTCTCCAACGTTCATGAAATTACTTTCTGGAGTTAAGGTAAAAGGTTCTAATCCGCTTAAGTGCATTAAATGATCAGCAGCAGGTTTTTTACGAGGAGCTGATTCTTTTGCTAGTTCGGCAATACGTTTAATGTGCGAAGGCGTTGTGCCGCAGCAACCACCAACTATATTTAAAAATCCGGCTTTTAAAAAATCTTCTATTTGATGTCCCATTTCGTGAGCATCCTGATCGTACTCTCCAAACTGATTTGGTAAACCAGCGTTTGGATAAGCACTTACGTAAAAAGGCGCTTTATTAGAAAGTTCTTCTAAATAGGGGCGCATATCTTTAGCACCTAGGGCACAATTTAAACCAACGCTTAATAAATCAACATGAGACACTGAATTTAAAAAAGCTTCAGTGGTTTGTCCAGATAAAGTTCTTCCGCTTGCATCTGTAATTGTTCCAGAAACCATCACTGGCATTTTTCTATCAATGGATTGACAATAATTTTGAATGGCGTATAATGCTGCCTTAGCGTTTAGGGTATCAAAAATTGTTTCTACTAGTAACAAATCAGCGCCACCTTCAATTAGTCCTTTTACCTGTTCAGTATAGGCGGTTACTAATTCATCAAAAGTAATGGCTCTAAAACCTGGGTCGTTAACGTTTGGTGATAATGATAAAGTTCGGTTAGTTGGCCCTAAGGCACCAGCTACAAATTTTGGAACACCTGCAAATTCAGGGAACTCTGCATAAAATTCTTTAATGGCATCCTTAGCTACTTTAGCAGATTCATAATTTAATTCATAAGCTAAACTTTGCATGTCGTAATCAGCCATAGCAATAGTTGTAGCACTGAAGGTATTCGTTTCAATAATGTCAGCGCCAGCTTTTAAATATTCTTTATGAATGGTTTTTATGATTTGTGGTTGGGTAATAGACAACAAGTCGTTATTTCCTTGTAAATCTTTTGGCCAATCTGCAAATCGTTTTCCTCTAAAATCTTTTTCATCTAGTTTGTATTGTTGAATCATAGAGCCCATGGCACCATCAATTACTAATACTCTTTTTTCTAATTCTTGTTGTATTGTGTTCATATAATTTATGCAATAAAAAATCCCTTCTGTTTTATAGTCAGAAGGGATTAGTGTTTTATAATATTTTATTTTTTTACTAATGTATTCCGACTTATTTTTCACGCAAATGCGTGACGAATTCCCACCTTCTTTACAATTTTGGAGTTGCGATTTACGAATTGCGATTTTTTAATCGTAATTCCAAACTCGTACTTTGTATTTTGTAAGGGTTGGTAAAGCATCATCGGGCGTTTCCCTCAGCTTTTCTTAATAAGCGTGTTAAAGAACGAGTAGCAAATTTACTATATTTTTACTTATTATTGTATTAATTAATCAAAATTATTAACAGCTTTTACTATCCTTATGAAGAATCAAATAATTTGTTTTTTGTTAGTGGTCAATTCCTCTATTTTATTTTCTCAGGTTAAACAAACTGAGGTAAATACGGTGGTAAAGAATATGAAAACTCAGGAATTGGCTTGGAATGAAGCTGATATTGCTGGGTTTATGAAATATTATTGGAAAAGTGATAGTTTAAAATTTATTGGTAGTAAGGGGATTACTTATGGTTGGCAAAAAACGTATGATAATTATGTGAAAGGATATCCTACAAAGGAAGCCATGGGGATTTTAACATTTACAATTAAAGAAGCAACTCAATTATCTGAAACCAGTATTTATGTAATAGGACAGTGGCAATTAAATAAGGAAAA